>DASRMB010000039.1:0-82776 GCA_035648135.1 Prolixibacteraceae bacterium
CACGGTAGCTTAGAATAATGATTTCCTGTTTCGTATACATACTTATCATGCATTAAAAATGAGATTTTATTCTCACTTTGTTATGACTAGTGGTATACTTCTCGATTGAAAAGGGGGGTAGTTCTTAACTGAAATAAACAGACCTTGGCAAGGTCTAAAGTGTTTTTGTATTGAAATTTAAATATGACGATTTAAATTCTGATCTTCCAATATTTTCTTCCAGCGTTTTCGCCCAGCTCCTGTTTTGAAATATTTTTCAAGTTTTCGGGCTTCTTCTCTATTCCCTGCAAGTTCGGAATACACAAGTTTCCAAGGACGAAAACCTTTTGTGTATTGACTGTGTCCAGAATTGTGTTGTTTTAATCGGTCATAAGGATCAGCCGACATGCCAACATAGAATTTATTAGTAACCTCACTTGAAATCACATAAACGAAATAGTTTTCAGAATCCATAATCTCAAAAATAACGAATCCAAATGAAACGAAAAAAGCACCCCGATCTTTCGAAGTGCTTTTTTTTGAGCGAGAAACGAGACTCGAACTCGCGACCCCGACCTTGGCAAGGTCGTGCTCTACCAACTGAGCTATTCTCGCAATAAAAATCTAAGCCAGATTTAATAAAAAGTACCCGGAGCGGGAATTGAACCCGCACAGCCTATGGCTACAAGATTTTAAGTCTTGCGTGTCTACCAATTCCACCATCCGGGCCTCCTTGAAAAGAGCGAGAAACGAGACTCGAACTCGCGACCCCGACCTTGGCAAGGTCGTGCTCTACCAACTGAGCTATTCTCGCATAATTTTGAAGTCCTGAATTTTCATTCCGAACCCAAGATGCCTTTTTCATTACAATCCCGCAATCTGGTGGAAACTGCGACATTTTCTGGTTTGAACGTACTGTTTAGTGCTTTTGAAAACAGCGATGCAAATATATACCTATTTTTTCGTTCTCCAAAAAAACACAAAAACTTTAGCCCATTTCCTGAATATTATTTTTTAAACGGCCGATCCAGACCGGTAATCTTCTTGATATCGTTTAATTTATTCAAGGCTTCAAGAGGTGTCAACTGATTGATATCCATATTTTTGATCTCATCACGGATCTGTTTTAAAACCGGATCATCGAGTTGGAAAATACTCATCTGAAACCCTTCTCTTTTCTCAGCCATACCCTCCAAAGGCTTCGAAAGTCCTTCTTTTCGGTGCGTATCTTCCAGTTGAAGCAGTATTTCGTCGGCCCGGCGAACCACCGACGGCGGCATTCCGGCCATTCGTGCAACGTGAATACCAAAACTATGGTTACTTCCACCCGGCATCAACTTACGGAGAAAAATCACTTTGTTGCCCACTTCTTTTACAGTAACATTGAAATTTTTCACGCGGCTGAACGATTTTACCATCTCGTTCAATTCGTGATAATGGGTGGCAAACATGGTTTTTGCTCTGGTCTTTGGATGTTCATGAATGTACTCGACAATCGACCAGGCGATGGAAATACCATCGTAAGTAGAAGTACCGCGCCCCAGTTCATCCAGTAAAATCAGGCTTCGGTCCGAAATGTTGTTCAGGATACTGGCGGCCTCGTTCATCTCGACCATAAAGGTTGATTCTCCCAGCGAAATATTGTCAGACGCTCCCACCCTGGTGAATATTTTATCGACATAACCAATCTGAGCTGCTTCTGCAGGAACAAAGCTGCCTATTTGTGCCATAAGTACAATCAAGGCCGTTTGCCGCAGCAAAGCCGACTTTCCGGCCATATTCGGACCTGTGATAATGATCACCTGCTGACTATCCTGATTCAACACCACATCGTTCGAAATGTACGATTCGCCCAGAGGCAACTGATGTTCGATCACCGGATGGCGGCCACCTTTAATAATAATGTCTTTTGAATCATTGAGCTCGGGTCGCGAATAGTTGTAATCAATGGCAGTCGTCGCAAACGAGAGCAGACAATCCATCTGTCCGACAATAGCGGCATTCAGCTGAATTGCCTGAATGTATTCGGCCAAAGCAACCACCAGTTCATTGAATAAGCGGATTTCGATGGTCTGAATCTTTTCTTCAGCACCAAGAATTTTTGATTCATATTCCTTCAGTTCTTCGGTAATATATCGTTCGGCACCCACCAAAGTTTGTTTACGAATCCACTCCGGAGGAACTTTATCTTTGTGTGTATTCCTGACTTCAATGTAATAACCAAACACGTTGTTGAATGCAATTTTCAGACTGGTAATGCCGGTTCGTTCAGCTTCACGTTCCTGCATCTTCGCCAGATAATCTTTTCCTGAAAAGGCAAGTAAGCGCAACTCATCCAATTCTTCCGATACTCCTGAAGCAATTATATTTCCTTTATTCACCAGGGTTGGCGGATCGGGATGAATCTCTTTTTCGATGCGCATCCGGATGGATTCACAGGGATTGAGCTGTTCGGCAAAACGTTGAAGATTTGCATTATTGGTTTGGCTGCACGCTTGTTTGATTGGCGAAATCGCCTGAAGTGCATTTTTCAGTTGCACCACTTCGCGCGGATTAATTCGCACTACGGCTACCTTTGATATGATGCGTTCCAAATCGCCCACCAAGCGAATGTGTTCTTCCAGATTTTCTTTCAGTTCTACCTCTTTCACCAGGTATTCCACCACATTCTGCCGGTTGTTAATGGCCGCAATTTCTTTCAGTGGAAGAGCAATCCATCGTTTCAGCAAACGGGCGCCCATCGGCGAAATGGTTTTATCGATCACCTGAACCAATGTTTTCGCACCTTCGTTGATGCTTGAAAAAAGTTCCAGATTCCGGATAGTAAACCGGTCGAGCCAAACATATTTATCCTCTTCTATGCGCGACAGACTCACAATGTGCCTGGTCTGATGATGTTGTGTCAGGTCGAGATAATGCAAAATAGCTCCGGAAGCAATAATCCCGTAATTCAGTTCATGAACGCCAAACCCTTTAAGCGATTTGGTTTCGAAATGCCTCATCAGCCGGTCATTAGCAGCATCTTCGGTATAAACCCAATCGTCCTGTGAAAAAGTATAATACTTGCCACCAAACAATGCTGTAAAATCAGCCCCTTTCCCTTTCTGAAACAGAACTTCCTTGGGTTGCAGCGAACTGAGCAACTTATCGATGTATTCGAATGAACCTTCCGCAGTTAAAAATTCGCCGGTCGAAATATCCAGAAAGGCAATTCCAGCCATCTTTTTATCGAAATGAACCGATGCCAAAAAATTGTTTTCGCGGTTTTCCAGAATGTTGTCGTTAAACGAAACTCCGGGAGTTACCAGCTCGGTAATGCCACGTTTGACAATATTTTTAGTCAACTTCGGATCTTCCAGTTGTTCGCAAATAGCAACACGCGCACCGGAGCGAACCAGTTTCGGAAGATAAGTATCCAATGCATGATAAGGGAAACCTGCCAGTTCCACATAGCTTGCCGAACCGTTAGCCCGGCGGGTGAGCGTAATTCCAAGAATTCCGGCGGCACGAATAGCATCTTCGCCAAAAGTTTCATAAAAATCGCCTACCCTGAACAACAATACAGCATCAGGATGTTTTGCTTTGACAGCATTATATTGCTTCATCAAAGGTGTTTCAGCATATTTGGAAGTAGTGCTCAATGTTCTGATTTTTTAAGATTGACAAAGATACATTTTAAAGAAATGGATAAAAAACCGGAAATAAAAGCTTTGTAAAAAATCAGGAAAGCGTGAAATAAGAATCTAACAATGAAACAGTTCGATCATTCGAAGAATCAAATCTGCCAATAATAAGGAATCAAACCGTACTTCACTTAAAACTGAAATCAGTTCTTCTTTGCCTGACATTACCTTAAATCATCCATTCACTAAAGACTAGCAATAAGACAATTAATAACAAAAACCGATATTTCAAATCATTGATTCACCGAAAAATCCACCTTCGGTTCCACTTTCTGCAGATTGCATGAAAGTCATTCAGAATTGTTATTTTTGCAGCTATAAAACGAAGTATCATGGGAATGAAATTCATGCATCTGCCGAAATCAAAGCAGTTCAACATCACCACCCGGTTTTATGACCCTCAAAAAGAGGCCATGAAAGAACGGGAAGAACGGATTAAACGGGAATCGGGACAGAGTAACGGGGAAGGAACAATCTCTCATTACAGTGCCGGCATCAAAGGTCAGTTCAGAAATTCGGGAAAAATGACACAAAGCAAGACTGTAGCAGAAGCCCGCCGAAAATCGAACATGCGATTGTTTTATATTGTAATCATTCTTTCTATTTTATTCTACATTTTACTGAAATAGCCTAAAATTAACTGTGGCAGATATTATTCAATTACTTCCAGACTCAGTCGCCAATCAGATTGCTGCCGGAGAGGTCATTCAACGACCAGCTTCAGTAGTAAAAGAGCTGGTTGAAAATGCGATTGATGCCGGCGCAACGCAGGTAAAAGTAAACATCAAAGATGCCGGCCGGACACTGATTCAGATCATCGACAATGGTAGCGGGATGTCCGACATAGATGCCCGAATGGCCTTCGAGCGTCATGCAACATCAAAAATAAAATCGGCTCACGATATCTTTGCCATCCGAACCATGGGATTCAGAGGAGAAGCACTTGCTTCGATTGCAGCCATCGCAGACGTGGAACTCCGAACCAAAGAACACGATCATGATCTGGGAACTTTCATTCACATTTCAGGCTCAGACCTCATCACTCAGGAACCCGTCAGTTGCGATAGCGGCACCAATTTCCAAATTAAGAACCTGTTTTTCAATGTTCCGGCCAGGCGCAAATTCCTGAAGTCGAATCCGGCAGAACTCAAACACATCATCAACGAGATACAACGCATTGCGCTTGCCAATCCCGACATTTCGATTTCGTTGGTTCATAATGGCTCAGCTATATACGAACTCACCGGAACGAATAAAAGGGTGCGCATTGTTTCCATCTTCGGAAAGAATATCAATCAGAACCTGATTCCTATTGATACAGAAACCAGTCTGGTGAAAATTACCGGTTTTATTGGTCAACCCAAACATGCCCGGAAAACATTTGGCGAACAATTTTTTTTCGTGAACAAACGGTACATCAAACACCCGTACTTTCACAAAGCCATCATGCAGTCGTACGAAAAAATATTACCCCCCGATACCATTCCTTCGTATTTTATCAATTTTGATCTCGATCCGGCTGACATTGATGTCAACATTCATCCAACCAAAACAGAGATCAAATTCGAGAATGAATCGGCAATCTGGCAAATCCTGCAGGCATCAGTACGCGAGGCTCTTGGAAAATTCAACATCGTTCCTTCCATCGATTTTGATCAGGCCGGAAGTGTTGACATTCCGATGCCTCTCCGTAATTTTGGCGATGTGAGTATGCCTGAGATTAAAATAAATCCAGCCTATAATCCATTCGAATCACCGGCAAAGAGTTACTCCGGAACAGGAAACAGTTTTCACTCAGCGCCCGTTCAACGACCGAATCCAACAAACTGGCAATCCTTACACAAAGGACTTGAACCTGATTATTCTGAAAAACCTGAAACACAGAACGACGATCCGGTTCAGTTCAGGATAGAAGAACAGCAAACTGTAAAAAGTTCAGTTCAGTTTAAAAACAAATACATCCTGACGCCTGTTAAATCAGGATTAATGGTGATTGATCAAAAACGTGCACACGAGCGCATTTTATACGAACGACTGATGCAGGTACTTGAAAACAACGAAGTTGCCAGTCAGCAACAGCTTTTCCCCGAAACGTTTGAGCTAAATGCCTCGGATGCGACCTTGCTAACCAGCATCCTCCCCGACCTGAGAGCTTTAGGCTTCGACATCCGTGAATTTGGCAAGAACAGCTTTATCATCAACGGAACGCCAGGCGTTCTGAATACGTCTTCGCCCCTCGAGATTATTGAAAGTCTGTTGGAGGAATACAAAAATTCACCAGCTAACCTTCAGGAAAAAGCACGTGAAACCGTTGCTATCTCACTGGCTCAGGCATCCGCCATTCCATACGGACAAACATTAAAGCCAGGCGAGATCAGTGAATTGATTGACAACCTTTTTGCCTGTCAGACACCAAACTTTTCGCCGAAAGGAAAGAAAATACTCTCCATCATGCCTTTGGAGGATTTTGAAAAATTACTGAAGTGACAATTTGACGGAAAAGGTAAAACGCAACAGAAAATTACTACTTTGGCAGAGGAAGTTTCAAATTGGTGCGATTCTTGACTCCTGAGTCGCAAATCCTGAATTTTAAATCCACGATCTTGAGTCTTGACCAATTAAAAAACAAAAAAACAAAATTACGATGAGCAATTTCAGACCCAATACCAACGCTATCCCACCGGTTGTTAAAAACCTGATTATAATCAATGCGATCATGTTGCTGGCCACCTACGTTCTAAGCACGAGGGGAATCGACCTGACCAATATATTAGGATTACATTACATTGAATCGCCGGAATTCAGGCCTTACCAACTGGTAACACACATGTTTATGCATGGTGGATTCATGCACCTTTTATTTAATATGTTTGCACTATGGATGTTTGGACGGGTACTTGAAAATGTATGGGGTGCCAAACGTTTTTTCATCTTTTACTTTGTAACCGGACTTGGTGCCGCGGTATTTTACAGCTTGGTCAATTATATAGAATTTCACTATATAGCCTCTAAAATGCCACCCGAAACGGTGCAAATGGTACTGAATCAGGGAACCGAAATATTTAATCAGGGGAAAAACTTTTCTGATTCCAGCGCAGGAAAACTCAACTTGTTGTTCAATGTCCCAACAGTCGGAGCTTCAGGAGCAGTGTTTGGAATTCTGCTTGGTTTTGGAATGTTATTCCCCAATACACAGTTGATGCTGTTATTCCCACCTATCCCCATCAAAGCCAAATATTTTGTAATGGGTTACGGGGCCATCGAACTATTCAGTGGAATTGCCAATACGGGAAGCAACATTGCACATTTTGCTCATCTTGGCGGGATGCTCTTTGGATTCATCCTGATCAAATACTGGAACAGCCGAACGAATAATTTCTATTAGCTAATTTCGGATAGGACATGTCCTATCCCTACAATATAAAATACTATCCATGAACCTTCTGGACGAAATAAAAGAATCATTTAGAGAAGGGTCAGCCTTAACCCGCCTGATTTACATCAACCTGGGTGTATTTTTGCTGATCAGGATAAGCAATGTATTCCTTTTCCTGGCAGGTATTCCATTCCCCTTTCTGGACTGGCTTGCTCTTCCCGCCGATTTCGGAATGCTGGCAAGTCGTCCCTGGACACTGCTGACCTACATGTTTCTGCATTTCGACTTTTTACATATCCTGTTTAATCTCCTTTGGCTCTATTGGATGGGCCAGATTTTTTTAAGCTATTTTAGTCAGGAGAAACTGATTACCATTTATCTGCTGGGAGGAATTACAGGAGGTTTATTTTATATAGCCGGATACAATTCATTTCCAGCCTTTTCGGGAATGGTTACTAATTCGCAGCTTCTGGGAGCATCTGCTTCGGTGATTGCCATCGTAACTGCGTTGGCCATGTATGTCCCCAATCACACCATCCATCTGATGTTTATCGGGCCGGTAAAGATGAAATACCTTGCACTTTTTTCCGTTCTGTTGTATGTAATTGGAATTTCATCGTCCAATGCCGGAGGTAATCTGGCTCATTTGGGCGGTGCATTCTGGGGTGTTATTTACATCATTCAGTTACGTCGGGGAATTGATCTTGGCAAGGGACTCAACCGACTGATTTCAGGCGCCAAAAAGATATTTACTCCAGCGCCCAAAGTGAAAGTGACCTACCGCAAGCCTGTTGATGATATTGATTATAACCGCATCAAAAATCGGAATAAAACCCGAATGAATGAAATTCTGGAAAAAATCAGTAAATCAGGCTACGACTCACTGTCAAAAGAAGAAAAAGAGATCCTATTCCGGATGGGAAAATAAAAGGGAAAGTTGGCAGTCTCAGTTTTCAGCATTCAAAAGTCATTTTTTGTATATAAATCCGTTCTTCGATTGCTTTACAGCTTCGTTAATGCTGGCATTTAATTCAAACCCAATCAGAAGAATCATCGAAAGAAGGTACATCAGAAGCATGATAACCAAGAGGGTTCCGATTGATCCGTAGAGCTTGTTGTATTGCCCGAAATTGTTGATATAGTATGAAAACCCAATAAAAGTTGCCACGCAGAGAGCGGTGGACAATGTACCTCCGGCAGAGATAAAACGCCATTTGGTCTTTTTGGCTGGTGCCAGATAATATAAAAATGAATTGGCCATGAAAAACAGGAACAGAATGACAACCCACTTACCAACAGTAAGAACATAAAATATAAAATGATCTCTAAGAAGACCATTAGCCGCCAAATAGTTGATAAGATGCTGACCAGAAGTAATCAGAGCAATGGCAACAGTGATCAGGAAAGAAAGTATTACCAGAAGCAATAAGGCAATCAGGCGCTGACCCAGCCAGGTGCGACGTTCAAAGCTATGAAGGGAAGCATCAAAGGCAACCATCATAGAAGCGAAACCGTTAGTTGAAAAGATGAGTGCCATGAAAAACCCCAGAGAAAGCAAGTCGCCACGTTGCTGTGTCAGAATGTCCCGAACCGTTTCCTCGATAGCCCTAAACGCATTTTCAGGAACGATATCTTTAATAATCAGAAACAATTCGTCCTGGAAATGATCGATTGGAATATAAGGTATAAGTGTAAACAGGAAAATGATCGCCGGAAATAAACCCATAAAGAAACTGAATGCAATGGCTGAAGCACGGGTTGATAATGCTCCGTCGACAATGCTGCGCCAAAAGAACACCATCACATCGTAAAGAGCCATCCCATCAAATCCGGGGAAGGTGACTTTTTTAGCTTTAGCCAGAATCCTTTCCCACAATAAAAACCATTGTTTTACTAGTCTGCCAGGCATTAACCCTGTTTTTCAATTCTTAACTGATGAATATAAGAATTATTGTTTTTGTTCTTAAGCAGAAAATAGACCCTGAAGGTTCCGGTGTTTGTAGTCAGGCTGCCAATAGCATACCTGGCACCTTCTTTTCCGCCCTGGTGTATAATACTGAACTGCTTCGGTTTGTTCGATTTGAAAAATTCTGCGACAATTTGCTGAGCCTGTGATTTGCTGTATACATCATCGTGCGTCTCAACCACCAACTCAACATTTTCATTGAAGAATTCAGCCAGTTTGGCGTCATTACCACTTTGAATGCTGATCACAATCTCGTCTGGAATCTGAGCAAACGAAACATTTGTCAGAACAAAGAAGCCAAACAATAAGAAAATCAGTTTCAATTTAATATTTTTCATCGTTAAAAATTTTCGTACGAATTTCAATCAATGTGAATCATTACCAAAAACCGTGCAATTTTTTTATTTAATCAAATACCTTTGCAAAGGTAACAAATTTAAGCCAGATGAAGGATGAAACGGTCCGGATGTGCAAATTTCCGGAGAAGATCAGGGTTCGGATGAAATGATATCCAACAACTCATATTGGTTACAGAATACTATTTTGAAGAAATAACATGAGTATACAATTGTTGGTCAGCCTTTAAAAAAAGTGTTGTTGACTTTTAGGGAACACAGTGAATGACAAACAAATGACTATAAACAATGCTGTTTGGCTGGAAGAACACCCAATTGGAAGAGTAAGCGAATATTCAAATAAAAAAAATAAAAACCAATATGAAGATTTGTCTGATGGTAATCGGGAAGACCGACGAAGATTATTTGCAAAAAGGAATCGAAATATTCCTGAAACGAATACCCCATTACATTTCATTCGAATTGAAGATCATCCCCGACCTGAAAAACTCTAAAAATCTAAGCGAGGATCAACAGAAAGAAAAAGAAGGTGAACTGATTCGCCTGCAGCTGACCTCTTCTGACGAATTATTTTTGCTCGATGAACAGGGAACGGAATCATCATCAGTAGAATTTGCACGCTTTTTGGAGAAGAAAATGATTTCAGGAATTAAACGGCTGGTTTTTGTGATTGGTGGCCCGTATGGCTTTTCAGAAAACATTTATTCACGGGCAAACGGGAAGCTAAGCCTTTCGATGATGACTTTTTCGCACCAGATGGTCAGGCTCATCTTTGTGGAACAATTATACCGGGCAATGACCATTTTAAAAGGAGAACCATACCACCATCAATAAATAATGATTATTTTGTACCATGAAGGAATTCAGAAAGTACATATTTTACCTACTTTCCGGCCTGTTTTTTATACTGGCGGCTATTCAGGAATACCAGATCCTGAATAAACATCCTGAAGCAAAACTCATTCAGAATTTCCAAAAAACCATACTGAACCAGGAAGCAAAACTATCAGAATACCTGAATGACGCGGGAAAAAGAATAGCTGACAGTGTGTCGGCAGACAACTGTACTTCAACATTTTCAGATTTCAACCAATTATTTGAAAAAGAAGGGATTGGCCTTGTCATTTTCAGAGATCAGAAAATGGTTTACTGGTCGAGCAACCAATTTACATTTCCTAATTTACAGAATAGGATCCCCGATCAAAACCGGCTGCTCACTTTACCAAACGGCATTTATCTCACACAAAAAAGGATTGTTGGCAATCACGAGCTGACAGGTCTGATACACATCAAAACCAACTATTCCTACGAAAATCAATTCCTCGAAAATTCATTCGTTCCACCATTTAATCTTCCTTCCGGGTTTAAAATTAGCTCAGCCAGAGATCAAAATGCGGTTGAGATACACGACCAAACCAACCAATATCTCTTTTCGGTCTTACCATCCGGAGCAAAACGGCTCAATGAGTCACAACTTTACTTTCCGGCCCTCTTGTATATGCTTGGGTTCTTATTTTTACTCCTTTCATTATACCAAAAGATCAGAGAGTACAAAGACGAAAATTTCGTGACTAAAATGTTTCTGGTACTTGTGGTTCTTTTTGTGATATACTGGATTCACATGATATTCCGGATACCCATAATCCTTAACCATTTCGGGATATTTACCGCCCAGTTTTACGCATTATCGAGCTGGCTGCCTTCGCTGGGCGATTTTTTCCTGATCACTGTTTTATTCTTTTTCTGGAGTTTAGTATTTGTCAGGGAGTTGATTTTGGTCGAAGACTTAAAAAAACAGTTTGTTATTCCGGCCTTCGTCTTTGCCGGGTCGATGTATCAGTTGGTCGGTTTTATGATCGAAAATCTGATCAGGAACAGCAACATTACATACAGACTAAACCGGATAACCGACATCGACCAATACAGCATCAGCAGTTATCTTGCCATTGCAATATTATTGTTCTCTGTATTTCTGATACACCTGAAGATTATTCAACGGACGGAATACTTCTTCCACAATCGCTTCTTCCTGAAATTTAATCTGGTAGCTGTAATCATCTCAATCGCATTGAGTTTTCTTTTCCCTTCAGGCTGGTCATATATTCTTACCCTATTTTTTGGAGTCAATTTACTTCAGTGCCAGATCAGAAAAATGCACATCACCATTTATTCACTATCCTATTCGATCCTGTTTATTTCACTTTTTTCAGTCATCAGTCTACTGATTATTTACAATACCATCAAAAATCGCGAGATACAGGTTCAAAAGCTTCTGGCGATCAATTTAAGCTCCGAACAGGATCCGGTTGCCGAAGTTTTACTGGCCCGGATGCAAAATCAGTTTAATACAGATGCAGTTATTCCTTCGCTGCTTTCTCCACCATACAACAAACTGGAGAACTACCTTACCCACACCTATTTCAGCGGATACTTCAGAAAATATGATATTCAGTACACGTTTTGTACCGGATCAGAATCTGTTTTAATTCAACCGGAAAATATTTCAGAACCATGCTTCCCTTTCTTCGACCAAAGGATCGAACGCTTCGGAATTAATATTCCGGGAAGCAAATTTTATTTCATGAATTATATGGACGGACGTGTCTCATACCTGGGCAACCTTCATTATCAGCTCGTTGATGATTCAAGAGGCATTTCAGCATTTATTGAGATCAATTCGAAAATTATTTCGGAGGGGATAGGCTTTCCGGAATTATTGATGGATCGTTCGCTGATTAAACCGTTCAGGTACAAGTATCTCTCGTACGCCAAATATTTTGATGAGGAGCTGGTGAACCGTTCAGGGGAATATGCCTACAATTATTATCTTCAGTCGTATAACCTGGGGAAAGCGGGTCCGGAATTCAGACTGATGAAATGGGATGGATACGACCACCTCATTTACGCATTCGATGAAAACAATCACATTATTGTAAGCAACCGATCTCTTACATTTCTCGATTACCTGATTTCGTTCCCTTATATTTTTGTATTTTATTTTTTGGTTGTTTTGACAATTGCTGTGATTGGTAATTCGAATTTTCGGAAGCTTATCATTCCAAAGGACCTGCGCTTCCGAATTCAGGTTTCGATCATCTCGGTCGTACTCGTCTCACTTCTGTTTGTTGCAACAGGAACTATTTACTATAACATTCAGGAATACCGCAGCAGGCACAAGGTTGACCTTCAGGAAAAGATCAAATCCGTTTCAGAAGAAATAAAAAGCCGACTGATCTACGTCAATTCAATTAACCCTGAATTGCAGCAATGGCTGTATACCGAGTTGTATAAATTGTCCAACATCTTTAGAACCGATATTAGTATTTACAATGTAAACGGGGAGCTGATAGCGACTTCTCGACCTGAGATATTCGCCAAGGGAATTATCTCCGACCAAATGAATGCGAATGCATTTTATGAATTATCAGAACGCTATCAACTCAATTATTTTCAGCCTGAAAAAATAGGGAACCTATCCTATCTTTCGGCTTACGAACCAATTATAAATAACAGAGGAGATTATCTGGGTTATATCAACCTTCCGTATTTTACCCGCGAAGATGATCTGAAGCAAAGCATTTCTACTTTTGTCGTTGCATTTATCAACCTCTATCTGATCCTTTTTCTGGCCAGTGTGATTGTTGCTGTTGTGTTGTCGAATAAAATCACGCAGCCACTGAGTCTCATCCGCGAAAAACTGAGAGGCATTCAGTTGGGCAAAAAGAACGAACAGATTAATTACCTCGCCGAAGATGAAATTGGAGCTTTGGTGAAGGAATACAATCATAAAGTTGAAGAACTGGTCGAAAGTGCCGAGCTACTCGCCCGTTCGGAACGTGAATCAGCATGGCGCGAAATGGCTAAACAAATTGCGCACGAAATAAAAAATCCGCTAACCCCGATGAAGCTGAATATTCAGTATTTACAAAAAGCCAAAGCGGAAGGGAATGAACACTACGACGATTTTTTTAACCGTGTAACCAAAAACCTGATTGAGCAAATTGACACACTTTCAGGAATCGCAACGGAGTTTTCGAATTTTGCGCAGGCACCCAAAGCAAAAAATGAAGTATTTAACCTGATTGAGGTACTCCAAAACGTAAGCTTATTGTTTGAACCAAATAAAAACCTGCATTTTACGCTTGAAATGGATCAGCTTACGGAAGTCCTTATTTTTGCCGACAAGGAACAGCTTTCAAGAGCATTTCTGAACCTGGTAAAAAATGCCATTCAGTCCATTCCTGCCGAACGGAATGGAGAAATACGCATGACTGTTCGAAAGGCTGAATCGCTTGTCAGAATCGGGATCAGCGACAATGGAGCCGGAATCAGCAAGGAAGCTCAACGATATCTTTTTGAACCCAATTTCACAACGAAAACAAGCGGAATGGGGCTCGGATTATCCATTGTTCGCAACATCATCACCAATTTCAGGGGCAAGATCTGGTACGAAACATCAGAAGCAGAGGGCACCACATTTTATGTGGAAATTCCTCTTTATGAAACAACACCAACCGCTGAAAATAACATTTCTTCATGACTATGGCTGCCGGAAACTGATGCAGAGATGAATATGGGCTTTATTTCTGTATTTACAGTTTTACCGGCAAAATAAAGTTACTGGTCGAAAAATACCGTTCAATAGCCCAACATTCCATAACTTTGTCAGACATTGTTCAACCGAAAAACTCATTAAAATTTTTAATTCATGCAATCACACGAAATTGATTACAAAATTGTGGGTCACGATGTTCAGATGGTAGAAATAGAACTTGACCAGGGAGAAACAGTTATTGCCGAAGCCGGAGCCATGTTGTACATGGAAGATGGGATTAGTTATGACACCAAAATGGGCGATGGGTCCAACCCTCGTGCCGGGCTTTTCGACAAAGTACTTGCTGCCGGCTCGCGACTTCTCACAGGCGAATCGTTATTTATCACTCATTTCACCAATCAGGGCTGGGGCAAAAAACATGTTGCTTTCTCGGCTCCTTATCCAGGAACGATTATTCCGGTTAGCTTACCCGATTACCGGGGAAGTCTGATTGTGCAGAAAGATGCATTTCTTTGTGCGGCACTAGGAACTAAGATTTCCATGCGTTTAAACCGGAAGCTTGGTGCCGGATTTTTCGGCGGAGAAGGATTTATTCTTCAATACCTTCAGGGCGATGGGAAAGTTTTCATCCATGCCGGGGGAACGGTGATTCAACGTCATTTAAACAACGAAGTTCTTCGGGTTGATACCGGTTGTGTTGTCGCATTTGAAGAATCCATCGACTTCGATATACAGCAGGCTGGTGGACTGCGATCAATGGTATTTGGCGGTGAAGGTTTATTTCTGGCTACTCTTCGTGGAACAGGAACAGTTTGGTTACAGTCGATGCCCATCCGGAAACTGATCGCTCAACTAAGCAAATCAGGCCCAAACAGCCGGAAGGAAGCCAGTGGTGGATTACTGAATAATATCTTTGAATAAGCAGGATAAAGATGAGTCAGCCTGTTCTGTCTGATTGTTATTCAGGGAGAATAATTTAAATGATTATCCTTTTTATTCCCTCACAGGAAAGTCACGTGAGGGAATAAAAAGGATTCATCCGGAAGATCACTTTTTGTTCGGAATCCGGACTTGCTCATCCTTTTCCTATCGATTGGTTCGCAAAAAAGATTAAATTAGTGAACTGAAGACTCACTTGAAAGGACTTCGGACACCTGCAAGCTCAACAGAAAAAAATCAACTGATATGGAACATTACATACAACAACTTATCGAAGATTTGGAGGAAGCGGCAAATCTTCCGCCATTATTACCATTTTTTGAAACACCTGCGCATTTGGAGTCAGATCCTGTAATTGCAGAACTTGCTCTTGTACCGTTTAAACCCATATCTGAATGGATCGGCATCGATTCGGAGGTTTTCCCTGATATCACTAGATTATCAGGCGATCAATGGGGAAAAGTGAATGATGCCATCTTTAAGATTTATGATGCTTTGCAGATCGAACTGATCGATGCCCCGGTTGATATACCGCCCGAAATTCTGTACGAGGTACTCACCTCTAACTGGGACGTCCCGGTTCAATACCTCCCTTCGTCTGGCTACGACCTGGAATTGTGTTCAGGCGATCCGATGACATGCCCCTATGGTGAATACTGCGATTGCTACGAAGAACCTGATTTCCCGACGGACGAAATACCTCCCTGTGAAAACATCGGGAATGAGACCGATTATGATTTACCCTTTTAAATACCCGATTTTTACAAATACAAAATCGCTGATCCGATGAAAGCACAAAAGCTGTTAGACGAAATTTTGCCAATCCTCTATACAGTCAAGGAGGATTCTGAAAAACTTCAAAAGATCCTGACATTTTTAAACGATGAAATTTACGAAGAGCCGGATGAAAATGAAGAAATCGAAATTCCGGAAAAATATAATAAAGTAGTTTCTACAATAGCAGAAAACATCGATGCCGGTTTAATTTGTTTTCTCAACCTCGACACTATAGAAACAGAAGATTTTCCGAAAGAATTACTGAACGATCCGGATGAATTTGAGGCCATGACCGGCGAAACGATCGAAAGCCTGGATTTGAAATACGACACCTGGGAACGTTGCCTGACCTTCGAACCTCTGGAATCGTATGAATCGTTCAAAATTATGGAAACGTATGTGGAATTACTGGATGACCGAAGGTTACAAAACAAACTGATCCATGCCTTAAACCACCACAAACCATTTTTACATTTCAAAGGCATTATCGACAATTCAAGCTATCGTCAGAACTGGTTTGATTTTAAAAAACGATATCTTGAAAATCATGTCAAAGAATTGCTCATACAGGAATTAGAAAAAGAATAATTGTTTCAATATAAAGTGAATCATTTATATTTGCCTCAATAAAATGAACTAAAAACATTCAACGAAATGGCGCAGAAGAATAAAGGGAAAGTAGTCCAAATGCTGAGCCCTGAAAATTATATCCGCAAAAAAGCACGCACTCTTCCAATCCATGAGTGCCTGGTAAATCATGAATGGAAGAATGAAGGATTCGCCAATATTATCGTAGCCCGTAGTCATACAAACGGAAACATTACGGCTTGTTTTTACCTGGTCGATTTGTTTTGCCTGGGAGTAAAGGACACCCATTATTTTTTTAATGACACAAGAAGTAATTATCAGGAAAAATTTGGTGGCGATGATGAGATGAGTTTCAAACCAATCAGTTATACACTGGCACACAACATTATCTACGCATCTCTTGAATTTGCAGAGGAATACGGGTTTAAACCTCACAAAGACTTTACTTCGACTACCCGTTTTATGCTCGAAGAAGATACGGAAGATGTAGAACTAATTGAGGTTGAGTGCGGTAAAGATGGAAAACCCTTTTATGTCAGTGGTCCATATGACGATCAAATTAAAATGAACAAGATACTGGCCCAGCTCGAACGAACTGCCGGACCGGGAAATTTCGATTACCTTTTAGGGCAAGATGATTGGGACGAGGAAGTTGAGGAAGACGAGTTTAAAGGCTTAAGCTTCGAAGAAAAAAAGAAACTCTTTGCAGAGTTGGAATCCATGAAGAAAAAACCTAACGAAGAAGAAGCATCCCGTTTTTTTAAACTCACTAATTCAATTTATAAAGATTTGACAAGGGATGAACTTGTTGACAAATACTATGATGAGTATTGTGAGGATCTGGATATAGAACTAACTGAAGATGAAATCCCCGATGAAATGTTGGGAATAGCACCCGGTTCGGTACAAATTTCAGACTCAACCAGGTCCCTTTTTATGGAGATATACGATCTGGCCCATGAAAAGCCGAAAAAGGCCAGCAAATTACTTGAAGAATTCAGGAAAACAAACACGGATATACCTGCGTTTTACTTTCTGGAGCTATCAATCCTTCAGGAAAATAAATCAAAAAAATACACTCAAAAACTGAATGAGTATGCGGCTAAATTTCCTGATTACCCTTTAATCAGGCTACTCTGGATGGAAAATAAGATTTCTACGAAAACGGCACAGGAAGAGTACTTGATTAATAGTTATGACAGGAAATTCTTTTTCCCCGAAAGGACCTCTCTTCATGTTCAGGAAATGTTTAACTATGTGATGTTTAAAATTATCGTTACAACTATCCAGAATGATACTTCACGCCTTGAAGCACTCCACTTGGCTCTTGACGTACTTGACGTCCAGGAGGATCGCATCATAGCATTTGATAGTTTGGTTCTGATCGCTAAAATGCAACTTTTGTCCATACATCTAAATCAATAATAGCATGACAACTGAAATTAATTTAAAGAATACCAAAAACGAAATCCTTTCGGCATACGAGGATGCATTAAAAAAAATACAGAATCTGAAAACGGCTGAGCCTAAACAGGTGCAGGAAGAAAAACAGCAACAGGAAGTTGTAAAAAAAGCATCGGGAAACACCACCGAAGGAATTGTAAACGGCATTACCGCCCTGAAATTAAATGTAGCCAAAGAACTCGACAAACTAAGCGAACTATTAACTTCAGAGTATAAAAAACTGGAAGATATCCAGTCGGCTATGCGCCTCGAAAAACAAAATCTGGAAGAACTCTACCAGCTTTCCGCCAATGCCGATTCGCTGGCAGCTATGCTTCAGGCACAGAAAGAGAAAAAAGCGCTCTTCGAAGTCGAGATGACCGATAGACGAAGTGCCTTTGACGAAAAGATGAAAGCTGACAAGCTTGGGTTTGATGAAAAGATCAAAAATGAAAGCGAATCGTTCGAAACCTCAATGAGATCACAAAAAGAACTTTGGAAAACCGAACAGCAAAAATGGACCGAACAACAAAAAGAACTGAAAGAGAAAAACGAAAAAGATCGTAAACGCGAGGAAGAAGAATATATTTATAACCTTAAACTGACGAGAAAAAAGGAAACCGATCTTTACGAAGAAAAGAAAACCATTCAGGAAAAAGAACTGGCAGAAAAGAAAAAAGCCTTCGATCAGGAAATTGCACGTCGCGAAGCTGAAGTTCTGGCCGCTGAAAATGAACTGAAAGATTTGCGTACAAAAAATGCCGCTTTCCCTTCAGAAATCGAAAAAGCAGTAGCAACTTCAGTAAAGTCTGCCACCGAAAAACTTCAGGCTGAATTCAGGTTTGAGAAAGAACTGACCGCCAAACAAACCGAAGGCGAACTGAAGCTAAAAGAACAAACCATTGAAACCCTGAAAAGCAAAATCAAGGACATGGAAGCCATCGTGAGCGATGCATCAAAAAAAGCATCGACTGCAGAAACCAGCGTGAAAGACATTGCTATGAAAGCCATTGAAAGCTCCGGAAAGATGCAGATGATCAGCAATCCACGCGAGAACTCAGGGAAAGAATAGCAACTGCTTTTTTCTGAACCGAGGCTGTCTCAAAAAATTTCAGCCACTTCCAATCGTAATTGCGTTGGCTCTTTACCCTTTTTTATCCCTGACAGGGTTTGGAACCCTGTCAGGGATAAAAAAGGGTAAATCAACTTATTTCTTCAATGGGATACGGACTACCGTCAACGAATACCCATCAAGGTTTAAAACTATTTTTTTGCCTGAAAGTTTCAATTTCCGTTTAACCGGCACAAGCACTTCAGGTTTTCCAAGAAAGTTATACGCTGCAGGATCGGCATTGGTCAAAACCTGAAGACTGATTTCTCCGGATAATGCCTTGCGCCCTTCAAGCGACAAGTTCAGATTTGACGGTTCTTTTGCCACATTCACCAGCTTCACAATCAGTTCCGATGTTTTCGAATCAACGCAGGCACTGGCATACAAACTATCCTGACCAGTCAGCGGTTTTCCATCCACCAAAGCCAAAACGACATCAGTCCCTGCATTGGTCGAGAAAAGTTTTTGTACGTAATAATTGGGAGTTGCCACCGACTTCAGGTTATCGAACCAGATTAGGTCAGGCCGCCACTGCCAGGCATTCACATTTCCGAGAAGCGGTGCGTACGATGCCATATAAACCACGTCAGCATTACGTTCCAGTCCAGTCATCAGGGCAGCTTCGGCCAAAGCACTTTTCCATGTATTCCGCGATTCAGGATCTTTGCCTTCCTTGTCGTGAGCTGCATATTCACCTGCAAATACTTTTGGTCCTTTCCGATCATATGAATCATAGCGTGAAACATTTTTCAGGAACCAATCCGGACTGCGGTAATAATGTTCGTCCACCATCGGAACTTTCAATTCGCGCATTTGTGCCCAGAGATAATCAAAATCTTTTCCATCCGGAGAAGGACCAGATCCTCCCACATAGGTTATTTCAGGATGTTTTTCACGCAAAACTTTAAGAATAATTTTCAGTCGATCGATGTACTGTGTTCCCCATTGTTCGTTTCCAACACCAACCATTTTTAAATTAAAAGGCTCCGGATGACCCATTTCGACACGTAGTTTCCCCCACTTTGTGGTGGTGGCTCCATTGGCAAACTCAATTAAATCAAGAATATCCTGAATGTAAGGATCAAGTCCATCAAGGGGAGCCAATTCACACGAATTATATTCACAGGCCATCCCACAATTCAAAATTGGAAGCGGTTCGGCTCCCAAATCTTCAGAAAGAAGAAAATATTCATAGAAACCCAAACCGTATGATTGAAAATAATCGGGTGCATTCCGATACGAAAATTCAGTATTCCAGCGATTAACAATCAACTGACGATCTTCAACATTACCAACTGTTTTTTTCCATTGGTAACGAGTTGCGAGTTCGCGACCTTCCACGATGCAACCTCCGGGGAAACGCAGGAATCCAGGTTTCAGGTCAGCCAGTTTCTGTACCAAATCGGCACGCAAACCATTCTTCCGGTTTTTCCATGTATGTTCAGGAAACAATGAAACCATATCAATTTCGAGCACTCCTTTTCCTGAAAGCGTTACGCGCAGTTTTGCTTTTGAGTCAGTCGCCGAACAGGCAAACTTCGCCTCGTATTTTTTCCATTCTCCGGAAAAGTTTTTCATTTCCGCAGTACCGATCACCACTCCGGTTGAATCAAGCAAGTCGATTTTAAGTGCCGAAACGCCTTCGCTTTGGCGGGCAAGTATTGAAAACAAGTAATTCTCTCCAAAGGAAACTCCCATTCCGCGAAAACCCTCGTTAACCAATCCCAATTCTTTTCCCTGTAGCGATTCAAGACGCAAAAAACGGGGATTATCGTTATTCGGACGACTAATAATCTGCAATTGACCGGCATATTTTTCACCAGTCACCTTCCAACCCATCAGCGGTTTGTAAAACTCGAACGAACGGTTTTTTATCAATTCGGCATAAATCCCTCCGTCGGCAGCAAAATTAATATCTTCAAAAAACAAGCCCCACATCGTGGATTGTATTGGAGCAATTGGGGTACCGGCTTTAATCTCCAGTGTTTTGGGTTGTGCTTCAGAACGGAACATACCGAAAAAAAACAGGCAGATCAGAATAAAGGATAGTCTGGTTTTCATTTTATTAGCTTAATGATTCAGTTAAACAATACTACAAATATAATGGTGCAGATGACACTTAAATGCTGTTTTTGTATATTAAGCGAAAAAAAAAGTGTGCCTGTTTTAGGATGTAAAACTTCAGCCTTGAGATATTTTGCAAAAAAAAGCGACCTTCCCTCTGGAAAGCCGCTCGATTATTCGCAAAAACCCGGGATCGAAATCCCGAATATTTCAAGATATGTTACTGTTCAAATACAAAAAAATCTAAGGATAAACACCCTTGACTTGTTTCTAATTACCTGTTTTTAACTCGTTCCACATTTTCAGAAAAACTCCATTAGTCCATCCAAATCCATCCTGTGCTTTATATTCTCCCCCTCCACCCAGTCGGTTTAGATCGACCACATCATATTTCTCCATCATTTTACCGGTTCCGAAGTAGACTTTAATATTCAGGTTAGTCCATCTAATAGCAATTTCATTTGCTAATACATCAAACTGATAATTCTTTAATGCTTTGTAGCCGATCCATTGCAAAGGCGCCCAGGCATTCGGATAGTCCCATTGCTGCCCTGAACCTTGTGTCAGCGTTGTGACAAGCCCTCCCGGTTTCATGAATTGAGTTTCAATTTGAGTCTTCACTTTTTCCGCCATTGATTGATCAGCCAGCTTAAAAAACATCGGGTATAAACCAGCCAGTGTATATTGAGATGAGCGCGAACCTGTTTCCAAATTATAATCGAAAAAGAAACCGCTTTGCTCATCCCAGAAATATTTTAAGATTAACCTTTTCCTTCTTTGAGCCAGCTCGCGATACATCGAAGCTTTGGCTTCATCCTGATTAATCTGACTTGCTTTTGCGAGTGTAGTTTCCAGATTAAACAACAGGCAATTCAAATCGACCGGAATAATTTTTGTGGTCCTAATTTTCTCAAGAGAATGACCGTCTTCAAACCACCGGGTCGAAAAATCCCAGCCTGATTCGGCTGCTGAACGAATATCCCGGAAGATTGTTGAATCCCTTTTTGATTGTTGATACAATTCGACATCCTGGCTATATGACTCCGGACGTGGCGTATTGGCTTTATCCCAATAGCGATTCAAAATTTCCTGATTTTGCAGATGAACTACTTTATTGCCCGACATCCAATACCGATATTCTTTCTCAAGGGCATCAAGGTAGGTCAGATATATGGTACTATCCTTTTTCGTTTCGGCCAGCAATTCAACCATCAGTGAAAAAAACGGAGGTTGTGAGCGGCTCAGGTAATAACTCCGGTTTCCGTTGGGAATATGTCCATAAGTTTCAATCAGGAAGGCAAAATTTCCGACCATGTTTTCGATCATATTCACTTTCCCGTCTTCCTGTAAACCAAGCATGGTGAAATAGCTGTCCCAGTAATAAATTTCCTTGAATCGTCCGCCGGGAATAATGTATGAATTCGGTAAAGCCAGAAGGGAAGAAAATTTATTTTGATTCTCAGGATTTTTCGTCAAATCTGTCCATAGATAATGGATGTGTTGCAACATCGCAGTAGTATCATTCTGAATGGTATCAAAATACAGAGCAACAAAATCCTTCAGGTTGAACTCCGGTGATCCTTTCTCTGTCCGATATGCTTTTAAGATCAAATCCGGATTCTCTTTGGGCTCGCAGTCAACAAATATCTTCTGGTCACTAAAGATTTTGTTTTTCTGAATTTCCTGAAAAAGTTCTTTGTATTTCTTTTGAGGATCAATTTGACTGTATGAGGAATAGCCGATTAAAACAAAAAAGAGTACCCAGATTATTCTGAACTTAAATTTTGAGTTCATAGTTTTTGTGAATTTAAAAGAATTCAGATCGCCCAGATCCTATTCTATTGAAAAGCTTACAACTGGTAAGGTATTCAACAACAGCTATATTACAAAGCACTAACCCATGATTATCATAGATTTTGTTCTCCAATATCTGATTGATCAGTAAAAAAATAGCCGCTACTACAGGAGTAACGGCTATAATTAAATGTGGATTAATATCCGGGATTTTGTGTTAAGCTTGCATTTGCATCCCTTGCTGTACGTGGAATAGGAAAAAGAAGACATTTTGCAGGAGTTACGGCTTTCCATCCAGGAATAGCATTGAGGAATGTTCCGAAACGGATCATATCTTGACGGGAGTATCCTTCCCATGCCAACTCAAATCTTCTTTCCTGATAGACATCGGCAAGCGTGACTGCTGTTTTAAGTTTTGCGGCATCATCAAAAGCTCTTTGTCTGATTACATTTACCAAGCGGGTAGCTTCAACATTATCGCCACCTGCACGAACAAGCGCTTCAGCTTTCATCAAATAAACATCGGCAAGTCTAAAAATTGCGAAATCATTTTCAGCATCTCCGTTCTGTCCACTTTCGAATTCCCATTTAAAGCAGCGGGCGCCATCTTCTTGTTCGGTCTGTCCCCAACCATCGGCATCAAAACCATATTTCATAGTCACATCAACTGTATGGATCAACGGACGACCATGAGCTGTTATAAATACTTCGCCAGTTGCAGGATCTTTCATTGGGCCAGTCAAAAATGACCATCCGATTCGCTTATCTTCAGGATCATATGCCTTTACATAATCAGGCATAGCACATACACCATTCCATGTCCCGATCTTAAGGCCTAAAGAGGGTGCAGCCAAATAATGGAGTGTGCGCTGTGCAATTGTATTTCCACCATCACTGGTACTGAACACAATTGGAAAGATGATCTCCTTAGAATTTTGGTTTTTAACAATGAAACTCTGTTTAAAATTGGGTTCAATAAGATATTCCATACCCATTACTTCATCACATGCAGCAATACATTCCGTCCATTTTACCCCACCTGCAGGATTCCAGACCATTGCATTGAGGTACATTTTAGCCAACAAAGTATTAACAACTCCCTTGGTCATTTTCCCATAACTGGAGGAGGAAACATCGGTTCTTACAAGGTCTTTAATCGCATTCAGTTCGCTAAGAACAAACGTATAAACTTCTTCCCTTGATTTTGTTGCTGGAAGACTGCTGTCTTTGAAATCAGTCACAATTGGGACGTTGCCGTAGTAATCGAGTAACATATAATACCAATATGCTCTGACACCCCTGATTTCTGCAAGGATTTGTTCTTTGTCAGTGATTGTTTCATTATCATTAATCATCGAATAAATCTTATTGCAAGCCGTAATGCTACTCATCGCACTGTTGTATGAGTCGGTAACCAAACTTGTCCCTGGGGTCCATGTATGGAAACGCAGTTCTTTAAACTGTCCACCGTCCCACCAGTCTCCCCCTTTACGTGTAGGAGTTATAGCCATATCACCAGCACATTCGCTCAAATAAAAATAATTAGCAGGGAAAACGCCTTTTAAGGTTCTGTAAATAGGTGCGATTAAAGAGTTAACCTCTTTTGAGTTATAACCGAATTGGGCAACCGGCAATTTGTCATAAATCTCCTCGTCAAGATTCGTACATCCCTGAAAGGTGATGGATGCAATCATGACAGCCATGAGAATAAATATTTTTGTTTTTTTCATGATTCTTAAAGTTTAAATAATTAAAAGCTTAGGTTAACACCTAATGAGAATGTTCTGGATTTAGGATAATACTCACGTCCTTCAACACCCGGATTAAGTCCTGACATTTCCACTTCAGGATCGAGGCCAGAATATTTTGAAATGACGAAGAGATTCTGCCCTGTTACATATACTCTCAATTTTTGGAAACCCCAAAGTCCTTTTGTGTCAAAATTATAAGCGAAGGAAGCGTTATCCAATCGAAGAAAAGAGCCATCTTCCACATAAAGACTGCAATATTTAGGACTTTCAGTCAAACCTAAAGTCAAAGATTCTTTCAATACATTAGCTCCTGGAAGCCACTGCGTTGTAGCATATGACATTTTAGAGAAATTCAAAACATCATTACCATAAACACCTCTGAAGAAGAAGTTAAACTCCAGGTTTTTATAGGTAATTACATTGGCAAAACCATAAGTAAAATCAGGTTGAGCAGAACCAATATAAGTTCGGTCTTCATCAGTCAATCCAGCGACACCGTCAATCATGTCATCCATGATATATTTCCCATCACTATCCAGGCCCTTGCAGACCCATCCGTAGAAGGTTCCAACTTCTTTCCCTTCTTCAACAATATGTGTTGTATTGTTTGATCCCCCACGTATCCAGGCATCACCTGTTTTAATTGCACTTGTGGTAAACTGATCATTCGAAAGACTGGTAATTTCGTTTTTATTATGAGCAATGTTAAAAGAAGCATTCCAGCGCAAATCCTCTTTGCGGATAATGTCACCACTGATCATCAGCTCGATTCCTTTATTTGACATCGACCCTACGTTTGCCATCATCGTTGCTTTCAGGTATGGTGGTTGAGGAACGGCATAAGTATATAAAAGATCTTTGGTGTTTTTATCGTAGTACTCGATGCTACCATTTATCCTTCCGTTTAAGAAACTGTAATCGAAACCAACATTGAACATCGATGTTTCTTCCCATTTCAGGTTTGGATTTTGATTCTGGTTAAACTCATATGCACTGTACCATTTACCGTCATCATAATATTGACCAGACTTTCCATAAAGTGGTAAAGAGAGGTAAGGATCTAAGCCATCCTGATTACCGGAAACGCCATATCCAAGTCTGAATTTCATCTCATCAACAAAGCTAACATCTTTCAGAAATCCTTCCTCTTTCATTTGCCATGCTGCTGATACTGAAGGGAAAGTACCCCATTTATGATCTTTACCAAATTTGGATGATCCGTCACGTCTTATTGATGCGGTTATGATATATTTGTCCATCAAGATATAATTTAACCTTCCGAAAAAAGAGATCAGCTTATTCATGTTTTTCTGTGACCAGACATCGCCTGCGCGAAGATTCTCGCCTGCACTCAAATTGTTTGCCTCAAAAAGATCAGTTACAAACTGGCGATTCTGAGCACCCATTCGTTGAAAATAATTATCTTCATACGAATACCCGGCAAGGAAATTCATATTGTGTTGTCCAATATTTTTTTTGTAATTAACCGTTGCTTCAAGTAATTGTTTGTCAGCAGTCCATGCGACACGTTTAGCAAACCCAATGTCATTGCGACCACGTTCAGTCTGAGAATTAAGATACTGAATAGAGTCATTGGATTCGCGCTGTTTCAGTACGTTAATGCTGGCTTTTAAGCCTTTAGAAATATCGAGATCAGCTTTAATGTTTCCAAAATACAAACTGTTTTTATTTTCCACCTTATTATACTCGATATTCCTCACCGGGTTTCCCTGATCATATTCCTGACTATCAAACCATTCACCATCATCGGTTTTTACCGGATAAACAGGAAGCATGTTGTAAGCCAATACAAAATTGCGGGTATCAGTAGGCGAATAATCGCGTTGAGTCATTACACCCGTAAAAGTCAGGCTCAACCGATCCTCAAGGGCTCTCTGGGTAAAAGTCATGCGGGCATTGTACCGCTCCATGTTGTTATCTTTTACAACTCCCTGCTGATCAAGATAAGAAATCGATGCGCGATAGTTATGATTAGTTCCGCCGCCTGAAAGAGACAAACTGTGGCTTTTGGTAACCCCTGTTCTCATAATCTCTTTAAACCAGTCCGTATTACCACCCTGATCAAGTCCTGAAGTACTGATATCATTTGCGGAGGTATAATCTCTCCAATCCTGCGCATTCATTAGATCAGGAATATTAGTCACATTATCAACAGCTACATAACCTTCGTAATCAACTGTTGTTTGATCCTTTCTACCTTTTTTTGTTGTGATCAGGATTACACCGCTGGCAGATCTGGATCCATAAATTGCAGCAGCCGAAGCATCTTTCAATACACTGATTGATTCAATATCCTGGGGTGCAACGGAGTTCAGACTCATTCCGGGAACACCATCAATTACAATAAATGGCTGGCTACTTCCATTCAGCGAAGAAGTTCCCCGAAGACGGATCGTTTGTTCTTTCGTGATATCACCACTTCCCGATGTGATTGTCAAACCGGCAACTTTACCTTTCAGCAAATCTACACCGGTGCGTGTTACCCCTTTATTAAAGTTCTTTTCTGAAATATTGGCAACAGAGCCCGATATTTCACGTTTGGTCTGAGTGCCGTAACCAACCGCAATAACTTCATCCAAGCCAATGGCATCTACTTGCATAACAACATCAATGCTTGGCTGGCCGGTATATTCAATTTCAACGCTACTCATGCCTACAAATGAAAACACAATGACAGCAGTTTCTTCACTAACTTTCAAGGTAAATTTACCATCGAAGTCAGTGATCGTGCCATTATTGGTTCCTTTTTCGTAAATGGTAGCTCCGGGGAGTGTGCTGCCATCAGCGGTTTTAACTACCCCCGTCAGCTCACGTTGAGCCTGAGTGACCAATTCAGTCACTGGCAAAACTTCAGCTTCGGTAATTACGATTTGTCGGTCTTTAATTTCGAACCCATTTCCTGAAACTTTCAGAATCTGATCCAGAATTTTTTCAACAGAAACATCTTCTACTTTCACCGAAACTTCTTTACTCACATCGATGATATCATCCGAATAAACGATAATAAACTCGCTGTTGTGCTCAATTTCCTGAAAAACATCTTTTATAGTTGCATTCGACAACTGAAAAGAAAACTTTGTTGATTGCGAGTAGCTGTTACCCATCACGGCCAACGAACTAACGATCAACATGATAAAAGATAGCCTCATAATAAGGAACAGTTTTTTAAATCTTCCACATTGATGAAAGATTCGTTGTTGAAACTTTTTTTTCATACTTTTAGACGTTTAGTTTTAATTACTAATCAAATTCTCATTCTACTTTGATCCGGAGGATGCGGGAACATTCTTCGGATCCTTTTTTTTAATCCTTATTTTTAGTTATTATTTCTCTTATTAAAAATTAAAAAATCGCCGTTACTCTTTTTCTGCCAATCAATTGGCACTGTCAGTTTAATCACATTGAGTACTTCTTCTATGTTATCCTTCAAGTCCAGTTTTCCTGATAATTTATAGGATCCGATCAGAGGATCAGCCAGACTGATTTTCACGTTATAATATCGCTCCACCTGTTTCAATGCCCTCACCAGATCAACCTTGTCAAACTCTAACATTCCATCCTTCCACGAAACATATTTGCTCACATCAACCATCTGACTTTTAGATTCTCCTGTCGATTTATTCAAGAGAACCATCTGGTTAGGAATCATTTTAACAACATATGACTTGTTCAGGATTCCTTTGCCGGAGCAATTCAGACTAACCGCTCCTTCTTCCAATACGGTCTGAACAAGTTTATCTTCAGGATAAGCTGAAATATCGAACCTAGTTCCCAAAACATGAACACTTACATCAATTGTTCGAACAACAAATGGTTTTTCAGGATTTTTTACCACATCAAAAAAAGCCTCGCCAACGAGCATCACCTGCCTGACTTTATCGGCAAAAACGGATGGATAAATAAGCTGACTTCCGGCATTCAGCCAAACCCGGGTACCATCCGAAAGCATAATCATAGATTTTTTACCATATGGAATAATCACTTTGTTGATCATTTCCTTTTCACTTTCAGCCTTTTGATTGATGGTATCGTTATTCACAATCAATCGCTGTCCGTTTTTGCTGTATGAAATTTGAGACATTCGTTTTTCAAGCGAAACCTGCGAACCATCAGAAAGAATGATCATGGCTTCGTCTTTCTCCATTTTAGGAGTTTCAGCGAGTTGAAACTGATAGGTTTCTTCAGTACTTTGATAGAAATAATAGGTAACCACACCTGAAAAGAAAACAAGAACCAGAATAGCAGCATATTTCATGAAATTCATGAAAACAGCTCGTTTCGAAGTTTTTGCTTCTTTTTGAATCCTATTCCAAATTTCATAAGTTTCGTTCATTCCAAGTTTTTCTTCATTGGAATGCAGAAGTGTGAAAACAAGTTTAGCTTCTTTAATCTCCGCTTTTTTATAGGGATGATTTTTCAGAAACTCGTTCCAAAAATCATTTTCTTTCTGAGTAGGATCAGTCAACCAATGTAGAAAGCTTTCGTCATTCAAAAAATCAACTGCCTTATAATCTCTATACGTCTCCATGATTGTAATTTCTAAAAAGAAAAGACAGACAGTTACTTTTTGTTGATGCGAATTTGAAAGATTTTTTTATGCTAAAAAACACTTTTCGTGCCACCGCAAAGAATAGCGAATAAAACATGGCTGGTTTTTTTCTCCGGAATGTGAATTACCTTCCGAAGTTTTTCGATGGCCCGGTGAATCAGGGCGCGGGAAGATTGATAATTCAGGTTGAGTATAAAGGAAATTTCTTCGTATTCGAGCCCACGGTTAAAACGAAGGTAAATGGCTTCTTTCTGCCGGTTAGTAAGAGATTGCATCGCTTCAGCAATAAGATCTCTTTTTGCCTCATCGATTTCATGCTGCTGATCTTCCAGATTTTCGGCCCACCTCAGATCAAACGAATAATCCTGATCATTTAATGATTTAGGTTGATTGCCAATATTTTTAAGTTCACGAATGAGCTTTCGCTTGATCGATTTGAGCAGGTATAGTCTGATATTATCAGTTTCGCTCAAATGATGGCGGGTTCTGATCAAAGTGCAAAATACATCCTGAATACAATCTTTCACAAGGTCCCGGTCGCCAGTGAAGCGGCATCCATAATCGAACAATGCATTGGAGTGTTGCAAATAAACGAGGCTTAGAACCTGAATATCTCCTTTCAGAAACCGAGTCCAAATGAGTTGTTCATCGTCCTTGTTTTCAATAGAATACATTGGAAGTTATAATTAATTGTAAATCAAAAGTAGCAATAATATATTGGATTAATATTTATAGCCTCAACAATTAAATGCTACGGTCAAATCAACCGGTTCCACTGCAATCGTTTGCGACGATATGTGTCAATACGACATTTATACTATAAACAATAGGAATTTCAAAAATCATGAAACATTTCAAAATTAATTCAAAACCAATCAGCGCGGGAAATGAAACTATAGTTTTACCAACCGCATTTCAACCCGCCTGTTTTTGGCACGATTCGCCTCTGTGTCATTGGAGGCAACCGGTCTGCCAGTGCCTTAACTCATAGCAATAATACGGCTGGCATCTATTCTCTGCAAAAGGATGTAATCTTTACAAGTCTTCACTCTTTTATAGGATAATGAGCGATTACAATTTAACTCAAAGACATTAAACAACAACACGTTAAAGCAGCAAAAAACGAAACAAGACTTACTTACACCAACTAAAAATAAAAACGGCCGGAAATAATTCCCGACCGTTCTACTGTTTGCTGTTTGATTGTACTCATGGATGCAATCTGGCTAGGACTTGCACTATTATATTAACTCATAATAATATTATTTATTATCCTCAGTTTCAATTTTGTCATTTTTTTCTCCATTAAACTTCATCCTTTTCTCTATAATTTTCATTCGCTGAATATCGCCTTCCAATTCAGGCATCTCAAGTGGTTCGGGCATCTCCAGCTGATAATTAAATATCATTCCCTCCGACTTATTACTCTTTTTACGAATGATCTCAATTTTTTCGAGTCCGCCTTTCATGTCTTTTTTCTTAAACGAAACGATATTCGGATCATTCAGGTTTATTAACTGACCATTCTGAACTTGTTTCATCATTTTCATTTGAGCAGGTGGAGTCGGAGGCATTGGTGGAAAATGTTTCATTCGACGACCCCGTAATTGAACATATTATCATGAGTGTCGTCATTAATCCTTTTTCTGATTACAATCTTTTTACCCAGAGAATCAAGATCCTCAGTAATTATTTCCATATCCCCGCCACTTGTCTGAGTCCATTCCATGGGGAATTTGCTTTTACCATGGTTCTTAATGAACACTCTTTCGTTTCCACGAATCTGGTCAAACTCTACATTTTGATGTTTACCTAATCGTGCCGGATTCAAAGTATCCCCATTCCAGACAAATACTTCATCATTGTTTAAAATGGTATCGAGTTCCACTTTTTTACCATTTTCAATTTTCATCAACTTAATATGGCGCGTTTTCTCCGGTTCCTGTTGACATTTATTTTTTGTTTCAAGCGAAAATGATGAAAGGATCACAGTTGCAAAACCGGCTATTCCAAAAAACATTAATTGGCGTTTCATAATTTAAGAATTAAATTTAAAATTTCGTTATGCAAATATACCTGATGCAGTATTGAACAATGAGTTAATGCCCGGTTAAAATCTGTTAAGGAAAAGTTAAAGTACTAACAGGGAAACATTTAATAATTACTTTTGAAGTATGAACAAGAAAATTATCACTTTTCTTATTTCCCTGATGGGAATTTCGATACTCGGAATAATTGGAATCCAATTGGGTTGGATGAATAATGCAATCCGGGTCAGGAATGAAATGTTTGACCGAAGCGTTAATGAGGCGTTGAATAGCACAACCAACAGGCTGGAAACCATGCAGGATTATCGCTTGATCAATCGTTTCGCGTTCAACGATTCCATTCATACACCCTTTAATGCTCCTTTTCCGCCCCCACCACCCGGCATAATTCGTCATACTCCGATAAGGCCCAAAAATCTCAGGGCAAAACAAGTTGAAAGGATTGTAAAATCAGGACAAAAAAGAAACCGGATTGAATATCAAATAAGCACGAAAAGCTATAATCAGCCTTCCGGAATAGAAGAAAACTATGAATTCATCAATACAGACAGTCTAAGTAGAAATCTTGACTCCATTTATGCTCATGGAATCAATAAATTTGATTCACTGGCAGAACATATTCAGGAATGGAAGGACTCTTCAGGAATCAGACACCGCATTGAATTAAAATCAAAAAATCTGAAACGGGTTGCCAGCCAGGTCGTTCAGGAAATTTCAACCTGGGAAGAAGATGTACCGTTAGTCCGGGTAAACGAAGTACTAAAAAAAGAACTTGAAAACCGAAATATTCCAATTCCGTTTGAAACCGGAATTATCAGGGATTCAATATTTTCAGAAAAATCAATGCTTGCAGATACCGCACTTCTCCAAAAAAGTAATTATCAGGTAAATCTGTTCCCCAATGGAATTTTTCAGAAGAACGTCAAACTTTCCATCTATTTTCCTGAAAAAGAGTCATTCATTTATAAAACGCTAAACTGGCTGCTTTTAATTTCGCTGATATTTTCGGTAATTGTTCTGGTTACTTTTTCCTTCAGCATCTATTTTCTCCTGAAGCAAAAGAAAATTTCTGAGATGAAATCGGACTTCATAAATAACATGACCCACGAATTCAAAACGCCAATTGCAACCATTTCTGTTGCCGCCGATTCCATCACAAATTCAAAAATCATAGAAAATCCGGAGCGGATCAGGTATTTTATTGAAATGATTAAAAAAGAAAATTTACGCATGAACCGTCAGGTAGGAGATATTCTGACCATTGCCCGGCTCGACAAAAAAGAATTCGAATTCAAATGGGAAACTATCAATATTCATGATGTGATTGAAAAAGCCATGCAAAGTATTGTTCTTCAGGTAGAAAAAAAAGGCGGCTCCATCACCAGTGAATTCTTGGCTATAAATCCAATTGCAATGAGCGATCCCAACCATTTTTCGAACTTGATTTATAACTTACTGGATAACGCGAACAAGTATTCCTATCAAACTCCGGAAATCAAAATAACAACACGAAATACGAGCAAAGGAATTCTTATAGCCATTGAAGACAAAGGAATTGGCATGACCAAAGCCGTTCAGAACCGAATATTTGAGCGATTTTACCGACAAACAAGTGGGAATATACACAATGTGAAAGGTTTCGGTTTGGGTCTCAGCTATGTAAAAGCTGTTCTGGAAGCCAATCATGGAAGCATTTCGGTAAACAGCGAACTAGGGAAAGGCAGTCGCTTCGAAGTTTTTATCCCGTTTGTAATCGGGTAATTTAATGCACACATTTATATCAGGCACAATGAATATAAAACCAAACATATTTCTAGTCGAAGATGATCTTAGCTTCGGAGCAGTACTCAAATCATATCTCGAAATCAACGATTTTGAAGTTGAATGGATTGACGATGGGCAGTTTGCCCTGAATAAATTCAAACAAAACAGTTTCGACATTTGCATCCTTGATGTTATGCTGCCCAACGTCGACGGATTTACCATTGGCACCGAAATCAGAAAAATAAATACAGGAATTCCAATTTTATTTCTCACCGCTAAAAATATGAGGGATGATGTTTTGAAGGGTTACCTTATCGGTGCCGACGATTACATCACCAAACCTTTCGACACCGAAGTCCTGATTTTCAAGCTCAAGGCTATCCTGAAAAGACAGTCAGGCATACAGCCGAAAGAATCAGATTTTTATCAGATTGGCAGTTATCTGTTCGACTTTAAACTTCGTACCATCGAACATGACAATTCGAAGCAGAAACTATCGCCCAAAGAAGCTGAACTGCTGAGAATGCTGTGCGAAAACCAGAACGAATTATTACCCCGCGAAACGGCACTCAAAAAAATATGGGGCAACGATGGTTATTTTACGACCCGAAGTATGGATGTTTACCTCACCAAATTAAGAAAGCTTTTTGCTGAAGATTCAACAGTGGAAATCCGCAACATTCACGGAAGTGGATTTATGCTTGAAATTAAAAAGCAATTGACCTGATCAAAAAAATCGGAAAGCGATGAATGGAAGAAAGCGGATAAGTAATGAGAACGTTTAAACATCATATTCTGGTTTTGACAATGTGTCATTTCAAGCGAGATACCTGTAATTGATTTTACCACAGATTACTCAAATAAACACAGATTTAAAAGCTACTTTATATCTTAATCTGTGGTATTAATTTTTACGCATTGAAGCAGCAGAGCTGCAAAACGAGTATTTATAAGTCTGTTTGAAAAACACGACATTATTTTATTCTTATTACTTAGTTGCTTTTACCTGACAGTATAATTGTAAGCAAAAAGTCCTATTTTTCGGATTCGTTACCGTATTCATCTAAACGACCAGTCCGTAAATTGCAAACCCAAAGAACTTGATTACATTTAACCTTTTAGCACACTGTACTGAAATTGTGTAAATGAGCGTGAATCACCGATGCAAACCATTTATGCTTTCATCTGTTCAGACTTCACAAGGCGAAGGGACAGTTTCGCACGTAATATTTACCGGAGTCATTACTTCCGTCGACAAAGCAGCTATCAATAATTCATTAAAAAAACATGAAACAATAGAACCAACATGACTATTCAGAAAAGAAACAATATATTCTACAAGCCGAGAAAGTTTAACACCATTGAATTATGGAAAGACGTAAAAGAAGAGCAATGGAATAATGCCAACTGGCAACTGAAAAACTCAATCACAAGTGTTGATCAATTAAAAAAAGTAATCAAACTAAACGAGCATCAGGAAAGTGAAATTGAAAGAACATTAGAAACGCTAAAAAGTCAGGGGAAAGAGCCTTTGCGGATTACTCCTTATTACGCAACAATCATGCAGGCTGATCCATTTAACCCGGTGATGTTACCCGGCGAAAAATCGAAAAACCGGCTCGACCCTATTTTTTGGCAAAGTGTTCCAACACCTGCAAACCTTCTTTTCCCCGACACAGGCGTGGAAGGTGCAATGTGCGAAAGCACCCGCAGTTATGGCGCAGTCTACCAACGTTATCCCAACAGGGTTGCTCTTTTTGTCGCAGAAAACACAAGTTGTGCTTCGTACTGTGTGCATTGCCAAAGGGCAAAATCGCTGGATGGTTCGGTTGATGTAAGCAGATCGGAAATAAATAAAGGATTGTTTTACATCGCATACAACAAAAACATTGATGAAGTACTTGTTACCGGCGGCGATGCATTAATGATCAGCAAAAATCAGTTACAATATATTCTGGAAGAATTAAGCAGAATTCCACACCTCCGGTTAATTCGTATTGCAACAAGAGTTCCGGTGGTTATGCCCATGGGAATAACCGATGAGCTATTGGATCTCATTATCGAATCGGCGAACCGATATACCGATGGCTATGACAAGCAAGTGTATTTTATGACCCAGATTAACCATCACCATGAGATTACTGAAGAGTTGGCAAATGCTGTCAAAAAAATCCGGATGCATGGATTTACAATAAGAAATCAAACGGTATTGCTAAATCATGTAAACGACTATTACAAAACGCTGGCCGAAACGTTCAGGAGAATGTTGTGGATTGGCGTACATCCATACTACCTTCTGCAATGCCATAAAGAAAAAGGAATAGTTCATTTTATAACTCCAATTCAGATCGGCAAAATTTACATGAAACATCTTCAGGGATGGATTTCAGGTAGTACAATTCCGAGATATGCAGTGAATATTGAAGGAGGCGGAGGTAAAGTCGTATTAATGCCATCAGGACATGACACACAAAATATTGAAAGTAATATAGAAAAGAAAATTTCAGAAAGTTTTGCCAATGTAACTACATGGGACGGTAGAGAAATATACCACTACGAAGCACTTGGCCGGGCCAGACGTGAAGAGTTCGACGAGGCAGTAAAAATTATGGATGAATTTATTGGAAGAAAGGGAGTATTTCTTCCAATAATCATTCTTGTTGATGAAGAAGGGAAACGCATTGAAACAACCAACCGAACAAAATTGCCCCAGATTGAGAAATTAAAAAAAGCAGAATTACTGGGTTATGAAGTCGATGAAAATAATATGCCATTGACAAACCCGGCAGAAATATTTGAAAAATTAGAAACGCACTTTGCGGCATCGAGATACAACCAATAATATTGCTATATATTTGTATAAAAGCAGGATAAATGAAAACGATTCGTAAAACCATACTACTGTGCTTAATTATAGCAATTAACAGTTCGGTGCTTTTTGCACAGAAAGACAGTGTCGTTGTAAACAATGATTCGATCAATTCTTCCATTCTTCATAATTTCAACCGGAAGTTGGCACAAATTGAACAACAGCGGATTAACGATTCGATACAGAAGACAGAACTGGAGGCACAAATTGTTTCATTAAAGATTACTGATCGCTGGAAAAAGGATGAGCTGCAACAGCAACTTCTGGAATTGAAAAAAAAAGAAACAACCCGCATTGAACGAAAAAAAGCGCAGATAGATTCATTAAAACTCACCGCCCATGGATTTCCTGTGTTAGGATTTTTTAAAGACACTTTATTACTCATATACAGCAAGTCAGGGAGCTTTTCGGCCCAGGAAAGAGCAACGGCAATCAGCAAAAGAATACATGATCTTACTGATAATTTCGGATTCACACCAGACTCATTGAAGTTGGAAGAATCAGAAATGACTACAGATATCGTTTTTGGAGAGAAAATCATACTCAGTGTTTCTGAAAATGATGCACTGTGGAACAATTCAACGAAGGATGAATTAGCACAGAAATACAGAACCATCATAACCAGTGCGGTACTAAAATATAAATCAGAGATCAGTTTCGCTGTATTGGCAAAAGAAATTGCACTGGCATTATTAGTCATACTGATAATCGGATTATTGATCCATTATCTGGGCAAAGTATCCAAATGGACGGCTGCAAAAATCCAACATCAGGAAGACAAACACATTAAAGGCGTTAAAATCCAGAATTACACCTTGTTCGATGCCAAAACCCAGGTTCAGATGTTTTTAAGACTCAATACAGTCCTGAAGTGGTTTTTTATTTTGCTGATTATATACATTGCTTTACCCATACTTTTCGGAATCTTCCCATGGACTAAAAATTTTGCCGAAACTTTGTTTGGATATATTCTAAATCCGGTAAAGAAAATAGTAATCGGATTATGGAATTATTTGCCAAATTTCATCACCATTATTGTCATTCTTGGGGTTTTCAAGTATGTATTGAAGGGACTGAAATTCCTGAAAACTGAAATTGAAAGAGGCAATTTAACCCTACCCGGTTTTTTCCCGGATTGGGCAAATCCAACCTACCAAATTATCAGGATACTTGTTCTCGCGTTTATGGTGGTAGTCATTTTCCCGTATTTACCCAATAACGATTCGCATATTTTTCAGGGTGTTTCAGTATTTCTTGGCTTCCTGTTTACATTCAGTTCAGCCGGTTCGCTGTCGAATATTATCGCTGGATTAGTACTTACTTATATGCGCTTGTTTAATATTGGGGATCGGGTTAAAATCGGAGAGATTGTTGGCGACGTTATCGAAAAATCACTGCTGGTTACACGAATCCGAACCGTTAAAAACGAGATTATTTCCATCCCGAATTCGACCGTAATGAATAGCCATACCATAAACTACAGTAGCGACGCCCCAGACAAAGGCTTAATTATTCACACCACGATAACGATTGGTTATGATGTCCCGTGGAGAGATGTGCACCAAGCTCTGATTGATGCCGCTTTAAAAACAGAATTAATTCTTCAGGAACCCAAACCGTTTGTATTGCAAACAAGTTTAGATGACTTTTATGTCTCTTATCAAGTCAACGCCTACATCAGGGAAGCCAACAAGCAGTCTTTAATCTATTCGAATCTGCATCAAAACATTCAGGATGTTTGTAATGAGAAAAACATCGAAATTTTATCACCACATTATCGGTCAGCCCGCGACGGAAACGCAACAGCGATACCTGCCAGTTATTTGCCTGACGACTATAAGGCTCCAGAGTTTAAAATCAAGGTAAATAAAGATTCTGAAATCTGACAAAATCAACATAGAGGACTTAACTTATCCGGAATAATTATTCTCCGGATAACACATCAGAACTAATCAGAAAACAGGCTGTCCTGAAAGATCAGGGCAGCCTGTTTTAACGGAGAAGAAATGATTTCCGCAGCGACTAAAAGATATAGCGAATTGAAATTGCACCTCCGTCGCCTAAAAATCCGGAATTACTGGTCAGGTTTAGGGCAGGCTTCCAGTCGATACCAATATTGAAGGGAATTTCCTCGAAATTATACTCCAGACCGAGGATACCATCAATTCCGACAACCGTATAATCGGTGTTATTGTTGTAATCGCTGTAGTATTTGCCATTCCAAAAACCAATGTGTGCGCCAACGCCATAATACCAGTTCAAGCGATTGACAGCAAATGCCTGATTGTGGATTTCGTACAAGCCGGTAATACTGAACCCATGCCAGCGAGAATCCAGAATACCTTCGAGGGCCCTGTTTCCATCCAGAAATTGTTTCACCGTCAATCCGGTGCCCCATCCGGAGCGAAGACCAATTCCTGTGCTATAATCCTGAGCTTTAGTTTCAAATCCGAAAAGCAGCGCAATCAGGAGTACAAAAATTATTTTTTTCATCGTAATATGTATTTATGGTTATAATTTTCATGAATAACAATCGACACAAAGCCTTGTTCGATTTGTCAAAAATAGATTTATATTTCAATGTATACAATCAGCTGTTATCCTGCAACTCCAATTTTGAAATCGTTGTTTTTTTGTTTCCTGTAAAAATGCTCCACAATTACGGGGCATTTTTTATTTCACACGGTTGACTAAGATCCTGGCTATCAATACTAATTAAACTAAAAACAGATATTACAGGCTTCGGAATCTGTGAATTATGCAATATTCTTCAAAAGTTATGTAACACATTCCATTTCGATATTGCTCAACTTTGTCCCATTAATAATCACTAAAAAAACAAAATGAAAAATCCATTTTACTTCATTGTATTTGCATCCCTGATTCTTAGCATGTCATTAGCGTCATGCGGACCAGGCAAAAAATTAGTGAGTTCGAGAGCCCAGGTTGATCAACTTCAAAAAGACAGCATCGATACACATAAACTACTGAATGATTGCAATACGCTGGTGAAAAATCTGAATGACGATAAAACATCTTTGCTAAACGACAAAACATCTTTGCAAAATGAAAATGCTTCAGTACAGAATGATTTGAACACACTTTCTTCCGAATCAAAAATGACTATTGCCGAACAGGCAGCCAGGTTAAAGAGCCTTCAGGATATGATTCAGGCACAAAAGGATGTTATGGACGATCTGAAGAATTCAATAGCAGATGCGCTGATGAAATACAAATCAGATGAACTTTCAGTTTACATTAAAGATGGTAACGTATATGTTTCGCTGGCAGAAAAATTACTTTTCAAATCAGGTAGCGATTTTGTTGATCCCAAAGGGAAAGAAGCACTCAAAACGTTGGCTCAGGTTCTTTCGGGCACCAAAGACATTACTGTTTTGATCGAAGGGCACACCGATAATGTCCCGATTAAAACCAATAAATTTACAGACAATTGGGATCTCAGCACAGCAAGAGCCACTTCTATTGTACGTATTTTGACCAAAGACAATGGCTTTGATCCGACACGTATTACGGCATCAGGCAGAGGCCAGTTCTTCCCCGTACAATCGAATGAAACAGTAGAAGGGCGTGCAAGTAACCGCAGAACTGAAGTCATCCTGTCTCCTGATATGAAAGAACTTTATAAACTATTATATCAGTAAGATTAAAATGCGTGAATTTTATAACTCTTCACCGGAACTATGTAACTTTTCAAGGCATGAAAGAGCTCAACTTTGTCTGGCAGAATAGATACAAAATTTTAAACAAAATACTATGAAAGCTTTAAAATTCCTCGTTATTGGAATGCTGCTGTTTTTTGCCAGCAATGTGCATGCGCAAATTGGAGTGACTATAAATATTGGTACACCTCCTCAGTGGGGGCCAGTTGGATATTCAGAAGCGCGCTATTATTACCTGCCCGATGTGGAAGCCTATTATGATGTTCCATCGTCAATGTTTATTTTTTACAATGGACGAACATGGGTTCACCGGACATATCTTCCCCAGCGATACAGAAATTATGATTTGTATAGCGGATATAAAGTAGTGATAACAGACTATCGCGGTAATGCTCCATACTCTCATTTTCGTGAACATAAATCGAAATATAAAAAAGGGTATCGTGGTCAGTCGCAAAAAACATATGGTGAAAGACCCGGAAACCGAAACTCCGACAAAAGAGAATATTCAAAAAGTCGCTCCAGTCAAAAAAAAGACCAGAGTGACAAAAAACATTCCGGTCATAGCAAAGGTAAAGGCAAGAGAAAATAAGAAATAATCAGGAAAACATTTATTACCAAACTTAAAATGATTCAAATGAAAACTAAAATTTTAACAGTTGTATTACTGTCCATATTTATGACAATAGGGACTAATTTATCGGCTCAGGAAAGACATTATTACGGAGATTATGGGAATACCCTAAACTTAGGTCTGGGTATTGGAGGATATTCAGGATATTACGGGTACGTAGGACATTCATTACCTGTATTCAATGTCAACTATGAATTTGATGTGGCAAATAATTTCACTTTAGCCCCATTCATCAGTCTTTCCACTTACAGATCTAAGTACAATAATTATTACTATCATGAAACAATTATTCCGATAGGTGTAAAAGGAAGCTACTACTTTGATGACATACTCAATGCTAATTCCAATTGGGATTTCTACCTGGCTGGTTCATTAGGATTTTCAATCGTAAACTCAAGATGGGATGATGGTTACGGTGGTGATAAAAATTACTACAATGATGGAAATCCTCTGTTTCTTGATTTACACTTAGGAACCGAATACCACCTCAACAACAAGGTTGGGTTATTCCTTGACCTATCGACAGGTGTTTCAACGGTTGGGATAGCAATACATTAATATTGAATTTAAATATTGGGATGGGTAGTTAAACTCATCCGCTCTGCAAAATTTAACCTGACTGACCGAAATTCGGTAAGTCAGGTTTTTTCATGCCCAAAGATATGCAGATGAATGACATCGGAGAATCCCCGGCAACCCTACTTAAGTTTTCCTTCAGCTTAATGGGTTACTTTTGTCCCTATGCAAAAAGGGTTTCCCGATTTAAACCGGAAAAACCCTTTCAAGAAATATCGTAGCAAATATAAATTAATCCAATTTCAGAACCGCAAGGAAAGCATTCTGCGGTACTTCCACATTACCCACTTGTTTCATTCGTTTTTTACCTTTTTTCTGTTTCTCGAGCAATTTGCGTTTACGGGTAATATCGCCTCCGTAACATTTGGCAGTAACATCTTTCCGGACTGCTTTTACTGTTTCGCGCGAAATAATTTTTGCTCCAATGGCTGCCTGTATGGCGATATCAAACTGCTGACGCGGAATAAGCTCTTTCAACTTTTCACACATCCGTTTCCCAAAACTATACGCATTGCTAACATGAATCAGTGTCGATAAAGCATCAACCATTTCGCTATTCAGTAAAATGTCAAGACGCACCAGTTTGGCCGGACGGAAATCGAGCATGTGGTAATCAAATGAAGCATATCCTTTCGAAATACTCTTCAGCTTATCGTAAAAATCGAATACAATTTCGCCTAAGGGAAGATCGAATACCATCTCAACACGATCGGTAGTCAGGTAATCCTGCTTGATCATTGTGCCACGTTTCTCGAGACACAAAGTCATAATAGACCCAATATAATCTGATGCGGTAATAATATTAGCCCTGATAAACGGCTCGTCGATATCATCGATAGTCGTAGTGGCTGGCAATCCTGATGGATTATACACATTGACAGTTTCGCCCTTGGTGGTGTGCACGTGGTACAAAACGTTGGGAACAGTTGTAATCACGTTCATATCGTATTCACGATCGAGGCGTTCCTGAACGATTTCCATGTGAAGCAAACCAAGAAAACCGCAACGAAAACCGAAACCAAGCGCTGCCGATGATTCGGGCTCGTAGGTAAGCGAAGCATCATTCAGCTGCAGTTTTTCCATCGCCGAACGAAGGTCTTCATAATCTTCGGAATCGATAGGATAAACGCCGGCAAAAACCATTGGCTTAACCTCCTCAAAACCTGAAATGGCTTTTTCACAAGGAGCTTTTGAATGCGTAACGGTGTCACCAACTTTTACTTCACGTGCAGTTTTAATGCCGCATATAATGTATCCAACGCTTCCTGCCCTTAATTCCGGACGTTCAAACATCCCGAGTTTCAGTGCTCCGACTTCGTCGACCACATATTCTTTTAATGCATTAACGAATTTAACCTGATCGCCTTTGCGGATTACTCCATTTTCTACTTTCAAATAGGCAATCACTCCCCGGAACGGATTAAAAACCGAGTCAAAAATCAAAGCCTGAAGAGGGGCATCTTCAATACCCTTCGGTTCAGGAATAACACTTACAATTCGTTCCAGAATTTCTTCAATACCAAGACCAGTTTTACCGCTGGCACGAATTATATCATCGCGTTTACAGCCAATTAATCCTATAATCTGATCTTCGACCACTTCAGGCATGGCATTATCCAGATCCATTTTATTCAGGATAGGGATAATTTCCAGATCGTGTTCAATGGCCAGGTATAAATTCGAAATTGTTTGTGCCTGAATTCCCTGCGTTGAATCAATGATCAGTAAAGCACCTTCGCAGGCAGCAATCGACCGGGAAACTTCGTACGAAAAGTCAACATGTCCGGGAGTATCAATCAGGTTCAGCGTGTATTCCTGTCCATCATGCAAGTATTGCATCTGAATTGCGTGGCTCTTAATGGTGATACCGCGTTCCTGTTCGAGGTCCATGCTATCAAGAACCTGCGCTTTCATGGCTCGTCCGTCAACTGTTTTGGTAAACTCCAGAAGCCTGTCAGCCAGTGTACTTTTCCCGTGATCGATGTGTGCTATTATACAGAAATTACGTATTTTCTTCATTCCTAAACGTTCTAAAAACCTTATTAATCAAATACTCCGGTCGTCTTTGGCGCAAAGATATCTAATTTTCGTGAATGGCAATCATGTTCAAGCCTGGCAGGTTTTAAAACCTGCCAGGCTTGAACATGATTGGAAAGGTAAAAAAAAACAATTAATGAATCATTTTCCGCAGATTTATTTCTTTCAAAACGCCCCAAAAGATTAGGGAGAAAATAAAAATGAATATCCCATATAAAGGAGTAATCATACTTACCCTAAATCCGGCAGCGACTAGAGAAGGAGAAATATCACCGGCTACTGATATGGCTTCCATTGCCCCAAAAAGTCCCATGCCCTGACCAAGGATTCCGAATATTAAAGACAAACTACCAAATAGAAGAATATAATTCATCTGAAGTAAGTCAAATTCTTTTTTTAGGATCATCCGGAAAATTTTATATCCGGAAGAAGCCAACATCAGCAGACCAAAAAATGTAATGACAAGCATGAATACAGGGCCACCTTCGTAGAAAAGTTGAAAGAGTTTCATAATTTTTAAATTTAGAGATTAAACCTGAAACAAACATATTGGGTCTTGTTAATAATCTGAAATTTTATCGACAGACAACATCATTGATTTAGTTTTCAACAAAAAACCGGATAATTTCAGAAATCGGTCGTAACCTCCCAAAATCGTGTAATCTACCAATCATTTTTTATAACTCCGGAACAAATGCGTACTTTCAACCATCATAATCAGGAATAGTGAAAACGATAATTAACTACATCAACTTCAGCCGTAAAACAGAACGTGTGCTTAGTCATCTGGCATTCTGGATTGCCGCGTATTTCTTTTTCGTTGTTTTCTACGGAAGATCAAGTCGTGACTATCAAACAACCATCATTTTTGTTTCGTTCCTTTTCCCGGTGGCTATTGCAACAACTTATCTGCTGATATACTACCTGATTCCTAAATTCCTGCTTCAGGACCGAAAAGCTTTGTTTTTCTTATTGCTAGCCTATTTAATTATAGTCACCGGATGGCTTTCTGAGTTGATTAGTTTATTCATTTTCATCAATATAGCTAATTACCAGGTCGATTCAACCGCGCCAATTTCTTTCGATTCAATCTCTCTCATTATCGGTTTGTATTTTGTGAATTTAGTGGCTGTGGCTATTAAACAAGTTAAACGAGCCTTTTTAATGCAGCAGGAAAACACCAATCTTGAACAGAACAAACTGGCAGTCGAACTCAAACTGAAAGAAGCCGAACTTAGCCTTTTAAAAGCTCAGATCCATCCTCATTTTTTATTCAATACGCTCAATAATCTTTATGGCCTTTCTCTTGAAAAATCTGATTTAACTCCTGATTTGGTTTTACGCCTTTCTGAATTACTTGATTACATGCTTTATAAATGCAGTCAGTCATTGGTCGGATTACAAAATGAACTGGATCATCTTCAAAACTATATTCAAATTGAACAAATACGATATGGTACAAAGCTAAAACTTGAAATCATGCAAAAAGGAGAAGCTGACAACCTGCAAATTGCCCCAATGCTGCTGCTACCATTTGTCGAAAATGCCTTTAAACATGGTACAAGCAAACAGATTAGCAATCCTGTTATCCGAATTTTTATCGAAATACAGGATGAAAATTTAAAATTCAGAATAGAGAACAGCAAGAATAGTCAGTCCGAAATTGAGGAAAATTACACCCAGGGAATTGGATTAAAAAACGTCAGGAAAAGACTCGAATTTTTATATCCCGAAAAATACGGTTTAAATATTTCATCCGAAGAAACTACCTTTAAGGTTGATTTTGAAATTGAGCTGAACCAAACGATCAGAAATCCAGAAATAACCAAAATATGAAGTACAGCTGTTTGATAATTGACGATGAACCAATTGCCATTCGGGTGGTGCGGAACCATTTGCAAAATTTTGCCAATATAGAAATTGCCGGTGAGTGTGCCAACGCACTTGAGGCTCTTGAATTTTTAGGACAGCATCCGGTTGATCTGATCTTTCTGGATATACAGATGCCCCAGCTTACCGGGCTTGAACTCATCCAAAGTTTAAATCATCCGCCATTTATCATCTTCACGACTGCCTACCGTGAATTTGCTGTAGAAGCATTCGACCACGACGTAGTCGATTACCTCCTAAAACCTTTTTCGCTGGCTCGTTTTGCAAAGGCAATTGGAAAGTTCTACCAGCAAGTGAGTGAGAAAAATCAAAGCATAAATCAGGCAGGTTCGGACTCAGCACATGAATATATTTTACTGAAAGCAGATAAAAAGATTTACAAAATAGATCTGGATGATTTGGTTTATATGGAAAGTTTGGGCGATTATGTGAATGTTTATACCCGAAACGACAAAATAACTACCAAAGAACGAATCAGTAAATTGGTTGAAAAGTTACCGGCCCATAAATTCATGCGAATCCATCGAAGCTACATCGTTTCTATCCAATGTATTGATGCTATTCTTGCAGGTTGTATCGAAATCGGAAAACAAAAATTGCCTATTGGAAGAAATTATAAGCAGGAGGTAGAAACCTTTCTGAATAAATAAACGGTTAATTGCATTTTTAAGTCCAATTAAAATCTGTTTCTCTGTATTATTGAAAAATTTGCCTTCATTTTCCAATTCAGTCTGAATATACCTACCTTTAGGCCTTCGAAAAAAATACAACTAGAATGAAGCAACTGTTATTTCTGATTGGGGCGCTTATTGCTTTAACCGCCTGCAAAGAAGTGTATGAAAATCCACCGCAAGCTTTAGTAAGGGCCACAATCTGGAATTCATCAACCGAAGCGGAACTATCTTCAAAGGTTTCGATCCATGGAATTGGGTACGACAACTACTGGGTTAAAGATTCAACAATTCAGAAGATCTTGCTCCCATTATCACCAATGGATACCTCTAACTATGTCTTTTCTTTTGATTCTTACACCGATACGATAATCTTTATCCATACAAAAAAGTTGAAGTATGAATCGATGGAAACCGGTTTATATTACGAATACCAATTGAAGTCCGTCGATTACACGAAAAATCGTCTCGATTCAGTTGAAATTACTGACAGTCTCGTAACCACCATCTGGAATGAAAATATTAAGCTTTACCTTCATCCTTTGTCTTCTGCTATCAACTAGTTACGGACAAAGCGAAACGAAAAGGAAAATTAAACCGAAACGAACCGATAATTATATCCGGATGAGAGGCATCCGTTTGGGGATGGATGTGACCCGTCCGTTTCTGGACTTATGGACTAAAGGGAACCGGTATGGAACCGAATTTTCGGTCGATATGGAACTTTGGCCTAATTTGTTCCCTGTTTTTGAATCGGGTTATGATATCATGAAAATAAAAACCAGTTTGATCGATTACAAAAGTAATGGAAGTTATTCGCGTCTAGGAATCGATTATAATTTGCTTCAGGCAGAGCATGAAACTGATAAAGATATTCTTTTTGTTGGCCTTCGTTACGGATTTACGCTTGCCCGGCAGCAAGTAAATAACTATCAGATTGATTCGTATTGGGGACCTGACATAGGACGATTTGGAAGTCAGAATTATTCGGCCCACTGGACTGAATTTCTGATTGGGCTAAAGGGAGAGGTCTTCCATAATCTCTACATGGGATGGACCATTCGCGGGAAAGTAAAAATACACCAGACAGATTTGGGATTACCTCCTGTCTATTTTATTCCAGGATTCGGGAAAGCAGATAAAAAATTCAACCTCGATTTCACCTATTCGATTTTCTACAACCTTCCATGGGATTTTCGCAAATCAATTAAAGGGAAGAAGACGGACAATAAAAAATGATTTAGCCAAAACTAAAAAATAAGTCACAGACTTCGTTGTCCCTTTGAACAAATCCGTTTCCGATCAACTATAAACTAATTTCAGGATAGTGGAAAATATTGATTCAGTTCAGCATTTTATCCATTTTGAATTATCTATCGGTAAATTCATCAAAATTTCATAACTTTCAGGGAAAATAAAACAAATGTCATGGCTGACAGAAGAACATTTTTAAAATCGCTTGCAGGTGCAACTGCCGGGTTAACTATGGCGCGCACGGCACAGGCCCAAACCAATGAAAGTGATAGTTTCGGAGAAGTGCTTCCAAAGCGGAAACTGGGCCGGACGAATGAATATGTAACCATGCTCGGCACTGGAGGATACCACGTTGGCTGGACCACCGAACGCGATGCGCAGGAAGTTATTGAAGCAGCGATGGAGGGTGGTGTCCGGTTTTTCGATACGGCTGAAAGTTATGCCAACGGAACCAGCGAAATTCGTTACGGAAAATATCTGATTCCTAAATACCGTGACCTGATTTTTTTAACGAGCAAATCAACCGGGAAGGATGCAAAAATCGTAAGGGAACATCTCGAAGGAACTTTGCGGAGACTTAAAACCGACCATCTCGATTTGTATCAGGTTCATGCCATTGCGACACCTGAAGATGTCGACAAAAGGATTCAGCAGGGTGTTCTGGATGTTTTGTTAAAAGCCAAAGAAGAAGGCAAAATCAAATACCTTGGATTTACCGGTCACCAAAATCCGTTTGCCCATGCCCGGATGCTCGAAAGAACAAAAGAAAGCGATATTTTCGACTCTGTTTTGATGCCAGTAAATGTGCTGGACCAATCCTATTTCAGTTTTACCGGGAATATCATGTCCAAAGCATTGGATCGGAATTTGGGAATTCTGGCCATAAAATCATTGGCTGACGGCAGGTTTTTTACAAAAAAAGAACAAGCCGGCTGGGCAATTGATGATCCGGTGATTCCAAACTACATGAGCATTAAAGAAGCCATGCATTTTGTCTGGTCACTTCCGGTTACAGTTTTAATTTCAGGAAACGAAAATGCAACTTTTATGCGCGAAAAAATTGCGCTTGCCCGCTCCTTTTCCAAACTGACAGACGAACAAAAAACAGCATTGATTGACAAGGTGAGAACTATTGCACTCACCGGCAAAGTTGAATATTACAAAAATAAAGAAGCCTGAAAAGTTAAATTATTCAGGAAGAAGAGAACGAAACAGAACGTTTTTAGTAATTTTTTAATGGATCAGGACTAAACTAAAAATGACCAGCATCGCCGGTCAGATTTGTTTATCTTAACTTACAAAAGAAGATTATTTCTTTTCAGTTTTTGTTTCTGTACATGCTGCCTTTTTCTCTGCTGAACAGCAAGATTTTGTTTCTTTCGTGCATTCTTTTTTATCGGCAGTTTTCGTGCATTCTTTCTTCTCTGTTTTCTTGGTGTCGTCTTTAATTGTAGAAGCATTAACCGTCGAGGCAGCTAAACCCATGGTGAAAGTTAAAGCAAAAATCAGTGCTAATTTTTTCATGACATCAAATTTTTATTGGTTAATAATTAAATTCTGTGCCAAGCTAAAGATATTTCTATTAACGGCATAGCTCGTTAACAATTATTTAGAATAATTACAGATAACACTCCTGTAGTTCTACCTAAATCCAAGTCGGCAAACAACTTCCGGACTAATTAATTCATCCAGCTCCTGCTCGTTAATTACTCCTGAATTTAAAATGGCATCACGGATCGGAATCTGTTCATCGTTGGCTTTCTGAACAATTTCGCTGGATTTTTCATAACCGATTACTGGTATGAGGGCAGTAATTAACGCTGTTGAATTCAATACATTTTCCCGGCATTTTCCCTCATTTGCTTTCATGCCCTGAATGCAGTGAACCTGAAGCACATGGCATGCATTCGTCAACAGATCAATACTTTCAAGCAGAGAATGGGCAATGAGAGGTAAATACTGATTAAGCTCAAGGTTTCCTGCTGCCGCAGCCTGCGCAATAACCACATCGTGCCCCATCACCAGAATGGCAGCCTGAGATGCGGCTTCAGGAATAACCGGATTTATTTTCCCCGGCATAATGGTCGAACCGGTCTGTTTCTGCGGAAGGATGATTTCTGCCAGGCCGGCATCAGGTCCACTGGCCATCAAACGCAAATCGGCACTTATTTTGAATACCGAAACAGCACAGGCTTTTAACATTCCTGAAACTTCAACAAAAACGTCAGCATTCTGCGTATTATCAATCAAGTTTTCAGCACGAGCCAGGCCAATACCTGTATTTTCGCGCAACTGATCAGCTACCCTCAAAATATACTGCCGTGGAGCTCCCAGTCCCGTTCCGATAGCAGTTCCACCCAGGTTAACCACTCTCATCCGTTCTTCGCATTTCGAAAGTCTCCAGCGGTCGCGATTGAAAGCTTCGGCATATGCCCCCATTTCGCGACCCAGAGTTGTTAAAACCCCATCCTGAAGTTGAGTCCTTCCAATTTTCACCACGTGGGCAAATTCTTTTTCTTTCGTCTGAAAAGCTTCTTGAAGTGTAAGCACCTGCTGTTCAAGCCGACGAATCAAACGGATGGTAGCTACTTTCAGTGCGGTTGGAAACGTATCGTTAGTTGACTGGTGCAGGTTCACATCGTCGAGCGGAGAAATAAACGAATAATCACCTTTTTCTTTTCCTGCAATTTCAAGCGCACGGTTGGCAATTACTTCATTCACATTCAGGTTGGTTGAAGTTCCGGCCCCACCCTGTAAACTATCGACAACAATAAAATCAGTCAAAAGACCCTCTGCCATTTCGCTGCAAGCCTGCTCCAGAGCTTCAGCTTTCGTTGCTTCAGCAAAATAGCCAAGTTTTCGGTTGGTCTGAAAACAGGCTAGCTTAACCGCTCCGTAAGCTTTAACCAACTCCGGATGAACAACTCTTCCTGAGATATTAAAATTCGCCAGTGCACGTGCGGTATGAATTCCCCACATAGTATCGGCAGGAATTTCCATGATTCCCAGAAGGTCAGATTCGGTTCGGAAATTTTGCATCGTTTAATGAAATTTTTAAAATCAGATGAATTCATGATTGGATTTTACATCGATCCACATTTTCGCTGCATCATATACAGTTTTCAATGCAACCTAATCACCCCATCGAAAAAGAAAGATATGGATCAAATAATTTGATCTGCTCATCTTTAAAAGAAAAAATAATCACATTCAGGTTCTTTCTCTTCTCTTTGGGGGACTTCTAAACCCCCGGAATGCTGATTCCTTTTATTTTGCGGTACAAATCGAGTGCATACAAATCGGTCATTCCGGAAACAAAATCGACTATTGCCTGTACTTTTTCGTAGGTCGAAGAATGGTCACCACGGTACTGAGCAGGAATGAGCAACAGGAGCTTTTTCGAGAACCCTTCTTTCGGATTTAAAATGGCTTCGATGTAAACTTCGAGCAATGTTCCGATAATCTGGTAACCCGAAATTTCAATCTCAACCACTGAGCGGTCGTTGTAAATATTCCGGACACTAACTTCCTGAATTTCTTTTATTGCAGCCATTGATGTTGGCTGAACCATATCGATCAACGGTTTCTGAAAACTTCCGGATAGGATATCAGTCTGCTTTTCCCAGAAAACATCCACGCATTGTTTAACCAGTTTGCCAATCACACTGGCACGCAAATAGGAAATTTGTTCGTTCTGATCCGTCACCCGATTGAGCGTTTCATTCATTCGGGTAATCTGGCTGGCTTCGGTTTGCTGATCGAAAAATCCCATTAACAGCGAACGGGTTTTCTCGTAGTCGTGAATTTTCAGTTTGTGTGCATCTTCCAGGTCCATCAACTGATAACAAATATCGTCGGCAGCTTCAACCAGAAATACCAAGGGATGTCTGATGTATTTTGCCGGGTTTTCACTCACTTGTGTTAGCCCCAATTCATTGGCTATTCGGGCGTAAAGTTCTTTTTCGGATTGAAAAAAGCCGAACTTGGGCTTTTCGGCCAGCATCGATTCAAATGGATATTTCACGATGGAAGCCAGCGTGGAATAAGTCAGTGCGAAACCACCTTCGCGGCGTCCGTTAAAACGGTGACTTAACAAGCGGAAAGCATTGGCATTTCCATCAAACTGAGTGAAATCTTTCCATTCAGCATCAGAGAGTTCATTTTTCAGCCGGGGTTCGGTACTTTTCTTAAAAAATTGTGCAATGGCATCTTCTCCCGAATGTCCAAACGGAGGATTACCCATGTCGTGAGCCAGGCAGGCAGCAGAAATAACCGAACCGATTTCCTGAAAAAGAGGGTTTTCAACAATCATCTTTTCGCTTTCAGCCTTTTCGACAAACATGCTTCCGAGCGAGCGGCCAACGCTGGCCACCTCCAGGCTATGTGTCAGCCTGTTGTGCACGAAAATACTTCCGGGAAGCGGAAATACCTGGGTTTTATTCTGCATCCTCCGGAAAGGCGATGAAAAAATAATTCGGTCGTAATCGCGCTGAAACTGAGTCCGGCTATGTTTATTCGCTATTGTTGCAAGTTCTTCCTGTCCCAATCGGGTGGTCGAAATGATCTGATTCCAGTTCATTCAATTCTGTTTTTTTGTAAAAATAGTATGTTTTTCCTGATATGATTAAAAAGTTTGTGTCCGATAGTTGTTCATTTCCTTGTCAGCTTTTCGCGAATCAGGATAGCATTGCTCCAGCATCAGCCAAAATTTTTCGCCATGATTTTTCACAACCGTATGAACCAGCTCATGCAGGAGCACATAATCGATCAGGTGTTCAGGAACACGCATCAGGTGAAGGTTCAGGTTGATGTTGTTAGTTGAAGAACAGCTACCCCAGCGGGTTTTGGTGTTTTTTATCGTTATGTTCTGGTATTTAAACCCGTGTATATCTGCCAGTTCCTTTATTCGTTTGGGAAGATAAATTTTTGCTTCCCACCGCATCACATCAATCAGCGTTTTTTTAATAAAATCCTGAACTTTAGGTTGCTCGTGATTCACCCTTTCAGGAATAAATATTTGAATGACACCATTGCCTACCCGATTGTAAACCTTATCGGTATTGCCTTTTGTAATGGCCAGCTGGTGAAATCTGGTTTTAAAACAGCTTTCAGGCGCGAATAAAGTTAAACCAGCCTGCACTTTGGTTTGTTGTTTAAGAATCCAGTCCGTTTTGGATTCAACAAAACGAATGGCATCGCGGTAAAGTACTGAAGGTGGCATGGAAACAACTATCTCGCCGTCAGATTTTACGCTTAATCGGATTCGTCTTGATCGCTCATTAATTGTAAACGAAACTTGTCCAACTTGTTCAATATTTATGTATTTTGGAGTCATTCAATGCATTTGAATATTCTGCTAAAGTAACTAACTAATAAAAACTAACCATATGGAACAGAACAAACGATTTGAAGTTTTTGGAACTTTAACAAAAACAGAAACAGTTTTCACAATCGATCATAAAAATTTACCCGGGACTTTGGTTTTTGAAGCCTTAAAACCATTTCCTGATTATTACTATGATGCTTCAATGACTGCAATACCGATGTATTTATATCTGGCGCTGGAAGAACAATATCCCCTGGAAGATATTCTGCGTGCTTCTCAAAAGATTCAACTCGATTTTCAGGTTTCTTTTGATGCCGGAAAAGGTTTCCTTCATGTATACGATGAAAAATACGACGTATTACGCGTCAGACATTTAAAAGATTACGACCTGCTTGAAAAGCTGCAAAAATCGTTTGAGGAAAAAGGAATCAGGTTTTTGCGCAAATCAAAAAGATACAACGATCAGGAAGTGAAAATCAGGATTATCAAATTCTTTTCTTTGGAAGAAATAGGAGATAATATTTTCCTTGATAAGCGGGAAGAAAACCATGCATATTTAGAAATCCCGCATCATTTAAATTGGGATGAATTTGAAATCATGAACAATAAAGTCAAATACAACTGGGTGGAAAGTAAATTCGATGCTGCCAAGGGCGCGTTTTATTATAATGGAAAATTACACGAAGTGGTGCGTATCTATTCGGATAAAATAGAATTGCAATATCTTCAGGAATTACAAAAGTTGTATCTCGACAAGATGAAATAGCAAATGTTTGTTATACTCATAAGATGTGCTGAAATAGTTTCACCTCGAAGCTCTGCTCCCTGAGTTTGCTAAATGGAGTGAGTCATAATGATATACAAGAAGAGTGTAAACTTAGGGTTTCCGCTCTTCTTGTATATCGACTTCAATTAGAAATCAGCAATAAATTCAAAAGGCTTACCGACTTTTTCTAAACTTTTTTTCCTTCGCTTTATCTTTGGGTAGGTTCCTTTTTCCCATTTTCTTTGCTCTTTCCAGGAAATTCTTTTTTTCGTGGAATGCTCCTTTAAAAGTTGGATCTTCTACTCTTTTCTGGCGGTCGATTTGGGCTATTCCCTGAAAACATTTTTAAAATTTAGCAGCTTAGTTCCGTCAATTATCTGCTCCATTTCTCCTGAATAACATACAGTTGTGTTTCTTATTTTTTCAGGCAGGATTCCACGAATATAGTTTAGTCCTTTTAAAAAGCTTTTATCGAATGTTTGTGAAGATTTAATCTCCACCGCATCCAGGTGAGTGGTATAATCAAGAATTAAATCAACTTCATTGTTGTTACTATCACGGTAATAAAAAAGTTGATACGGTTTAAAGTGATTGTACTTGCTTTTCAGTGCTTCCATCACCACCAGATTTTCGAACAATGGCCCTTTTAGCGGGCTGGTAAGTATTTGATAAGGTTCGTTTATCCCCGTTAGAAATGCAGCCAGACCCAGATCGTAAAAGAAAAGCTTGGGCGATTTGGTGAGACGTTTATTGATATTGGCATAAAAAGGCTGGAGCAAATAAACGACATAAGAAGATTCAAGGATAGAAAGCCATGATTGGATGGTCGGAACGCTAACTCCAACCTCATTGGCAAGGTTACTGGCAACAAAAATCTGCCCAACCCTGCCGGCGCATAAACGGACAAATAATTCAAATTGCCGTAAATCTTTTACGTTAATCAATTGACGAAGGTCGCGCTCAATGTAAGTTTCGAGGTAGCTGCTGTAATATCGGGTCGGAGTAACAGTTGGCTGATTATAAATGCGTGGATAGAAACCCTTGAAAATAAGTTCTTCAATTGTTGAATTGGACGCAATTACCTGAATTTCCTGGATTGAAAATGGCAATAACCGCAAGATGGCGGTTCTTCCGGCTAATGATTGTGAAATGGTTTGCGATAGCTCAAATTGCTGGCTTCCTGATAAAATGTAATAACCAGGAATTTGAAGTTTATCCACGATTCCCTGAATGTACGAGACCAATTCAGGAACCCGTTGAATTTCGTCGATAATAAGCCCCGTATCCGATTGGTTTAGAAATGATCGGGGATCAGAAGTCGCCATTTGCCGGATGTCGGGATCTTCCAGAGATACATATTTTTTATCAGGGAAAACATTCTTTAGTAAAGTTGTTTTGCCCGATTGCCGTGGACCTGTGATGGTGACAACCGGAAACGTACGGCATGCTTCAATTAGCTCATTGTAAATCTCTCGTGAAATAAACATTATTATGCAATTTTAAAATCTGATTTTAAAATTGCATAATAATTTACCGATAAACAACTTTATTTATGAATATTTAAAGTTAAACTTTATACTTTCATAAATCTGAAGCTTGCAATTGTAGATTTAATGCTTAATCTTGCTGCCATCATTCAAGAATTATCAGGATCAACCGCCGTCCTCTAAACCATTTTCCCCTTTGCCTTGTCTTTGGGCAAATTTCGTTTTTCTTTTTTCCTGGCACGTCCTAGTGAGAATTTTTTTCTCGTGAAATACTCCTTTAAAATTCGGATTTGCAATTTTTTTCTGTCGGTCTGTTTTTCAGAAAATACAAATTCTAATTTTCAAAATGGTATTGTGATTGAATTAGGTATAATACTAAATTTGAAATAAAAAAACATGATTGACAGGACATTACATATTGAATCGGTATCCTGAAAAGTTATCTGGCAAGCCGGTAATAATAAATACCAGGATACCAGCGCATTTAATGCTTGAGAAATTGGCAGTTGGTAATACCCATGGATGATTTGGGTGATGCTTTCCCTGGAATAACAAAAGAGGACATCGCTGCTTGCCTGGTATTTGCGGCAGATTCGATTAAGAACGAGATTACTATTTCAAAAGCCTCGTGAGATGAATCTTGTTCCAGATGAAAGCGTCGATTCTGGAATTATTAGCCGATTGATACAAATGGGACTAAGAATAAAAACAGCAAATCAGGGCATTTAGTAGCGGCTTTTATCTCTTATTTCTAAACTTTTTTTCCTTCGCTTTATCTTTGGGTAGGTTCCTTTTTCCCTTTTTCTTTGCTCTTCCCAGAAAATTCTTTTTTTCGTGGAATGCTCCTTTGAAAGTCGGATCTTCTACTCTTTTCTGGCGGTCGATTTCGCGTAACTGATCCTGAGTTTCTTCCTTTTTGGATGCAATGATTTCCAGATCTTCAGGAAGTTCAAGCTTCGGAATTTTCATCCGGATGAGATCTTCGATTTTCCGAAGGTTGTATTCTTCAGCCGGATTGACCAGTGTAATGGCTGTTCCGGCTTTGTTTGCACGAGCTGTACGTCCGATACGATGAACGTAATCTTCATGATTCGAAGGAATGTCAAAATTGATGACGTGACTGATCATGTCGACATCGATTCCCCGCGATGAAATATCGGTAGTGATCAGAATGCGGATGGTTCCGCTTTTAAAAGCGTTGATGGCATTCAGCCGGGTTCCCTGCCCTTTGTTTGAATGCAAAATACGTTTTTCGCCTTCCGATCGTCGTTTAATAATTTTAAATACCTCTTCAGCATTCGTTTTCGTCCCTACGAAAATAATCACCCGTGAGTAAGTTTCCTCATCGCGAAGCAAATAGTTGATAAGGTTTAATTTGGTCTTGAAATTCGGAACGCTGTAATAAACCTGGTTAATCAGTTCTGCAGGTGTTGCTGAAGGTGCCACCTCTACCCGCTCCGGAAAATCCAGAAACTCGTAACTCATTTCTTCAACCTTTTCATTGAAAGTAGCTGAGAACAATAGGTTTTGCCGTTTCATCGGAAGAACTTCAAGAAAATTGCGAATCTGCGGCATAAAACCCATATCGAGCATCCGGTCGGCTTCGTCGATAACCAGCGTCTTTACTTTCTTAAACGAAACGGCCTCTGCCCGGTATAAATCCCATAACCGGCCAGGAGTGGCAACCAGAATATCGATTCCAGGCTTGATGAGTTCGGCATGTTTGGTCCAGCCAACGCCACCGTAGACAGTAGCCCGGCGGAGATTGGTGAATTTGGTCAGATCTTCCAGATCTTCACCGACCTGGATCGCAAGTTCGCGCGTAGGAACGAGTACGATTGCTCGCGGGTCGGTGCCCACGGCTTTAACCAGTTTCATGATCAGCGGAATAAAATAAGCGGCCGTTTTCCCGGTACCGGTTTGTGCAATTCCAAGCACATCCGCACCCGACCGGATCATCGGAATTGCCTTCTCCTGGATGGGGGTTGGCTCTGTAAAGCCCAACTCCTCAACTGCTTTTAAAACCGACTTGCTTATCTTTAATTCTTCGAATGTTGCCATGCCGCAAAGATAGGTGCTTATTTTCAATTTTCCACGTGAAGAAAAGCATACAAAAAGAACAAAAATCTGAATCTTAACAAACCATTACTTCAACCGGTACATCTTCCCCGGCAAACTGACCACCATTCCTTTGAATTCGAGGCCAAGCAATAAGGTCGAAATGCGGCTCATAGGCAAGTGGGTTTCAATCGTGATTTCATCCACAAACCGATCTCCTCCTTTTAAAAGATCGATGAGTTTTTGCTCTTCCGGAGATAAATCGACAAAAAGAGAAGTTTGAACAGGACTGGCGCGTGAAGTTTTCACATCCCAGTTCATGGCTTTTTCAATGTCGGCCTGATTTTCAACAAGAGCGGCCTCGTTGAGCTTAATAATTTTATTGCACCCCCGTGAAAACGGATCGTTGCAACGACCCGGAAAAGCAAACACGTCGCGGTTGTATGAATTCGCAATGTCGGCAGTAACGAGTGCTCCACCTTTTTCAGCCGATTCAACAACAATAGTTGCATCGGCCAATCCGGCAATAATGCGGTTTCGGCGCAGGAAATTCGGCCTGTCGATTGTAACATTGCTGATGAAATCGGTTAGCAATCCACCATTTTCGAGCATTTTGGCGGCAACCGGGGCATGCAATGCCGGGTAAATTTGGTCTAATCCGTGAGCAAACACACCTACCGTAGGAACGTTGTATTTCAAACAAGCTTTGTGGGCATGAACATCAATTCCGTAGGCCAGACCTGATACGACCAGTATTGGATAGTTTCGTTCCGAAAAATTCCGGATTAGTTCATCACAAATTTCCTTGCCGTAATTTGTGGCATTCCGGGTTCCGACTACTGAAATAATCCGCTTCTCATTCAGATTAGCATTGCCTTTATAATAAAGGATGACTGGTGCATCGCTGCAGTTTTTCAAACGTGCCGGGTAGTCTTCGTCGAGGTAAAAAAATGTTTGGATCTTATTTTTGTCGATGAAACCGACTTCGCGTCTGGCCCGTTCCAGCACATTTTGCCTGACGACTCTTTGCGCATTTACCGCACCGACGCCAGGTATCTTCATCAGGTTTTTCTCTTTCTCCTGAAAAACACCTTCGACACTTCCAACATAGGCGATCAGATTCCGGGCTGTAACTGCACCGATTCCGGGAATTAGCGAAATGGCTATTTTATAGGCAAGATTATCAGAAACTTCCATCGTCAAAACTTTATTATAAAAATACGCAATCAGGAGATGAAAATAAATACCTACCGGTTATTCCTCATTATTTCTGTTAGGGCTAATCTGATTTGTTCTATTTCAGATTTACTGAGTGCGGCCAAACTGATTGTCGGATATTCGGCAATTCCGCGTTTGGTTTTAATGGCAATATCAAGGTCGGCAAATCCCAGCGCTTTTTCGATCTGAAAGTTAACCAGCGACTGATGCATAAACTCTATTGAATCGTATTCTTTTTTCACGATAGAAATGACCGGATAATAACGAATGCGAACTTTCCCGTTTTCGGAACTAAAAAACACGTAGCAGAGGTTGGCATAAACCGAAATTCCGACATAAACAGCAAATATTCCTACCGCAATCAAAATAAAAACATCATTTTTCAGCCAAAGAAATACGAGGCCGGTCAATACAATAATAATTCCGGTTAAATTAAAAGTCCGCTTTATTTTTTTACATCTCGTTTGGTTCGAAAATTCCATGGCTCCTGATAAAATTATAAATATTTTTAGCTTTTTGCTGATGAATTCAAACCTTTGGCAAAATAGCTTAACTTTGCAACTGGTTTAATTTAACGCGCATGACTGATTCAAAAGTACATTCAAATATTATCTTTTCACAACACATTGGCATTGAACTTCGGAAAATTGTTCAAAAATATCCCAAAGGAAAAGTGTTTTTGCTCACAGATCAAACCGCGTCTGGCTTTTGTCTCCCCATCGTTCAAACGGTTATTGATGAGTTTTCGATCCGGCATTTGGCTATTCCTTCGGGAGAAGAAAATAAAAATATTCAGTCGGTCACACTGGTTTGGGATTTCATGAGTAATAACGGAGCCGATCGCAAATCACTACTCATCAACCTTGGCGGCGGAATGCTTACTGATTTGGGTGGTTTTGCAGCCTCAACGTTTAAGCGTGGAATGGATTTCGTGAATATCCCGACCACTTTACTGGCACAGGTTGACGCTTCGCTGGGCGGGAAAACAGGCTTCAATTTTAATGGTCTGAAAAATGAAATCGGTGTTTTTATGGAACCTAATTCTGTATTGATTAATACCAATTTCCTGAAGACCATTGATCATGAGAATTTTCTTTCCGGTTATGCCGAAATGCTAAAACACGGGCTGATCAGAAGTCGCGAACACTGGCAGGAATTATTAGCCTACGATCTGGAAAACATCGACTATGAAGCAATTCAGGGAATTATCGCACATTCGGTGGCTATCAAGGAATGGCATGTCATGAACGACCTTACCGAACAAAACATACGTAAAGCACTGAATTTTGGACATACCATTGGTCATGCCTTCGAAAGTTATGCCCTGAAAACCGGCAACCCGATTCTGCATGGATACGCGGTGGTTTACGGAATGATTGCCGAGCTTTACCTTTCGGTTAAACAATGCGGGCTCAAAATTGACGAACTGAACACCATTTCATCATGGTTAATTGCCAAATACGGGAAATTTGAAATCGGGTCGGACGACTTTGAAGCCCTTTACCAACTGATGACACACGACAAAAAGAACGAAGGAAACCGCATCAATTTCACACTGATTCCTGAAATCGGGAAAGTGGAAATTAATGTCGACTGTTCAAAAGAACTGATTTTTGAAGCGCTGAATTACTACAAAAGTTGCGGGATACGGGATACGAGTTCCAAGTTCTAATTTACCCGAAACTCGCAACCCGAAACCCGAAACAATCAAAAAATGAAATACCTCGTTTCAAAATCCAATAAAACCTTAGTTGGAAGCATCGTTCTTCCTTCATCGAAAAGCATTGCCAACCGGGCGCTTATTATTCATGCGCTCAGTTACAGTCCGTATCCGATTGAAAATCTGTCGGACAGCGACGATACACGGGTAATGGCACAGGTTTTCAACTCAAACAGCAATCAGTTCGACATTGGTCATGCCGGCACTGCGATGCGATTCCTGACAGCCTTCCTTTCTCAGATTGTTGGAGAATGGACAATAACAGGTTCTGATCGGATGAAACAGCGTCCCATCGGGATTCTGGTGGATGCGCTGAATAAACTCGGTGCAAAAATCGAATACCTTGAAAATGATGGTTTTCCACCTCTGAAGATTTTCGGATCTCACCTGAAAGGTTGTGTACTCGAACTCGACGGAAGTGTGAGCAGTCAGTATATTTCAGCTTTGCTGATGATTGCTCCTACCCTGGAAGACGGACTGACCTTGCGGCTCAAAAATAAAATCATGTCGCGCTCATACATTGAAATGACGCTGAAACTGATGGAACAATTTGGCGTTCATCATGTTTGGAAAGGCAATGAAATCAGAATTTCAGAACAAAAATATATGGCTCTTCCATTTTCGGTTGAAGCCGACTGGTCTGCTGCATCATATTGGTACCAAATGGCTGTTTTGGCCGATGAAGTTGATTTGGATCTGATCGGATTGACTACTAAAAGTCTTCAGGGTGACGCGATGATTGCTAAATGGTTTGAGCAACTAGGCATTCAAACGACAGCAACCGAAAAAGGATCGAAACTGACGAAAAACGGGGAACCACTCCCGAAATTTCTGCAACTTAATTTCATCGAAAATCCTGACGTGGCGCAGACATTCGCTGTTTTGTGCGTGATGAAACAAATACCTTTTCATTTTACCGGGCTCGAAACCCTGAAAATAAAAGAAACTAACCGCATTGCAGCTCTTCAGGATGAATTGGCCAAATTCGGTGCAAAAATAGACGAACCAGCTAACGGAGAATTAAAATGGGACGGAACTTTTCCACTCGAAAAAAAGTCACCTCCTGAAATCGAAACATACCACGATCACCGCATGGCCATGGCTTTTGCTCCGGCATGTCAGTCTGTTGGTCCGCTTGCTATTCTCGATCCAATGGTCATCACCAAATCGTACCCGGGATTTTGGGAAGATTTGAAAAAAGTTGGGTTTGTTATCGGGTAAGTTGATTGATTCATACCTCTTTCGCCGTTCCGATTTAGCGAAAGGTTGCGAATTAATGTTCCTATCTTTTATTCTGAAAAAACACTTTCATCAAAGCTGCGCATTCAATTTCCAAAACTCCTGAAACCATTTCGGTTTTGGGATGCAGAGCCGCCGGAGCAAACTTATGGAATCCCCTTTTTTCGTCGGAAGCACCATAAACCACTTTGCCAATCTGCGACCACCCCAGGGCGCCGGCACACATTACACACGGCTCCACGGTAACGTAAAGGACACATTCGTTCAGGTATTTTCCACCCAGCAAATTTGCAGCAGAAGTGATAGCCTGCATTTCGGCATGGGCAGTTACATCAGTGAGCGTTTCGGTGAGATTGTGCGCACGGGCAATGATACGGTTTTGCGATACAACCACAGCACCAACCGGCACTTCGCCTTCATGAAAAGCCAGTTCTGCTTCCAGAAGTGCCTGTTTCATAAAATATTCGTCGTTAAAAAGCTCCATTTAATCGTTCGTTTGATAACAGGTACAAATCTAAAAATAAAATCACAATGACTAAATCCAACTTGCCACTCCATCCGAAACTTTTAACTTCGTAGCCAAATTCTAATACAAGCAATCATGTTTTCAGGAATAGTTGAAGAAGCCGGCAAAGTTATTGCCATCCAAAAAGATCAGGAAAATGTACATTTTACGCTTACCTGTTCGTTTGTCAATGAATTGAAAATCGATCAAAGTCTTTCGCACAACGGCGTTTGCCTGACTGTTGTAAAAATTGACAGTGAAGCGAAAACCTACACGGTTACTGCCATCAAGGAAACCTTGTTGAAAACAAATTTGGGGAAACTGGTTTCCGGCAGTAAAGTTAATCTGGAACGCAGCATGATGATGAACGGTCGTCTGGATGGACACATCGTACAGGGACATGTTGACCAAACGGCCACCTGCACCAAGGTTGAAGAAGCCGATGGAAGTTGGTACTTCACCTTCGAATATCCGTTCGACAAGGAAAAAGCCTTGCAAGGTTACATGACTGTTGAGAAAGGATCGGTCACCGTGAATGGAGTGAGTCTGACGGTGGTTAACTCCAAAGACAATTCATTTCAGGTGGCGATTATTCCATACACTTACGACGAAACCAATTTTCATACCTTTGAAATTGGCACAACTGTTAATCTCGAATTCGACATTATCGGGAAATACCTCAGCAAGCTGATGACTTTCAGTAAATAAAGCTAACAGTGGTCAGTCACAGTGTTCAGCAGGATGAATGAATACTGTGACTGCAAACTGACTTATCGCTTCATCTCAAATTTAGTAGTTCCGATGTTATTTCCATCGGCAAAAATATCAACGGTATATTCACCAGCCAAAAATTCTTCACCTTCATTGTCCCAGAAAATATTGACGGGCAATAAATTTCCTTCGTAAGTTACTTCACGTTTGGCAGAATACGGAATTTTAAGGTCTTCAAAATCGAATAAATCGTTGGGCGATTTCTGGAACAACACCTGATTCGGTTTCTGAATACGCACATAAATCATTTTAGCTCCACGCGGGGCTGTTACATTTTTACTCAGCACAAAACTCACCCTGATTTGTTCAGCACGACGCGCGCTCTCGGCTTCTCTTCCACGGTTGTTTATACCAACAGCTATCAAATCGGTTACTGCAAGTTGAGCAGCTAATTGTATTTTTTCCTGAAGGTGTTCCTTCTCCTTTTCGAGCTGCATGTTCTTCGATTTGGACTGCGCGAAATCCTCTTTAACAAGCACATTTTCGGCCATTAACACTTCATTCCGCCTATTGAGAGAATCAACCTGAACGATGTAATTTTTCATGATATTCCGCAAGGTGGTTACCTGCTCCCGGTATTGTGCAATCTGATCGTAACTCACCTTTTTGATCTGTCCAACTTCAAGCAGTAGATCTTTCACTTTGATCTGTGCCGTTGACAATTCAGACTGAAGAGTATCATTGGTTGTATGAATTGAATCGTAGTTTGTCATTAGCGAATTCAATTCATTTTGAATCGATTCTTTCTCCATATTCATGGCTGACATCAACTTTTTATTCTCATTGTGCTGAACGAAAAAAACTGTCACCACAACAACCAGCAAAACCGACAACATAATAATTATCAGATTGTTTCTTCTTTCCTTCTCCGTTCCTCCAAGCGAGAAACTTTTCTTCTCTTTGCCAAATTCATCCATCCTGATTGAGTTTTGGTAATTTAAATTAACGATGGCAAAAGTAACAATATTAAGGCCAATCCTGACAAATTTAATTCAAAAGGTGTATACTTTCGCGATGAAAGAGTCGGCAATCTCTATATTTTTCAGGAGTTTTTGCAAGGGAGGTAAACGAGCTAACCATTAACGAAAGGAACAGAAAAAAGAGGCTCGTCAGGTGAATTGATCATTGGCATTGCGGTAAGCACACACCAATCGCGGAGAAATGAATAAAATGATGATTTGCAGCGAGCTAAAACAGGAGCTGTAAAAGTCGATTGTGAACTGGAAAACAAAAGGAGCTATAGCCATGAAAATAAATTAATTAAAGATATTTTCCAGACAATAGCTCCCTTTCATATTTCAGACCGAAACCTGATTTTTTGTATTATTCCTTTGGATTCGCCAGTATTCCCAATTTTTCATACCCCTTATCAATACCTTCAAGAAGGGTTTCAACAACCTTATTGTAATAACTTCTCACTGTCGCCGAAGCTTCCTTTTGCTCCGGATGATTGGCACGGCTAAGTGTTTCATTCCTTAGGGTCAGTGTTTCCTGAACGATTTGAAGAACTTCTTCATCATTCGGTTTTTCTTGCAGACTCGCGTAGGTAAAGCAATCGAGGATCAGATCAGATACCACGTAGTCAATTTCTTTTTTTAATCTTCGTCTACTTGTCATAGCTATTTTATTTCAGATGTAAGTGGATATTTCATTGATTTAGTTTCAAGTAAAAGTGCTTTCACCGATCCAACTAAAACTTCAGTTTCGACCTGAACAGGCAGATGATTTTTATCGTCGGTAAACCAGATTTTCATGTATTCACCTTCAGGGAAAAAATCGCCGCGCAGTAAATATACTGAAACTTTATGACACCGGTATTCCTGCCCATTGCGGGTTTTTACATTTTCCTTGCCCAGGTAACGAAAAAATAAGTCGGCAACCTTTCGGTCAATTAACATTCGGTACGGCACCTTCTGCCCAATAAACAGTTTATTAAAGTCAAACTTCCGGAAATAATAAGCTGTTGCAAGCAAGTCGAAGGTATTCTCCTGTGCCGGCAACCTGGACTGGTACACCGGTTTTTTATCCTGATTGATTCGGGTTATAATTTCTCCGGAATTAGGTTCAAACCAATATTGATGTACCGAATTTTCTTTGGAATGATTCATCACCCTTCGCGAATAAATAGGCATGAATGTACTGTAATTACTAAACGTTTCAAAGGTGTCGCGCACCGAGAAGAGCAAATCGTAGGCCTTGAAGGACTTACCAACTGCTTTTAAATGCCATGCTGTTTGCTGTTTGTACTGCATGGTATCTGCCTTAAATTCAACAGCTCCACTCTGAATCCAAATGAAATTCAAGTTAAAATAGGCACCGTACCGCGCATACTCTCCGCTTTTGAACGGATACTCCATGTTTTGCCCCCAAACCTGATCCGGAGAAAGTAATGCTGACAATCCCATCAGCAGAAACCAGAGCTTACATACCTTGTTCATTCCTGGTTTTCTTTTCCTTCTCTTTTTTCCTTGCATTTTCTTTTTCAAGTTCTTCGTCAATCAGTTCTTTTTTATAACCAGGCTTATAGTCTATTTCAAAGTTTTCCTTGTATTCAAAGTTTGAACGGACCTTGATGATCTTTGGAAAATAAATAACCTCTTCCGGCTGCAGATCGCTGGCCAAAAAACCAGTATCCCATTTCCCGTTTTTGTTTGAATCCAGAATAAGTCTCACAATGTACTTGTTGGGTTTCAGGTAAGGAAATTCGATCATGCCATCTTCAAGTATCTGAATTTTCTGAAGGATTTTTTCATCCTTGTCGTTTGCCAGAAGCTGAACAATTGCTGGTCCTGAAAGTCCTGAAATGGTCATAATAATCTTGCCATAATAATCTTCCTTCTGAGTTCTGAATTTCTGTTCAATTTTATTGCTTGGATAGCCGTAAATATTGTACGCCGCCGCCGAATCGATCTCGAACAGATAATTGGAATTGGGTTTCCATTGATGTTCTATAAAATACTTCCGGATAGAATTCGTATCTTTTTCAATCACAATCGGGATCAGTGTTTTAACGGTATCATCCACCGAATAGAGCCTGATTTTGTTTGTATCAAACGAGTCGAGTGGTTCGGGTGCTACCAGTTGAATCCTCTGGTAGATGTCGTGAGCCGAAGTATTAATGTTGCTGGCAAGAGAGATGGTTGATATTTCAGGAACCTCATTCTTTTTTCGTTTGACTTTTGGTGTTTTAGGTGCCACATAAATCAGATCAAGAGTATCATGCTTTAGAACCAGCTGATTCAACGAATCCAGAACCTGATATTGTAATTCAAATTTGAGGGAATCATTTTTGCTGAACACCGTATCAGTTAACCAAACGGTGATCGAATCACGTTTCAGATTAGACTCGATGAATGACCAGTTTTTAGTCGGGGTGGGCTTCAGTAAATTGACCTGGAACGAATCGCTGAGCGACTCCGTAAAATAAAAATCACACCTGTTAGCCTGATTTCGTTTGTACGAGTCCAGGTATTGATCAAATTTTTCCTCTTCAAACATCCTTAAATACAGGGTTCCGGGCAGATAGGCCACATGACCGGCCACAACCAGAGTATCTAAACCCTTTACAATCGTATCGTTCTCTGCAACAAATTTAGACGAAGGAATGATGAGTGAATCAGCAAAAGCAATTAATTCTGAATTCGCATTGTAGGTCATGCTGTTATCTACATCCATTAGCGCATATAGCCGGTACTCACCCGGAGCTATATTATCTAACATGAATAAACCATCTTTATTTGTTGTGCCAATGTAATCAGGTATACTATCAATAAATGCAGTATATTCCTTTTGTCTGTGGAGCAGTACCAAAGCGTTTTCAACGGGTTCCTGATTTAGTGCATTCTTGACAAAACCGGAGATGCGCAAACTATCAAATTGGATTCCGGTGCTAAATGAAAAACGCAGATCTTCAATGGGATTTTTCTCGTTATTGTCAGCCACTGCGTCTTTAAAATCGAGAGAATAGGTTGCATCCTTTCGCAAATCCTCAGCAAATTCAATGATCAGGGTTTTTCCCTTCATTTTTATTACCGGCTTCTTTTTCATGGGTGGCGATATAATCAACTTTTCGCGAACCTCGTCCGAAATAATATATTCGTTAAATGTAAAACGGATTTCTGAACCATTAAAATTTGTGCCACGCAGCTCCGGGATCGTATGAACAATTACCGGAGGAATGGAATCTTTGGGCCCTCCTGACGGACTGCCAATATTGGCGCACGAAGTATAAAAGATCAGGTAAAAAAGGGAAATGCCAAGTGAAAGAGGCACAATGCTTTTTAGTCTGAAATATCTCATTCGAATAAAATATGGTAAAATCCGCAGTGGATTTTCCTTGTTGTAAAAACCAGTATGTTTCATAGTTGTATAATCCGTACAAACTTACAAATTCCTGAAAACATTGAAGGATAAGTACTGTTATTTTATATTTCTACTCTTAAGGATATTTTCATCATCTTTCGATATCAGCCAAAGACCACCTGTTGTACTTAAAAAACAGAGGAGGATCAATCATTTGACCCTCCTCTCAGAAGTTATAAAATAGAAATTGGGTGATTACAAAGCCCCCTTTTCGGCTTGTTCTATCATTTGTTTGTTTGCAGTAATATAAACTTCAACGCGACGGTTTTTTGCTCTGCCTTCTTCTGTGGCATTATCAGCAACCGGTTCGTCATAAGCTTTTCCTTCAGTCGTCATGCGTTCACCTTGAATTCCATTGGCCGTCAGAAATTTTGCAACAGAAGAAGCACGGTCATTGGAGATTTTGGAATTAATTTCGCGTGAACCCTTATTGTCAGTATGTCCATAAATGGTTATATCCGTTTCCGGAGTTTCTTTCAACGAGGCCGCAAACTTCACCAAAGCGTCTTTGGAAGCAGAGCTTAAATCGCTTTTACCTGTAGCAAATAAAATTCCACTATCGAAGGTAACTTTAATAGCCTGTAAGTTATTCGCATCAGTTACAGTCTCAACTTTTGCTCCTTCGATTTTTTCAAGTTCAGCTTTTTGTTTATCCATTTTTTTTCCAATCAGCACACCCGTGCCGGCACCTACCGTACCACCAATAGCTGCACCAATGGCAGCACCTTTCCCATGACCAATTAAAGCACCGACACCGGCACCTAAAAGCGCACCTCCTGCTCCACCGATAACACCACCTTTTGTTGAATTCTTAGTGGTTGAACAGCTACTCAAAATAATTGCACTACATAATACCAGTGCAGTCAACACTTTAAAATTTTTCATATTCCGTTAATTGAATTAATTGTTTTTTTTACTAAACCCATTTATTATATGAACACAAACAAACAACAAAAAAAAAAGTTTTAATCAACTTTTAGAAGTTTCCCTTATCATAAAATATGCCAAGATTTTTCATGTGCTATTATAAATTCAAAAAACAAGTAAAATTCAGATGACAGTTGCCTCCCCAGATCTACCGCAGGATTTATGTAATTGCCAAAAGAAAGCAGATAAAACGTTCAAAACAAGAGACGTGTTTAGCCGAAGTCAATCTGTCCTGGAAAAAGACGTAACTCGGGAAAATTGGAAAATCGGAAAGAAATTATCGTTTCATCACACCGTAGCAGAGAATCTTAACGATGTTGTCAACACTTTGTTCGAGGTTTACTTTACTGTAATCTCCTGCTGCCAGTGGCATTTCCAATCCTTTAATAGCCGTGGTAATTGCGATTGCGGCAAGAGACAGGTCATAAACTTCGAAAATATTTTTGCGAACCCCTTCAATCAGTATCCGTTTAATCATCCGGATTTCTTCCTGCTGATGACGGTGTTTGATGTTTTCGATGAACTCGATAGCCGTCACATCGTTTTCAAGGGCATTGTAAAAATTTGCCATACCCCGGAAAGTTGTCAACTTAGTGAGAATGTAATCTCTCAGTTTATCAACCGGATCGGTATTGCGGTTCACAACAATTTCGAGTTCTTTTCGAAGTAAATCAACCTCTTTCTGAATAACGGCCTGAAAAAGATCTTCTTTACTGTTAAAATAATAGTAGAGTGAACTTTTCCCTTTCCGGACAGCGTTTGCGATATCGTCGAGCGTTGTTTTTTTATAACCGTATTTGCTGAATATTTCCTGAGCAATTTTCAGGATACTTTCACGGTTAGCATCTTTTTTATTTGACCCGTTTTCTAAGTTCATCGCCATAATCAGTGGATTATTTCAGTCTGTAAAACAAATAATAAAGTTAATTTCAAGCTTGTGGAAACCCGCATGCTACCGCAAAGAAACAGTACATTTTCTAATTCCCATAAGCTTCTAGTCTTTTTTTTTATCGTCTGAAGGAAAAACCCAGATTTATTTCAAATCCAACTTCGTTTTCATCAGGCGGAAATCCAGTTGTTTTTTCTCCAGGTTTGCGCGTGAAATCTCAACGTTCACCTCATCGCCAAGCTGGAATGTTCGGTGCGAATGACGGCCAACCAAACAGTAATTCTTTTCGTCGAAAATATAGAAATCATCGCCAAGCGTACTGATCGGAACCATTCCTTCGCACTTATTTTCAAGTTCTACGTAAATACCCCAATCGGTTACTCCTGAAATAACTCCTGAAAACTCCTGCCCTATTTTGTCCTGCATAAACTCAACCTGCTTGTATTTGATTGATGATCGTTCAGCATTGGCAGCTTTGCTTTCCATTTCGGAAGAGTGCTTGCACATGTCTTCCCATTTCAGCGCATTTACCGATTTTCCTCCTTCCAGATAGCGTTCAAGCAGACGATGCACCATCACATCGGGATAGCGCCGGATAGGCGATGTGAAATGAGTGTAATATTCGAACGAAAGTCCGTAGTGTCCGATGTTCCGGGTAGAATATACCGCTTTAGCCATGGTTCGGATGGCCAGTGTTTCGATTACATTTTGTTCATTTTTACCCCTGACATTAGCCATCAGCTGATTCATCGATTTGGTGATCTGCCCGGGTGTTCCGAGTAATAATCCATAACCAAATTTATGAATGAAGTGATTGAAATTGTCCAGTTTGTCAGGATCCGGTTTGTCATGAATACGGTAAACGAAAGTTCGGGCCGGTTTATGATCATCCGGCTTTCCTATAAATTCGGCCACCCGTTTGTTGGCAAGCAACATAAATTCTTCGACAAGCTGATTACTTTCTTTGGCTTCCTTAAAATACACCGAAAGTGGTTTCCCGTTTTCATCGATGTTAAATTTCACCTCGACGCGTTCGAATGACAGTGAGCCTTTTTTGAAGCGGGCTTCACGCAGCTTAACAGCCAGATGTTGCAGGATTAACACTTCGTCTTTCAATTCGCCTTCGCCGGTTTCAATGATTGCCTGAGCATCTTCATAGGCAAACCGTTTGTCCGAATGAATCACCGTACGACCAAACCATTGATTCTGTATTTCGCTGTCGTTGTTCAACTCGAAAACAGCCGAAAAACAAAGTTTATCTTCGTTGGGGCGCAATGAACAAACCCCGTTCGATAGTTTTTCAGGAAGCATCGGGACGACTCTGTCAACCAGATAAACAGAAGTTCCGCGTTCAAAGGCCTCCTCGTCCAGAATAGAACCGGGTTGCACGTAATACGAAACATCGGCGATGTGCACGCCAACTTCCCAATGTCCGTTTTCAAGTTTGCGCACTGAAAGTGCATCGTCAAAGTCTTTGGCATCGGCAGGGTCAATGGTGAACGTAGTTACTCCGCGCATGTCTCTGCGTCGAAGGATTTCTTCTTCAGGCATCTGTTCCGGTATTTTTTCGGCAGCTTTCAGCACGCTCTCCGGAAAACGCAAAGGCAGGTCATATTCGGCCAAAATAGCATGCATTTCCGCATTGTTATTTCCCACGTCACCCAGAACTTCAATGATTTCTCCAAACGGATTTTTGGCACGTGCCGGCCATTCGGTTATTCGGGCAATTGCTTTCTGGCCGTCTTTGGCTCCATTCAGCTTTTCGTTCGGGATGAACAAATCGAAATGAACTTTGCCGGAAGGGATAAAAAACGCAAAATTGCGGGATTTGGAGATTGTACCTACGAAAGTCGATTTGGCCCGTTCTACAATTTCGACCACTTCGCCTTCAGGTTGCTGCTTTTTATGCATAGCATACAAATGCACCTTTACCTTATCGCCTTCCATCGCATAGTTCAGGTTATTGGCCGAAACCAAAACCGGCTTTTCAATTTCTTCGGAAGTGATGTATGCAAAACCGGCACGTTGTATTTCAACTTTTCCGCACACGGTTCCACTGCGTGATTTCAGTTTATATTTTCCACGCTGAACACTTTGAAGATTATCGTTTTCAGTCAATTCCTCCAGAACCACAAAGACCAGTTTTGTAATTTCAGGATCCTGAATTTTTAGAAGTTCTGCTATTTGTTTGTAATTGTATGTTCGTTCAGGATGATCGTAAAATAGATTCAGAATCGCATTTTTAAGCTTAGGCTTATTAAATGATTCGACCAGTTTAGCTATTTTATTTTTTTTCTTCTTTGCCATCAATTGGGATATTTAAATTCAACGTAAGGTAGGAAACATTTCTTAAACACAGTTCTGTCCGATCATCAATTTCGGTTCCCGGATATAGAATTAACCTGATTAGCCAAAGTTATGAAGGATTTTTCAGTTTTTAAAAACCTTATAAATTTAATTCATATAGCCATTTACATTTCGCATTCAGGAAGGTGCTTACCGGCGAAAAACATTGAAGACTGAGTATGATTTTGTCACCTATTTGAATCATTTTTGCGGAAATGATTTTCAAGCTTGAATGAAGTACGATTTGATCGTTTGATGCATCTGAACTGTACTCCAAAAACCTGTTCTTAAACTTATTTTCAATTTTCAGGTAAGGGATTTCACCGCCGAAACCGTCTATTGTGTAATTTGCAATTTACCATGAATCTATTTTAATCTACAACAGCAATGAATAAACTAACTTTTTTCATCCTGATGCTCCTTACTTTTGGCGTATCTGCTCAAAACGACTGGGAAGACCAATCGGTAATTGGCCGCAACAAGCTACCAGCCCGCGCCACTTCGTATTCATTTGCTTCGGAAGAACTTGCCTTAAAAGGTGATCGTACCCAGTCGGGAATGATTTCCCTGAATGGTGAATGGGATTTCCATTTCGAAGCCGACTCTAAAAACCGACCGATGGATTTCTTTTCCGGAGAAGAAAAAATTACCGGCTGGGATAAAATCGAAGTTCCTTCCTGTTGGGAAATGAAAGGTTACGGAACTCCAATTTATACCAATATTGTTTATCCTTTCCCAAATAATCCACCTTTTATTAAACGCACCAATCCGGTTGGGTCCTATTTCCGCACATTTGAATTGCCTGAAGATTGGAACGGAAAACAAATCATTCTGCATTTTGGAGGTGTGAGTTCGGCTTTTTATGTTTGGGTAAACGGCCAAATAGTCGGTTACAGTCAGGATAGCAGGTTGCCAGCCGAATTTGATGTGACCGAAAAGGTTCAGGAAGGTAAAAACACGGTTGCGGTTCAGGTTTTTCGCTGGTCGGATGGCAGTTATCTCGAAGATCAGGACCATTGGCGGATGAGCGGAATTCATCGTGAAGTATCGCTTCTGGCTCAAGCTAAAGTTTCATTAAACGACTTTTTTGTGCGAACCAAATTCGATGAAAATCTTGAAGATGCACAATTGCAGATTCGTCCTGTAATTACGATGACAGATAGCATCAATACCGTAGGCTGGTCGCTCGAAGCACAACTTTTCAGCCCAACCGACAAGCCAAAGTTCGTCGAGCCACTTAAAGCTGACTTAAACAAAATTATTTATGAAGCAAATCCACAGCGCGACAAAGTCAGTTTTGGTTTGCTCGAAGCAAAAATAGAAATGCCTCAGAAATGGTCGGCCGAAAGGCCGGTTCTTTACACCCTGGTTTTAAGTCTGAAAGACAACAAGGGAAATCTGATTGAATCCAGAAGTTGTAAAGTAGGTTTCCGCGATATTCGAATTCAGGATGGCGTATTTTTGGTAAACGGAAAACCTGAAAAGCTATTCGGAGTTAACCGGCACGACCACAGTGAAACGGGAGGAAAAACGGTAACCCGCGACGAAATGTTACAGGATGTTCTGCTCATGAAACAATTCAATCTGAATGCGGTTCGCACCTGCCATTACCCGAACGATCCGTATTTTTACGAACTATGCGATCAGTATGGCTTGTATGTTATCGATGAGGGCAACATAGAAACACATCATGCCGGGGGCTACCTCACCAATCAGCCTTCGTGGCATGCGGCTTTTTCCGACCGGATTATCCGAATGGTAGAGCGTGATAAAAACCACCCTTCAGTGATTATCTGGTCTCTGGGAAATGAGTCCGGTTCAGGGCCAAATCATGCAGCGGCAGCAGCTTGGGTGAAAGAGTTTGATCCGACACGTCCAATACATTACGAAGGAGCTCAGGGTGATTCTCGAAGTGCGGCTTATCATGCTGTTGGTTCTCCGGAATACCTTAAAAACCCATATCTGGCTAATCCCGACGACAGTTGGTATGTCGATATGGTCAGCCGAATGTATCCAACACTGGATCAACTGAAAGGGCTTTCTGAAAGTCCGTATATCCATCGCCCGATTGTGATGTGCGAATATGCCCATTCCATGGGAAATTCAACCGGAAACCTTCAGGAATACTGGGATCTTATCCGAAGCAAAAAGAATCTGATGGGTGGTTTTATCTGGGACTGGATTGATCAGGGAATTGCACGAACCGATTCTATGGGACGGAAATACTGGGCTTATGGAGGCGATTTCGGCGACAAACCAAACGACGCAAATTTTTGTATCAACGGCATTTTAAATTCAGACCGAACGGTTAAACCCGAACTTGAAGAATGCAAATACGTTTTCCAGCCAGTCTCAATTGAACCGTACGATCTGGATGAATTGCATTTCAGGATAAAGAACCGGTTTTATTCCCGTAATCTGAATGAATTTAATATTCTCTGGACTCTGGTTGAAAATGGCAAACAAATAGGGATTGGAAGTCTTGGTGCTTTCAATGTTCTGCCAGGTGAATCAAGACTGTTTGCTGTTGATCATGATTTATCAAAAACGACTGGTGAAGTTTGGTTACGAGTGAGCGTCAGGCTGGCCAAAGATGAATTATATGCCCAAAGAGGATTCGAGATTGCCAAAGAACAATTCCTTGTTTTGGACGCAAAACCAGTTCAAAAGGTAGCTTCCAAAATTGCAGTACAGGTGTTTGACGATTCTGAAAAAAGCCTGATTCTAGGCACAAAAGAGTTTAAAGTTACTTTCGATAAAACTACCGGATACCTGATAAACTATCAGTTTGACGGGAATAACATGATTACCGGCGCTCTAAAACCAAATTTCTGGCGGCCTTTGACCGACAATGATCTGAAAGCCTGGAGCGTTTTGGAAAATCTGTCAGATTGGCCATCGGTTACTGCTGACTTAAAAGTTGTGCAGTTTAATGTTCTGGATGAAGGAATTACTAAACTGATTATTGCCAGGCTGGAAAGTGAGAAAGGACTGAATCTGCAGCTTTCGTACAAAATAAGCGGCAATGGAGTGATTGAAATAAATTACCTGGCTAAAATCGGGGATCAGCTAACCGATCCGTTGCGTATTGGAATGACGACAGAAGTATCGGATAATATGGGATTAATGAGTTTCTACGGAAAAGGACCGTACGAAAATTACGCCGACCGAAACTGGGCCGCCGAAGTGAATATTTATTCAGGAAAAGTGGAAGACTTTATTTTCCAGTATGTAATGCCTATGGAAAACGGGAATCATACCGAAGTCCGCTGGCTGGCTCTCCGGAATGCAACGGGAACAGGCTTGTTATTTGCTGGAAATCAACTCATCAATACTTCTGTCTGGCCATATACAGCTGGAAACATTCTAAAAGCGCAACACATCAACGAGCTTGAACCGGCAGGGTTTTATACCGTAAACATTGATTTGGGACAAGCCGGAGTTGGAGGAAACGATTCCTGGTCACCAAGAGGTACACCCCTTCCGAAGTACCGTTTGAGTCAAAAAGAATATTCCTACGGATTTAAGTTGATACCGTTTGCCAAAGTTAAAAATGTGGATGGGTTATTGAAAGTAGCTGGCATTAACTATTAAATTACATACCTGTCAGGGTTAAAAACCCTGACAGGTATGTATTCTTATACTTATTTCGAAATCTCGAGCATTCTATATATTGGTATTTGTGCTTTCCGGATTACTTCTTCAGAAAGTTTAACTTCCGGAAGTTCATTTTTCAGGCAAATGTATAATTTCTGAAGGCTGTTCAGTTTCATGTACGAGCAATCGTTGCAGCCACATGTTGAGTCGATTGAAGGCGCAGGAATGAAAATTTTATCCGGACAGGATTTATTCATCTGGTGCAGTATTCCACTTTCAGTAGCCACGATGAATTTTTTCGAGGCGCTTTTTGCAGCGTAATTGAGCAAAGCGGTTGTTGAGCCAATAAAATCAGCAAGCAACAATACCGGTTTTTCGCATTCCGGATGAGCGATAAATTCAGCGTCCGGTTGCTGATCCATTAAATCTATAATCTTTTCAAGAGAATACTTTTCATGTACCATACATGCACCGTCCCAAAGCACCATATCGCGTCCCGTCAGGCTGTTAATGTAGTTACCCAGGTTTTTGTCCGGAGCAAAAATCAGTTTCTGTTCAGGCGGAAAACTGTTTACAATCTTCAGCGCATTGGCCGAAGTACAAACCACATCGGTCATCGTTTTCAGATCGGCCGTGCAATTGATATACGAAATAACCTGATGGTCTGGGTATTGAGCTTTAAATTCAGCAAATTTGTCGGCCGGAGCAGAATCTGCCAGTGAGCAGCCTGCTTTCAGGTCTGGTAAAATGACTTTTTTGGACGGATTGATGATTTTAGCCGTTTCGGCCATAAAATGGACACCCACAAAAACGATAATATCCGCCTCTGTTTTAGCAGCTTCCTGAGCCAGACCAAGGCTATCGCCAACATAATCAGCTATATCCTGAAGATCACTCTCCACATAATAATGACTGAGAATGACCGCATTCTTCTCTTTTTTTAGCCGGTTAATTTCCTCAACCAACTTTATTCCAGGGCTTACCGGCTCGTCAATAAATCCTTTTTCATCAAGCATTTGCCGGATTAATCTTTGTTCCATCGCATGCATTTATTAGTTTGCACAAAAATAAGGGTGCAAAAGTATGATTTTCTGAAATAAAAACACAGAACCAAAAGTATTGTTTGGTAAACAAACGCATTAAGGTAATACAAGAAGAATGGGGGAAAGGTAATTTATGCTCTAAATTCACAAATAGTAGCCCGTTCTTTTTCAATAGTTTCTATCAGCGGCAAGTCAGGTTGTTCATCAGTATCCAGTTTCTGAATTCACCAACGGTCAGCGAGGCAATCTTTTGGAATACCTGAAATTAAGACAAAAATGCCAACCTGCCTCAGACTGAATATACAACAACTTAATCTTTTTCAGGATGGTATCCCTCATTAAACGGACTAGTCATTCCATAGCTTATAAAATTTGGTATATCCGCTTGTTTCGTCCTTGAATTTCACTTCCAGAATATAAATTCCCGGTGATAAACTTTGAATGTTTACTTGCTTTTGAGCTTGTTGCAGATTACGCACAACTTGTCCTGATAAGTTTGTGATTTTTATAGACGAGACAGCTTGATCACTTTTAATATTCAAAAGTCCTGTTACCGGATTGGGGTAAACGATAAGGGTTTCAGCTTTAGCCTGTATCAGGGTTTTATTTGCTGTATATACTTTAAAGTCGTTGATGTCGCGCGGAAGGATTTGATATGTTCCCTGATATTGGCTGACAACTCCAACCAGATTGGTGGCTGTTGAAGGAAAACTATTTTGGACCAACCTTGAATATTTATTGATGTAAACTACAACACTTCCGTTATTGTCGGTAGCAGTGTAGCTCATGTTTTGTTCCTGAATAACACTTCCCGGTTTGTCAAAGATTACATTGTCGATTTGCACCAGCATCCCTTCGTAATCTTCATTTACCTGTGGAGTGGTAATAACAACAGGTTCAGTCGTTTGATTTGATTTAAAGTTATAAACAGAACTGACATCATAGATTTCAGTCAGGTCGGAATATTCGGATGCTGTTCCTCTTATGACGAGACTGTCCCCTTCTTTTCCGGTAAACAGCGTATTGTAAATATTAATTCCTGAACGTTTACTATTCCCTGTTTGAAGATAAAACGAATTATCGAAATTGGCGGTAACCCTGCCTGAAATAGTTACGTTCTGATTCACCAACGGACTTGAAGAACCGGTTCCCTGAACTTCGCTTATGCCAGTCAACTGATTTGCCGATACTTTTTCAGGGAGAAGATAGTTGCCCCTGAAGTTTGTTATTCCGCTGCCTGTGCTGGTTGCCTGGACTTTAAAATTAACCAAATCTCCTGCATGGTATCCCGAAAGTGAAAGAATTGCAGTGTAGGTTTCCCCCGATTTATCCATCTTAATCTGGTGCGTTTCCGAGTCAAAAGCATCTCCCCAGAAAAGAGAAACATCCGAAAGGTCAGTCGTATTTTTGATGGTTAACGAAATGGTAGCAGTTTCGTCGGGTAGCGGAAATTCAGGAGTCATCGTAAAATTTCCAAATCCCGGTCCGGAAGGAATTTCATTGGCCCAGATGTAATCGGCAAACTCCGGATGATCGACAAATGGATTGCGGTTTTGCTGAATCCTGAAAATACGGTCGTTTCTCTGTCGTTCCAAATCCGAAGGTGGATATTCATTGTTCCATTCCAGTAATGTTGTCAAATTTCCAAATTGGGCTTCCGGATAGTTATTTAATTTCGATACCAGCTCAAGGTCTATTTCCCCATCAGTTCCTTCGTACCTGGTTGCCATATAAAATAAAATCCGGGCAACCTGTCCCTTGGTGAACGGCCCCGGTTCATAAGCATTTGCATTGTACCAACAGTCGGTTGCAATTACGTCCTGTGTGCCATTGGGTTGAACATTATCGAAATCAAGATTGCTCCGATTTGTATTAACGGCGGCATCAGCAGGTCGTAGATTGAGTGCATCACCATCCATTGGCCTGATTCCTGAGAAATTGCCATGCGATTTTGCCCACACATGTTCCCTGTTAATGGTTCCGGCACCTGTGCCATACGATGATGCATCTCTTGAAGTCTGAGAATAGAAAAGGATAACGTTGTTTGGATTATCCGGATCAGCATCTGAATAGTTAATAAGGTCCTTAGCCTGATAGTATGAAAAATCAACATGATGATTGATTTTTTCGTGAAGTACTTGTTTTAGTTTATCACCGGCTTTCCCTTCCGTTCCATTATAAAAGCCTACTGGCTGAGCAATTCCCGAAATTGAGAAAAGAGTCAAAGCTGTAAAAAGCAAAAACCAGGAAAAGATATTCTTCATTATTGGCGTTGTTTCGCGTGAGTCAGTTTCAGAATTAAAAAATGGAGATTTAAACATTAAATAAACAGGAGATATATCTGATGGGTTCAAGTTTAAAATTGATAAAAAAGGCCATCCTTCATTATTCAGGATGGCCTTTTTATTCTAAAACTATTTCTTCTTTCTATTTTAAAGTTGGACCTTCAACGAATGTAAATTCAGGACTTGGACCTGATTTGGTACATTTGAAAGTGATTGCATAGTTTTTCATCGTTCCTTCGTACAAGGCATTACATTTTATTGAGCACTTACGTGGCTGAAATAAGAACTATTTACAAGTTGAGCTACTCCACTATAAGAACCCTTCGTTGCAATGACTGTAAGTGTATCACCAACTTTAAGACCTTTGGCAGCTAGTAAACCGTTTCTATCATCACCGGTTGCAGCATAACCTGGATAACATTTATATACATAAATCTGGCTATCGCCATCTTTCAGATAAAGCTTACCGGAATTCTCATCATCAATCGATGTAATTTCACCGGTTACCATATAGTAAGTACTGGTGTCGTCAGGTTCAGTCAGCACCTCTGCAATAGTAGCAGGAGTTACAGGAATAACATTTTCCAAAACAGCACCACTAACTTGAGGACTATCATGATAAGCAGCACGTTTTCCAACAATTGTAATGATATCACCTACTTTCAAACCTTTATCTGCAAAATCCTGAATACCATAAACATACGCTTCGCCAGAGAAGTCTTTTAAGTATAAATTGCCATATGTAGCATTGGAAATACTGGTAATAACACCTGTCAAACGATATGGTATATCGCCAACTGTAGCTGCAAGAAATTCTGCAATAGTTGCTTGTACAATCGCTCCTTTTTGGCTAAGAGTTGTTTGTGAACTATAGTTTTTAGAACCATCAGTAGTGCTGAACGTGAGAGTAGTTCCACGATCTCCGCCGTTATTAGCTTCGGCTTTGAATTTCACAACAGTATTAGTTCCTGCTGATTGGATAGATGAAATTGATAGCCAAGACTTGGCATCATCAGGAATTTCTACCGATACGCCTTGTCCTTTGCAGGTAAGGTATGCAGTAAATTCACCACCTTCGAGAGGAAGCGCTGCGTTTTTTACCGAATCAACTTTCACAAGTGATTTGTTGATAGTGATAACCATTACATTTACCAATTCAACCGTTGTTCCGTAGGTAGTTTTTGGTCCTTGAACAGTTACTTCATCTCCCACTTCAAGTCCTAAACTTAAAAAGTTTTGCGCTGTACCCTTAGCGTCAAGGGTACCATATATATAAATAGAGCCTGTTTCATCCTTCAAATACCAGTTGCCGTAAGTTGTGCTGCTTATTGACGTACATACTCCGGTTACCTGATAGGTCTTGCTGTCAGGTCCGGCAATCACCTCCGCACATGTGGCAGTTGCAATTTTCGCCAAACCCTGGATGACATTTATTCTCTGAGTTTCGCCTCCACATTGAATTAAAACCTCTGCAATACGACCATCTATGGCAGATGAAGCCGAAAATGTAAGCGTTGATTCACCGGCATCGCCAGAACTTGAAGAGATAGTCAACCATTCAACCTGATCTTTAGTAGTAGTTACTTTCTCTACCGTCCAGCTATCTTTTGCTGTTACAGTAATTGCTGTAGAGCCACCATCAACAGGGATAGCCACGTAAGACGACGATACTTGAACTTTTTTTAGCAATGTCACTGTTGCTTCATCGGTACAACTTGTCATCAAGGCAAGTATTGCAATGAAAAATGGAATTATTTTTTTTAATTTCATAATTGTCAGAGCTTTTTTAATTAGTTGAAAAAATACTTGATACCGATTAATGCATACCAACATTGACCCAGTGAGTGGTTTGGCGTGAATGTTTGGGTATTACCATTGATTGAAGAGGGTGTAGAGAATGTTGCCACACCGTCAGCATCAACACCTTCGTATTTGAGGATACGAGCTTCCGAACCAATTTCCGGGTTCAAATATTTAGCTACACCCCAACTGGAGTTGAACAGGTTCATCACGTTTTTGATATCAAAGCTAAGTTGCAGTTTGTGTTCGTTATTACCTGCATTAAGAGCAAAATCATGTTTGTAGCCGAAGTCGACGCGATTTACCCAGGGAGAGTAAACGCTATAGGCTTCTGCATACTTGCCTTGTTGATTTTTCAAATAATCATTGGCATGCACATAGTCCATAAAACGAGTTTGATCGTCTGCTGAAACAAAGCGGAACTGATTGTTTGCCACTTCATCGTCAGTTGGAACATAGATTGCATCGTAGTTGTAACCGTCACCATTGAAATCGTTAACAGTCATATATGAGTAGTTATCTCCACCGCGCCATCCTTCATAGATAATGCTATAGTGATTACCGCTCTTGTCGTGGGCAGTAAGCGATGCCACAAGACGATCGGGTGTGGTGTATTGAGAATTGTGCAATTTAATGTTGTTAGGGCCTTCTACTGTAGGAACGTATGTAAATGCAGATTCTGCATTAGATCCCGGCATACCTGTTACATCTTTAGCAACTGTGTGTGTATAGGCAGCCATCAAATTGAGCCATTCTGCTGGTTGAGCATTTAAAGTGATATTGGCTGACCAACCATAACCGCGACTTGTGTTTTCCAGCACAAAGGCTTTTGTGGCGGTACGATAACCGGCAGGATAAATTGGACGATTGTCAACACCGTTAAAACGAGCAAAACCACCTACAGATGGAATACTCCAGTCAGAAATAGAAACACCGTTAATCGTTTTGTTGTAGATTCCTTCTATTGTTGCAGAGAATGGGAAAGATGTTGGGAATGCATAGTCAACAGCAAGTGACGTTTTCGATACTTGTGGCATCTTGAAATTAGGATCTACAGCCGCAATATTAGAAGGTACTGTTCCATCTTCAGGAGAAATAGTTGAAGGATATCCCAATGACGTTAATTTATCATAAAGAGCAGAAGTAGTAACTTTTCCGTTAGCATCAGTTACAAGACCGCCGGCAAACTGTGTCATATCAACATACCTGTCTCCATTCGCGTCTGTCGTGTACGAACCACTGTAACCTTTAATAATTTCTATATCTTTTCCCGCATCATAAACTTTGGTCTTCCCATTTATTTGTGCCTGATATTGTACCATTCCACCGTTGGTAGGCATATTGGTGAAGAATACAAGCGGTAAATTACCCGAGAAAAAACCGGTACCACCACGAACTTTCAGACTCTTGTCTCCAGAAGCATCCCATACAAAACCTATACGAGGAGAGAATACGATACTTGTTGAAGGCCATTTACCAGTGTCGATATTACGACCAGCATAATCAATTCCCTGGATAGCTTGATTCGTCATTAAATCATTATTGTTAAACATAAGACCATCGATACGAAGACCGTATGAAAGTTTGAATCTTTCGCTAACACTCCAATCATCTTGAGCGTATGCACTGATTTTGTTCGTTCTTACGCGTGATGCAGGATTAATTTCGCCATCGTAACCATAAGTTAAGTTCACAATTTCAGGTGTTCCTTCGTTTAAGAAGTCATCGAGACTTGAGTAGCGATAGTATCCTGTACCGTTACGCATATAAGCATTATCTGCCATCTTGTATTCATAGGCTACTCCACCAATAATTTTATGATTACCTAGATAATAAGTCAACTCATCTTTAATGTTCCATACATTGTTGTGAACACCATTGTTCCAAGTAAATAGCTCGTAACCTAAAGAGAGGTATGCTTGGTCGTCTTTCAAAATGTCGATAAAAGGAAATTCATCAGAGTTTGTTCCGCGAACATCGTCAAGTTTAGAGAATGTTGCCAAGAATTGGTTAGAGATTTTTTCAGATAAACGACTATTTAAGTCAAAAGAGAATGAATGAACAAGGTTGTCCATCGAATACATCGAGTTGGCATATGACATTGAAGCCTGTGACATTCTTGCCTCAGACATACGAGTACCACCATCCATAGAACTAGCATTAGGAGATATCCATGACCGGTTTTTTGTGTAGTTGTAACGCAAAGCCAGACGATGTTTGTTTGTGATATTCCAATCCAAACGAGCAAGAAATTTGTTATTGCTTTCATCTGCAGGGAAACTTGTGTAAGATCCCGTTTCATATCCATATTGACCTCTTACAAAATCAGAAACCGTCTTTAGATCGTTTTCTGTTGTGCGAGAGATAAAATTGTCTGGATCAGCAACACCATCAGTTGAAGCTCTCCAACGATTGGCAATTGTTGGTGTTTTAGCCATTTCACCGTTTACGAAGAAAAACAATTTGTTTTTGATAATTGGACCACCTAAAGTGAAACCGTACGTTGTATTACGGTCTTTTTCACGTGCTCCTTGGATTTGTTGACCAGAAACAGCATCACCGCGTAAGTTTTCATTTCTATTATAAACGTAAGCGCTAGCTTTGAAGGTATTTGTACCAGATTTTGTAATAGCGTTTACACCACCACCAATAAAGTTAGTTTGACGAACATCATATGGAGTGATTACAACTTGTAATTCTTCGATAGCTTCAAGAGAAATTGGGCTGCCTCCACCGGGAAGTTTATCACTTAATCCGAAGTTATTGTTGAAATTAGCTCCATCTACTGTAAAGTTAGCCGTACGACCATCTGTACCGGCAAAGCTCATCCCATTACCACCATAAGGTGAAAGGCGGGTAACGTCCATAATGCTACGGCTTACTGTAGGCAAATTAGCTATCTGACTGTTTGTGATATTGGTCACTGCTCCAGTTTTCTCATTAGAGAATTTTGTGCGGGTTGCCGTAACAAAAACTTCATTTAATGATGTTGATTCTTCTGAGAGTACAACATTCATTACATAGTTTTCACCTAAACTCAACGTAATGTTGTTTTGTGTGTATGCACTATATCCAATGAAAGTAACTTCTACAGTATAAGGTCCGCCTACACGCATACCGTTTAGGTTGAATCGGCCCTCCATGTTGGTTACAGTACCATAAGTTGTTCCTGAAGGGGTGTGTGTAGCAATCACCGTTGCACCCATCACAGCTCCTTCAGCATCAGTAACACGTCCACCCATACTGGATGAGGTTACCTGTGCCTGCATAATAGTAGCTGATGAAATAATGAGCGCGACTAATAAAAAACTGATTTTTTTAATCATAAATAGTAAATTTTAAGAGTTTTGTTTTCATAGAAATTACATATTAAAAATGGGATTTGATTTTAATTGCAAGTTAATGTACTGTTGTATAAAAGGGATAAATTTTGATTAATGTTTATTAACCATTGAATAATGAATCAGACAGATTCTCAATTTGAAATTCTTGTGCAAAGTAAACCTGACTTCATTAAGATTAGAAGAAATAAATGATAAAAAATCATTAATAAATTGGTCGAAATTTAATTTTTTCTTTGTTTAATTGGGCTTTTAGAGCAGGCTTCTTTTGTGATTATTTATGAATTCACCAGATAGGCATATGAAAATTATTAAAAATATCCTGAAAGTTGAATTAAATGATTTGCACGTATTCGTAATTTCCATTACTCTTTTTATTTGATTAATAAAATGATTATTTGTTTATATTTACAATTGTTATCAACAGCTTATTAAGACTTCAATTGTTAATAAATAACCGTAAAAAGTGATTATAAATTCATTTTAAAGTACCGTTTATTGCAATAATGGTGCATACTAACGCAGTTTACCTGAAGCTTCAACCTTTCGGCGACTCTTTACACGAAATAAATCGTACTGACTAAGAGACTGTTTAAATTTAAAATATATTAGTATAATACATTGACTATCAGTTGTTTAATTGAATTCATTTTGCTATCTTAATGGTTTCCAAACTGTTAAGAACGTATGAAATACTATTCAACCAACCTTACCGATAGCC
>DASRMB010000040.1:0-54980 GCA_035648135.1 Prolixibacteraceae bacterium
TATGGCTGCCCATGTGGTGATGTTGGTATAGTATTTAGCCTAACATAAAGTCATTTTAAACAGGGTGAATGGGAAAAATATATTCAAAAATCAAAATTTGAGGTGTAAATTTGGACGAAACCTATAAAAACTGACAAAAAAAGGATGAAAGACAGATATTATTGCAAATAATCAAAAACGAAAATCCCGAAAAAATCTTTTGGGTCGAAAAATATCAAAAAATCATCGACTCTATGGACAGACTCTATTTAATCAGGAAGGATTACCTGCTTCAACTTTTTCTTCGGAAGAGTAGGCAGAGATATTTTAGAAATTCAAAAAAATTATGAACCCAACTAAATATAAAATGACACTACTGAACGAGGAAAAATTATGAAAGTATTTACATTTGTTATGCTAGTGTTTGCGATTCACGTCTCAGCCTTGTCGTATTCTCAGAATACAAAACTGAGTATGAATTTGCAAAATGTCTCGATCAAGCAAGTTCTTGCTGAAATCGAAAATCAATCGGATTTCAGATTTTTATACAGCGATTCAAAGATTAAGGTTGAAAAAATTGTATCGGTTGATTTTTAATAATAAACAGAACCATGTTTAAATCAACTACTTCAGTGATAATTGGGTTCAATAAATTATTTTAATACTTTTATCGCGCTGTATTGTTTTCGAAACTGGATGAAACCCGAATGACACAAAACAATTTATTTCTTCGTATTTTAATTTCTTTACATGGTGAAATTATCTGAACATACTGACGACAAGGTTTTGTGGCATAATCTTAAAGCGGGTGATAAACACTGCTTTAACCGGATTTTCAGGAAATATTATTCCGAATTGTATTATTATGGCATTAAAATTTTTCCTGCTCCGGATTTTGTAAAAGAATGTATTCAGGAGGTTTTTATACGTGTTTGGGAAACCCGAAAAAGTTTGGCAGAAGTGGAAAATGTAAAATCTTACCTGATCGTTTCCGTAAGGAGGATGATCCTTGTTCAAAAGGGGAAAGATAAGACTGCACATAATATTGAAATAGGACAGGCTGAAAACTATTCATTCTTTTTTGATGTGAATGAATTCGAAAAGCATGAAGAAATTTCAGATGAAATGCGCCAGACCTTATTAACTGCAATAAATTCATTGACGAAGAACCAGCGCGAAATGATCATGTTGTTCTTTTACCACGAATTAACCTATCCTGAAATTGCACAGATTTTTGAAATAAGCATACCGGCTGCTCGCAACCTCATGTACCGTTCTTTAATCCACTTGAGAGAAACAATCGGCGAAAAGTCCTTAAATACAATGAAAAATATGTTTTTCTTACTTTTTCCCTCTGTTTCAGTTAAAAAGATGGAATAATTTGATGATGCTTTTCTGACTTTTCTCTCTATAGTAGAAAATCATATTTTTGATTTATATGCTATGAAACGAGCAGAAGATATTTCAATCCTGATAACAGACAAGAGCTTCCAGAAGATACTTTCTGAATGGACAGGCTTTAGCGAAGAAAGAAAAGCTGAAATTTACAGTGAATACGAACTTACGGCAAAAGATGTTGAAATTTTGCTTCAATTGTGGTTTGGACTGGATTTCCATTCATTTGAACATCCCCAAACAATTATTGAAGAAGTTCTGGAAGAAACAATCTGGAAACTGGCAGAAAGAAAAAATACCCCTTCGGAAAAGCATCCAATTAAAAGATTGTATGAGCAATTTGCCAGGATTGCTGCCATATTAATCATTCCAATCATCATCTATACCACTTATATTCAATTTTTCAAAGTTGATCAGAATTTGCCTGCAGTAACTTCACGACTGGTTACTGTCAGTTCTCAGTCGGGAACAATAATAAACATGACGTTGCCTGACGGGAGTGAGGTTTGCCTTAACGCAGGGAGTTCCATTTCTTACCCGAACCATTTTGATGGCAGCACCAGGAAAGTGCTGTTGACAGGGGAAGCCTATTTTCAGGTTGTTAAAAATAAAAAGGTGCCAATGGTTGTTTCAGCTGGCAATGTAAACCTCAAAGTGTATGGCACTTCGTTTAACGTCAATGCGTTCCCTTATGAAGAATCTGTTAAGGTAACATTGGTGGAGGGAAGTGTTTCTCTGTCATCCCCATCCGGGAGGTTTAAAGGCAAGAAAGAATTTTTTATAGAACCCGGACAAACGGTTGCTTATTTTGATAATTCGAAAAAATTGACCGTTCTGAACGAGGATACATTCTTTTATACTGCATGGAAAGACGGGATACTGGTATTCAGGAACAATACTTTCGCAACAGTTTTAAAACAACTTTCGCGCAAATTCAATGTGGATATAGAACTAAAGGACCAAAACCTTGCATCAATACCTATGGATGCGACATTCAGGGACGAAAATATAAATGAAATTCTAAGGTTATTAGCGCTCAGTACGCCTTTCAGGTATTACTACGATTCTCCGAGAAAATTACCTGACGGAACTTTTGCAAAGAGTAAAATTTATATAGATAAAAATAAAGATTAAAACTATTGCCTATGTGAAAAAGGACAGGAAAACAAATGCAAGGAGAAGTTAGGACCTTCCCCTTGCATAACAAAAATTAATCAATCGTAATAACTAATTAATTAACGCAAAAGTATGAAAAAAAAATTTGTTAATGATTCAGGAGGGATAAGTATGTCCCTCCTGAAGAAAAACTTATTGAAAATGAAACTAACTATTCTATGCCTGTTGTTGGGGCTTGTTCAACTTATGGCGAACGAGGGTTTTTCGCAATCAACGCGGTTGACATTAAACCTTAAAGAAACTAAGGTTGAAGATGTATTGATGAAAATAGAAGAGCAGAGTAATCTCTATTTTATTTATAACCGCGATGTTGTTGACGTAAATCGTATTGTAAATATTTCCTGTACAAACCAAGCAGTTGCTAAAGTGCTTACCGATTTGTTTGCCGGGACGGATGTTGACTATGAGATTCAGTACCACCATATAATTTTGAAAAGCAGTTTAGAGCCAATTAGCCAACCCAAATCTATTTCCGGAAAAGTAACAGATTTCTCAGGGGCTACTTTACCTGGAGTGTCGGTTGTTGTTAAAGGCACAACCAAAGGAATCATCACAGATGGAAACGGGACGTATTCGTTGTCCAATATTCCAGAAACCTCGATTTTGCAGTTTTCATTTGTAGGAATGAAAACACAGGAGGTTGCTGTATCAGGAAAATCCACGATAGACGTAATAATGCAGGAAGAAGCCGTTGGTATTGATGAAGTTGTAGCTGTTGGTTATGGTACAACATCTAGGAAAAACCTGACAACCGCAATATCGAAGGTTAAAACGGATGAAATTACCAAGGCCGCAAGCAGTAACATGACTCAATTAATGATGGGGCGTGCAGGTGGTTTACAGGCAACTGTTACCAGTGCACAGCCTGGTGGAAATGTAAATATATCAATTCGTGGTGCAGCTGAACCAATCTACATTGTTGATGGGGTTATGATGCCAAGTAGTTCCCTCGAGGGTGGATCGGGCGGTTCAGTGACTGTGACTCCGTCTGCAGTTAATCGTTCAGGTTTGGCCGGTTTAAATCCTGAAGATATTGAGTCTGTCGAGATTTTAAAAGATGCATCTGCTTCAATTTATGGTATTGGTGCTGCCAATGGGGTAATTCTGATTACAACTAAAAAGGGAAAAGAAGGTGCACTTAAGGTTTCATACGATGGCAGCCAGTCGGTTGTCATGAATTATAAATACCTCGACATTCTGAATGCTCAGCAATACATGGGGCTCGTCAATGTTTTTAACAAGGAACAATATTTATATATCAACAACATGGCGCCTTTCGGGACAAGCGCTTACAATAATGGCTGGACCGCTCCATTTAGTGACAGTCAGATTGCCAGTGCACAAACCACCGATTGGAAAAATGACGTTTTGAGAAACGGAAGCATTGCCAACCACAACATTGCAGTAAATGGCGGATCAAAATTAGCGAATTACTATGTTTCGGGTAATTACTTTAACCAAAGTGGTTCTGTCTCAAATTCAAACATGGAACGTTATGCCCTCAGGAGTAACATCTCATTTCAGCTGAATCCCTTCATCAAATTAACATCAGCTATAAATGTTAACCGGAATAGTTACAACAACTCAACTGTTGGAGGAACAGCGAATGGTCGTGGAGAACAGGCTATGGGGGCTCTAGCTGCAGCTCTGACTTATCCGTCAAATCTTCCGATAAAAGATGAAAATGGAAATTATACTCTTTTCATGAATGTTCCAAACCCGGTTGCCATGGAAGACATTCTCGACAAAACGGCAACAAACGGTACATACTTAAATTTTTCTGCTGATTTTGATTTGATCAAAAATATGCTGGCAGCCAAATTACTTTACGGTAACAATCTCGAAAATTCACGTCGAACAACTTTTATTCCCTCGTATGTTTATTTCGACAATATGTACAAATCACGTGGTAATCTGGGAACAGACAACCGCATGAATCAAACAATGGAAGCGACATTGTCATTCAAGAAAAGTTTTAATGATTTTTTGAATATGGATGCCGTAGTGGGAATGGGAAAATACAAAAACAATTATGACGGAATGAATGTGGCCTACGATGGTCAGCACGATGCCATTCAGAACGATAACCTTAGTTCGGTAACCGGAGTTGTTTCCCCCGGGTCGTACCGCAGTGCCAACGAAAAGCGCTCTCAGTTCATTCGTGCTAATTTCGATTTTCTCGACCGCTATGTTATTGCTTTTACGCTTCGCCGTGATGGCACTGATAAATTTTTCCCCGATAAAAAATATGCATTTTTCCCTTCAGTCTCATCTGCATGGAAAGTTTCAAACGAATCGTTCCTGAAAGGTGTTTCCTGGCTGAACCTGTTAAAAGTTAGAGCTAGTTATGGTGAAACCGGTAGCGATAACTTAGGAACATCATTATACGGTACTTATGGACCCTTTGGAAATCAAATCATGTTTGACAACAATACTATTAAGTATATTCCTATTGTTACAAATGGTATTGACTACCCAAATGTAAGCTGGCAAAAAACTACCATGAAAAATATAGGGATCGACTTCTCCATTTTAAAAGATAAAGTTTGGGGTAGTTTCGATGTTTTCCAAAATGATATTACCGATATGCTTGGATCAGCCAATACCGCGGGTTTGTCGATGTTTGGAACTTACCCGATCAACGGAGCGCATTTGCAACGAAAAGGTTGGGATGCTACGGTGAACTCAAAAAATTTGCAGACTGAGGATTTTCTATGGACCACTATTTTGACGCTTTCCAGGTACAATTCATTGTGGATTGAACGAATGCCAAATTACGACTACAATGCTTACGAAATTCAGGGTAAAGTAGCCTCAAATGCCCGTTATTTCTATCAAACAAGTGGAATAATCAATGCCGATATGAGTAATATGCCGTCTTCTCAGCCGGCAGCTGCTCAAAAGCCGGGGTATCCGATTATTGTAGATCAGAATAACGATGGCGAAATAACGATTGACGATATCAAGATGTCAAATGAAGTTCCTAAACTCTATTTTGGTTTTGGCAATACATTTAATTATAAAAAGTTCGATCTGGATATCTTTTTATATTCGCAACTTGGTGTAAACAAATACAATTATGCACGTGATTGGGCCTCTTCAATTAAACTGGCCAACTCAATAAGTAATTCAAATTCTTTCGCTTTTGATATGTGGAATTCGCAAACCAATCCGAATGGAACGCAACCCGGAATTGCATGGGATCTGGCTTCCGTAACACTTCCCGGTAGTGCAGGCACTGATATCGGATATCAGAATGCTTCGTTCGTTCGGGTCAGAAATATTACTCTTGGGTATAATATTTCCGGAAGAATTTTAGGTGCAATTGGCCAGTATGTAAGTAACATCCGGATTTATATTGATGCACAGAACCCGTTAACCTTTACCAAATTTGAAGGATTCGATCCGGAAGTTTACACGGGTGGAGGATACAAAGGAGGGAAAGCAGAATATCCGCAGACCAGGACCTTTTCAGCAGGGGTGAAAATCACGTTATAATTAAAAGACAATATAGTTATGAAAAATAATATCATATTTTCGATTTTAATTGCAATTACATTGCTTTTAGGCAGTTGCGAAGATAACTTCGAACCTCAAATGTATGGTAAGCTTTTTACGTCGAATTTCCCTAAAACGGAATCAGATTATGAAGCTTACCTGATGACTTGCTATGTACCTTTTTCGGTGAACTGGAGTTATAACTTAACCGGAGGATCGTGGCAACATGGTTTCTATGTTGCAGGAGATGGTCATATATGTCAATTCGATGCTACCTCAGATTATTGTGCTCCATGGGAGGTGAATAACGGAGGTAGTTCGAGGCGGAAATATTCAGAAGTCAATTTTGCCGATTTTGTTTATTTCAAACGTTCAGACGGCGGCAATCCTCCTTATTTTGAGAAGCTCAGGGATATTACCCGCTTTACAGAAATAATTGGTGTTCTGGAAGATGCAACAGTACTTTCGGATACAAAAAAGAAAAATTTCATTGGCGAAGCACGATTTCTGCGCGGCATGGCGATGTATTATTTGATGCATATTTATGGGCCTGTTCCTGTTATTCTTGATCCGTCAATGGTTGGTAATTTGGAAGACGAACAAAATCTTGAACGTCCTACACTGACTCAGATGACCGAATGGATCACGGCAGATATGGAATATGCCGTAGCCAATATGGCCGCTACCGCTCCAAAAGGAAGGTACACTGCTACTTATGCCCGTTTTTGTTTAATGCGTCATTACTTAAATGAAGGTTCGTATATGAATGGCTATTACGACAAAACGATACAAATGTACAATGAGTTAAATGGCTCTGGATATGGCCTGTATACCAATGGTGGCGATGCAGCCTATGCCGACCAGTTTAAACAGGCCAATAAATTTAATAACGAAGTTATCATGGCCGTTTCTACAAGTGAAACAGGCGACGGATCGGGTACCAATGGAAATTTCAACCCACTATCATGGTATGTTGTACCTAATAATGTAGCGAAATATGCCGATGCCGCTAATACAATACCCACTCCGTTTGTACACCAGGGTGGTGGCTGGAGCCAGTCTTATAATGTTGCTCCCGCTTATTACGACACATACGAAACCGGCGATTTGCGTAAAAATGTGATTCTGACTTCTTATGTTCAGAATGATGCTGCCAGAACAAATATAACTGCTGCTGATATTGGGGTAAAATGGTCAGGTTTTATCATCAATAAATATCCGATTGAAATACCCAACCAGTTCCAGCCATCAGATATCCCACTTGCCCGTTGGGCAGACGTGTTACTGATGTACGCTGAAGCTGTTGCCCGTAAAGCAAATACGGTTCCAACAGGTGAAGCCATGCAGGGAGTAAATGATGTTAGAGCGAGGGCTGGTCTTGCTCCTTTAAGTGGAGATGCAACTGCAAGCTACGATGGATTTATGGATGCCCTTTTGGCAGAACGTGGTCATGAATTACTTTATGAAGGATGCCGGAAAATTGATTTGATCCGCTTTAATAAATATCGCCACAATTGTATGGCTATTAAAGGAAATGCGCCAACTAGTCAATACATCCCTATTCCTGATTACGCTGTTCAACAGGCCGAAACATATGGGAAAACTCTTACCCAATTTTTTGAGAGACCTGGTTACGGGCAGGATAATTAGTCTGTAATTTGATAATATGCTACCTCACAGTTTCGGGTGAGGTAGCATTATTTTTTTCTATTAATCGCCAATTCAATGGATTATTTCTAAATAGATGGATTGGGACTGATGATGGACAAAATTGACTCCGAAAGTAATTTGCCCGGATATTATTGTTCTGCGGTGTTTCTAATGCCATCAGAAGATGGTATGGATGCGAAATGTTTACTTAATGAAAAAATAGTTAAACTGTGAATTTTGCCAAAGACATTCACAGTTATTAATTACAAGTAGTTTATAGAATAGCACATCAGAATCCTTTGGTTGTCTGCTAAGTAATAATATTTATAAAAGATAATTTTCACTGTCTTTTGATAGTCAAATACAAAAAACTAAATCTACTATATTATGAAAAATAAAAGACTAATTAGCATTGGAATAATTTTTGGAATAAGTTATTTCATGTTTGCTGCGTTGAATATTTACGCATTGCCATCTGATATTAAGCTGGATAAAGTTTCGCGACATCGATCTTTATTTGATGAAAGTTGGAAATTTTATCAGGGAGATGTTTCCGGTGCGGAAAAGGTTGGTTTTAACGATGCAGGATGGCGTTCTTTAACACTTCCGCATGACTGGAGTATTGAAGGTGAATATGATGAAAAGGCCAGTACCGGCGGTAGTGGTGGATATTTGCCAACTGGTATCGGTTGGTACCGAAAGAATTTTAATATTTCCAAAGGTTTAAAAAACTTCTGGATTGAGTTCGACGGAGTTTATATGAACAGCGAGGTTTGGGTCAACGGAAATTATCTTGGGAAACATGCTAACGGTTATATCAGTTTTTACTACGATATTACTCCTTATTTGAAAGAAGGGGAAAATGTGATAGCCGTAAAAGTTGATAACTCCATCCAAACCAACAGCCGGTGGTACTCCGGTTCCGGAATTTACCGCCACGTATGGCTGAATGTTTCAGATCCTTTACATATTTCACAGTGGGGAACCTATATTACTACACCATTGGTAGATAGTTTGTCGGCAACCGTTTGCATAAAAACAAAAGTTGAGAATAACTATACCGACATAAAAAGTCTGGTTCTAGTCTCCCGAATCGTCGATACCCAGGGGAAAGTTGTGGCAGAGACCGAAAATCCTGTAATAGTCAACGCAGGTGAAAAGAAAGAATTTACTCAGTTTGTAAATGTAAGCAATCCGTCATTGTGGTCAGTTGATTCTCCATCGATGTATAAGTTGAAATCATTTATTAAGCTAAATAATAAGGTGGTGGACAATGCTGAATCGCCCTTTGGAATCCGTTCGATCGAATTTAATGCGATGAAAGGATTTTTGTTAAATGGTCAGCGAGTAAAAATTAACGGAGTTTGCCTGCATCATGATGCAGGTTGTTTTGGGGCTGCTGTACCAGTACAAGTGTGGGAAAGAAGATTTAAAATATTAAAGGATATGGGATGTAATGCTATCCGCACTTCACACAATGCGATGGCACCAGAGTTTATGGATTTATGCGATCGGATGGGATTTCTGGTGATGGACGAGCCTTTTGATGAATGGGAAGATGGAAAAGGTAATACAACGTCGGCATATCATTTGTATTTTAAAGAAAATTGGAAAAATGATTTAGTATCATTTATCCATCGCGACAGAAATCACCCTTCAGTTGTAATATGGAGCGCTGGTAACGAAATTCGGGAACAGTTTAGTACACGTGGACAGAAAGTTTTAAAGCAACTTCTTGATGTATTTCGTGCCGAAGGACCAACCAGACCGGTGACTACAGCAAATGACGGAATTGCATCGGATGGAGATCCAGCCTTACTTCCTTTCCTTGAAATGGAAGATGTCGTTGGATATAACTATGTTGATCGCTGGCACGAAAGAAGGGAACAATATTACAGTGTCGATAAAATTAATCATCCGGATTGGATAATGATTGGTACTGAAAATGTGAGTGTGCGTGGTGATCGCGGGGCCTATTCCCTGGATGGAAAAAGTAAAAATAAGCATGGTCTTGCTTACTACAATAGCATGATACGTGCAGAACAACTATGGAAATTTACAGCAACTCGAGATTATGTATGCGGTGACTTTATGTGGACAGGCATCGATTATTTGGGAGAATCGCGTTGGCCACGTAAAGGTTCTGATGCCGGAGTGATTGATATGGCAGGTTTTCCAAAAGACGGGTATTATTTTTATCAAAGCCAATGGACAAAGAAGCCAATCATCCATATTTTACCTCACTGGAATTGGACCGGTAAAGAAGGAGAAATTATACCCGTAATCGCCTATTCAAATTGTGATGCTGTGGAGTTGTTTGTAAATGGGAAATCATATGGCGAGCAAATATTGGAATTCCCCAGACCCGGCAATTCAGGTTCGTGGAACAGTTACGAAAAACCACCTTTAAATGCTTCAACTGCAGATTTACACCTAACATGGAATATACCCTATGAACCTGGAACATTGAAGGCCGTTGGAAAAAAGAATGGTGAAATAGTTTATACCACAACTATTGTAACTGCAGGGGCTCCGGCAGCACTAAAATTAACTGTTGATAAAAACAGTATAGCCTCAAATGGCGAAGATATTGTTCACGTTAAGGTAGAAATTGTAGATGCAAATGGTGTTGTCGTTCCTGAAGCAGATAATGAAATACGTTTTGAAGTAAAGGGTGAAGGGAAATTAATTGGAGTAGAAAATGGTAACCAAAGTGACCTTACTTCTCCAACTTCAAAAATTAAAAAGGCTTTTAACGGATTAATTCTTGGCTACATACAGTCAACTCAAAAAAAGGGAAACATCAACATTAAAGTTTCATCCAACGGGTTAAAAGATGCTGAAATAGCAATTGAAACTCTAAAAAATAATATTATAGAGTTATAAATCAACTAAAACCAACATTCGTGATCATGATGAAAAAATATTTAATTGGGTTATTATTTTTTGTTTTTTGTTTGAATGTTACATGTCAAACACTAAACAAAGAAAATGGGAAACGGCATAACGAAACTGGATCTCAGTCTGTGCCGATAGAAAATATTGAGTGCGTGTTTGATTCGGCATTCCAGGTAAAAACAGTTTCGATACTATCCCAAAAAGAAGCGCAACATACAACAGTTCCGCTAGGTCTGGTACGTAATGCTAACAATAAATTAGCAATTATGGCGAAGGATAAAACAGGGAACCTGCAGCCTTTTTATATGAAAGGCATTGAAACCGGCTTTTGGGACACAAGGAAAGCTGATTTTGACCTGGTATTTGATGCTTACCACAAAATGGGTGCAAATGCAGCTATGTTTATAATACATTGGAGCGACATTGAACCTCAAGATGGTAAATTCGATTTTTCATACACCGACAACATTGTTGCAAAAGCGAAAAGCCACGGTGTGAAAATAGTGTGGGCGCTTTTCATGCACGAACAGTTTGATATGCCTTTTTTACCTTCAGCTGAAGACTTATGGATGTATAATCTGGATACTCGAGATGGGGCCAATTACGCTATACAATGGGTTAAGGACAAAAATGGAGATATTATTAAAGACATACCCACGCAAAAACAGAAAGAATATACCGAAATAATGCCTTGTTACGCGAATCCTATTGTTTATAACCGGATTACGAGGATGCTTGGCCGACTTGCCGCTCATTATAAGAATTCAGAATCTGTAATTGGTGTGCAGATCGGCAATGAGGAACATATTAGTTATCAGGGAGAAGACGCGGATTTCAATCCTTATACCCTCACATCGTTCGAACGATGGAAAAAGCTGACCGGCGAAACCTCCTGGAACCGCTTTAAATTAGCCATCGTAAAATTATGGTGGTCAAGGTTTACCACCGCCTATCATTTACAGGACCCGTATAAACTCACAATGCTTAACCCTATTGCCGGCGGCCCGGAAAAAGGTGAGACAGGTATCATTGACCGGAGCGGCACGGATGCGACCACGTTCCGCGACAGTAAAATAGATGTGATCGCCACCATGTTTTATTGGCCATCCGCGACCAAGATATGGAATAATCTTGACCAGGTTTACAAGGCCAATAATACCTATAGTTATCCCACGCAGCTTCCCATTTTAATGAGCACGGAAATTGGTATAGGAAAGCTCAATACCCTGCCTTATACCCAGGAATATATGATCAATTTCCTTGAACGAGGTTCGCAGGGGTTTGCCGTTTATTCTTACGGCCATATGGCTACCCCCAAAGGAGTGATCAATGAGAACGGGGAATTTTATGGAAAATTCATGGCTATGGTCACCTCAAATGAGGATATCATTTGGCCTGGCTTACCTGGTACCGGAGATAATATTTCGATCACTGCGACCTATGGCGAAGGAAAGATAAGTTGCTTGCATAAAGGCAATAACGCAACGCTTGGTATCCTGCATTTCCCGGATGCTGTGGAGGATAAGACTTTGGAAAGTAAGGCCGATGTACCAATAGAGATAATGGTTAAGAAAACAGGCAAATATGTTATTGAAATATATAAAGACGGTATTTTGACAGCATCTCAGAAAGATAACATGACGGCATCAAAAGGTAGTTCAATCATTATTAACATATCAAATAAAGCAGCAGCATTTATCAAAGTTAAAATGCTTGATTCAAAATAAGATTGTTACATCAAATCAGCAGAAAAACATCACAAAATAGCCGACCTTTATATCGGCTATTTTGTGTCAACTTTAAAGATTGACTTGCATCACTGTCCGATATGTTATACTGAAAATAATAAATTATAATTTCTATATGGATTCTAAATATCATCATTTCCGATTTTTTATTTGCTTTTTACTTGGCTGCATCGTCTTTACACCAATGACGACAAAAAGCCAGCAAACATTTTGCAACCCATTGAATATCAGTTACCGGTTTACGCCTGATAAACCTTCCAGACGGGCAGCTGCGGATCCGGTTATTGTTTTATTTAAAGACAATTATTACCTCTTTGCTACCGCCTCGGGTGGTTACTGGTATTCAAAGGACCTGCTTAAATGGAACTTTGTAACTACCAAAGACCTGCCATTTGAAAAAGATGCGCCCGCCGCAGCTGTTATCAACGGCTCCCTGTATTATATGCCTTTAAACAGTCATATCATTTACAAGACTGATGATCCCGTGAGCGGACAATGGCAGGTGTATACTGATACCTTTCCGTTGGCTATTGGTGATCCTGACTTTTTCCAGGATACTGATGGGAAGGTCTACCTATATTATGGCTGTACCAACAATGACTACTTGTATGCAATACAATTAGATGTAAACAATAAACTTAACCCGATCGGCGAACCGGTAAAAGTTATAAGGGGCGACCCTGCTACACGGGGCTGGGAAAGGCCGGGCGACTACAATACCATGACAGAAAGACCCTGGACCGAAGCGCCATGGATGACCAAACATAACGGTAAATATTATTATCAATATTCCGCTCCGGGTACGCAATATAAGAGTTATGCTGATGGCTATTTTGTTGCCGATCATCCGCTCGGCCCTTTCACTTATTCACCCATCAACCCGTTTTCAGCCAAACCGGAAGGTTTCATTACCGGTGCCGGACATGCGGCAACGTTTCAGGATAAGTATGGTAATTACTGGCGTGTGGTTACTATGGTTATCTCCGTCAAACACATATTTGAACGAAGGTTGGGCCTGATACCGGTGACATTTGACAAAAACGATAAAATGATCGCCCACACAGAGTTCGCCGATTATCCAATGGTGATGCCTGATCATCAAATCAAAAATATAAGCGAACTTTATCCGGGCTGGATGATGCTATCTTATAATAAAAAGGCAGAGGCCTCATCAAGTCTGGATGCCAATCCACCGTCACTAGCTGTTAATGAAGAGATTCGCGACTACTGGAGTGCTAGAACGGGCGACAAAGGAGAATGGTTGAGTGTTGACCTCGGCTCAGTATCCACAGTCAAGGCGATACAACTCAATTTCGCTGAGAACAATACGCAACTTTTTGGCCGTGAAGGTATAAAGGCACAACAATATCTTTTGGAATATTCAAACGATAATAAAAACTGGATAACGCTGGTCGACCAAACAGCCAACGAGGAAGATCTGACACATCAATACCATAGCTTTAAAATGCCGGTAAAAGCACGCTACTTTAAGGTAACTAATTATCGCGTACCCGGTGGAACATTTGCTGTTTCCGGGTTCCGGATATTCGGTACAGGCAATAGTAAAAAGCCTACAAAGGTTACCAGCTTTGTGGCAACGAGAGATGCGACAGATTCACGAAATGTCACCCTTCGCTGGAAAAAGCAAGCTAACGCGACGGGCTACAATATTAGGTTTGGTGCGGTAAAAGAAAACCTGAACCGCATTTACCAGGTTTATAATGATACTACTTTGACCATCCGTAGCCTGAATAAAGACCAGAAATATTGGTTTGCAATAGATGCGTATGGGGAAAATGGGGTTACAAAAGGCGACACCAAATAAAGCAATGGTCATGGCTAAGCTAAACAGATACTTTATTTACTATTTATGACTTTAGGATTCGCCTGGATTCCAGTTCTTGCGTTGGCGAATCAGAAGTTGAGTTTATCGTCTTTGTTTTCTGACCATATGGTTTTTCAGCAAAACAAAATTGAAATCAACTACGAAATTGCAGGAGATAATAAAGTACACTTACAAGCGGAAGCTATGATGTCGGGGAATAAAATAGTGGTTTCAAATCCCACAATAACTAATCCTGTTTACGTGAGGTATGCCTGGAGCGATAGCAGTAACACTTTGGTATTTGTTACTGATGGAAATGGGAATCCGGTTCGGCATCCGATTAAAATGTCTGCCTTTGAGGAAAGGCCGAGGTTTTATCAGGCAAAAGGGAAGGTTGAAAAGATTGAACGTGTAAATGGTTATTCTATGGAAAAATCGGATTCTTATATAAAGAATAGTAGGGGAAGTTCTATAATGCTGATTGATTTGTTCCAATTAATTCCATCCACTTCTAAAAGATATAACTCATTGAATAAAAATAAGTTGACAAATATAAGGAGAAGTAGGAAAAAAAGATTTTAATTGGCTTAAGACATCAATAAATGCGAAAATTCAATTAGTAAATGCGAATTTTTAATATGATAGATTTATAGAATGCTGATGATTATGTGTTGTTGAAGTCATTGGTATAACAAATGCAACAAAAGTAGAATAGGAAGCTCGAAAGCTTCCTAAGGTAAGGTTAAACTAATACTTTTGATTTGCGATGAAAAATAAACAGTTAACCTCAATACAAAGGAACCAAATTGAGGTATTATTAAAAACAAATACGCCGATAAAAAGAGTAGCTCAACTTCTGGAGACAGACAAAAGCACCATTTATCGGGAGATTAACCGCAACAAGAAAAAGCGGTCCTATTCTGCCCGTTTTGCACAAGAGCTTTGCACAGAGCGAAAAGAACGATCTGGACGAGCTCGTAAGTTTACCGATCAGGCCAAAAACTTCGTTATTGAAAAGCTAAAAAAGGAACAATGGTCACCCAATCAAATTGTTGGGTTTGCAAGACTTAACAACATCCCAATGGTATCGCACGAGCGGATCTACCAGTTTATCAGGAAAGACAAAAAGGAAGGAGGTATGCTCTGGACTCACATCCGACATAAGCTAAAGCACCACAAACGTCCGGTGACAGGCAAACATGTGAACATTAAAAATAAAGTTTCCATAGAACTCCGTCCTACTATTGTGGATACACAAGAGCGTTATGGAGACTGGGAGATTGACACGATAATTGGAGAAAACCAAAAAGGAGCCATCCTGACCATTACCGAACGAAAAACAGCTTTCCTACTGATGGAAAAGATTGAGTTTGGCAAACTGGCAGAGGGGCTTGCAAAAGCCGCAATACGGATGCTATTTGCTTACAAAAACACTGTTCACACCATTACTTCGGACAATGGTTCCGAGTTTGCACAGCATGAATTAATGGCAAAAAAAGCTGAACGCAGATTTCTATTTTGCACACCCATACTCTTCCAGGGAAAGGGGATTGAATGAATATACAAACAAGCTGATCAGACAATATATCATTAAAGGAAGCAATTTTGATCTATATGATAGTGAATGTATAAAGCTGGTAAAGAATAAGATAAACAGAAGACCAAGAGAAAAACTGAAGTTTCAAACCTTATCTAAGATATTTTTTGCAGCTTTAAATTGATTTGTCGCATTTGTGACTTGAATCTATGTTCGGAATTTTCAAAGTTGCTGGATCGAGTTTAATTTCATTACTTTTGTAAAATTGTACCTGATGTAACCACTGAATGAACCAGAAATTTTCAAATGAGGAATTTTTTATTCTACAAAGAATGATTGACGGTGATGAGATTGCCTTCAAATATTTTTTTGATACTTATTATGATGATCTCTGTAACTTTGTTAATGGTTATCTACGTGATGAGACATTCTCTGAAGATGTTATACAAAATATCTTTATTTATTTGTGGGAGAAGAAAGATTCCCTTCCATTTAATTGTTCGATAAAGTCATATTTGTACACTGCTTCAAAAAATAAAAGCCTGAACTTTATACGTAACGCTAAAAATAAAAATAAAATAGTGTTAGAACTTTTTGATCAGTCCGATATCTTTTCTGATGAAAGTGCTGATCAGTTTCTCGAATTTGAAGAATTAAAAACGATTATTTCTAATGCGATTGAAGTTCTTCCCCCGAAATGTAAAACGGTTTATAAGTTAAGCAGGGATGATGGTTTAACAAACAAGGAAATTGCAGAAAGGCTTGGTATTACAATTAAAACAGTCGAAAATCAAATGACTATCGCCATTAGAAAAATAAAAGATTTTTTACAGCCTTATCAGGATCAAATATTCATTTTTTTCATTGTAACACATTTTTTTTGATGCGTTTTGGGGGGTATTGGTGATTTAAGTGCTATAGTATTAAAGAAAAGTATATCACATTAATGGAAAATCAAGTACCCATATATAAGGTCATCCGCAATATTGCAACAAATGGAGTGGAATATTCAAAAGAAATCCAGCAATGGATGAATGTATCCGATGAAAATAAAAAGGTATATCAGGATCTTTTAAATATCTGGCAAATTACCGGAAGCTTTCCTGAACGTTATACCCCCGACGGACCTAAAGCATGGCAAAAGGTTCATAAACAAATTCATTCCCAAAAACGAAAATACTTTTTATACCGAAGAATTGGGCAAATTGCTGCTGCAATCGTTGTTGTTTTTATAAGCGTATGGACAGGAACAGAACTCAATAACTGGAAGCAAAAGCCACACTACACTGAAGTCATTTCTCTGGCCGGGCAGAAAACCCGAATTATCTTGCCTGACAGTTCAATCGTCTTATTGAACGGCAATTCAAAAATCAGGTACAATCAGAACTTCAATAAAAATAGCCGAAAAGTAGAATTGAAAGGAGAAGGTTATTTTGATGTGCGGAAAGACGCATCCAAACAATTTATAGTAAGCACCTCAGAACTTAATGTTAAAGTCTTTGGAACATCATTTAATGTGAAATCTTATGAAGATGACCAGACTATTGAAGTCGGACTTAAAACCGGAAAGGTTGGAATTGAGCGGAATGAAAAAGAAATAATACAACTAAGCCCCGGCGAGGTGGTATCCTTTGATAAAAAGGAAAAAGAACTTGATGTAAAGAGAATGGATGTTGATTTGGTTTCTGCATGGATAAGAGACGAAATGGTATTCGATGAAGATTCTTTGGAAGAAATAATTAAGTATATGGAGCGTTGGTATGGTGTTTCTATTCAGGTTTCACCAATTCTTTTGGACGGAGAATTGCTGACATTTAAGGTGAAAACAGAATCCCTCAATGAACTTTTAAAACTGATCAATTTACTAAAACCAATTAAATACCATATTGATGGTAAACAAGTTATTATTACTAAACCATAAACTATTTTGCGAATGAAAAAGGAAGATTGAACCAATTAGAGCTAAAGCAAAAAGGCTTGCCAATGTGGCAAACCTTTCTTAACCAAAAATTTATTAACTCAGCCAGGAGAAAAGGTTACGGACATAACCTAAATCCAGTAAATGCTGAATAAACATTACAAAACTATGAAAAAAAATTGTAGTTCGGATGGTCTTTTCAATTATTGGACCTTTCGAAGAAAATTAATTTTGAAGATGAAACTAGTTGTAATACTGATTTGTATTATTGGGCTAACGGGGAGTTACGCCTCTGTTTACAGCCAGCAGACGAAACTGGACCTGAATGTTCAAAAAACAAGTGTTAAGGACGTTCTTAAACAAATTGAAGACCAGTCAGAGTTTTCTTTCATGTATAATGCCAGTAAAGTGGATGTTATGCGTGAGATTGACCTCAAGGTTGAAAAATGTTATGTTGAAGATATTTTAGAAAAGATTTTTGCAGGGGAAGATGTTTCATACAAGATCATTGAACGAAATATTATTATTATCCCAAACAATAATGGATCAACAACAAACCAGCAGCAAAAATCCATCTCTGGAAAAGTAACTGATTCAGCAGGTGGCTCACTTCCAGGAGTCTCTGTTGTAGTAAAAGGAACTACAACCGGAACAATTACTGACACAACCGGAAATTATTCATTGTCAAATGTTTCCCCCAATGCTTCATTGCTGTTTTCGTTCATTGGTATGAAAACGCAGGAAATCGCTGTTGAAAATAAATCAACAATTAATGTGACGTTTGCTGAAGAGACTGTAGGAATTGAGGAGGTTGTGGCTATAGGTTATGGAACTCAAAAGAAAGTGAATATAACTGGAGCTGTAGGTGTTGCTAATGCTGAAAGAATTGAAAGCAGGCCGATTGTATCAGCGGGCCAGGCATTGCAAGGGCTAATCCCCAACCTGAATGTTACCTTTGATAACGGAGACCCTTCAAAAAGTACTAATTATAATATCAGAGGTATTGGGTCAATTAATGGTGGTAATCCCCTGATACTAGTTGACGGTATCCCAATGGATTTGGATATGATTAACCCGAATGACATTTTAAATGTCTCAGTACTGAAAGATGCTGGCGCTGCTGCAGTTTATGGCGCACGAGCTGCATTTGGGGTTATCCTGGTCGAAACAAAAAAAGGGAAATTGGGTAAAATTAAAATTACAATGAATACGGAGCAATCTTTAGTTCAACCTATTTTCTACATGAACGTTGTCCGAGATCCTTATGTAACTGCTTCGGCATGGAACGATGCGGCTATTCATACAACTGGTACACCAGCATTTGATGATGTTTATATGGCAGGAATAAAGAATTGGGTTAATAATCCTACTGAACAAAACGCCTGGGGAGTCAGAAATGGGGTTTTGGAATATTATGGAAGCAATGACTATCAGCACAAGCTGGTTACCGACTATACATCCCAACAAAAATATGACATAAACATCTCAGGAGCTACAGAAAGGGCATCGTACTATGTTTCAGGAGGATTTCTGAATAAACCAGGCTATTTTAGAAATAAAGAAAAGAATATTCAATTTAAACAGTATAACCTGTTAGCAAAATTGGATTTCAAAATATTTGACTGGGTGAGCCTGGACGAAAAGATTTCAGTCAACTCTGTATCGAACGATGCACCACACAATTATAACGATGATGTGAGTCTTAATTCCGTAGCAAGGGTCTCTCCGAATTTAGCCATCTATTTTCCCGATTTACCTTACTATATTACTCCCGGCGATCATAATAAATATGCACAATACATTGGAATGGGTGCTGCTATTGGCTCCGGTGGAAATACGTTTTTCCCCTATCTGGAACATGGTGGACGTACTACTTTTAGTACCGATGACATCTGGTTAACACAGGGAATAACAATAACCCCATTAAAGGGATTAAAAATCAGGGGTGATTTTTCATTTAATAAATATTACAGAAATGATCAGGACGTTGCAAGTAAAATAGAGGTTGTTTCTATGAACCTGTTATCAAATCCCATGATATCCAATGGTTTTAGTGCCGACGACTATATTAAAAATTCCAGCAATAAAAATGATTATTATGTATTCAATACATATGCAGAATATACCCTTGATAATATTAAGGATCACTACTTAAAAGGAATGGTTGGGTTTAATCAAGAATTGGGGCACAACAACTATTTCTGGGCACAGGGTAAGAGCCTAATTACTCCTCTTGTAACTGACCTAAATGCTACTATTGGATCACAAACAGTGGGAGGAAGTAAATCGGAGGTTGCATTGCGAGGTTTATTCTACAGGTTAAATTATATGTATAAAGACAAATACCTGCTTGAATTCAATGGACGTTACGATGGTACATCGCGTTTCCCCAAAGATAGCCGGTTTGGATTTTTTCCATCTGTATCCACGGGATGGAGAATCTCTCAAGAGCCCTTTATGTCCTCTGCAAAAAATTGGCTTGATGACTTGAAAATACGTGCATCTTATGGTGAACTGGGTAATCAGATGTTGGGCAATAATTATTATCCATACATTTCTTCTATGGATCGCAGTATGTCTGTTTATATCATGTCTTCTGGGCAAATACCTGTTATAAGCCCTCCTGGCTTGGTTAGCCCTTCATTAACATGGGAAAAAGTGGCAACAACAAATTATGGACTTGATTTTACAATTTTAAAGCAACGATTAAATGCATCGTTTGATCTATATACCAGGGACACTAGAGATATGTTAATGAATGCAACATACTCAGCCCTTTTGGGTGCAACGGCCCCTAAAGCCAACGCCGCCTCACTTAGGACTAATGGTTATGAAGTTGCGATTTCATGGCGAGATAAAATTGGGCAGGATTGGAGTTATAATATCAATCTCACATTTTCCGACAATCAAACAAAGATTACAAAATACCAAAACAAGAACGGCGCCTATAATGATTATTATATTGGCAAAAAACTAGGGGAGATATGGGGTTATAAAACCGAGGGAATCTTCCAAACACAGGATGAGGTTACTAACCATGCAGATCAGACATACATAGGTACAAACTGGAACCCTGGAGATATAAAATATGAAGACCTTAATAATGATGGTAAAATTAATAAGGGAGGCGGAATTTTGTCTGATCCTGGTGATATGACAAGAATTGGAAATTCGTCACCCAGATGGGCCTATGGGTTTAATCCAAATATTAGGTATAAGAACTGGACACTGGATTTCTTTTTTCAGGGCTTGTTGAAACGTAATTTTATGCCTGAAGGGCTAAACAACAATCAATCTTTTTACCCATACAATACTGAGGGCATTTTAGATTATTATTTAACTGAATCATGGAGCGAAACTAACCGCAATGCCTATTTTTACGCACCTTACCTTGCCGGTACTGATAAGAAGAATACCCAGGATCAATCTCGTTATGTACAGAATGGTGCTTACATCAGATTGAGAAGCTTGTCATTGAAATATAATCTTTCAGAAAATTTCAGTAAGAAAATTGGAGCGAGCGACGCAAACATTTATTTCACCGGCCTGAACTTGTGGGAACACTCAGGAATGCATAGACCATTGTATATTGAAGCTGACCAGATAGGACAAGAATACTATTATCAGCGGATATTCACTTTGGGAGTTAGCGTATCATTCTAATTAACCTAAAAAGATAATAAAATGAAAGATTTATTTATAAAAATTGGTCTGCTGTGTTTCTTTGGAATTCTAGTATACGGTTGTAACGATCAATTCCTTAATAGAATTCCATTAGATCAGATCAGCGAACAAACATTTTGGCAATCGGAAAATGATCTGAAAGTATACAACAACGGTTTATATACTTTAGCCGGTGACTGGCGGAATACCGATATTCTGTCGGGAAATTTTGAGGGTATGTATTCAGGAACCATGAGTAGCCATTCAGCTATTTGGAGATGGGACATTATGTCTGACAATATGGTTGAAAGCAATTCAAGAACAAATTACATGAGGAATGTAAGAGCAGGCATTCACACTGTTCGTTCCGGCACAGATTGGGGGGAAGCAGAAGAACGTATGTCATACGGTGGCTGGAGTCTTGTTCGTGCAATTAATGTGGGTCTTGCCAATTACGATAAAGCAAGTGTTACCGAAGAAGTAAGAGATAAATATGCCGGTGAAGCCAGGCTTTTGCGAGGTTGGTTTTATGCTCAGAAGGTTACACATTTCGGTAATGTCAATTGGTTAGACAAAGAACTAAATATTGATTCTCCGGAATTGAACAGCCCTAGAACTCCAAGGGATCAGGTGATGGATAATGTATTAGCCGACCTCGAATTTGCCATAGAAAAACTACCGAACGACTGGGGTGATGGTGGTGCTCCGGGTAGGATAAACAAGTGGGTAGCCATTGGTATAAAATCAAGGATATGCCTGTTCGAGGGCACTTGGCGCAAATACCACGGACTTGCAAATGCAAATTTTTGGTTACAAAAATCAGCCGAGGCCGCTAAATTATTAATAGAAACCGGACCTTATTCCTTATATAAAACTGGTGATCCGTCACATGATTATAATGCTCCTTTCCGTGTTTTAAGTGATCTTACAGGAAACCCAGAGATTATGTATTGGAAAAAATACCAAATGGGTGTAGTAATTAATAATGCTGGTAATAGTAACCATGAAGACAGTGCCACCAAAAGTATTGTGGATGATTATCTCTGCAGTGATGGATTACCGATTTCCCTTTCTCCTCTTTATAAGGGTGATGTAAATTTTGAAGATCTTTTTATGAATAGAGACCCACGTTTGAGGCAAACTGTTCTTCATCCTGCTGATGAACATTATTATAATTTTGGTAATAGTGCCTCATATACTTATCCAAGAGTTAGTGGTATTATAGGTGGAGTCACAAGTATGACCGGTTATGCTATTATAAAGTATTATAACGTTATTACTGCTACTAATTCTTGGGGTTCAGATGAAACTCCTGCAGTAATAATGCGTTACGCCGAGATTTTACTGAACTATGCTGAAGCCACTGCAGAATTAGGTACACTTACTCAGGCAGACCTGGATATTAGTATTAATAAATTACGCGACCGTGTGGGAATGATACACATGAATTTAAACAATATCCCGGTTGATCCACTGTATGTGAATGATGGCGTTTCCCCGTTAATTGTCGAAATCCGTCGCGAACGTCGTGTTGAATTGTACGCAGAAGGGTTTCGTTATGATGACCTTTTGCGATGGAAACAAGGCAAGAAGTTGGAGATCCCTTCATACGGGATGCGCTGGGATGCTGCAGCAAGAGCCAAATATGATCCTGCCGGTACAGCTACTGTTAAAACATCGATTGTTTCAGGTGTAGAGTATATTGATGCTTATAAGGGCACCAACTGGGGAACTCCGAAATTTGACGAGAGCAAACATTATTTTTGGCCGATAGAACTTTCCGTACTTTCATTAGCTCCTGAAATTGGACAAAATCCAAATTGGTAGAATTAATGAAAATGATTTAAAGAAACCATGTAGGTATTAATTGATAGGTTTAAAAGGGTTCTGCTTATTAAAAATCAAAAAATAAAAAGTAGAACCCTTTTATAAATTAAATCAGAAATTAAATTATGAAAAATAATATTGTGATATTGAAAAAAATCGGTATTGTACTATCGATCGTTTTGATGAGTATCACTTCTGCATATTCTCAGGCTTTGTGGAATATGGCGAAAAAAAACATAGAAGTATTAACGCTTGCTGTATGGTTTACGGCACAGGATGTAGGTGACTTGCTGTCATCCCCTGCTGGGTTGGACAAAGCTGTCAGCTGGTGCAAAGAACATGGTGTCACGAAAGTTTATCTTGAAGCTTATGGCAGGGGTCTTTATGCAAAACGCAACACCCTGGAAAAAGCGAAGCAAAGGTTCCTGAATGAAGGTTGTGAAGTTGCGAGCGGTGCCACCACAGCTGGCGGACCCGACAATTTCATCCACTATCATTGCTATACCAATAAAGCGAAACAAGAAGAACTCCAAAAAATTATTGAATACACCGCTTCCATATTTGATGAAATCATTCTTGATGACTGGTTTTTTACAAATTGCCAGTGTGATGAATGTATCACTGCGCGCGGCAACCAGTCTTGGGCCAAATACTATACTGACTTGATGGTGAAAATGAGCCGGGAACGTGTCGTGAATCCGGCACATGCCGTAAACCCAAATGTTAAGGTTATTATCAAGTTTCCGCAATGGAACGACGAGTTTCATATGCGAGGGTACGACGTGGTGCGTGAGCCCAAAATATTTGATGGGATCTGGGTAGGGACCGAAGACCGTGAATTTGATTATGGGAACAGCACGGGGTATGAAACCCCTTATAATGCATACTTTAACATGCGCTGGCTTGCAACCCTTGGCAGTGTTGGTGGCGGATGGTTCGATACCGGCCGTGAACGGACGAAAGTGAACACCTATCTTGAGCAAGCCCGTCATACAGTACTTGGCGAAGGGAAGGAGATGATCCTGTGGTGTTATAGCAACCACCTCCCTGCCGTTGCCAAAACAGATGCGCTGAGCAAAGAACTTCCGGGATTGATTAAACTGGCCAAAATTGTACAGGGCAAGACCATAAAAGGTGTTCACCTGTTAAAGCCTGGCAACAGCGACCCTTTTGAGGAAGAGTGGGTTTGCAGTTTTATGGGCAGTCTCGGAATTCCGTTTGTACCGGCCAGTGAGATAGATGAACGGGCAACATCTGCTGTTTTTCCGGTTCAAGTGCTCAAAGATCCCGGTTTCGTTGTCAAACTTCAACGTATGATAGATAAAGGAACACCCATTGTTGTTACCGATGGGCTTGCAAATAGACTAATCACTCACACCGACCTTCTTAAGAAGCTGACCGTACTTCCTGTAAACGGATCACCCAAGACGCTTTTGAAAATGGGCCGTGAGGAGATCAAACCTTTCAGGGATAAATTGCTTGCCCCGTTTGGAATAAAATTCGATGCCCCGAACAAAGTGGAACTGTACCTTTTTGGGGACAATACATTTGCTATCGAGAATATCAATGATGAAGCAGTCGATGTTACCCTTGAACTGCCCAAAGTTTCAAAAGTTAGCAAAGCATTGGTTTTGCCAGAAGAGGGTGGGGATGCAGAGCTTTCACTAAGCGGGAACAAAGTTAAAATTCGAATTTCGCCGAGGGCACTTGCAGTGGTTGATTACAACTAGCATTGCACGTTTGGAGTTTGAGCATTTGAGTTATTGCTTACATATTCAATAAATCAAAGTTTTCCTTTAGGGATTTAGAGTGAAAAATCTGATTTTTCGACAGCATCTATAGTTTCAAACAACGGGTTAAATATATTGATCGTCTAATAATGAGACACGACCAGTTGGTAACATAATCGCGATAGCGAAGTGGCATACGTGCCGTAATTTATTGATTTTATACATAAGATACAATATGAAAAGAAGATTATTTATTAAAAATGTTTCAATTGCAAGCGGTACTGCAATTGCATTACCATCTTTTGTAAGTTGTTTATCACCATCGCAAGACAAAAACGGGTTTCCATCGGTTAATCTCACCCAACAAGACTTTATATCCACTTTCCCCTGGGGTATTCGCGGTGATAAAGTGCGTATTCTTCAACAAGAAGTAGAAAATGAACTACTTGATGCCGAAACATTAGCAGCGTTCGCTTATATGGCTGGATTTAAAGGCGCTTCCGCTCATCTGGATGAAGCATGGAAACTCATGTTGAATTCACAAAACCACGATGTTCATGTTTGTCTGGCTGATGAAAGTGGTATTGAATGGTGTAAACAAGCAAGGATTATGGTCAAAGGAATTAAAGAAAAAGTGCTTGACTATTTAGCAGGACAAATTGGAGGATCCAACATTGCATATAATACACTTCCTTGGGCTAGGAAATCAGATTCAGGAAAAGAAATTGTCCCCGGATTTGGCTATGCTGCCGGGGATTCTGAAATGAACGAGAAAGAAACCGAAAATAAAAATATCCCTTGGAAAGATTGGTTCGAAACCGGGACCTACAAAATTCGAATGCTCGATAACGGGTGCTTGGAAACACAAATTGGATCGGGTGCAGAAAATAAGGCTACAATCGGATATTTAACTTTATTTAATGAAGGTAATACTTTTGATTCCCGAACGGAAAACCCCAAACGAATTAAAACCTGGCTTAGCAGTGATCGCAAAAAAGCCTTTGCTGAAATTGAGGGGGAAATCGATGGAATGCCATATCTGCATCAGATAGTTGCATCGGATCATTTTATCGACTACGAAACAACATTCGACTATGGCGATGGTAGTACTTTTGGTCCTGAAGCCGCAGATGTTGAAGAAAATCCCCATCGCATCCATTATTACCAACACGATCGGAAACTTTGTCTGAATTGTGACATTCCGGACACAAAAACCAGACTATTGCAAAATTCGCCTTATCTCACTTGGCTTTCTGATAAGTCAAAATCAATCGAGAGTTTGAATTATGTAGCAATGGAATCTGATAAGGGGAACATTGCTCATTTTAACATTGGGCAATCTGGCTATGGATATACTGAAAACAACTCTTCTTTACAGCACGTAGTCGCGTTTTCTCCTAAAAAATATGTTTATGGCAGAGGTAAGCAGGTCTTAGTCGGAAAAGAAACCTATAGTAACCGGTTTATGCCTTATACTGGCGATTGGCGCAAATCTAAACTTAATTTATTGGCAAGCGAATATAAGCGTCCGGTCATTGCCACACAATCAAAAAAAAAACAGTCTATACTTCCAGAAAAAGGCAGCTTCCTTCAGATTAATTCAAATACAACAACCGCTACCGCTCTATTCGAACGTGGAGGGAATATTTATGTACGCTTATGGGAATGGGCAGGACAAAAAGATAATGTTTTGCTTCAATTTGGTGATGCAGACGCTTCGTTGATTGATTGTACCCATAGTCTGAAAGAGATCGAAAAACTAGCTTCGACTTTTGAAATGCGTCCCTGGGAGATAAAAACAATCAAGCTTAACGGTCCGTTAAAAATAATGGAAGACCTGGGTAAATGTAGTAAAGTACAAACTTTAAATAGTGAGCCGGAAGGCTGGTCGCGTAAGAATTATTTTGAAAACCCTCTACCCAAGAGGAAACCTAAGGCTAATACGGGCTCAGAGAATGCACCTATTTATTTCTCAACCGGGTATCATGATGGATTTGTAAAACCACTGGAAAAGCGAACCAATACCATGGAGATCGATATGCAACGCATACGGTCGGGTAAATATCAGAACTTTGCAAGCACCTGGGAAATTGGCGGAAGCTGTTGGGTGTCGTTGGACAAAAACGACCCCGGATACAACGAAACCCTAATTCCATTTCTGAAAGAAGGAAGTATAGAGATAGTTGGAGGTACCTGGTGCGAACCGTTCAACCTGCTTATTAACGGTGAATCTGTTATGAGACAATTCCTTCATGGAATGGAAGCTATTAAAAAGCACCTTGAGTTTGAGGTGAAGGTTTATAGCAATCAGGAACATGGCACTTTTGCCCAGATGCCACAGATTTTAAGCTCATTTGGATTGAAAGCTGTTGTTAACCGAACGCAATGGGCCCCTTTTGGAATTGAATCAGGGATAGATGCAGATGTTGCCGAATGGGTTGGGGTTGATGGATCAAAGATATTATTGATTCCACGTTATACCAGCATGGATTATAGCACGCTGGGACCAAATAATGTATTAGAATTGCAATGCGGTAGTGTAACGGGTCATAACAGGGAATGGCGGACCGAGGGAAAATTTAAAGAAATGCGTGATAGTGCGATGAAAGATGGAATTCAAAAACCATTTATGACAATGCTCGAAGACATCTGGTCGGAGCAATGGCGGTCGAGCGATGAAGAAATGGATTTTTATGCCTCATTACCTTACGTGAAGTTTATAAGTGTAGCTGGATATTTGGATTTATTTGGAATAAAGGTGTAAGTTTTATAATAAACTTTCAATACCATGAAAAAAGCTAATTTGTTTTTTAGTTTGATGATTATTTCAATGATCACTCTGAGTTCATTAAACTCATATTGTCAATACAAACCTAAGGCTAATCCGTACGACTTGTCAAAGGACAAAGTCGTGTATGTTGTCTCTGATGCGCATTTAGACACACAGTGGCTTTACAACATAAATCGAACAATAAGTGAGTTTATCCCCAGGACTTTGGTACAAAATTTTGCCCTTTTTGAAAAATATCCGGGATATGTATTCAATTTTGAAGGAGCCTATCGCTATTGGCTGGCAAAACAAAAGTATCCAAATGATTATGCCCGGTTAAAGGAGTATATCGCATCAGGGAATTGGGCAGTTGCAGGAGGAATGGTCGAAATGGCAGATGTCAATATCGAATCTGCGGAAACGCTTATGCGTCAATTCCTTTACGGCAACGGATTTTTTATGGATGAATTCAATAAAAAATCCATCCATATAATGCTGCCTGATAATTTCGGATTCACATGGGCCTTGCCAACGATAGCAGCTCACATGGGTATGAAGGGCTTTTCAGGTATGAGGGTTGCAAACTGTTATCCACGACCAGAAGGCCCAATTTGTAAATGGTTGGGACCAGATGGCAACTATCTGGTTGCTATTTGCAATACCGGAGATTATGCTAATCAAAAGCCATTGTTGAATGTCACAGCTAATGGCGACTCGTCCAACGTCCATACTAAAGGGGCTTTATGGGCAACCTGGAAATACTTTGGTCCAAGAGGCGACCGCGGAGGTGCTGCAGCTGATACAAGTGTCAAAAGGCTCATGGGCCGTATAGCAGACAACCCCAACCAGACTACAAAATACACAAATGCCTCTTCTGACCAGTTCTTTCTTGACCTCACCCCTTCTCAAATTGATGCCCTTCCGGTACATAACAATGAATTTCACCTTCCCTGGGCCGGGTCCTGGACCTCAAACGGGTTGATGAAATTGAAGAACAGACAGAATGAACAGCGGGCGCTTGCAGCAGAGCATGCAGCTGTTATTGCTAGTGCTTATTCCAATTATGTCTATCCGTCTCAGAAATTGTGGCTTGCCTGGTTTCGCCTTCTTGAACGCGGGATGCATGATGACATATGTGGTACATCGATACCTGAGGCAGACCTTGTTTCATACCTTCAATTTGATTCTTGCTATACTGAATTTACCCAGGTGCTGACGGAAGCGACAACCAGTTTTTCTTCTGTTCTTGATACTCGGGGTTCCAAAAAAAGCAGGATGCCAATAGTCCTTTATAACCAGCTATCGACCGATCGCTATGATGTAGTTGAAACAACAGTCGATTTTGGGGTCACAGCTCCTGTAGGAATAAAAGTGTTTAATCAGTATGGGAAAGAAGTACCGGCACAGATTGTAAGTAAAAATGGACAAAGTGCAATAATCGCATTTGTGGTCCATGTTCCTTCGGTAAGCTATGCCGTGTATGAAATAGAACCTTCAAAAACAGTTAATCCGCCAAATCCTGATCTCACCATAGACGCTACAAGTGGAATATTGGAGAATGTTTATTATAAGATCACAGTAGATAACCATGGCGATATCTCTGGGATTTTTGACAAGAAGACTAACCAGCAGTTACTTTCTGCGCCTTCTAGGTTAGAAGGAAGAACAACGACTTTAGGTTTATCTGATGCGTATAACATTCAAAAGAGTATAATGGAGTCTGCTCCAGTATGGTATGTTGACGACGAGTCGATCGTAAAAACTGTTGCAGAAAACGGGCCAGCTAGAGTATCCCTTAAGATTGATAGAATCAAGGATGGTTCGACATTTACTCAATATATTAGACTTGCGGCAGACAGCGCTGGAACACGCATCGAAATTGACAACACTGTAGACTGGAAATCGACTGAAAAGGTCCTGTCAGTTTCTTTTCCGATGACCTGCTCTAATCCAAATGCAACCTATGACCTTGGAATCGGGATCATCCAAAGGCAGAACATGACCGTAGATCCTAAACGCTACGATCATGTTGCCCAACAATGGGCCGACATTACAAATCAAAGCAATAATTACGGCCTTTCAATTTTAAATGATTGCAAATATGGATGGCACATGCCGGACAATTCTAGTTTGTATCTGGAACTTATCAATGGCGGAACTGGAGGTTGGGGCAAGTATGAAGGAGACCATTATATTCATCATTTTAAATATGCGTTTTATGGTCACAGTGGAGATTGGACTAACGGTACAGTTTTAGAGGCGGCCCGTTTGAACCAGCCGATTCTCGCATTTCCAACAACTGCCCACAATGGAGCCGTGGGGAAAGTTGTATCATTCTTAAATACAAGTTCCCCTCAGGTTGTTGTAATGGCACTTAAAAAAGCAGAGAAGGGCAATAAGTTTATAGTTAGAGTGCGTGAAGCATCAGGTAAAAAGGTATCTGGGGCAAGAATTACTTTTGCTTCAGAAATACTTACAGCAAACGAAGTTATGGGATCTGAAGAACCTAAGCTCAATGGCAGTGTTGCTGTTTCAGGAAAAGATATGGTGTTTGATCTGACGCCGTATCAGCCTAAAACATTTTCGTTTACATTAAAATCATTTTAGATCTTAACCTAATAATAAATAAACCTATGAGTGCAATTTTAAAAAAAATGAAAGCGATTTACCTCATTTTGGTGATTGTTTTGATGACCGTAATTTCTGTTCATTCCCAGTCACTTTGGGACCAAATGCAGAATCAAAAAGATGTTTTAACACTTTCTGTGTGGTTTACGGCGCAGGATGTAGACGATTTGCTATCAACCCCTGCTGGGTTGGATAAAGCTGTCAGCTGGTGTAAAGAACATGGTGCTACTAAAGTTTATCTTGAAGCTTTCGGAAGAGGCCTATATGCCAAAAAGGAGACCTTGTTAAATGCAAAAGACAAGTTCTTAAAAGCAGGGTTGGAGGTTCAAAGCGGGATCACAACTACTCGATTTGGAAAAGATGATTTCGCAGAAGGTTGGAAAGCACAATGCTATACCAACTTAGAAACACAGAAAGAACTCCAAAGGATTGTTGAATACACTGCTTCCATGTTCGATGAAATCATTCTCGACGATTGGTATTTCACGAATTGCAAATGCGAAGAATGTATCACTGCCCGTGGAGACCTGAATTGGACAAAATACTACACTGATTTGATGTGCAAAATGAGCCAGGAACGTGTAGTGAAGCCGGCACATGCGGTTAACCCTAATGCTAAAGTTATTATTAAATTTCCGCAATGGAACGACCAGTTCCACATGCGTGGGTATGACGTGGTCCGTGAACCCAAAATATTTGATGGGATCTGGGTAGGGACAGAAGACCGTGAATTTGATTATGACGCTGACCTAGGTTATGAAACCCCCTATAATGCCTACTTTAACATGCGCTGGCTGGCAACTCTGGGCAGTGTTGGCGGCGGGTGGTTCGATACCGGCCGTGAACGGACGAAAGTGAATACCTATCTTGAGCAGGCCCGTCATACTGTGCTTGGTGAAGGAAATGAGATGATCCTGTGGTGTTATAGCAACCACCTGCCTGCTGTTGCCAAAATCGATGCGCTGAGCAAAGAACTTCCGGGATTGATAAAATTGGCCAATATTGTACAGGGTAAACCAATAAAAGGTGTCCATCTGTTAAAACCTGGCAGCAGCGAGCCTTTTGATGAAGTGTGGGTATGCAGTTTTATGGGCAGCCTCGGAATCCCATTTGTCCCAGCCAGTAAAATTGATGCACAGGCTCCATCTGCTGTTTTTCCGGTGCAAGCGATTAAAGACCCCGACTTTCTCAGTACGCTTCAGAGTATGTTATACAAAGGAACGCCCGTTGTTATTACCGATGGGCTTGCCAAAAGACTGTCGGCCCGACAGGATCTTCTTACAGATAAGAATCTGACAGTACTTCCTGTAAACGGATCTTCAAAAACGCTCTTAAATTTGACTCGGGAGGAAATCAAACCTTTCAGAAATAAATTACTGGCTCCTTTGGGAATGAAATTCGATGCACCTAATAAAGTGGAATTGTATCTTTTCGGCGACAACATTTTTGCTGTCGAGAATATAAATGATGAAACAGTTGATGTTACGCTTGAATTACCGCATGTTTCCAGTGTCAGCAAAGCTTTAATATTACCGGAAAACGGGGGAACGGTGGAACTTTCACGGAATGTTAACAGTGTTAAAGTTCGAATTTCGCCGAGAACGCTTGCTGTTGTCGAGTACAAGTAGTTTTGCTAAAAAATTAAACGGGCAAATAAGTAAAAGTGATTATTTGCAAATGGAACGCTTTATTGTTGCATTTAATAATTCACCCACCTTACATCGAGTACTTGAGATTGCCATTTTCTTCCAAAAGAGAGGGGAAAATTATCGCAGTTGCGAATGGGGTGAATCAAAATATTAATACAATTAGAAATACAATATTATATTCACTATTACTTCTTAAGTCTTCATAAATTGATAAATGCAAAGAAAAATTATGAGAAGAACAATTAAAAGATTATTAGCAACGTGTATTATATGTGCTAACTATTATTCGTACACCATGAAAAACCTATACCAGGCCTGCAAACTGTTTGCAATTTTATTCTTGCACCTAATTTTTAGTACTAGTTGCTACAGTCAATCAACGATTCCACACCTCCAAAAACAAGGAACAGCCATTCAACTAATTGTTGATGATCACCCCTATATTGTTTTGGGCGGTGAGTTGCACAATTCAACTTCATCAAGTCTTGAGTATATGGAACCCCGCTTGGAGATGTTTTCTGATAATCATCTAAACACGGTGCTTGCATCCGTTTGCTGGGATTTATTGGAACCGGTTGAGGGGAAGTATGATTTCAGTTTAGTCGACGGCCTGATTAATGCATCCCGCCGTAATAATTTAAGAGTTTGTATTCTGTGGTTTGCAAGCTGGAAAAATGGTGTTTCATCATACGTACCATTGTGGGTGAAGACTGATACTAAACGTTTTCCCCGTGCTAAAAATAAGGAAGGCAGGAGTCTGGACATCATATCAACTTTTAGTGATGCCTGTCGGGAAGCTGATTCCAGGGCTTTTGCAGCCCTTATGCGTCATGTTCGTGAAATTGATGGAGACGCACATACCGTAATTATGGTTCAAGTGCAGAACGAGGTCGGAGTTCTTTCTGATTCACGCGACCGGAATCAAGTGGCAAACAAGGCTTTTAGTCAGGATGTTCCTAAAGAATTAATCAGTTACCTGAAGAAAAATAAAGATGAGCTGGTGCCTGGATTTAGGGCAAAATGGGAAGCAAACGGATTTAAAACGTCAGGCAATTGGGAAGACATTTTTGGGGCCAGTACCTCAACTGATGAGATTTTTATGGCATGGAATTACGCCCGTTATGTGGGTAAGGTGGCAGAGGCCGGAAAGGCCGAATATCCGATCCCGATGTTTGTAAATACCTGGCTTTCTGATTGGAGACCAAGTGCCCAAATGACACCTGGTGATTATCCGAGCGGAGGTCCTCTGCCTTATGTGATGGATATCTGGAATGCAGGAGCTCCTCAAATTGATATATTGGCTCCTGATATCTATAGCAACTTTGAAGAACGTTGCGACCTCTATCACCGGCCAAATAATCCACTGTTTATTCCTGAAATGGTTAGGGATGCACATACTATTGGAGCTATTTTTTATGCACTGGGTCAACATGATGTAATCGGTTTTTCGCCGTTTGGAATGGAAAGTTTACCTGAATTTTCAAAAGATTTGGGTGAGTGCTACCAGTTTCTTTCCACCATTACACCAGTGGTTTTGGAAAATCAGGGTAAAAGTGCAATTGGCGGGGCATTTCTCAATAAGGAAAATCCGAAACAGTCGCTGCATATTGGCGATTACAATATTAACCTGAGCATTGCCAGTCATTATTCGTTCCCAACTCCGGATTATCCGTCGGGTATTTTTATTCAGATTGCTCCTGACGAATTTATTGTAGGTGGGCGCGGGTTAAATGTCACTTTTACAGCAGCTACACCTGGAAATCCAAATGTTGGAGTGGCTCGTGTTGAGGATGGCGTTTTTGTGAATGGCCGTTGGGTGGCTGGTCGCATACTGAACGGTGATGAAATCCTTTCAGGAAGAGGCGTTCGTCTGCGCGGCGATTATTACATGACTACAAGAATTAAACTTTACCGATACCGATAATCCGATGATAATTTGGTTGTCGATACTGTCCTGTTGGCCATTTATTAAATTCTGGTTTTCAATAAATTAATGATTTTATCCCGTTATCCTGAAATTTATTCGGGGTAACGGGTTTAGCGCTTTAAAAGGTATTTTATTATGAGTACTTCGTATATAAATCGGCGCGAATTTTTACAGTGGACTTCGCTCAGTGTGATGTCTAGTCTGGTGCTTTTCGATCGGGCTTGGGCACAGAATCCAAAGTTTGTTGTAGCCGATACCAGTTTTGGCAAGGTGCGCGGCATGGAAAGTCGGGGAATTAAAATTTTCAAGGGCATTCCCTACGGAGCTAGTACCGGAGGAAACAAACGCTTTATGCCTCCGGTTGATCCAGAAGGCTGGAGCGGTATTCGCGATACAATGGCTTATGGTCACAGTGCACCGCAGAATGTGCCAAAACGCGCGGAAGATACTTCGAGAAAGACTGAAAAGCCGAAAAGTCCGCCACCTTTAGCAGCTCCGGCCGGACCTTCAATTTACAAAGCCTTGGGTGTCCCAGGTGATAAACCAACCGGCGAAGGCGAAGATTGCCTGGTGCTGAATGTCTGGACTCCGGCAATTAATGATGGAGGAAAGCGTCCGGTTATGCTTTGGCTGCATGGCGGTGGTTTTCGTGGTGGCTCCGGCTCGAATCTGGGCTGGGATGGAACAAATCTTTGCTTGCGTGGTGATGTGGTGGTTCTTACCATCAATCACCGGCTCAATGTGATGGGTTTTGCCAATTTGAGCGCCTTCAGTTCCGACTTCGCAGCATCAGGACAGGTGGGTATGCTCGATATTGTACACGCCCTGAAATGGGTACAAACCAACATCGCCCAATTTGGTGGCGATCCGAACCGGGTTATGATATTCGGGCAGTCGGGTGGGGGAAGGAAATGCGAGACCCTACTGGCTATGCCATCGGCAAAAGGACTGTTTCACAGGGCGGTGATTGAGAGTGGCATTGCCATAAAAGTTGTCGATCGCGATCAGGCTTTCCGGAATGCTGAAATGTTGCATGCAAAACTTGGGATAAGCAAAGTGGAAGTGCATCAGCTTCAGAAGCTTCCGGTGGAACAAATACTGGAGGCACATTATGAGGTTAATCGCGGACTGGGTGCCGATCTGGATACGCTTGGTTTTGCACCTTCCGTCGATGGGGTAATTCTTCCGCAGCATCCGTTTCATCCGGTTGCCTTGCGGGTCTCGCCAGATGTTCCGATGATGATCGGCTCTACGCGCACGGAATGGACCGGGCTAACCACAGATGCTTCCCTTTGGCATTTGGACGAAGCCGGATTGCAGGTACAAGTAAATAAGCTGCTTGGCGATAAAGCGGGTGAAATGATTGAGTTGTATAGAAAATGTAATCCGGGTGCAAGTCCTTCCGATCTCTTTTTCCTGATTGCCAGCGACTATAGCTATGGTGCCAAGACGATGAAGATATCCGAACGTCGCGCCGCTATTGGGCGGGGGGCTGTTTGTCTCTACTATTTTGCATGGGAAAGTCCGGTGCAGGGAGGAATGCTCAAGTCGCCACACAACATCGAATGGCCATTTGCGTTCGACAATACACAAATCTGCGCCAACCTTACAGGAGGCGATCCGGATGCGATGGTTCTGGCCGATAAAATCAGCGATACCTGGATTGCCTTTGCGCGAACCGGCGACCCCAATAATCCAAAAATTCCGCATTGGCCTGAGTTTGATGTGAACAAAAGGGGCACAATGATCATAGAAAAGGAATGTGCATTTATGAATGATCCGCTTCGTGAACATCGAATAGCCATGTTTCAGGCTATGGATTTGAGCTGATTTAAATATCAACGATTAAAAGAAAGGCTAATTGGTGTTGAGTGCTATTTTAAAAAGTCAAAGTTAAACGTATACAAAATCCAATATCTTTGGACTCAAGATTTCAATGAATATGAAAAAACTGTTTCAAGAAAAAGAAGACAATCAACAATTCATCCTGACAGAACTTCAAAAGGGGAATGAAAGGGTCTTTGATTTCGTTTTCAAAGAATATTATGTTCCATTGATCCGTTTTTCGTATTCATTTGTCAAAGAACAGGATAGAGCTGAAAATCTTGTTCAGGATGTATTTGTTAAACTTTGGGAAAAGAGGGAAAGACTTAGCAAGGTTGATAATATTTTATCATATTTGATGGGAATGATCAGAAATCAATGTATTGATTCTATACGAAAAGAAAAGGCAGATTCTAAAGCTTACCTAAATATCAGGCCACAAATGTCGGCAAATACAACTGAAGAACAAATTTCTAAAAATGAATTTGAGGAAGTTTTACTGAAATCTATCCTCAGACTTCCTGAACGATGTAGAATGGCCTTTGAGCTAAGTCGATTTGATGGTTACACTAATAAAGAGATTGCACAACGGATGGCGATTTCACTGAAAGGTGTCGAAGCTCTGATTGGCCGTGCACTTAAACAACTCAGGATAGAACTTAAAGAGCTTTTACCTTCCTCATCTGATAAAAATGCACGTGGAACATTTTTATTCGCATTATTTGTCAAACGTTTAAAACGACTTGGAATTTCTGTTTCTGATTAGTTAAAGAATAACTCGCCTGGTTCACAATTCGATATTTATTTTTCTGCCACTGATTTTGTATGTTGATTCATGAGAAATATCATATTTTTTCATTTTGATGTAGGGTAATTACCATTGAGATTCGTCAACCATTTAAATATGACAAAGTGAGCATAAATTCAAACCATATTCATTCAATAATTGCTAAGTTTTTGACTGACTTACTTAGCGAAGCTGAAGCTATAGAACTTGAAGAATGGAAACTAGCAAGTCGGGAAAATCTTCAGGAGTATAATGATTTTATTACAATCTGGTCGAAATCCAATTCCTTGAAATTGCCACTATCCGTTGATCAATTAAAAGCTCAAAACACTATATGGAAAAAGGCTGGCATTTTTTCATCGCGAAAAAGATGGATCATTCTGGCAACTCAAGCAGCAGCTGTTCTTGCTTTATCCTTAATTTTCTCTGGAATATACAGTTATTTAAATCAGGGTAATCGGAAACAAAGTTATAGTGATAATTCTACCATGCCAATTTATCAGGAGATAAAAGCCGCTTATGGGACACAGGCAAAAGTTGAATTAGCTGATGGAACCACCGTTTTTCTGAATTCAGGGAGTAAACTCCGGTTTCCACAAGTATTTGTAAATCAAGAACAACGGAAGGTTATACTTGATGGGGAAGGTTATTTTAAGGTTACTAAGAATAAAGATCAGCCGTTTATTGTTCAAACCAGTCAGTTAAACATTAAAGTTCTTGGAACGACATTTAATGTCGATGCATACTCAGACAATCAGCTGGTTAAAGTTGCGTTGGTCGAAGGAAGTATACGGCTTCAGGAAGATATAGATGAAAAAAGTAAAGACCTCATGAAGCTTTCTCCAAATCAGGTGGCAACACTGGATGTTGGCGATCGAAGTTTAGCTAAGATGAATGTAGCTGATTTATCTAAATATACGGCATGGATAAACGGACGAATTGTGTTCTATGGAGATCCGATTCAAACCGTTGCGAAAAAACTGGAAAAATGGTACAATGTCGAAATTGTTATTTCTGATAATAAGTTAAAGGATTATAAGTTTACAGGTACGTTTATCGATGAGTCGCTTGAGCAGATATTAAAAATTTTGAGCATGACTTCACCAATGACATATGCAATTCAGCCAGTTGTTAAGCAGGCGGATAATTCAACGTCACAAAGAAAAATAATCTTGAAAAGTATAAATTAAAATTAATTGCTTTTGCCTATGATAAAAAAGAAAAACAGGAAAGTGTTGGTCCACTTCCCTGTTCATTTACCTGCGATGCAGGGTGTTATTGATTTATTAATCTAAAAACGTTCAAATTTATGAAAAAAAACAGTATGAATTGGATATACCTTCATTGGTATGTCCTTAGAAAAGCACTTTTTGTTATGAAACTAACAGCCCTCATCTTTCTGATTTCAACTTTAAGCCTGATTGCAGGCGAAAGTTATTCGCAAGATACGCGGATAAGTCTGAACATGAAGAATGTACAGATCAAAGATGTACTTCTTAAAATTGAAAATACTTCGGAGTTTTTCTTTATCTATAACAATCAATTGGTAGATGTAGACCGAAATGTTTCAATTGCTGTGGATAATGAAAAAATATCTTCGGTTTTACAAGATATTTTTCATGATCAGAATATGGAATTTCAGGTGACCGATCGAAAAATTGTGATTGCCCCAACAGGAGTTCAAAATTCCCTAACTCAAGGAGGTAAAGTTACCGGTAAAATAACCGACTCAACTGGTGCACCGTTGCCTGGTGTCGCGATTGTCTTAAAAGGCACAACTAATGGTTCGATTACTGATGGAAATGGAGATTATGCTATTTCCAATGTTAAGTCAGGCTCAACTTTGCAATTTTCATTTGTTGGTATGAAGAAACAGGAGATTATTGTTGGTTCTAAAACAACGATTAATGTTGTTTTGGAGGATGAATCATTTGGACTTGAAGAGGTTGTTGCAGTGGGGTATGGAACTCAAAAGAAAATATCCTTAACGGGTGCTGTTGATGCAGTGTCTACGACAAAAGCAATAGTGGGTCGCCCTGTTACAAATGTGACTCAGGCACTGGAGGGAAACTCTCCCGGTCTTTTTATACAGCAAAGAAACTATAGCCCAACCAGAGAAGTTTATAGTAGCAAAGCAACTTATAATATCAATATAAGGGGAACAGGAACTACCGGTGATAATGATCCTTTAATTGTTATCGATGGTATTATTGGTGGTAATATGAACTCCCTTAATCCAAGTGATATTGAGAGTATTTCCATTTTAAAAGATGCCGGCTCGGCTGCTATATACGGTTCCCGTTCAGCAAACGGTGTAATATTAATTGTTACCAAAAAAGGAAAGTTAGGAAGCGAACCAATTGTAACTGTCAGTAGCATGTTTGGCGTACAGGTTCCTGATTTTATGTTCAACCCGGTATCGGGATGGGAAAATATGATGGATAAAAACATGTCGCTGATCCACTCTGGCAGTCCTGCCCGATTCACTGATGCTCAGATTGCAGCTCAGAAAGCAAAGGGTGACGGTAACTGGCGTCTGGAAACTTTAATACATAATGCACCTCAAAATACACAAAATGTAACCATAAGTGGCGGTGGTGCTCACAGTACCTATTTAGCTTCTTTTGGTTATTTTGATCAGCGAAGTGGTTTGGAAGCTAGTGAACTTAGTGGTTCTTATGGACAAACGAGGTATAATTTTCGTTTAAATGAAACTATGACTTTTGGCAAATTTAATTCCTCCTGGAATTTAGCGTATGCAAAAGTCAAAGTGAATTCTCCATATAATGAAGTGTTTGGTGATGCGATGCGTGCTCCTCTGACTGATAGTTTTCAAGATGCTCAGGGTAATTACATTACGGGGTTTGTTACCAGCAACCCATTAGCACTGTTACGTAAAGGTGGTTACTATGATGAAAACAATGATGAAATAAATGGAAGTTTCACCCTTGGTTATAATATTACACCAGCATTAAAAATCAAAGCTTTATTCGGCGGTACCGTAATAGGAAATTGGCAAAAGCAAAGAACCGTTCAGGTAAATTATTATCCTTCAGGCAACTCAAATTCCGGCAGACAGACTCGGGACAATATTTCCAAATCGCTTGCTACAAATGTCAACTTAATTGCCGAATACACTAAGACTTTTGGACAACATGACTTAAGCATTTTAATTGGTGCTGCAAATGAGTCATATGAATCAAGTGGAGCTGCGTATCAACAATCACAAACTGACCCACTTTTAGGTGTTGCTACTACGGGAACATTACAAGATGCGGGTAGTTCAAACAACTGGCTCAACAACTTCATTGAAACTAGCCTTAACTCATATTTTGGCAGGGCATCCTACTCGTATGCCAAAAAATATTATTTAGATGCAACTTTCAGGGCAGATGCTTCTTCAAACTTTCCTAAAAATGGTCGTTGGGGATATTTCCCTTCAATAGGTGGTTCATGGCGTTTAACTGAAGAATCTTTTATGAGTAATATTAAAGACAAAGTAGGTGAAATCAGGTTGAGGGCAAATTATGGTGTTTTAGGAAACCAAAGCGTAAGTGCTTATCAATATAGATCTACCTATAGTACTAATACTAATGTATATGCTTTTAATAATACTGCAGCAGCCGGTGCTACCCAAAACTTAGCCAATCCGGATCTTACCTGGGAAAAGGCAGTCAAATTGGATATTGGCGCTGATGTTACAATCCTTCAAGGCAAGTTAACTTTTGGTGCGGATTACTTTAGTAATATCACAAGAGACATTCTTGCTACAAGACAAGATGTTCCAACATTATTTGGATCAGGTTTCCCTTCATACAATGTTGCCAAAGTACAAAACAGGGGATGGGAAGTTAAAGTATCTTACGCAACCAAAGGCACATTTTCTCAGAATATCACATTCAGCATATCAGACGCTTTAAGCAAATTGCTGGCATTAGGCGGTGGTCAAACAGAGCAGGTGTTCCAAAGAGAGGAATTTGAATATGTTCGCAGGGTAGGACTACCTATAACTACTTATCAGGGTTATAAAACTGATGGATTATATCAAACACAAGCTCAGGTAGATACTCATCCTAAATTTGCAGGTGCAACAGTAACCCTGGGTGACTGGATGTTTAAAGACAAAAACGGTGATGGTGTAATTGATACCAAAGACAAGTACAATTTAGGTAATCCTTTCCCAAGATTCATGTTCGGTTTTAATTACAGTGCCAACTACAAAAACTTTGACATCGGGATACTTGTACAAGGTGTTTTTAAAAGAGATATGTTAATAAGAGGTGAATTAATTGAGCCTTATCACTTTAATGACTATGGTGGTACTGTTTACGACAGTTCGAGCGATTTCTGGACTCCGCAAAATACCGGTGCCAAATATCCTCGTTTAGCAGAACGCGGAAGTGCCTCAAATAATAATAACTTCCGTACCGGATCTGATATGTATCTGTTTAGTGGTGCTTATGCAAGGCTTAAAAATGTTCAGATAGGATATAGTTTACCGACCAGTATATTATCTAAGTTACACATCGACCATGCAAGAATTTACGTAACAGGTCAGAATTTATTGACGATATCACCATTGAAATTTGCCGATCCTGAAGGAGGTGAATTCGGTAATACCTATGATATTACTTCTATTGCGAATTCCCCAAGAGGTTATCCGACACCTACTTTCTATGGCGGGGGTTTAGAATTTTCTTTTTAACATTTTAAAATAAATATTATGCGTTTCAAATATATAAATAAAAGAAATCTCATCATGCTTCTTACGGTGGCGTTTGCTGCAATGACGAGCTGTAAAAAGCTTGACTTATACCCCGTTAATAAGTATACAGATGCTAATTTTTGGACTGTAGATGCGAATGCATTTAATGCTCTTGCTACTTGTTACCAGCAACAAATTAGTGGCGGACAATCAGGCTCGAGCAGTGCTGCTCAGGCTTACTTTTACAATGAAGCTCTTTCAGACAATGCGTATTGCCCATTAGATGTGAATGTAGGTACCCCATCTCAAATATCAAGTGGTGTCGATGCAAATTTTAACTCTGGTATCAACAGGGTTAAATACGAATGGGGCAGTTATTATACAAACATCAGATCTTGTAATTTATTCCTTGAAAACATCGATAAGAATACGACAATTGCCAGCGATGTTAAAGATAGGATGAAAGGTGAAGCCAGATACATCAGGGCTCATGCACTTTTCAGATTAACAAACCTTTGGGGCGACGTTCCTTTGATTACAAAAGTTTTGACCCCGGAGGAAGCAAAAACAATTTCAAGAACACCCAAAGCTGATGTTGTAACTTATATTCTTAGCGAATTGGATGCTGCTGCTACTGTTTTACCTAGCAGAGATAATCAGGCTGCTGCTGATATAGGACGCATTACCAAAGGTGCTGCAAAAGCTATGAAAGCACGAGTATTGTTGTATAACAACAGATGGGATGAATGTGCCACTGTTTGTGAGGATTTGATGAATAAACAGTCTGTAAATGGTACTTATTTATTGCAGGCCAATTTCCCTGATATTTTCGCTGTTGGCAACAAATATAATTCCGAAATTATATCCGATCTTGGGTATCAGGTAGGTAATCGTACATGGAGTGATTGGAGTGATTGTGGTCCATTTTATACCGGAGCAAATTCAACCGGAGCAACAAATAGCAACCTTGTACCTACCCAGGACTTGGTCGAAAGTTTCCTTACGTTAGATGGTAAAGGAATATTTGAATCTGGTTCCGGTTATCAGGAAGATGCTGCTCCGTATGCAAACAGAGACCCTAGGTTAGCATATACGGTGGTTTATGATGGATATCAATGGACCAACAATGAAGGTACCACTACAATTTACATCAAACCAGGAACCGATCCGGGTAACAAAAAGAATGAATATGGTGGAAGTCCAAGTTCGGCTACTGGATATTTCTGGAGAAAGTATTTTGACCCAACTCCTCCAACAGGAACATTCGATTATGGCGAAAACATCATCATCCAACGTTGGGCTGAGGTTTTATTGATGTATGCCGAAGCAAAAACGATGATGGGACAAATGGACGCTTCCGTTTGGACCCAAACAATCAAGCCATTGCGCGTAAGGGCTGGTTTTGTTAATCCGTTAGCATTAAATTACCCTGGAAATACTTCCATGAGTATGATTGATCAGGTTAGAAATGAAAGAAGAAGCGAATTAGCTTTTGAATCATTTCGTTACGACGATATCAAACGGTGGAAAATTGCGGAAGTTGTTATGAACAATCCGGTAGGTAACGAGGTTCGTGGTGCCAAGTTTGCCTCAGGTAATACTGCTTTCATAAGAACAGTAGTAAGACGCTTTGACCCGGCTAAACATTACTTGTGGCCAATACCTTCAGAAAGTATGCAAACAGATAACGTACTTACTCAAAATCCTAATTGGCAATAGTAAATTATTGTGATAAATCCAGGAGCCTGAAAATGGCTTCTGGATTTGTATTTAAATCAGATACGCTTTGCATTAAAGTTGCATTGGGCTAATATGTCTTGCTTTGACTTTTTTCTATCGAAATTGACATGTTACTGACAATAGAATGCCATGCAATATTATGATATCTACAGAAGGCGATTTCTTGGCCTTTCAGGAATAGGTGTGGCCGCGATTGCATTTTCAAATAGCCGTTTTACTGGCAGAAACAGGTCGCCAACAGTCAACATTTGTTTTAACCTGAAGAAAATGACAACTGAATATCCGGAAAGCTGAGGACTCCGGAATTTGTTAAAAAATCCTTTTTTATGATGTAGTTAATGTTCAGTAAAATAATAAGCTAACCAACCAATTGAAACAATGAATAAAAAAAGTTTTCTTCCGGTGTTATTATTTTTGCTTTCTGCAAATCTTCTTTCGGCCCAACAGCCTGTAAAAACCAAAAGTGGAATAAAGAAAGCTACCACTGCAACTCCATGCATGGATATACTGGAACTGTTCACGGCTCCCAATGTTCCTGAATTTGGACCTGATGAAACACCGGCTAAAGCAGGTAACTGGGTAAACGGGATAACTCCCGAAAATTTACCGGGTAATGGTTTGGCGCAACATCCCATGCTGATTGTAGGCGAGAATTACGATAAAATGTTCCTCGTAAAGGATGGAAAAGTGATTTGGACCTATTCGACCGGCACCAGCTATGAATATGATGATGTGTGGATGCTTTCGAACGGAAATATTCTGTTTACACGCATGGAATATGTGGCTGAAATTACACCTGATAAAAAAGTGGTATGGCGTTACGATTGCAATCCGGAACCGGGGGCAAAACATACCGAAGTTCACACCTGTCAGCCCATTGGGCTTGACAAAGTAATGTTTGTGGTGAATGGCCTTCCTCCAAAATTGATGATCGTCAACAAAAAAACGGGAGTTGTTGAAGTTGAACATGAACTTCCATGTTCTCAGCCTGATAACCCGAATGGGATTCATGGTCAGTTTCGCCGGGCACGTGTTACCGCACAAGGGACTTACCTTGTTTCTGTGTTTGGTATGGGCTATATTGCTGAATATGACAAAAATTTCAACGAAATCTGGCGATTCAATTGCAAACAACCCTGGTCGGCACTTCGCCTTAAAAATGGCAATACATTAATTACCAACGAAGCCGATGCTGTTACTTCCGAGTTAAACCCCAAAGGCGAAGTTGTTTGGCAAATCAATACCAAAACCGATTTGCCCGAGTCTTATCAATTTTCCTCCAACCCGCAAACCTGTACACGACTGGCAAATGGAAATACCATTTTTACTTCGCGTGGCGACAACGAAGGACATGGTCCACAGCTTGTTGAGGTGAATCTCGACAAACAGGTGGTTTGGGTACTCTAGGACTGGAAAACCATCGGACCTGTTACGACCGTGCAGATTTTGGATGATCCCGGCATTCCCGAAATCCCGGGACAATCGGAACACTAACCGATTTAGCCCGATAACTTGAAATAGGCATAAAATCACAATAGAAACAATTAGTTACAATAACCAACAAACCAATGATCATGATGAATAAAAATCATTTTTTCCTGTTTTTAGTATTTATGGGTTTTACAAGTGTTATTTTTGCACAAAAGAAGGCTGAAACCCCGAGTACTTATTATAAAAGTGAGATGCTGTCGCTTCAGAGCGCCATTCAGAAAAATTTCTACGATAAACCTTCCGGATATTATCGCGTAGGGGTTGATCCAACCAAGTGGGAAAAGAAGGGCGACTATGTGCGTGAATACACCTATATCTGGTCGCTCTGCGCCATGTATCAGGCTGCAAACGAAATCGAGAAGCTTGACCCGAAGGCCAAACTGATGGAGCCTTTGCTTAAAATCATGAACGACTATTTAAACCCGGCACCACCTAAGCCCGGCTATTCGGATTACATCATGAAACTGAAACCGGGTGAACGCTATTACGACGATAATCAGTGGATTGGTATTACCGCTCTGGATGCTTATGAACGCACCAAGGAAAAATCGAATCTCGAACTTGGTAAGCTGATCTTTGACTTTATGATGACCGGTTATAACGATGTACTGGATGGCGGTATTTACTGGAAAGAAGGCTCGTTCAGTTCGAAAAATACCTGTTCCAATGGACCGGGTGTGCTTGTTGCCATTCAGATGTATCAGGCGACCAAAGATAAGAGCTACCTCGATGCAGCATTGAAAATCTTCAACTGGACGAATGCAAAATTACAAGCCCCGTCAGGTTTATACTGGGATAATATCCGAACCAAAGATGGGAGTGTAGACAAGGCTGTTTTATCGTACAATACCGGAACCATGCTTCAGTCGAATTTATACCTGTACGAAAGCACAGGCGATAAAAAATATCTGAAAGATGCCAATGCCATTGCCGATAGTTCGCTGACCTTCTTCTACGGAAAAGAAAAATTCAGAGACAACTACTGGTTCAATGCCGTTTTGCTTCGGGCGTACCAACACTTGCTGAAATACAACAAGGACACCAAATACATCATGGGTTTCAAAAAATGTCTGGACTATGCTTTGAAAAACGACAAAAATGAACAAGGCCTGTTCAAAGGTAGAGATGGCGTTCAGAATTTGGTTGACCACGGCGGAATGCTGGAGATTCTGGCTCGTTATGCCTGGCTCGAAACGCGTTACGATTTGACTGGTAAGACTAAGAAATAATAAGTATAAATCAGCACAGAGAGCGCCATTCATCACCAAACTTATGGTGTTCTCTGTGCAAATCAAAAAATAAATCATCCGGAAAATGATTCGAATACGGAATGGCGAAGTAGAACCAAAAACCAAAAACTGACAATTAAATTTTGTCAAACCTAAACCTAAAAAGCTAACAACAAATGAAAAGACGTGATTTTATTCGGGCTACAGCTCTGGCAGGGACAGTCATTTCCATGCCAACTTTTGCACGTAACATTTCTTCGTTTGCGGCTGCAAAGCCCGATTTTCCATTGGTGTATTTCACTCAACAGGATTTTGTGTCCACATTCCCTTGGGGTATACGTGGCGACAAAGTCCGCATTCTTCAGCAGGAAGTTGAAAATGAACTTCTGAATGCAGAAACATTAGCCGCATTTGCGTTCTTGTCAGGAAAAGAAAATGCTTCGGAACGGCTCGATGAAGCCTGGAAGCTGATGCTAAACTCACAAAACCATGATGTTCATGTTTGTCTGGCCGACGAAACGGGTATCGACTGGTGTAATCAGGCCCGGAGTCTTGCGAAAGAAGTCACCGACAGTGCCATTCAGTATTTGACTGGAGAGATTGGAGGTTCCTTGGTTTTTAATACCTTACCATGGACAAGAAATTACGGCACGACAGCGATTCCTGGTTTCGGCTATGCTTCGGTTAAGGCAAAAAAAACGAGCCAAACGGTTGACGACAGAAGTAAGGTTTGGAAAGAATGGTTCGAAGCTGCCAATTTTAAAATCAGGTTGCTGGATGATGGGAGTTTGGAGGTTCAAATCGGAGCAGATTCAAAGAATATAACCAAGTTGGGCTATCTGACTGTGTTTAATGAAGGCCAGATGTTGGATTCCCGCGATTCGAAACATCAACGCATTCAGAAATGGTTAAGCCACGATGGCAAAAAAGCATACGCCGAAATCGAAGGTGAAATATCCAATATTATTTATGTTCACCATTTGGAAATAACCGATCAATATATCGATTACGAAACCACTTTGGATTATGGCGATGGGCGGACATTTGGTCCTGAGCCTGGCGACTTTTACGATGAAAAGCCCCGGCGGATTCACTACTACCAGCACGAACGGAAACTTTGTATGAACTGCGAAATGCCTGCTGGTAAAACTCAAATGTTGCAAAACTCGCCATTTCTTACCGGACTTTCCGATGGGTCGAAATCAGTTGAGAGTTTGCATTATGTGGTCATGGAATCACCCAACGGCAACATGGCACATTTCAATATTGGTCAATCAGGTTACGGTTACGACAGCCAAAATAATTCGTTCAGGCATGTATTGTCGTTCGGGCCTAAAAAATATGTTTACGGAAGAGGAAAACAGGCGATGAAAGGAAAAGAAACCCATCGATACCGGTTTATGCCTTTTAACGGAGACTGGCGCAAGATGAAACTGAACCTGATTGCAGGTGAGTATCAGCGAGAGTTGCTCAGTGGTCAATCCGGGAGAAAGCGTTCAGCATTTCCTGGAAAAGGCAGTTTTCTTCAGATTAGTTCGAATACCACCATGGCTACTGCATTATTCGAGCATGGAGGACAATTATACGTCAGGCTTTGGGAATGGGCCGGTCAAAAAGATCAGGTGACCCTCCAATTTGGCGATGCCGGTTCTTCGCTGAACGAATGCACTCATGGGCTAAAGAGAGTCGAAAAACTTACTCCTTCATTCAGTATGCGTCCCTGGGAAATAAAAACGGTTCAACTGGTTGGTTCTTCCCAAATTCAAAAGGACCAAAACAGCTGTTGCAAAGTGGAAACCCTGAACCGTGAGCCGGAAGGTTGGTCGCGTTCCAATTATTTTGTTACTAATTTACCGAAGAACAAAGCTGATCAGTCTCCAATCTCCGGAGAACCACTAGTGTATTTCTCTACCGGTTACCACGATGGTTTTGTAAAACCTATGGAACGGCCTTCAAAGACTATGAAAATTGAAATGGAACGTATCCGCTCCGGAAAATTCAACAATTATTCGAGCAGCTGGGAAATTGGCGGAAGTTGCTGGGTGGCCATCAATAAGAACGAACCGGAATACCTCGAATCGCTTAAATCATTCATTAAGGAAGGTAGTATTGAAATTTTGGGAGGCACATGGTGCGAACCTTTCCACCTGATTATTAGCGGCGAATCAGTCATTCGTCAGTTTTTGCATGGCACCGAAGCCATATTCAAACATTTGGATACCCGGGTGGCTGTATACAGCAATCAGGAGCATGGAACGTTTGCACAAATGCCGCAGATTTTAAGTTCGTTCGGACTAAAGGCGGTGGTTAACCGGACGCAATGGGCTCCTTATGGTTACGAATCGGGCATCGATGTGGATGTTGCCGAATGGATTGGCGTCGATGGCTCTAAAATACTGGTTATTCCACGATACAACTCGATGGATTACAGTACGCTTGGGCCAAACAATGATAAAGAATTGCAAGCAGGCAGCGTAAGCGGACACAACCGTGAATGGCGTACCGAAGACAAATTCAAGGAGTTACGTGACAGTGCAATGGAACGGGGAATCCAAAAACCATTGATGACCATGCTCGAAGACATTTGGGCCGAAGAATGGCGCTCGACCGATGCCGAAATGGATTTTTACGCGTCGCTTCCTTATGTGAAATTTATCAGCATTGCTAGATATCTGGACTTATTTGGCGTAACCGTGTAAAAAATATTTTTAGCAAAGAATAAACAAAACCAGTTATAAAACCGAAATACTCATGTCGAAACAAATTACTGCACAGCAAGTTGTTGACCGCATTAAAGATCAACTTGGAACATCGTGGAAAGAATCGAAAACCGATGTGTTTTGCGCCGGAAATCCCGGTACAGTGGTCACCGGCATTGCCACATCGTTTACTCCATCGATCGAAGTGCTTCAAAAAGCGGCCGACTCAGGAAAAAACCTGATCATCACCCAGCAACCCGCTTATTACCTTGAAACGGAAGAGTATATGGCCAACGATCCGGCCTTTGAATTCAAAAAAACTTTGATTGAAAAGAATAAACTTGTGGTATGGCGATTCGATGAAAACTGGGGTGCCCGCGAAGTGGATGGCCAATTGCTGGGCCTTACCAAAGCACTCGGTTGGGACGAATACCACATTCAGAATTCGAATTCGGGAACGGAACCATATAATCCTAAAAATAAATATTTTAATCTTCCTGAAACCTCTCTTCGAGAAATGGTTACCTACTTTAAAGAACGGTTAAATATACCGGGTCTACGTGTAGAAGGTGATCCGGAAATCAAAGTTAAAAAAGCGGCTTTGTCGCATGGTATGTTTAAACTGACCGAATTGCAGGAATTTTTAAGCGATCCGGAAGTTGATCTGATTGTAATTTCCGAAGCGATTGAGTGGGAAAGCTGCGAGTATTTCCGCGATTTTCTGACCTGGAAAGGCCGAAACAAAGCAATGATCCTGATTGGCCGTGAGGCCTCGGAGGATCCCGGTTACGGCGAAGCTGCAACCTGGATGAAGACCTTTATTTCTGAAGTTCCAGTCGCATGGATTCCGGCAAACGAACCTTTTTGGGTGCCTTAGTTACTGCCAGTCAACAGTACGAAGATTTTTTCAATCAATTAAAACGAATTAGTATGAAGAGCAATAATATTTCAAGAAGAAAATTCCTTAACATGTCCGGAACCGGTATGGTGGCCGGAATAGGAATCGTCTCAGGAGCAGGAATGCTGCTTTCTCAGGTTGGTTGTTCGTCCAAAGTTAAAATCACCGCCGGGGAGGTAATGGATCGCATCAAGAAAAACGTTGGAGTACCCTGGCGCGAAGTTACCGTTGATACCATCAAAGGCGCTGGGACTCCGGATATTGTGTTAACTGGTATAACGACCTCGTTTATGGCCACGCTCGATGTGTTGGAGAAATCGGTGAAAGCCGGAAATAACTTTATTTTGGCGCACGAACCCACCTTCTGGACGAACCTCGATAAAGGGGAGGGATTGGAGGATGATGCGCTGTACGCCTACAAACAGGAGTACATAAGGAAAAACGGACTTTTTGTACATCGTTTTCACGACCACTGGCATGCCCGTAAACCCGATGGTATTGACGAAGGCTGGAAAAAAGTGATGGGCTGGGACACCTGCAAATTTGATGAGGAGCATAATGTATACGAATTACCTCAGGAAATCACACTTGCTGATTACGCCAAAGAAGTGAAAGGACGCCTTAGAAGCGATAGCATCCGAGTGGTTGGCGATCCACAGCTGAAAGTGCTGACTGTAAGTAAAGGCTCCAATAAAGTGCCTAAAGGTGGCGCTCCTTATGCCGATGTGACCATTCATTATGAACCCGACCGCGAAAATAACAATGTGGAGTGGGAAAGAGATATTGTGGCTTCCGGGCAGCCAAAGGGTTTCATCATTGTTTCGCATAACCGGAAAGAAGAAGACGGAATGGACAACTGTGCTACCTGGCTTAAAACCTTTATAAGTGAGGTTCCGGTTCAGTTTATTCCTTCCGGAAATCCTTTTTGGAGAACGGTCTGACCGGATTAATTAACAGATACCCCTGTTTAAACGAAAAACAAATCAAATGAAACGAATCCTAATTCAGAATAAACGGATGGGCAGCATATGGCTACTGATTCTTCTATCAGCATTCGGCAGCATGGCTCAGCCTGTTGAATTGTTGTTATGGCCTCATGGCGCTCCAAATGCTGATGGAAAAACAAGTGATCAGACTGTTCGCGTTGCTGAAAATGGTGAGCGTTTTCTGAATAGCATCAACAAGCCATCCATTACAGCTTATATTCCTGAAAAAGCTAAATCTTTAGGTGTTGCTGTGATACTGGCACCGGGAGGTGGTCACCGCGAACTTCGTATCGATAACGAAGGCTATCTGCTTGCGCAGAGGTTTCAGGAAAAAGGTGTTGCAGCTTTTGTGCTGAAATACCGTTTGCCAAAAGAGCCCGGTTCCACTTATACCGAAAACGATGAACTTTCTGACATCCAGCGAGCTATCCGCCTTGTCAAAAGCCGGGCGGGCGAATGGACTATCGATACATCAAAGGTTGGCGTCATGGGTTTTTCCGCCGGAGGTGAACTGGCAGGAATAGCTGCTATGCGATTCGATAGCGGAAATAAAAAAGCTACCGAAGTTATCGATCGTTTCAGCTCGAGACCGGCATTTCAGGCTTTAATTTACCCCGGAGGAACAGCACGTCTGGATATTGTTCCCAATATTCCGCCGGTATTTTTGGCCTCAGGTTACAAGGATCGGGCCGATATTGCTGAGGGAGTAGCAAAACTTTACCTCAAATACAAGGAGGCCGGTGTGACGGCTGATCTGCATATTTATTCGGAAGCCGGGCATGGATTTGCAGCTGACCCGACCAGTACAAATTCGGATGCCGGATGGATGGATCTGTTCCTGCACTGGCTTTCTGATCTTGGATTTTAAAAAAAGAATTAGCCTGAAAACTGACGATGAGTACTTCCATAAAAAGCGATATTCTGTTATCTCTGAACATTTTCCCGGCTGCAAAGGCTGGCCGGAGACAAACGTCCCAGGATTTGCCGCGTTGTATCTCTGCGATAAAAAATAGTTATGCTTCAAAAACCCTTACTCACTAAATAACTCAACAAATGTCGAAACTCAATATATCAGGAATTAGTAGCCGTGTTCTTTCGGTTTTTTTGCTCTTATTGTTTTTTGTAGTAACAACTGCATGGTCGCAGCAAAAGAATAATTTACCACTTGATAAACCTGAGAAAAAGGAAAAAACCTCCTTTCAAACAAGGGGGCAATGGAAACCAACTACCGACGTAAGATCTGATGCAGTATTGGTTTATGGAGCTGATGACAGACCCGGGATGAGTTTTGAGCAACGGGTTCAGTCGTGGCGCGATCGTGGGTACAATGCCCAATTTATGACTGGCATTGCATGGGGAAATTATCAGGATTATTTCTTGGGTAAATGGGACGGAGTGAAACATTTTGACGAAGGTCAGGTTGAGCAAAACGGCGATACAATATGGCACGGAATGAATACCCCTTATATTGTTCCAACCAAAAATTTCCTGAGATATTTTAAGGAGAAAATCATTAAAAAAGTAATTGATGCCGGGGTTGAAGCTATTTATCTCGAAGAGCCTGAATTTTGGGCACGTGCCGGTTACAGCGAAGCATTCAAGCAGGAATGGAAAGCCTATTATGGTTTCGACTGGCGGCCTCAGCACGAATCGCCTGAAAATACCTATCTGGCAAATAAACTCAAATATTTTCTTTACCAAAGAGCATTGGAAGAGGCATTTACCTATGCCAAGGAATATGGCAAAAGCAAAGGGATGGATGTTCGTTGCTACGTACCTACGCACTCCTTGTTGAACTATTCGTTGTGGAATATCGTTAGTCCCGAAGCAAGCCTGGCTTCATTATCATGTGTCGACGGATACATTGTACAGGCTTGGACCGGAACTTCGCGCGAACCAAATTATTTCAATGGAATTGCGAAAGAACGTGCCTTTGAAACGGCATTTCTGGAATATGGTTGTATGCGATCGATGACAATCCCTACCAACCGCAAACTTTGGTTCGAAAACGATCCGGTGGAAGATACGCGTCGCGACTGGGCCGATTATAAAAAGAATTACGAAACGAGTTTCACCTCACAACTATTCTATCCCGACATCGATAATTACGAAGTTATGCCTTGGCCCGATCGCATATTCGAAGGAAAATATTTTATCAGCAAAACCAGTAGCGAAAGGGCCTCGATGCCGCGAACCTATTCAACACAATTGTTGGTCATGATTAATGCGCTCAATAATATAAAGGTTTCTGAAAATAAAACTTCTGGAACTCAGGGTATTAGTGTGATGATGGGTAACTCTCTTATGTTTCAGCGTCTTCCGACTCACGATGATGGCAAAGCATGGAAGGATCCGTATTTCTCGAATTTTTACGAAACCTCGGGAATGTTCCATAGGTATCCAACCAGTAATAAATTTGTAGATCCGCTGTTGTCAAATTTTTATGGAGAAGCCCTTCCTTTCCTGAAAAGAGGTGTTCCGGTAAATATCGTTCATCTCGAAAATGTGGGCTACGAGAAGGCTTTCAATGATACGAAAATTTTGTTGATGTCGTATTCGAACATGAAACCGCTGGACGAGACCGCACATAAAAAACTGGCTGAATGGGTGCGTAACGGAGGCATCATAGTTTACTCCGGACGTGACGATGATGCTTTTCAATCGGTTCAGGAATGGTGGAATTCAGGCAATAAAAAATACAATTGTCCGGCCGACGATTTGTTTGAAAAGTTGGGTATAGGCAGCAATCCGATGGAAGGTATTTACCCGGTTGGCAAAGGAAAAGTTTGTGTGATCAGGAAAGATCCGAAGGAATATGTGCTGGAAACCAATGGCGATCAGGTTTTGCGTGATAAAGTGGAAGCACTTTATGAGCAAGCCTTCGGACAAAAAATTGAATACAAAAATAATTTTTACCTGCAACGTGGCCCTTACGAATTGGTTTCCGTAATGGACGAGGGTGTCAGCTCTCAGCCCTATACACTAAAAGGTAAATTGATTGATCTTTTCGACCCGACACTACCAGTACTCGAACAGAAGCAGGTTAATCCGGGTGAACAGGTCTGTTTGTACAATTTGGGAGAGGTGATTAACCCGCAAACGCCCCAGGTTTTAGCTTCGGCTGCCCGTATTTATGACGAAAAAATCAACCGCAAAAGCTACTCTTTTACCGCTAAAAGTCCAATCAATACAACCAATGTTATGCGCATTATGCTGCCATCGACTCCAGCAAAAATTACAGTTACCGACGGTGCTGGAAAAACGCTGTCCGAAGTAAAAAGTTCCTGGGATTCATTGGGAAAAACAAGTTTTTTGAGTTTCGAAAATAATCCGGATGGAATTCGGGTGAAACTGGAATGGTAGAAACGGCCTGAAATAACCAAAAACGAAAGTGTATAACTGATCATAACTTAATCGTAACAATGATGAGAACGATAATAAAAAAATTACAAATCCTTGGAATTGTGCTTACGATTCTTTTTTCGAGTGCTGCCTCAGGATATTCACAGCCTTTGTGGAATACCATGCAGAATGAGAAGGCCGTTTTAACACTTTCGGCGTGGGTAACAGCGCAGGAAGTTGATCAATACATGGCGAGCGACGAAGGTTTGGACAATGCCATCAAATGGTGCAAGCAATACGGTGTAACCAAAGTTAATCTGGAGGCCTACGGACGTGGCCACTACGCCAAACGCGAAAACCTCCTCAAAGCCAAAGCCCGTTTGCTGAAAGAAGGGTTTCTGGTCGCCAGTGGTGCCACCACCGAATACGGGCAGGACAATTTCAACGAATACCATTGCTATTCCAAGAAGGCGAATCAGGAAGAACTTCAGCGGATTTTTGAATATGCTGCTTCCATATTCGACGAAATCGTGATCGACGACTGGTTTTTTACCAATTGCGAGTGCTCCGAGTGTATTCGTGGACGAGGAGACCAGTCGTGGGCAAAATATTATACCGACCTGATGTTAAAAATGAGTATCGAACGGGTAATGAAACCGGCTCATGCTGTAAATCCAAACGTGAAAGTGATCATTAAATTTCCGCAATGGAACGATGAATATCACATTCGTGGATATGATGTGGTACGTGAATCTAAAATTTTCGATGGCATCTGGGTAGGTACCGAAGCCCGTAATTTCGACTATGAAAAGAGTGAGGGATATGAAATTGGTTACAATGCCTATTTCAACATGCGTTGGCTTGCAACCCTTGGCAGTGTTGGTGGTGGCTGGTTTGACACCGGCGGAACACGCACTAAGGTAACTACCTACCTCGAACAGGCCCGTCATACCATATTAGGCGAAGGAAAACAAATGGTTTTATGGAGTTATGGCGGTCATCTGGGTGCAACCCCGAAAATGGAAGCCTTGAGCGAAGAACTTCCCGGACTGGTTAAACTGGCTAAAATTGTTCAGGGTAAACCCATCAAAGGTGTTCATCTGCTAAAACCCGGTAACAGCGATTCGTTTGAAGAAACATGGATTTGCAGCTTTCTGGGAGAACTTGGTATTCCGTTTGTTCCGGCCAGTGAAGTGGATGAGAATGCAAAATCCGCTGTTTTTCCGGTTCAGGCGCTGAAAGATCCCAACTTCATCCGGAAATTTCAACACATAGCTGATCGGGGAACTCCAATTCTTGTAACCAGTGGATTGGCCAAAAGAATGAAAGCTAATCCGGCTTACCTAAACAATGCCAACGTAAAGATACTTCCGGTTAACGGCTCTCCCAAAGCGCTTTTGAAAATGACAGGGGAGGAAGTTAAACCCTACCGCGATTTGTTGCTGGCTCCGTTTGAAATGA
>DASRMB010000041.1:0-12641 GCA_035648135.1 Prolixibacteraceae bacterium
GGCTTCTCAAACTTGATCTTAAAATCTTCAAATAGTTTCATGGTGTATCTTTTCTTAAAACTAATAAAAATGGATACACAATAAAAGGCTGCATATAATTAATTATCAACAATTTGATGTTTATAGACAGACTCTAATTAATCAAAAAAAAAGCACAAAAAAAGGTACTAAAAAGCACCTTCTTTTTTATTGATCAAAATAATTTAAATTCTTTTCTTAGCTGCGAGCAAGGTGTTAAGAAGAAGCGAAACCCTGGTCATTGGTCCTACACCTCCCGGAACAGGAGTAATATAAGAACATTTGGGAGCTACTTCATCAAATTTCACATCTCCCTTCAAACGCCAGCCCGATTTGGTCTCAGTAGAAGCAATACGGGTAGTCCCGACGTCAATAACTACAGCTCCTTCTTTTACCATATTTGCTTTAATAAATTCAGGAGAACCAAGAGCCGCAATCAGGATATCGGCTTCGGCACATACTTTTTCCAGGTTTTTAGTCTTACTATGCGCTACTGTTACGGTGGCATTGACACTTTTCTGCGACATCAGGATACTCAACGGACGACCAACGATATTACTTCGTCCAACAATCACGCAATTTTTGCCTGAAGTTGGAATCTGATATCTTTTGAGTAGTTCAACTATTCCATAAGGAGTTGCCGATAAAAAGGCTGGCATACCAAGTACCAACCGGCCAACATTTTCAGGATGGAATCCATCAACATCTTTACGGGCATCGATTGCTTCAATAACATTTTGCTCCGAAATGTGTTTGGGCAAAGGTAATTGCACAATAAAACCATCCAGATCGGCATCTTTATTTAACTCGTCAACTTTTGCGAGTAATACTTCTTCTGTCACATCGTCATCGAAACGAAAAAGAGATGACCGAAATCCGACCTCTTCACAATCTTTTATTTTAAAAGCAACATAAGTTTCGCTGCCTCCGTCGTGTCCAACTAAAACAGCTGCCAGATGAGGAGCTCTTTTTCCCGACAAAACTATTTGTTTGACTTCTGCGGCAATTTCCTTTTTTATTTCTTTAGCTGTATTTTTTCCGTCAATTAATATCATAGAAATCAGTTTATTCGATTATCTTTTTGGACTTGCATTTCCCATCATCCGGTTCATGTTTTTACCCTGAGAAACGACACGCATCATTTTACGGGTTTCAGAAAACTGTTTGATTAAACGGTTTACTTCCTGAATATTGGTTCCTGAGCCATCGGCAATTCGTTTTCGGCGCGAACCATTCAACAAGGCCGGATCTTCACGTTCAGCCAGAGTCATGGAATAAATGATCGCTTCAATATGCTTAAAGGCATCATCTTCAATCTGAACATCTTTTAAAGCCTTTCCCATTCCCGGGATCATTCCGGCAAGGTCTTTCAGATTACCCATTTTTTTGATCTGTTGAATCTGTTTCAAAAAGTCGGTAAAACTGAACTGATTTTTTGCCAGTTTTTGCTGAAGTTTTCTTGCTTCTCCTTCATCAAATTGTTCCTGAGCTTTTTCCACCAGCGAAACGATGTCTCCCATACCCAGAATACGGTCGGCCATACGTTCAGGATAGAAAATATCCAGTGCATCAAGTTTTTCACCGGTTCCAACAAATTTAATTGGCTTGTCAACAATCGAACGGATTGAAAGGGCAGCACCACCACGTGTATCACCATCCAGCTTGGTAAGAACCACGCCATCAAAATCGAGTCTGTCATTAAATTCCTTAGCTGTATTTACGGCATCCTGACCAGTCATGGCATCCACAACGAATAAGATTTCGTGCGGTTTTACGGCATCTTTAACAGCACTGATTTCGTTCATCATTTGCTGGTCGATAGCTAAACGACCTGCGGTATCAATAATAACCACATCATTGCCCTGTAATTTGGCCTGACGAATAGCTTCCTGAGCAATCTTCACCGGATTCTGATTACCTTCTTCAGTATAAACCGGAACATTGATTTGCTGTCCGAGGACTTTTAACTGTTCAATTGCTGCAGGACGGTAAACATCACAGGCAACGAGCAAGGGATGACGGCCTTTTTTGCTTTTCAGCATTTGAGCCAGTTTTCCCGAAAAAGTTGTTTTTCCAGATCCCTGAAGACCTGCAATCAGAATAACGGAAGGATTCCCTTTTAAATTGATGTCAACAAATTTTCCTCCCATCAGCTCAGCCAACTCGTCATGTACGATTTTAACCATTAACTGACCAGGCTTAACCGAATTCAAAACATCCAGCCCAAGTGCCTTTTTTCGGACATTCTCAGTGAATGATTTGGCTATTTTAAAGTTAACGTCGGCATCGAGCAAAGCGCGACGTACTTCTTTCAATGTTTCTGCAACATTTATTTCGGTAATTTTCCCCTGACCTTTCAGAAGTTTAAATGACCGTTCCAGCTTTTCGTTTAGATTCTCAAACATATCTTTTTATACTATTTTTCAACTGTTTCTATTCTCTCATTATTCATTAGAACATACATTCAACAAACATTTTTTCAAGTCTGCAGGAAATTGGATTACTTGCCTGGCAGGAAATATCCTCTCAAATAAATTTCTGCTTTTTTGTATAATAAAACAGAATGATCGTTTCATCGTGCAAAAGAACTTCTGCAAAAATATAAAAATATGCCATAGAGCCCTTCAAACTTATAATTTAAAAAAATATTTGGTTTTTGTGGGTTACCTTTTTTGATTTTGGGGGATAAACCAACGTAATCAGTTTAGTTCATGAATGAAGGCACAAAATGGGAAAGCGTTATACTAACTATTATGGTCTAATATTTGAATGTCCGGTTGGAAGTGAGTTAGTTAATTGTGCATTCAAAAAAATCAGACAAATTAAAACGAAAGAAAGACTAACTTATTTCGACGCACTGACTGACGAGGAGAAAAAGACATTAATAGAAAAACATCAAAAATGTCTTTCCGTCAGAGAAAAAAAGACCCTTTTTTACGAATCGCAATAATGTAGATTGATTGGGAGCCAGATGGCTCCCTTTTTTGTTTAATGAACGAAAGATATCAATCCCGAATTCCCAATAAAATGATGGATCACTTCATTTAGTTGTGGAGCAATATTAAAACAGTCAATTTCAAATCCGTTTTCTGTCCTTAGGCCGGACTGGCCCTTACTTTTCCAATCCCTGCCCGATAACAGGCTTGGATGAAAAGGAGAAATCCCGATTTTCATCGGGATGACTGTCAAAACGAACCCTCAGCCGGGCGTTTTGACGGCCCTCGCACTCGCTCCGATCAATTTTCGCTTCAATTTCGAAAATGATGTTTCTATCCAATTCATTCGGGAATTTATGCAGTGTTGGTGTTTTTCCGCCTAAGAAGAAAAAGCCCGTCCAGCTAGAGGACAGTATCTTTGATTTCGAGCAAAACAAACATATTTTGATTCAATACCTGAAAACCACACCAATACCTTTCCCCTCAACCATATCAACTGATCATTAATAATCCCATTAAAAGAAAGGAAGTAGATCGCTTTAGATACTGATGGTTTTCGGTTTAATACAAAAAAGGAGAAGCCTATTGACCTCTCCTCTTTTCAGTTTATGATATTTTATTATTTACATTTCCGGTCCTCTTTCTGAATTCCGGCCTTTTCGCTAAACCAACTCAATGGTTGTGAAGAAGGACGTTCAAGGGGCAATCCATATAAACGATCCATAACCAGTGAAGACAGAACTCCCAAAGCGCGGGAAACAGCAAACATCACCGTATAGAATGAATATTCCTTGATTCCGTAATGGTAAAGCAAAGCTCCGGAGAATGCATCAACATTTGGCCATGGATTCTGAACTTTTCCAGTAGCTTCCAACACAGCAGGAACCGTCCGGTGAAGCTGATTGACAATGTTGATTAATTTATCATCCCTGACATATTTTTCGGCAAAATCTTTCTGTGCGGTAAAACGCGGATCAGTTTTCCGTAAAACAGCATGTCCATACCCGGGGATGACGCGTCCTTGCTGGAGGGTTAATAAGGTGTATTCTTTGATCTGTTCGTCTGTAGGTTCATCGGTTCCCAATTCCTGAATCAAATCAAAAATCCAGTGAATAACTTCCTGATTGGCATATCCGTGCAGTGGCCCGGCTAATCCCAGCATTCCGGCGGAATAGGCATAATATGGATTGCTCAGCGCCGATCCAACCAAATGGGTGGTATGAGCCGAAACATTACCTCCTTCGTGGTCGGAATGCAACACCATATACAAACGAAGCAGCCGTTTCACTTCTTCACTGTCGTGTCCCATCATATGAGCAAAGTTGCCGGCCCAGTCAAGGCGTGGATCCGGTTCAATATGATCGCCATTGTGATAATTGTTCCGATAAATATACGCTGCAATTCGGGGCAAGCGTGCAATCAGGTTCATCACATCTTCATAGGTGGTATCCCAGTAGTATTTTTTGTTGACACCTGCACGATACGCTTTCTGGAAAACTGATTCGGTTGCCATACTGGTCACCGCAGCACAGAAAGAAGTCATTGGCCGTGCAATTTTCGGGATAGCATCAATCACATCGAATACATGCTGAGGTACCGAAGCACGGGTCGCCCAGTCCTTGCTCATGTTTAAAACGTCGTCGTGGCCAGGCATTTCGCCCAGTAATAAAAGGTAGAATAAACCTTCAGGTAAGGGTTCTCCTTCAGGATTCAAACGAGGTAATTTTTCCCGAAGCTCCGGAATTGAATAACCCCTGAAACGAATTCCTTCGATCGGGTCAAGTTTCGATGTGTCAGTAATTAAACCCGGAATGCCTTTCATACCTGTCATGATTTGTCCAATGGTTACATTGGCAATCACTTTATCAGCGTGTTCGTTCTTTAATTGCTGATACTCTCCAACACAATGAATGGCTTTTTCGTAAAACTTGTTCTTAATGTATTCCATATGTTTGGTTTTTAGTTTTTTTAAGAATTACGTTCCTAAATTAATGAATATTTCTAATTATCTCATCAGCAAATTCAGATGTTGATAATAATGTTGCTCCTTCCATCATGCTAAACAAATCCGAAGTGACTCTTCGTTTGGAGAAGGTATGTTCCATTGCATCATAAACATGTTCTGCTGCTTTGTCCCACCCCAGGTATTCGAGCAACATGGCTCCTGAAAGTATGAGTGACCCGGGATTGGCTTTTCCAGTTCCGGCAATATTGGGTGCAGTTCCGTGCGTGGCTTCAAAAATAGCATACCCACTGTTGTAATTAATATTTGCCCCGGGTGAAATTCCGATTCCGCCAACCATGGCCGCCAATTGATCGGATATGTAATCACCGTTCAGATTTAAGGTTGCAATAACCGAATGATCAAACGGATGTAAAAGGCTTTCCTGTAGAAATGCATCGGTAATGACATCTTTCACAATGACTTTTCCTGCCAATTTAGCCTTTTCAAATTCGGCTTTCGCTTCAGCCTGTCCATGCTGTTTTTCAATCTGCTGATATTGTCTCCAGGTAAATATCTGATCCGCAAATTCGGTTTCGGCCAGATCGTATCCCCAGTTCTTGAAGGCACCTTCCGTAAATTTCATGATATTACCCTTGTGAACAATGGTGACAGACGGAAGTCCCCGGCTAACTGTATATTGAATTGCCGCACGGATCAGTCGTTCTGAGCCCTCTTTTGAAACAGGTTTAACACCGAACGAACTGCTTTCCGGGAAACGGATGTTTTCAACACCCAATTCATTAATCAGAAAATCGCGGAACCGGATGGCTTTTTCATCTCCGGTCATAAATTCGATTCCCGAATAAATATCTTCGGTATTTTCCCTGAATATGTGCATGTCAACCAATTCAGGATAACGTATTGGAGAAGGAACACCCTTAAACCAACGGATCGGCCTCAGGCAAACAAACAAATCAAGAGTTTGGCGCAAAGCCACGTTCAGCGATCGGATACCGTCTCCTACAGGTGTTTCGAGTGGGCCTTTTATTCCTACCAGGTACTCCTTAAAAGCTTCGAGCGTTTCGTCCGGCATATAACTTCCGGTCATTTCAAAGGCCTTTTTACCTGCCAAAACTTCTTTCCAGATGAGCTTCCGGTCATCACCGTAGGCAGCAGCTACTGCGGCATCAATCACCCGCTGGCTCGGACCGCTAATGTCTTTCCCGATTCCGTCCCCTTCAATAAAAGGAATGACTGGCTGGTCGGGAACAATTAACTGACCATTTTTGAATTGAATATTCTGACTCATGTTATAATCTTTACTTTTCCTGATTTGAATTTTGCTTGTCATTCATCTTCCACAATTATGTTTCAGGATTGCAAACACAACAAATGACAATTAATGACGTGAAACCATCGACAGCTAGGCTCCTACTCCACCAGCGGTGAACATTGCTTACCCCAGCTTTTTCTGAAGGTTGGAATCGATAGCATCCAAAAATCCTTCCGTTGTCAGGTAATTTTCAGTTTTAAGTTCATTCCCAAAAATAAGCAGCGCAAGATCTTTGGTCATTTTGCCACTTTCCACTGTTTCAATACAGGTTTCTTCAATGGCGTTTGCAAATGCAATCAGCTTCTGGTTTCCGTCAAGTTTGCCACGAAAGGCCAGACCGCGTGTCCAGGCATAAATTGATGCAATCGGGTTGGTTGATGTTGGCTTGCCTTGCTGATGCATCCGGAAATGTCTGGTCACAGTACCATGAGCAGCTTCAGCTTCCATTGTTTTTCCATCCGGAGTAATCAAGGTTGAAGTCATTAATCCGAGCGAACCATATCCCTGAGCTACGGTATCCGACTGCACATCGCCATCGTAGTTTTTACAGGCCCAAACATATCCGCCTTCCCATTTCATACAGGCAGCAACCATATCGTCAATTAAACGGTGCTCGTAAGTAATGCCGGCTTCTGCAAATGCTTCCTTAAAATCAGCATCAAAAACTTCCTGAAAAATATCCTTGAACCGTCCGTCGTACTTTTTCAGGATGGTGTTTTTGGTGGAAAGATAAAGCGGCCATTTTTTCATGAGCGCCTGATTCATACAGGCATGAGCAAAACCGTTGATTGACTCGTCGGTATTGTACATGGCCATTGCCACGCCGTCGCCTTCAAAATCATATACTTCAAATGAAGATGTTTCACTTCCATCTTCAGGAGTGAAAGTGATAGTCAGCTTGCCTTTTCCTTTGGTCACAAAGTCGGTAGCCTTATATTGATCGCCAAACGCGTGACGACCGATGCAGATCGGCTGTTTCCATCCGTGAACCAATCGCGGAATATTACTGATAATGATGGGTTCGCGAAAAACAGTTCCGTCCAGAATATTACGGATAGTTCCGTTGGGCGATTTCCACATTTTTTTCAGACCAAATTCCTCAACACGGGCTTCGTCCGGAGTTATTGTTGCGCATTTGATACCAACACCGTATTGTTTAATGGCATTAGCTGCATCAACAGTTACCTGGTCGTTGGTTAAATCGCGGTGCTCAATTCCAAGATCGTAATATTTGATGTCGATATCGAGGTAAGGGAAAATAAGTTTCTCTTTAATAAAGGACCAGATTACCCGGGTCATCTCATCACCATCCAGCTCAACTACCGGGTTAAGAACTTTAATTTTTTCTATCATATCAGGGTTTAAAGGTTTTGTTTACGAATTAAATCTAATGCTGAACCGGCTTTAAACCATTCGATCTGCTGTTGATTGTAGGTATGGTTCAGTAAAATTGAATCTTTGGTTTGATCGGCATGGACAATTTCGAGCGTCAATGGCTTTCCTGATGAAAATTCCTTCAGGTCAACAAAATTGAAGACATCATCTTCCTGAATTAACTCGTAATCCGATTCATTGTCAAAAGTAAGACCGAGCATCCCTTGCTTTTTTAGGTTTGTTTCGTGGATCCGTGCAAATGATTTTACAATCACCGCTTTTACGCCTAAATGCCGTGGTTCCATGGCTGCATGTTCGCGCGAAGAGCCTTCACCGTAGTTCTGATCTCCCACAACGATTGTAGCAACACCTGCTGCCTTATAAGCACGCTGAACAGCCGGAACTTCACCGTATTCGCCGGACAACTGATTTTTAACCTTATTGGTTTCATCGTTAAAGGCATTGACTGCTCCGATTAACATGTTATTCGAAATGTTGTCGAGATGACCACGGTAACGAAGCCATGGACCAGCCATTGAAATGTGATCGGTAGTACATTTCCCTTTGGCTTTGATCAGCAATTTGGCACCCATCAGATTTTCCCCATTCCAGGCATCGAATGCAGGAAGCAGTTGTATGCGTGATGATTTCGGGTCAACTTTGATTTCAACGGATGAACCATTTTTTGCGGGAGCCTGGTAACCGGCATCTCTCACTTCAAAACCTTTTGATGGAAGTTCCTGTCCGGAAGGAATATCCAGTTTCACTTTATCTCCGTTTTCATTGATCAGATAATCAGTTAACGGATTAAAAGTTAAATCGCCGGCGATAGCCATGGCAGTTACTATTTCAGGAGAAGCGACAAATGCATGGGTATTGGGATTTCCGTCGGCCCGTTTCGAGAAGTTACGATTGAACGAGTGAATGATTGTATTTTTAGCTCCTTTTTCGGCTCCGGGACGCGCCCACTGGCCGATACACGGCCCACAGGCATTGGCAAACACACTTGCTCCAATTTGATTGAAGGTATCAATAAAACCATCACGTTCAATGGTGAAACGCACCTGTTCCGATCCGGGAGTAATGGTGAATTCGGACTTTGATTTTAGTTTTTTATCAACAGCCTGCTGCGCCAGTGATGCAGCGCGCGAAATATCTTCGTACGACGAATTGGTACACGAACCAATTAAGCCGACTTCAATTTTAGTAGGCCAGCCGTTTTCTTTGGCCACTTCGGCCATTTTCGAAATCGGAGTTGCGCGGTCGGGCGTAAATGGGCCGTTAATATAGGGTTCCAGTTCATCCAGATTAATTTCTATCAGCTCGTCGAAGTATTTTTCAGGATTGGCATACACTTCAGGATCGGCAGTTAAATGCTCTTTGACCCCGTTGGCCAGATCAGCCACTTCTGAACGGCCTGTTGCACGCAGGTAGCGTTCCATCGATTCGTCGTAGCCAAAAGTTGAAGTAGTGGCACCAACTTCTGCACCCATGTTGCAAATAGTACCTTTTCCGGTACATGAAATCGATTGTGCACCTTCGCCAAAATATTCAATAATAGCTCCTGTTCCGCCTTTCACGGTTAGAATTCCGGCAACTTTCAGGATAATATCCTTTGGGGCAGCCCATCCGCTGAGTTTCCCGGTCAGCTTTATGCCTATTAACTTCGGAAATTTCAATTCCCAGGCCATTCCTGCCATTACATCAACCGCATCGGCACCACCAACACCAATGGCAACCATACCCAAACCTCCGGCATTCACGGTGTGCGAATCGGTTCCAATCATCATTCCGCCCGGAAATGCATAGTTTTCGAGTACAACCTGATGGATAATACCTGCACCCGGTTTCCAAAATCCGATTCCATATTTATTGGAAACTGATTCCAGAAAGTCATAAACTTCTTTGTTGATTTTAATGGCCTGATCCAAATCGGCTAATCCGCTTTTGCTGGCCTGAATCAGGTGATCGCAGTGTACGGTTGAAGGTACCGCCGTTTTACTTTTGCCTGAATTCATGAATTGCAGCAAAGCCATTTGGGCCGTGGCATCCTGCATAGCCACACGATCGGGTGCAAAATCCACATAATCAACGCCCCTTTTAAAATCGTGCATCGGCTGATTATCAAAAAGGTGGGTGTAGAGAATCTTCTCCGACAGGGTTAATGGTCTCTTGAGTTCTTTTTTTGCTTTTTCAATTTTAACCTTTAATTCCTGATAGTTCTTCGTAATTAAATCCAGATCAAACATATTTATGGTTTTTTATATTGTCCGTTTTTAGGCTTTCCCAATCACCAAAACAGTTAACAAAGCCTTTGCTGATTTGTTTCTTGAAAGGTTTCGAAATATATTAAAAATATTCTATAAAGCATGTAGATATCTACATGTATTCGGAGCAGAAAGATTAAGAACGATGTGATTTGCAAAAATTATTCATGAAAAAGAAAAAGCTGTCCGGAATCAGACAGCTTTTAGTTTTAAAGAACGAATGCGATTTACATCTCCAGCTGGATAATGGTATCAATCGGTTTTTTCTTCGCATCCGGAATATTCAGGATAACACCGTATTCTGTTTCTGTGAACTGAACAGGCGACTGATCATCGAAGAATTTCGCTGATTTTAATTTCTTCGGAAGTTTCCCGATAAACAGGTTCTCTTCTTTGCACTTTAGTACATGAACCCAGACCTTACCGTCTTTTTGAGTTGATGCGCCCCATGATGCCGGATTGATCGGGCCTTTACGTGTTCCATAAATGGTTTTGCCATACTTTTCGAGCCATTTGCCCATGACCATCAAAGTATCAATATTCTCGGGCTGAATTTTACCGTTTGGCATTGGACCGGTATTCAACAGAAAATTGGCCCCATAACCCGATGCTTTAACTAAGGTCTGAAGCAATTGGGTGGTCGATTTGTAATGGGTGTCAACCAGATTAAAGCCCCATGAGCCGTTCATCGTTTCACACATTTCGATAGGCAATTCTGAAATGCTTCCGGTGTGATTAAAACCCATTGAATTTTCTCCCGGAAGATCGCGCTCATACATCTGAAAATCTTCTCCGGGGAATGGAAATTTATGGTGGTTGCTTCCGATCAACGCTCCGGGTTGAAGCTTGTGAATTAAAGCGTATGTTTCATCCAGACGCCACGGTGCATCAGGTTTGTCCCACATTCCGTCGAACCATATCCCGCCAACTTCGCCGTAGTTGGTTAAAAGTTCGCTCAACTGGGCATTCATGTAATCAATGTACTTGTTCCAGTCACCTTTTTCAGGTCGGCCGGTAAATCCCTGACCGGTGTTTCCCCTGGGGAAATAATCCGGATTGTGCCAGTCGAGTTGCGAATAGTAGAAGAATAGTTTGATGCCCTGTTTGTCGCATTCGTCTTTTAACATCTTAATAATGTCCTTAGCGTAAGGAGTCCGGTCAACCACATTGTAATCGCTCACCTTCGAGTCGAACATGGCAAATCCTTCGTGGTGCTTGCTGGTAATAGTAATGTATTTCATGCCGGCTTTTTTGACCATCGAAACCCATTCAGCCGGATTAAATGAAACCGGATTGAAGAATTGAGGTATTTTTTCATACTGGGCGATTGGAATTTTCTTCTGGTTCATGATCCATTCGGCAATGCCCTGATCGCCGCCGCCAGCCAACTGACAATACATTCCCCAATGAATAAACAATCCGAATTTGGCATCCTGAAACCATTCCCGGTTCTGAAGATTTTTCTCTGTGGGCTGATAATCCGGTTGAGCCATAAGCTTACTGCTAAGTAATAATGCAAGAATAGTTCCCGCAATCATAATTTTCGATTTCATACTTTTTCAGTTTAGGTTTTTACTGTCTGGTATTATGCTGTCAAATATAAATGAAACTGGCATGAAAAAGAAAGGATCAGTCAAAGAAAAAGGCTCTATAACGTTTGGTGTGAGTATTTACTTCAGTGATCATTTGGGCTTATGCACAGAAGGTGCTAAATATGAATGACCCCCAATAAAATTGGGGGTAAAAAATAAGCTGTGACTTCAACCCTGACCAGGGTTGAATAAGTGTTCTGTAATTAATATTCAACCCTGGTCAGGGTTGTTTTCGGTGGTATGTCCTTACCCCCGGTTTTACTGGGGGTGATTAATACTATACTACTTCGTAGTATATGCTTCATTGAATTTGAGTAATAATATTGATTTTTCTGCAATCCTTATCTTACATAACCCACACAATTCGTTATAGAACCCTTTTATCTTTAACCACACTCCTCCTCGTTTGAGCGATAGCGGGAACGAGGAGTTCTTGGTTTTGCGTCTGCGACGCGTAATGGGTGAAGTTTCCCTGAAGTTTTAAACTCAGAACCATTTACCCCTCGTTGCAAACAAGAGGCAGTGGCGGTCAACAGATATAATCCTGTATGAAAATCCCGAAAAACCTTACTGCCAGTGGAAATGCTCCTTTAAATATCTTTTTTGATTTATCCCGGCCGGCCGGCAATCGTGCATTTTGAGTAATCCCCTCTGCCTTCTGAAGAATCTGCTTTACGTTCTGAAGAATCCCCTCTGGCTTCTGAAGAATCTGCTTTGCCTTCTAAAGAATCCCCTCTGCCTTCTGAAGAATCTGCTTTGCGTTCTGAAGAATCCCCTTTACGTTCTGAAGAATCCCCTCTGCCTTCTGAAGAATCCCCTTCGCGTTCTGAAGGATCTCCTTTGCGTTCTGAAGAATCTCCTTTGCGTTCTGAAGGATCTCCTTTGACCTATATTTGAACTGTTTTACTCTTGAGACTATTGCGGGAAGTATAAAAGTGAGTCATTGCGAGGCACGAAGCAAACTTAGGATCACATGATAAAGTTGTGGGAAACGAAATAAAATTGAATCTTTGATCTAAATAAATTTCCCCATCCAGATGCCGAAGGCATCAAAGGTTTATAGAAAAATTGCAATATCAACCAAACGACTCCGAAGGTGTCGTACAAAAATCACAACAATGCCCGGAACATTTTCGCAAATTTACATTCATATCGTATTTGCAGTAAAGAACCGCG
>DASRMB010000042.1:0-71855 GCA_035648135.1 Prolixibacteraceae bacterium
TTAAAACGGTCAATTTCAAATCCGTTTTCTGTCCTTAGGCCGGACTGGCCCTTACTTTTCCAATCCCTGCCCGACGGCAGGCGGGGATGAAAAGTAAGCAAAAATCTTGTCAAAACGAACCCTCAGCCGGGCGTTTTGACGCCCCTCGCACTCGCTCCGATCAACTGTTGTTTCAAATTGTAAGAATGATGTTTCAATCCAATTCATTCGGGAATTTATGCAGTGTTGGTGTTGTTCCACCTAAGAAGAAAAAGCGTTAAAAGAACAGAAGGAGTGAGCGTTAAGAAAATTTCCCTGTTTGACGACCAGAGGGAGGTGTTTGGAAATTTTCAGCGAAACGTATTCTGTTTTTAGCTTTTTATTCTTCAGCGGCGGCGGCCCGATAACTATCGGGATGTTTACTTTTTTTTGCTGTAGAAAAAAAGTAAAAGCCCGTCCGGCTTGAGGACTGCATCTTTGATTTCGGACTAAATAATCGTATTTTGATTCGATACTTGAAAACCAGACCAATACCTTTCCCCACAACAATATCAACTGATCCTCAAAAACCGTTCGGTTAGGTGTCTTTCATTCAAAAACCATTCAAAAAAAACTGATTATGGCGGCGGATCGATTGTTTTTAAATGAAAAAACCGTAAAAAAAGACGGCACGTCGTCTATTTATGCAATCGTGAACGTTGGGAACAAGAAGTAATATTTTTTTAAATAAAATAGAAAAGAAAGGGTTTTTGTGAATCCGTTTCCTGTTTTGAGAATGTTATTTTACATACATTTACATCGCTGATATTTGTTAAAGTACACGAAATATATTCCTATATACCTGTTGGGTGTCATGCTGGGAGACCGCGAACAATCTACAGAATAAAGAACTATAACTATGGATGATTATAAAGAAGAAGTAATTGAAAGATTGAATAAAAGATTAATCTATCTGACACTTAAGGAGAAATGCAAGGAAAGGGATTCCGAAGTTATAGCCCTTGTTGATAGGGTAGTACTTTATTCTTATAGTCGAGCTAAAACAATTATAAAACATATGGGGGAATTTACTCTTCACGATGGAGAACATCTGTTTCGAGTATTAAACCTGATGGAGCTAATACTAACAGAAAAGGTTATTAAGAATCTTTCCATACCTGAATTACAATTACTTGTATTGAGTGCTATGATGCACGATATTGGAATGGCTCCAGAAGAAAAGGATGTGCTGGCATGGAAAAAAGTATTTGACTACGAACCTGAATTTGATTCAGAAGAAGAAAAAATATCAAGTGAAAATTTTAAGCGCTTTTATTCTGCTAGACCAGATGATGAAACGAGAATTTTGAATTATTTAATTCAAGGTAAGCATTCTAAAGCTGATTTGCTTAAAGGATATTTGATAACAGAATTTATCAGGTTGACCCATACAGATAGAGCTCGTGAGATAATAGAGAAAGACTGGAATAGTAAAATTGTATTTAGAGATGTTGATTTAACTGTTGAATTTGCTCAAATATGTTTTAGTCATAATGACGAGGCATTAAGCCTATTAGAATTGGATAAAAACTTTCTGTGTGGCTCTGGAATTGTAGCATGTTTACCGTTAATTGGTTTAATTCTTAGACTCGCAGATATTTTAGATTTTGATGGAAAAAGAACACCCCCAGTTTTATTCTCGCATCTATATGTTAGACATCCTGTTTCTCTTGCAGAGTGGAATAAGCACAGGGCGGTTGAAGCATGGGAAATAAATCCCGAAATTATTCAATTTGGTGCAAAATGTTCACACCCTGCAATTGAGGCCTCAATTCATGAATTTTGTAATTTCATAGATAAAGAATTGAGTATATGTAATAATATAATAGCATCCTTAAATGAATTCAATATTAGTAAAAATAGAGATATTGAAGTGAAATTTCCTTTCAAGGTAAATAGAGAAAAGATACAAACGAAACGCAATATAAAAAATAATCCTATTTACATTTATCGTAATACTCAGTTTAGCCTAAGTAAAAAGCAGGTTATTGATTTGTTAATGGGAACTAAGCTTTACGGAAGCTCAGAAGTTGCATTGCGAGAATTACTTCAGAATTCAATAGACGCTTGTCTTCTTCGTCAGGCGCAAGAACAAAAGTGGGGTAATCATTATGTTCCTGAAATTAGCGTAAAATACTATAAGTATGAAGATGATTTTGTTTTAGAGGTTGAAGATAATGGGACGGGTATGGATCAATACATTATAGACAATTATTATTCTAAGATCGGCTCATAGTTTTATAAATCGGCTGATTTTTATAGTTTGAAATCTGAATCAAATGCAGAATTTTCTCCAACTTCAAGATTTGGAATTGGAATTTTATCTTGCTTTATGGTTGCAGATACATTATGGGTCGATACTAAAAGAGTCTATGCTCCACATAAATCGAGTGAACCATTGAATATTATGGTTGAAGGTCAAGAAAGTATATTCCTGATTAAAGAAGGAAAGAGAGAAATACCTGGGACAACAACAAAACTCTTTCTAAGAGACCAAAATCCATGGGAAAGACTGAAAGAAGATGAATTTATCAAGTCTGTTGAAAACGTAATTCCAAATCCTCCATTTAAAATTAATATTGAAACATCTTCTCATCAAAAAACTAGAGATGAGAATAGCTTTATGGAAGTCGTTGCAAGTTCGATTAAAGATTTTTCATGGAGAGAACATAGTAATATTAGAATGTTTGATATTAAGTTGGACAATTTAAGCGAAGGAATCATAGGTTCTGTGACAGTTGCAATACTAGAAAGTCATGGGAAACCGGTACCAAATTTGGAATTGAAGTCTAGGAATGTTGAGATTGAAGGAAATATTTATACTTTAGAAAGGAGAATTAAAATTTCAGAAAACTCAATTTCAGAATCATCTAAGTCTATTACTATAAATGATGATGGAGATATAAATGAAGATAATTCTGTATATGAATTTGCTAAGTCAAAGTCTAAATTCTCTTTACATGGTATAGAGATACCTTCTTCTTTATTTCCTCAATCATGGCAAATGAAAAATAATCAAGTGAGGATTTCTTGGCCATTTCCTCTTTTATTTGTTGTTGATATCTGTGGGAAACGGGATTTGGACTTAAATTCATCAAGGACTGAAATTATCATGAGTGAAAAATGGATTGATTTTGAAGAAAAGCTTGCGACAATTATTTGCACACGGTTATCTGAATTAACTGAACCTGAATATTGGGGACAATTAAAAGAAATTTTCAAAGGAAACAGTAAAAATAAAATATTCATCAAGGCTCTTGATGGTATAAAATAAAAAGCACGTACACCCAACACATGGTATCGTGCATACTTGTTTTGGTGGTTTTCGAGCGTTTGTGGCTCGTGAAAAGTGGTGCAAACAGATAAGCTTTGTAATCCCGCAGGACACCATACCATCAACCGTTGTGTGTAATGTTGAAACTCAACTATAAATGGCATAAAATGAAAAGATTTTTAAATAAAAACATAATTCCGTTTTCATTCTTTTTGATGATAATCGGAATAAGTATTATCGCCTTCGCAACTACAAAAACACCCTTCAATGATTGGTCATTTAAAATAGACCCTGAATTATCCGGACAATTTGGCAGTTTTATTGGTGGTATTGTAGGGTCGCTCTTTTCTCTAGTCGCAGCCCTTTTATTATATAAAACTCTAATGACACAGGTGAAAACTTTAAAACAACAAAAAAAAGGACTTAAACGACAAAAAATAGCATCAAGAATTGAAAGCTTTGAAACGACTTTTTTCAACCTATTGTCAACACAACAAGAAATAAGAAATACTATTAAAACATACACTTTTACTTTAAATGAAAATATATCTATAAAAAGATCCGATGCTAATGGAAGAGAGTTTTTTGCATATTCTACAATAGAACTTAAGAATCTTTGGTTATGTATAAATTCAACAAAGTATTTAGGCCAACATAATTCTCAAAGTGCTGATTCTTTCAATAATCAAATAGAGGATATTAAAGACGAGAATAGTGTAAATTATATTGCAATTCCAGATGATTTTGAATCTGCTAAGTCTCAATTATTCATTCAAGAAGAGCTGAAATTCACAAACCACTTTTACGGGATTACAAATGATATTTGGGTAAAAGCCCAAGATTCAAATACTATCGAAAAAATAAAGCTAATCTATGGATTATTTTTTCAAAAGTATCATTCTGCAATTGGGCACTATTATCGACATCTCTACCACATCATAAACTATACTGATTTACATTTTCAAATGTCCAGCCAATTATCAGAAAACTCAGCAAAAAAATATATTGATTTTATTCAAGCGCAAATGTCCTCATATGAAATGATGCTGCTTTTTTATAATTCAGTTTCATTTCCAAAACTGTTAAGACTTTTAGTTAAGTACAATTTTTTAGAAAACCTTGCTTTCGAAGACTTAATCGACCAATCACATAACTGTATAGAAGGAATAAACTTAAAAAGCAGAAGAAATTTGATTTAAAATGAATAAAACACTACATACAACGAAGTTCCTTATTTAATGCGGGTTTCAGTGGTTTTTGAGCTGCGTCGCGTTGTTGAAACAACGACAATTTGTCCTTTGCGATTTAACGGAAATTTTGAAATATTGAATAAACGAATTGGCTCCGTGCAGTGCTTCGAAATTCCTCACTCCACATAGCCAAACCGTTAGTTTCATATTTAAAATGGTAAATCTTCAGTGTCAACTTCTGGAAATTTTTCGGCTTCGGCTCGTTCAATTCCCTGTTCAAGTGTCATTTGTGCTGATTGGTATTTTTTAGGTGGAATTACTTTCCCGTGCAGGTTGAGAGATTTTCGGGTTTTGACAGAGCCAAGCCAATTTAGATTTAATTTCGGACAATTAGTTTCACTATCGGGCAACTTTACTTATCTTTGTTCCATGGATAAAAGACACAAGCACAGAACAATTATTTTTTACAAGGACTACTTTCAAGAGTTCTTTGAAAAACAACGTGACAAAGTGAAGAATAAAATTATCTGGACTTTAGATTTGATAGAAGACCTTCAAAGAGTACCTGAGTCCTACCTAAAACACATTGAGAACACAGATGGACTTTTTGAGATACGGGTGCAACAAGGTTCCGACATATTTCGCATTTTTTGTTTTTTCGACCAGGGACAATTAGTCATTTTAACAAACGGATTTCAGAAAAAGACACAAAAGACACCAAAACAAGAAATTGATAAAGCAATTAAAATAAAGCAAGATTATGAAAACGAAAAAAAATAATATCACGACACTTGAACAGTTCAAGGACAAAAACTATGGCGAACGTGGAACTAAAAAACGTGACGACTTGGAAGCCGGTTACGAAAACTTCAAAATAGGAATTTTAATTCACCAAGCTAGACTTCAAAAAGGTTTAACTCAAGAAGAACTTGCAGAAAAAGTAGGAACGACAAAATCTTACATTTCAAAAATCGAAAACAACATAAAAGAAGTTCGCATTTCGACACTTCAAAGAATTGTAGAACTTGGGTTAGGTGGACATTTAGAACTTTCAATTAAACTTTGACCTTTTGATAGTTAACGTGTTAAATTTAAACAGGCAGATTCAACGAATCTTAAAAGGTGTACAGCAAATTGGCCGCGAACTTTCTGAAATTGGATTTCTGCTGTAAGTAAAACTACTCTTTCAAAAACCTCAAATTTCTTTTTAATCCTTCGAACCGTGTCCGTTTTACTGCCGAATTCCGGAATAACTCATTGAACAAGGGTTTGTCCATCTCATTCCATTCCTCTTTTTTCAGGTTCATTAATTTCATATTCGGAGTAAATGCCGGCTCATTGTGAGTTTCTGATTTTAAATTCCATGGGCAGACATCCTGGCAAATGTCGCAACCAAATGCACGGTTTTCGAATTTTCCTTTCAGCTCCGGATTAATTTCTCCGCGATTCTCTATGGTCTGATAAGAGATGCATCGGCGTGCATCCAATAGGTACGGAGTAAGTGCCTGTGTAGGACAGGCGTCAATGCAACGGGTACACGTTCCGCAGTGGTTGTGCACAAGCTTATTGTTTGCGGGTAATTCCAAATCGATGATCAGTTCGCCGATAAAAAAGAAACTGCCTTGTTCCGTCGAAATCAGGTTGGTATTTTTACCAATCCAGCCCAAACCCGCACGGGCAGCCCAGGCACGATCCAAAACCGGTGCCGAATCGACAAAACACCGGCCTTCGCAGGCTGCAATTTCCGACTGAATAAATTGCAGCAAGGCGGCAAGTTTATCTTTCATCACAAAATGGTAATCGGTACCATAGGCATATTTGGAAAGTACAGGAGCTTCAGGATCGGCCTGTTTTTCAAGCGGAAAATAATTCAGCAGAACTGAAATGACCGAGCGGGCATTGTCCACCAAAAGTCGCGGATCGAGGCGTTTATCCATATTGTTAGCCATGTATGCCATTTCTCCGTGCATCTCGTTCTGAAGCCAGTTTGTGAGTCTGGCCTTTTCGTCAGCCAGAAACCGGGCTTCAGAAATACCGCAATCCAAAAAACCGAGTTCCCTGGCTTTGGCTTTGATTCGTTCTGGTGCGTTTTCGCTTGACTTTCCCATGAGATGAAAATTTCTGAATCCAAAAATAACTGAATTTATTCTTTCCTGATGCTTTGTGCGTTTCGTATGCTTATTTTGGTTTTTTTTCCGAAATTAATTCAGTAACGGTTTAAACCTTTCGGAAAACTTTTTGTCAAATACACAATTTGACTTTATTTGTTGTAATAAATCTCTATTTTTACAAGTACCAAAAACTAAACAATCAGAATAAATCAAACCGTGAAGAATCCTCTTGAATCAACTTACCTGAAAGTATTTTTTACTTTTGTCGTTATACTACTCTTCCATTTGTCGATTTCTGCTCAGAATATTCAGGAGAAGCTAATTAACGGAAAATTTCAGCAAATAAGTCTTCAGGAGTTTTTCAATACTCTTGAAAAAGATTACGATATTCATTTTTATTACCGGTCTGAATGGATCAAAACCAATGTTGTCAATCAGGAATTTAAAGAAATGCCGTTAATTCAGGTACTCAATCTGCTTTTTGACGGGCAGTCACTGACATACCGTTTTTTTCAGAACAATTCGGTAGTCGTTTTCCCTGAAGGCAGCGATGGTCGTAATGTGATCGGCGCTGATGAACCGCAGGTGCTGGTAATTGGCGATCCGCTAAATGAAGGCCGGTATTCTGCTGCCAAAATTAAAGGGAGAATTCTGGATGGTAAAAACAGCGAACCCTTAACCGGAGCAATCATTTTTCATCCGCAAACCGGAATTGGCACGACCAGCAATTCGTCCGGAAATTATGAGCTTGATTTGCCAACAGGCGATCATACTCTTCAGGTCTCGTTTATGGGATATGAAGTTCTGAGCCAGAAAATAAAGCTGATTGAAAACGGTACTGCCGATTTTGAATTGTTTGAAGAAAGCCATAATCTGGATGAAGTAACCATCACAGGTGACGACACCAAAGCATCGAAAGCTCAAATGAGCATGGTGAAAGTCAATTCAAAAATCCTGAAGGAACTGCCGGTGTTGATGGGCGAAGCTGATATCATTAAAAGTGTGATTATGATGCCCGGAGTTCAGAGTGTAGGCGAAATGTCATCGGGGTTTAATGTTCGGGGCGGGAACAACGATCAAAACCTGATTCTGATGGACGGAGCTCCGGTTTTCAATACTTCGCATCTGTTTGGGTTTTTCTCCATGATCAATCCTGATGCGGTGAAAGATGTGACACTTTTCAAGGGAGGAATTCCTGCTTCATACGGCGAGCGTATTTCGTCGATCATGGATGTTCAGCTCAAAGAAGGGAACACCAAAGCTATTCGGTTTTATGGCGGAATTGGCTTGATTAACAGCCGGTTTACGCTTGAAGGACCATTCTCGAAGAAAAAGAAAAGCACATTCCTGATCGGTGGCCGTTCGACGTATTCCGACTGGATCATGAGGCAATCGAAAAATGAGCAATTCATTAATAGTGTGGCCAATTTTTATGATGTAAACGCAACACTCAATCTGGTTCTGGGCACAAACAACACACTGAAACTGATGGGTTACATCAGTAATGATGTGTTTAACCTGAATTCAAACTCGCTTTACAATTACGGAAACATTATTGCATCGGCCAACTGGAAAGTGAACATTTCGAAAAGTCTGATTTCGAACCTGAACCTGGCTTACAGCAAATATGATTTTAAACTTGACCAGGATGACGATTATATCGCGGAAGACGATTATCGGCTGAAAACCGGACTGGAATATGGCAGTATGAAATACATCATGTCGTGGTTGCCCAACGAGAGACACCGCATCAATACAGGTATTCAGACCATTGGTTACAATATTTTTCCCGGAGAAATTGTTCCGGTTGGTAACCCGACAAATGTGACTCCTGAAAAAGTTGCAAACGAACATGCCGTGGAATTGGGTGCTTTTATCGACGATGATTTTGACCTTTCGCCATCAACAGCTCTCAATGTTGGATTACGATATGCCCGGTTCATGAATATGGGGCCGGCAACCGTATTGAACTATGATCCAAATCAAACCATCAATTCCGGCTCGGTGATCGATTCCACCGTTTTCGGAGCCTGGGAAACTGCGAAAATGTATCATGGCATAGAACCACGCGTATCGTTGAAGCTCGACCTCCACAGCGGAGGTTCAATTCGTCTGAGTTACCAGCGTATTCATCAGTTTATGAATCAGGTTTCGAATACTTCAGTTATTTCTCCGGCCGACTTCTGGAAATCGAGCGATGCGCATATTCAGCCATTGATCAGCGACCAGTTTGCTGTCGGGATGTTTAAAACGCCCAAAAAGGGTTTGTTCGAAACTTCAGTCGAAGTCTATTACAAGAAGCTCCAGAATCTTCTGGAATACAAAAATGGAGCGGTATTGGTTATGAACCATCATGTTGAAGCCGATATTATTAACGCGAATGGTTATTCGTACGGACTCGAATTGTACGTGAAAAAGAATCTCGGAAGACTGAATGGCTGGATCAGTTACACTTATTCGCGAACGATGAGGCAAACAGATAACGAATTTGATGATGATGTGATCAATGCCCGAAAATATTATCCTTCGGTGTACGATAAACCACATGATCTGTCAGCCATTTTAAATTACCAGATTAGTCGTCGCTGGAGGTTTTCAGGCAATTTTGTACTGTCATCAGGTCGGCCAATTACACTGCCCGAACAGAAATACACCTTCGATGGCAGGCAGGTTGTTTATTACTCTGACCGGAACAAATACCGAATGCCGCCCTATCACCGCATGGATGTGAGTATCACGCTTGACGAAAACCTGCGTAAAAAACGCATGTGGAAAGGAAGCTGGACATTCTCTGTGTACAATCTGTACGGACGAAAAAATCCGTACTCGGTATTCTACCGGAAAGATCCATCAATCCAACAGGAGTCTAAAAGTCAGTATGCCATTTATAAACTTTCGGTTATTGGTGTTCCTGTACCATCAATTACCTATAATTTTAAATTCTGATGCGAAAAAAAATCAATTATCTGGCTTTAATAGCAGTACTTTTCGTTTCGTGCGAAGAGTATTACAACCCTGATATGGATGTAGTTTCGGGTTTGTTGGTTGTCGAATCACACCTGACCAATGACACCAAACAGAATTTTGTAAAACTTTCGATGACCAGAGATTTCTACAGCACTAACGAAAAGGAAAAAGTTACCGGTGCCAATGTCGAACTGGTTGAAGTCGGTGGCCAGTCGACGAATGGGGTTGAAAGTAGTACCGGAAATTTTACTTTCCCGGGAACTCCTGTTCCTGGAAAAAAATACCTGCTTCGAATTACTTATCAGCAAAATGTTTTTGAATCGGAGGCTGTTGTTATGCCCCCTGTTCCATCCATCGACACGCTTTATACCAAACACCATATTGAAAAAACGTATCGGACCGATTCTTATGGAGCTCTGGTATCGGTAGAAACGCCCGGACGAGAAATATACATTGATGCCCCTATTTCCACTGAACTGAAGTATTACCGTTTCAGTTGGACAGCAATCCTTCAGTGGGTTTACTATCCGCCAATTGTTCTTGATTCGATACCACCTTACACGCCACCTTCATGGTATGGTTGGGTAAAAAAATACGACAAAGGTTCATTTAACCTTGCAGGACCAAAAGAATTCAGTGTTTCTGATAAAGTCCTCAATCATCCTATTCTTTCATTGGCGTATGATAGTCAGCTTTACCTCGACTCAGTCCCTCAAATTCCAGCTGGGTGGATTGTAATTCTCGACCAATACGGTATCACTAAAGATTCATATGATTTTCACGAAAAGCTGAACAAACAGTTTTCAGCTGAGGGCAGTTTATTTGATCCGGTGCTGACACAAGTTTATGGGAACATTCACTGCACAAATGATCCATCGAAAATCGTGCTCGGTTTTTTTGATTTGAATTCGTATCGTCAATACCGGTATTTCATGATTTTGGGAAGCGGAGATGATAAGCTGGTTCATCAACGTCGCTTGAACAGGTATATTGATATTCCTAATAGCGGGTATGAAATTGAGACACCTCCTGAATTCTGGGAAAACAATTATTAAGAGATGAAGAAACAAATTATCATATGGCTACTCTTAATTGTCATTTCGATGACAGGAAATGCTCAGGAACAGTCAACATTCAGTTTTTTTACCGACCGGGATGTGTATGTCAGCGGAGAAACTGTGCTTGCTAAAATTTTCACACCGGAGGGTAATTCATCCCGCATTGTATACCTCGATCTGGTCAATCAGCAAAGTACCCGAATTGCCGGAGTTTCGCTTGAAATCAAAAACAATCAGGCCGACGGCTTTCTTCAGTTACCCGATTCCCTCAGCTCCGGAACCTATCTGATTCGGGCTTATCTGAAAAATACGGCAGGGAAACTTAAAATAATACGGGAACTATGGATTTCAAATCGCTTTGATGGATTGGAAAAGGTCAGGCAAATGTATCGGTTAGTGGTTTTAGGAAAAATTCAGGATAAAATAACCGGACAGATTGATATTTCTGATGTTGATGCGGAATATCGAATAAATAGCACGATCAGGGCTACTATTAAAATCGACAAAACGCTTTTGGAAAAGATTGATGGAAATCTGCTTGTTTCTGTTGCACAAACTGATCCCTCGTTCGGGTCAGCATCTTACACCTGGAGTTCAGTTAAGGGAAAAGAAGGATTGACCGAAAGTAAAGGGATTATCCTTTCAGGGACAGTTACCGACAAAAAAACGTCGGATCCTGCTGTTGGAATTACTGTTTCTCTGACGATACCGGATTCAATTCCTGGATTTCAGTATTACCAAACCCAGAATGACGGCCGTTTTTATTTTCTGTTGGATAAATACTATGGCCCGATCCAGGCAGTCGTTCAATGTTTCGGCAACACCCCGATGCAACGTTTGAAGATTAATATGGATGAGCTTTATGCTGAGCCTGGAGCAATGCTTGAATTCAGCCAGCAGTCTATTCCTGAAGGATTGAAAAGCAATATTCTCCGGAACATCGATGCAGTAACTTTTCAGAAGATTTTCCAGCAGGATAAATTGAAACTCCAACCGGTTCCAGTGAAAAAACAGGAATCCTATCCTTATTATGGAAAACCCACATACACTGCCGATCCGCAGTTGTTTATCGATCTGCCGGATTTCAATGAAATTTCGAAAGAGCTGATGCCCGGCGTAAAATTCAGGAATTACAACAATGAGCCGAGCCTGCAGGTTATGTATAGTGCTATGCGCGATTATTTTACTGAAGAACCGCTGATTCTGATTGACGGAATACCCATCCGTGACCTGAATGTGATAAAAGATATGGGAACCGCAGATATTGATCGCGTTGAGATTTGCCAGAGCGAACGTTATTACGGAGATCTTCGCTTTCCCGGAGTAGTAGCTATTTACACAACAAAAGGCGACTATTCCAGAGTTCCTGAATCCGACCAGCTTATTCGGTTAAAATTGGAAACTATTCAGTTACCGGCAAATCTTGCTGAACCGGTGATTTCAGAACCTGCCATTCCCGATTTGAGGCAGGTAATCTATTGGAATCCTTTAGTTGAACCGGATATATCCTTTCCCGTGAACTGCCGCACTTCCTCAATTAGGGGCCCGTTTAAACTGATTGTCAGGGGAAGATTGAAAAATGGGGAACTGATTTTTGAAGAAAAACAATTTGAGGTAAAATAAATATGAACATCAGGATTATAAATACACTGCTGATTTTTATGGCATGCAGCTACATTCAAACTGTTTGTGCTCAGGAGACCATGAATCAAAACTGGGCTGCTGAAAAAATTAAAGGAGTACGCTTTCTGCCCTACCGGTCTTACGACGGATCCCCTTTTCTGAATGACAGCTGGAGACCAGGAAAGATTGAGTTTGCCGATGGTGAAATTGCTGACAGTTTATTCCTGAAATACAGCTCCTTTAAAGACGAACTGGTTTATTTCAATAAAGGCATTTCAACACAGATCGTGATTGATAAAGCCAGCCTGAACGGATTCTCGTTTGTTGAAGACGACGGGAGAATCTGTGTATTCAGAAAACAGTACTTCGATGGTTATATGGAAGGTGATCGTTTTTTTGAGGTTCTTTCAAAAGGGAACCCTGATCTTCTGGTATGCCGGAAAGTGGATCTGAGGACATCTTCGGTATACTATGATAAAAGTGGAATTTTGAAAAATATGACTTACGATCCAGCCTATCAATACTATTTTTATTCGCCAGTGAAAGGCTACGCTTTCGTCAGGATAAATCAGGGCGGTTTACTTGCTAAATTCGATAAAGCGTCACAAAAACAAATTAAAAAACTGCTTCGGAAAAACAAAATTAAAATTACAGGAGAGGAAAGCTTTATCAACGCCTGGAAAGTTGTTGAAAAAGAAGGATACGAAATTGCCTTTTAACAGTCATCCGGAGAAATAACCAAAATTCAGTATTAAAACCCGAATAATCTGAATTCGTTTTGTTAAATTTATTGAGCGCATTCGGAGAACGTACTTCGAAATGCTATAAATCAAGCCCTCCGAATGAAGGAAGAGTTTTTGCAATTTATTTGGCAACATGGATTGTTCACTAAAAACAACCTGAAAACAATAGATGGAAAGGCGGTTGAGATTATCACAACCGGGCAGCCGAACTTCGATTCCGGTCCTGATTTTTTCAACGCCAGAATCAGGATTGGAGAAACTCTCTGGGCGGGTAATATCGAAATACATCAGAAATCGTCACATTGGTTTCAGCACAGGCACGATTCCGATCAGGCTTACGACAATGTCATCCTGCATGTGGTCGAATTACACGATAAACCTGTTCGTATCAAAAATCACGAATTACCAACACTCGAAATCCGCTATCCGGCAGCGATTCTGGACAACTACGAAAATTTACTGAAGTCGGAACACTGGATTGCCTGTGACGGGAAGTTGGCTGGAGTTGATCCCTTCATCCTTCGTTTCTGGTTTAGTTCACTGATGATTGAGCGGCTTGAGTCGAAAACCGATGATATTTTGACTATTCTCCAACAAAATAAAAATAACTGGAACGAAACTTTTTATCAGCTACTTGCCCGTAATTTTGGGATGAAAACCAATGCATTGCCTTTCGAATTGCTGGCCAGATCGCTTCCGCTAACCATCCTGTCGAAACACAAAAACGATTTATTTCAAATTGAAGCTTTATTGTTCGGACAATCGGGTCTTTTGAACGAAACCTTGCTGGGTGACGATTATTTTTTATCGCTCCGGAAAGAATACTCGTACCTGTATAAAAAGTATGGATTGTCAGGCATCGAATCCCATTTGTGGAAATTCATGCGTTTGAGGCCGATCAACTTTCCGACCATCCGGATTGCACAGCTGGCCATGTTGATTCATCATTCTTCATTTTTATTTTCGAAAATTCTGGGAACTGAAAATCTGGAAGATTTGCGAAATTTGTTCGATGTTTCGGCTTCCGTATATTGGGATACGCATTACCGGTTTAATAAAATATCCGAAAAAAACAGGCATAAGACACTTGGCGATACGGCATTTAATAATCTGGTGATCAATACAATTGTTCCGTTGTTGTTTGTTTATGGTGACCAGCATCAGGATCAGGCGATGAAAGACCGTGCGCTGCTGTTGCTCGAAAAACTGGCTCCTGAATCGAATCAAATTATCCGGAAATGGAATGATCTGGGGATCGACTGCCGGACCGCATTTGAAACTCAGGCTTTGCTTCAATTAAAAAACAAGTACTGTAATAACAAAAAATGTTTAAATTGCCAATTGGGAGCAAAGATCATCACTTCAGTCAATCAATCGCTAAATGAATCAACCGCACAATAAATTTCAGGAAGTATCGAATAAAACATTCCGCACTGCTATTGTGCTGCTTTTTCTGCTCCTTTTATCAGGGACCCTTTTTTACTGGGGGTACGAGCAGTACCCGCTAATCGATGCTTTCTTCATGACGATCATCACCGTTTCGACTGTTGGGTTTGGCATGATTCATCCGCTTTCGGATACCGGGAAACTCTTCACTTCAGGGCTGATTATGTTCAGTCTTGGAAGTTTGGCCTGGGTCGGGTCTAGTATGGCCCGGTTTATTTTTGACGGCGAGTTAAAAAATTACTTAAAAACGTATCGAGTGGACAAAAAAATCATGAAACTGAAAGATCATACCATCATCGTAGGATATGGTCGTAACGGGGAACAGGCAGCGATGGAACTTCAGGATTCTGGAATGGACTTCGTAATCATTGATAAACGCGAAACTGTTTTCAGTCGTATTCGTGAAAATGACAGTTTGCTATACATCAGAGGAGATGCCACCCATGAAGATACGCTGTTTCAGGCTCGGATAGAACATGCCAAAGCTTTGATAGCTACCACACCAAACGATGCTGATAATGTGTTTGTAGTGCTGACTGCCCGGAGTATCAATCCGGGACTGAAAATCATCAGCCGGGCTTCCGAGATGGAATCCGTCACCAAACTCCGGAGGGCAGGAGCGACCAATGTAATTATGCCGGAACGCATTGGAGGACAGCGTATGGCGAAACTGGTAACACAACCCGATGTGGTTGAGTTTTTGGAATATATTCTTCTGCAGAAAAGTAAAGATGTGAGTCTCGAAGAAATTTCGTGTACCAAAATGGCTACCTGTTTTGTCAACAAACCTCTGAAAATCCTGTATTCAAAAAACAGATCAGGGATTAATATTGTTGGTATAAAAATCAGTGGTGCCAAATATGTATTTAATCCTGCCCCGGAGTTGACACTCAGCAGGGGAGATCAGCTTTTTGTACTGGGATCGCCCACTCAGATTAGTGAGTTCAGGTATTTGCTGGAGAATCAGAAATAAATCAGGAAGGCAAAGGTGCAGAAGAAAGTGGGTAATGATCAGTCGAAGAGTACGGCTGTTTAAAAGGGATTCCATCTCAGACTTCAGATGTTCTGTAAACCCTGCTTTGTTCAGTCGGAAAAATTATCCTAGTATCTTGAATTTCAAAGATATTTGATTACTTTTGCGCATCTTTAAAAATTAATTTTAAGCTGTTGTTATTGAAAGCGATGCTGCAGTTTAAATATTGTATAACAAATAAAAATTAAGTACATGTATTTATCAGCCGAAAAGAAAGTTGAATTTTTTGTAACTTACGGAAAGTCAGCAACAAACACAGGATCGTCAGAGGCTCAGATTGCGTTATTTTCATTTCGCATCAGTAACCTGACCGAGCACCTGAAATTAAACAAAAAAGATTTCAGTACACAGCGTGCTCTGATTTCCCTGGTAGGTAAACGAAGAAGTCTTCTTGATTATCTGAAGAAAAAGGACATCAATCGTTACCGTGCAATTGTCAAAGACCTTAACTTACGTCGATAATTTATCACTGAAAAGGCAATATGTTTATTGCCTTTTCTTATTTTTACAAGCGTTTTTAAGTATGTAGGTACCATCTTTAAAGCGTTGTATTCAGTTGTTCTTTCTGAATAAAATTCCTCACCACACCCATTTGTACAGTACCTTTTTAAAAATTTATTTATTTGAAAAAATTATGAGTCAAGCAATTATTAAAACAATTGACCTTGGGGATGGACGTACCATTACCATTGAAACAGGACGTTTAGCCAAACAGGCTGACGGTGCTGTAGTTGTTAAAATGGGTGATACAATGTTACTGGCTACCGTTGTGTCTGCAATTGAGGCCAAAGAAGACGTAGATTTCATGCCTCTTTCTGTTGATTACAGAGAAAAATTTGCTGCTGCTGGTCGTTTCCCCGGAGGATTCCTTAAACGCGAATCACGTCCTTCTGATGATGAAGTTCTGGTTGGCCGTTTGGTTGACCGCGCTTTACGCCCACTTTTTCCTGCTGATTTCCACGCCGAAACAGCAATGATGATTTCCCTGATTTCATCAGATCCTGAAATAATGGCCGATTCTCTGGCCGGACTTGCCGCTTCTGCTGCTCTTGCAGTTTCAGATGTGCCATTCGAAACTGCCATTTCTGAAGTTCGTGTCGCCCGTGTTGACGGAAAGTTTATTGTAAACCCAACATTCTCAGAGCTTAAAAAAGCTGATCTCGACATCATGGTTGCTGCCTCATTCGACAACATCATGATGGTTGAAGGTGAAATGGATGAAGTTCCGGAAGAAGTGATGCTCGAAGCTATTAAAATAGCTCACGATGCAATCAAAATCCATTGTACTGCTCAGGATGAACTGGCCGCATTGGTTGGAAAAACCAAACGTACTTATTGTCACGAAATAAACGATGCCGATCTGAAAGCTAAAGTTATTAAAGATCTGTATCCTGCCTGTTATGCTTTGGCAACACAGCGTATCAACGATAAAGCGCTTCGGATTGAAGGTTTCCATGCTATTGTTGACGAATATATTACTGCGTACAAAGAGGCAAATGCTGAAAATGCTGAGATCGACCTAGGAATAAATATCAAACTGATCAAAAAATATTACCACGACGTTGAAAAAGAAGCCATGCGTCGCATGATTCTTGACGAGGGTGTCCGTTTGGATGGTCGTACTACAACTCAGATTCGTCCTATCTGGGGTGAAGTTAATTACCTTCCCGGATCACACGGATCAGCCATTTTTACCCGTGGTGAAACACAGTCACTTTCTTCCATTACTTTGGGAACCAAAATGGATGAGAAAAAAATTGATAGTGTAACCTATCAGGGAACCGAAAAATTCCTGTTGCACTACAACTTCCCTCCATTCTCTGTTGGTGAAGCCAAAGTGCCACGTGGAGTAGGCCGCCGCGAAATCGGTCACGGAAATCTTGCCTTACGTGCATTGAAAAAAATGATACCTGAGGATTTTCCATACGTTATACGTATTGTTTCAGATATTCTGGAATCAAACGGTTCATCGTCGATGGCCACTGTTTGTGCCGGAACCATGTGTATGCTCGATGCCGGTGTTAAAATGAAACGTCCGGTTTCTGGTATCGCCATGGGTTTGATTACCGATCCTGCCAACAATAAATTTGCTGTACTTTCTGATATTCTGGGTGACGAAGATCATCTGGGTGACATGGACTTTAAAGTAACTGGTACCGAAAAAGGGATCACTGCTACTCAGATGGACATTAAAGTCGGAGGTCTTTCATACGAAATTCTTTCACAGGCATTGCTTCAGGCTAAACAAGGCCGCGAGCACATCCTTGGCGAAATTATGAAAGTCATTTCAGAACCACGCGAAGACTACAAGCCAAATGTACCGCGCGTTGAAATTGTACAGATTCCTAAAGAAATGATCGGGCCAATAATCGGACCTGGCGGAAAAAACATTCAGAAACTTCAGGAAGAAACCAAAACCGTTATTTCGATTGAAGAAAGAGACGATATTGGTTACGTTCAGATTTCGAGTGTCAACAAAGAATCACTCGAAGCTGCCATACGCCGCATTAAGCTTATTATTGCTATTCCTGAAAAAGGCGAAATCTATAAGGGGAAAGTGAAATCGATCACCACATTTGGTGCATTTGTCGAAATCATGCCTGGGAAAGAAGGATTGCTTCATATTTCTGAAATCAGCTGGAATCGTTTGAAAACAGTTGAGGAAGAATTGACCGAAGGTCAGGAAATTGAAGTGAAATTACTGGATATGGATCGCGACGGAAAAATGAAATTATCGCGTCGTGCTTTACTTCCAAAACCTGAAGGAATGCCTGAAAGACCAGAACGTTCTGATGACAGACCTCCTCGCCGTGATGATAACCGTGGCGGAGACCGTCGGGACAATCGTGGTGGAGATCGCCGCGATAACCGCGACCGGAATTAATACGAAACACTCTTATTGTGATATCTTAAAAATGCCCGCATGTCGGGCATTTTTAATTTAAATGAGTTTCGTATTCTTCCTGATTTGAAAAGTTGCGACCCAATGTGCCATTGACCTTTTTTGATTCCTTTTTTTTTAAGATAAAAAAGGGAATTGGGATTGTGGGGGCGAAATCTCTCTGATGATTTAATATTAGGTGCAATGATGTAATGACTGGATCAAAACATATACAGATTACCATTTGTTCTCTGTTGTCCGATTCAATTCTAATTAATTATAAAACTATGAAACGTGTAATTATTTCTTTATTAGCACTGTCAACTATGATTTCCTGCAACACTGAAAAATCGATACAATATCCAACAACCCAAAAGGTTGATGTGAAAGATACCTATTTTGGAACAGAGGTTGAAGATCCGTATCGTTGGCTCGAAGACGATAACTCGGCGGAAACAGCCGCATGGGTTAAAACCCAAAATCAGCTTACTTCGGGTTATCTGGAGAAACTTCCGTACCGCGAGCAGATAAAAAAACGTCTGACTGAATTGTGGGATTATCCCAAATACGGAACTCCGTTTAAAGAAGCAGGAAAATATTTTTTCTTTAAAAACAATGGACTGCAAAATCAGAGTGTTTTGTATACAACCAACGACATGGCTGCTGATCCAACTGTTTTGCTGGATCCGAATACTTTGTCAGACGATGGTACTACTGCCCTTTCAGGCATCGAAATATCCAACGACGGAAAATACCTGATGTATCAGGTAGCCCAGTCGGGTTCCGACTGGAATGAGATTTTTGTGAAGAACATCGAAACCGGAGAAATGCTTCCCGATCACATCAAATGGGTAAAGTTTTCAGGCGTCAGCTGGTATGACGGAGGATTCTTTTACAGCGCATACGATCAGCCGGAAGCCGGCAGCGAGTTATCCGAATCAAATGAATTTCAGAAAGTATACTTCCATAAGTTGGGGACTGAGCAGTCGGCCGATCAATTGATCGTGAATGATCCGATGAATCCAAAGCAGATGTTTGGTGCTGGCTTAACCGATGATAAACGCTTCCTGTTGATTTCGAAGAGTCAGGGTACAAGTGGAAATGCACTTGATTTTAAAGATCTCAGCAAAAAGAACAGCGGTTTTGTTAGTCTTATGGATAGCTACGATTACGAATTTAACGCGGTTGAAAATATTGGAGATGACCTTTATGTGCTGACCAATTACAAAGCTCCCAAATACCGTTTAATCCGTATAAACACCAATAAGCCTGAAGAAGCTGGTTGGGTTGATGTGATTCCGGAGGGAAAAAACGTATTGGAATCCGTTCGGATGATTGCGGGGAAATTGGTTGCTAATTACATGACCGATGCTCACAGCACTGTAGATGTTTATTCGTACGACGGGGCTTTGGACCACGAAGTTCAACTTCCGGGAATTGGCACCGTTAGTTTTTTCTCCGGAAAGAAGGAAGAAAATACGGCTTATTTCAGTTATACTTCATTTAATACTCCGGGCGAAATTTACAAATACGATTTCACCACCAAAGAATCATCGCTGCATTTCAGGCCTGAAGTAAAATTTAATCCGGATGATTTCGAAGTAAAACAGGAATTCTATGCCAGCAAGGACGGCACTCAGATTCCGATGTTTATCGTGTACAAAAAAGGGCTGGAGTTGAATGGTAATAATCCAACCTTATTGTATGCCTACGGAGGGTTTAATATCAGCCTGACGCCTTCGTTTTCGTCTGCACGGATTGCGTTTATCGAAAATGGCGGAGTGTTCGCTATGGCCAACCTTCGCGGTGGCGGCGAATACGGTGAAGAATGGCACAAAGCAGGTACCAAAATGCAAAAGCAAAACGTCTTCGACGATTTTATTGCGGCTGCCGAATACCTCATTAATCAGAAATATACCTCAGGCAAGAAGCTGGCTATTCAGGGCGGATCGAACGGAGGGTTGCTGATAGGTGCTGTGACTAATCAGAGACCTGACCTGTTTAAAGTGGCACTTCCGGCAGTAGGAGTGATGGATATGCTTCGTTTTCACAAATTCACGATTGGTTGGGCCTGGGCAGGTGATTATGGCACGAGTGCTGATAGTGAAGATATGTTTAATTATTTGTACAGCTATTCACCCTACCATAACATCAGGAAAGGAACATCGTACCCTGCAATTCTTGCCACAACGGCCGATCATGATGATCGGGTAGTTCCGGCACACACGTTTAAATACATGGCCAGGATGCAGGAATACAACGCCGGGAAATTGCCGGTTTTGGTCCGTATCGATACCAAGGCAGGTCATGGAGCTGGAAAACCAACTGATAAGGTTATTGAAGAATATACAGATTTGTGGTCGTTTGTATTTTATCATTTAGAAATGGAAATGTAAAAAGTCATTTCAATTCGCTTAAAATATTGTATTTTTAAAATCCCGGGAAATAAAATCCGGGATTTTTTTATCCTCTGATTATGAGCTTAAACTACCTGGTTATTGAAGGAAATATTGGCGCGGGAAAGACGACACTCGCCCGGATGATCAGTGAAAAGTACCAGGCAAAGCTCGTATTGGAGCAATTTACCGATAATCCATTCCTGCCTAAATTCTACGAAAATCAGGAGCAATATTCATTTCCCCTCGAGATGGCTTTTCTGGCCGAAAGATATAACCAACTAAACCGCGAACTGAGCCACTTCGATCTGTTCAGTAAGTTTACTGTCTCTGATTATTATTTTATGAAATCGCTGATTTTTGCACAAAATACGCTGAAGCCTGATGAGTTAAATTTGTACCAACAGTTTTTTACGATCATATACGACAAAATGCCGAAGCCTGATTTGTACGTTTATCTTCACAAGGATACCGATTTGCTTCTGAAGAATATTGCACTCAGAGGCAGGGACTACGAAACATATATAACCAAAGAGTATCTGGAAAAAATCACCCAGGGATATTTTGGTTATTTCAGGCAGCAAAGTGAGATCCCGGTTTTGATTATCGACACAAATGGTATAGATTTTGTTAATAGGGCGGAAGACTTTGAAAAGATGTCTAATACCATATTCAGCAAACCTTTTGACAAGGGGATTACTCGCATATTATTGGATTAAAAACCTTTTGTATGTTTTTTTTTTAGCGAAACATTGCTAATTTTGTGAATATTAACGGAAATAAATTACACCATCAATTAAATACAATCAATATGAGAAGAATTAACGTGAACCCACTTGCCCTTATTGCATTAGCGGCTGTGATGCTTTCCAGCTGTGCCAGTTTGCAGAAAATGAAGAAAGATGCAAACCTGATAAACTTTAAGACTACTCCTGAAATCCTGGAAACTCACGCCGGGAAAGTTGATGTTGCTATCGACGGGAAATTCCCGGAGAAGTACTTTAACAAAAAAGTAACTATGGTCGCAACTCCGGTCTTGACTTACGAAGGCGGAGAAAAAGCTTTTGAACCTGTGACTTTTCAGGGCGAAAAAGTGGATGCCAACAATAAAGTAATTACTTTGAGTAACGGCGGAAGTTTTGCCTACGAAAATTTCGTTGCGTATAAGGATTCTATGCGTTTGTCGATCCTTGAATTGCGGATTAATGTTTCAAAAGGGTCTAAAAGCCTTGACTTTGATCCAATCAAACTGGCAGAAGGTGTGATTGCTACCCCAACTCTGGTTATTAATTCCCCAACTCCAATCATTGGCGTTCAACGTGAAAAAAATACTACAGGTATTTATGATCCAAACATCGATGCTTTTCAACGTGTAGTTCCTGATTCGTACACAGCAGACATCCATTATCTGATCAACAAAGCTGATATTCGTCCAACAGAATTAACATCTGAAGACATTGCCAAACTGGAAGAATACAACAAAGCGATCGCTAATGATCCAAAGAGAAAACTGAAAAGTATGGAAGTATCTTCATACGCTTCTCCTGATGGTGCTCTAGAATTAAATACTAAACTGGCAGAAAAACGTCAGGATGCTTCATCTAAATTTTTAACCAAAGAACTGAAAAAAGACGAAGTAGAAGCTGAATTCAAAACTAAATTTACTCCTGAAGATTGGGACGGATTTCAGGAACTGATGGCTAAATCAAACATTCAGGATAAAGAATTGATTCTGCGTGTTCTTACCATGTACACCGATCCTGAAGTTCGTGAACGCGAAATCAAAAATATTTCACAGGCTTTCACAAGTGTGGCAAGCGAAATTTTACCTCAGTTGCGTCGTTCAAAATTCACAACAAGTATCGAATTGATCGGAAAATCTGACGAAGAAATTGCTGCTTTGGCTAATTCTGACGCTTCAAAACTGAATCCTGCAGAATTGCTTTATGCTGCTACTTTAACCAAAGATCTGAACGAAAAACTGGCGATATACAATTCGTTCATGAAAGTTTATCCAAACGACTGGAGAGGTTTTAACAACGCCGGTATGGTTTTGGTAAAACAGCAGAAGTTTGATGATGCAAAAAGTTTATTCGAAAAAGCTGAAAAGCTGAATAACAATGAACCAATTATTAAAAATAACTTAGGTGTTTGTGCTTTGAAAGCAGGCGAACTTGTAAAAGCTGAAACTTATTTCGGAGCAGCTTCAGGAGCAGGCGATGCTGTAAATAACAACCTTGGTATTTTATGCATTATCAAAGGTGAATATGCAAAAGCTGTTAAATATTTTGGCGATTCTGATTCTCCAAATACAGGTTTGGCACTGATCCTTGCGGGCGACAACAACGGTGCTTTAAAATCGCTGGAAAACTGCACATGGGAAGGTTGCTACATGAAAGAATATTTCAAAGCAGTTGTTGGTGCACGTACAGCTAAGGAAAACCTGATGTACGAAAGCCTTGAAACCGCTGTTAAAATGAATCCTGAATTGAAATCTACAATTGCTACCGATATGGAGTTTGCAAAATATTTCAACGAACCTAGATTCAAAGAAATCATTAAATAATCTGGAACAAGATTATATACCAAAGAGCGGTCCAATCGGACCGCTCTTTTTTTGTGCCTCTGGCTGAGATTCAGGATCGACGAGTTCCCCTCACTGCAATAGGGGAAGGCTTTCATAAGATTAAAACTTCATTTGACTCGAGATTCCCGGTTCATCAACATATTTTCTGAAATGTAATTTTCGAAATCAGCTTTTCAGTATATTAGGCAATAAATCCAAATTGATCAATGAATAACGAAAGAATCAGCAATATCGGGAAGAAGCCTTGGTCGTACCGCGTAGGAACGATTATTACGGGGGCAATAATCCTGCTTGGTTTTGTATTTCAGGCTGCCAGTGGAGGTATGGAACTTCAGATGGTGGGATTTCCGTGGAACTTGATTTCAGGAATCGTTTTTCTGGCTCTGCTTATCCTGATTTATCTCCTTTGGCAAAAACACCCGGTTATTAAAGAATTGGGTAGCATCAAAGCTGCATTACCTGCTATTATTGGGTTTACTTTTCTGGTGTTGTTAATGGGGTTTGTGAAACAGGATGTCTCAGCCCAAAATGAGATGGTTAAACTTTTGGGTTTGAATCATCTGGTTAAAACCTGGCCGTTTATCCTGATTAATTTGTATTTGATGATTCTGCTTGGAATTATTATCCTGAAAAGACTTACCCCGTTTAATTTAAAAAATGCTGGTTTTTTTCTGAATCATTTTGGATTGTTTCTGGTTTTGTTCTCCACATCACTCGGAAGCAGCGATATGCAGCGGCTGACCATGAATTGTTACGAAAATCAAACCGAAAACCTTGCTGCGGATGAATCCGGAAGGGTAGTGGAGTTGCCGTTTTCGATTCAGTTATTGAATTTCAGCATCGACGAATTTCGACCCAAAGTTATTCTCGTGAATAATAAAACCGGACAAATTGTGCAGAATAAAGGCAAAGTTCAGTTTGAATTGCTGGATCGTGATTCGTTCGATTTATCATCGTATCAGATCAAAGTTGAACAGTTTCTTGTTTCTTCAGGAAAAATTGGTGAAGCTTACCGTGCAGTAAATGATCCAGGTTCAGCACCTTCAGCGAAACTGAAAGTTACCGGATCGGCAGATCAATCCGAAATTTCGGGATGGGTGTGTAGTGGTAGTTATAACATGCGCCCGGAAGCACTTAAAATCAACGATAATTGTTCGCTGGTGATGTTACCGGCTGAACCTCGCAAATTCAGTTCAGAACTAAACATTCAGTCCCAAAGCGGCAAAAACATAAAAACTACGATAGAGGTAAACAAACCGTTCCACTTTGACGGATGGGCGATTTATCAGCTGAGTTACAACACTGAAATGGGACGATGGTCGGACCTGAGTGTGTTGGAACTGGTGCGTGATCCGTGGTTGCCTGTCGTTTACCTTGGTATTTTCTTAATGATGGCCGGTGCAGGCTTCCTGTTTATTTACGGTAAACCAAAAAATGGAGGAACTGATTATGTGGCTTGATTTTCCGGTTTATGCATCAATCGCAATCGTTTTTTGGCTGGCAGCCTCAGCGCTGTTTCTGACTTCAGGGAAAAAACTGCACAATCAGGTGGCCGCAGGACTTTCGTTCGCCGGTACCGCTTTTTTGCTCATTTTCATTGTCCTTTTGTGGATTCATATTCAGCGGCCACCCATGCGTACATTGGGCGAAACACGGCTTTGGTACGCTGTTTTTCTTTCCGGAATAGGTTTGGGTTCATACCTTCGCTGGAAATACAAATGGCTGGTGTCGTATAGTCTTGGTCTGGCCATTCTATTTCTGCTTTTCAATTTGAATCATCCTGAAACCTACGATAAAACGCTGATGCCAGCTTTGCAAAGTCCATGGTTTATTCCACACGTAATTGTGTATATTTTTGCCTATGCCATGTTGGGAGCTTCGTCGCTTTTTGCCCTGCGAAACCTGTTTTTTGTACCTACCGAAAAAACAATTAAAGGTCCCATGCAAATGGCCGATAATCTGGTCTATCTGGGCTTTTCGTTCCTGACGCTGGGTTTATTGTTCGGTGCACTTTGGGCCAAGGAAGCCTGGGGACATTACTGGACCTGGGATCCGAAAGAAACATGGGCATTCATTACCTGGATGTTTTATCTCGTGTACATTCATTACCGCTTCAGGCATCCATCGGAACATAAAAAAGCCATGAAAATTTTGGCCGTTTCTTTTGCCATTTTACTCATTTGCTGGTTTGGTGTTAATTACCTGCCCAGTGCGCAAGACAGTGTACATGTGTATTCCGAATAACCAGTCTATTTTCTCAGTGGCAAAAACCATAAAATGGTTTGCATGCCAAATTGATCAACACCAGAAGTGTGATTGGCTCCAGGAATTGGAATCAACTGAATTTTGGAATCAGGAACACCGGCAGTTTTAAATTCATCGAACATTGTTTGACTTATACTAAACGGAATAACCTGATCTTCTTCACCATGGTATAAATGTGTTGGTGTTGAAATATTCCAGGCAGTAACGCTATTGACTGAAAAGGAATTTCGAAGTCCGTCGAATTTTGTGTTGGAATCAAACTCTGTGCGGAATTCAGAAGTTAAAAGGTTGTCGAGATTCGTGGTGAGTTCTGCATCAATAGAGCTTCCTGAATGGTTCCCATCGAATAAACCGGGAATTTTCGAGGCATAAGGTTCCTGAAAATAATCGCTCAAAGGTTCATTGACTGTCTCTGAAGAATGATAGGAATTCAGCAGATAGGCCAGAAAATATGGCGTTTGGTAAGTCGTTAGGCTGTTGATGTAGTTGTTCATGTTTTCGATTGAATAAGGACCTGCACCGCAAGAACTGGCGATCAGGTTAAATTCTGAAGTGTAATTTTCTTCGATTGTTTTCTGAAGAGCCAGCGTAGCCCAGCCTCCCTGCGAGTAACCAAAGAGAAATAAGTCTGTGGTTGGTTTGGCTGCAATTTGGTCCTCAGTTCCAAACTCTTTTGCAGCCCTGATGAGGTCCAGAATGCTCTGTGTTGTTGTTTGTTTATCTAAATAAGGATGTTCCAGCTGAGAGGAGGCTCCAAATCCAATGTAATCCGGAATTACAACAATAAACCCCATCGATGCCAGGCTTTCGATGGTCGAATACAGATCATCATCGACAGCTTCAGTTGGTGCCATGCTGTGCAAGGTGTTGGTGCCGTTCTGGAAACTTAAAACCGGATAATTACCTGCTGTTTTTGGCATGCAAACCAGACCGGATGCCTCAATGTCATTGTTATGAAAGGTGGTCTTGTAAATTAATTTATGGACTTCAACAACTGATGTAATAAGATAAGCAACATTAGCAGCATTAGCAGCGTCTGTAGAAAGCTTTGTGAAGTTAGCGACTGCCTGTGCGGTGGTAATTGTCGTTTTTAGTTCGTTCGAGATAAAATATTCATAATTTTCTGGTGTCGGTTCATCGTTCTTTTTACACGAATTCAGGAACAGACCCGCAAAAATAACTACCAGAAGGAAATAAGAATTTCTTTTAAAAATTTTCATTGAGCGAATGTTTTTTGTTTTGCTTAAATGACATTTTCAAAACCTAATTCAGAGGCCGAATTCCGAAGAAAATCACGGGTGTAATAATCCGGGTCAACAATGGTATTATTCCAGATCAGAATGTCCAGATCAATGTTTCGGGGACCGAATTTCTCCTGGTTGCGAATACGACCCATTTGGTATTCCAACCGTTTGAGATAAGATGATAAGGTTTCCAGATTCATTTCTGTCCGGATGTGGACTGCCCCGTTGGTGTAATCCGGTTGTTCCGTGATACCTATTGGTTTGGTCTGAATCATTTGTGAAACCTGCACTATTTCCAGATCAGCAGCTAAAAGTTTCAGTATTTTCGGAATATTGATGTCGGCATCGATGTTTGAACCGATACCTATGATGCAATCGTTCATCGTTCGGTCTCCATTTCAAACGAAACTGATTCGGCAAAACGAAGGGCATGTGGTTTGTCAACTTCAACACGTGCCCGGATTACCCGTTCATCAAGCAATATCAGGTCGAGAATATTTTTGGTGAGCACTTCGAGCAATTTGAACCGGTTATCCTGCACCAGTTCAATGATTTGCTTGGTGATGGTTCTGTAGTTGTAAATTCCATCCGGTTCATCAGAAAGCAGTGCTTCTTCCGGAATATCAGCCGAAATTTCAATATTTATGACAACGTCCTGCTTGTTGGCTATTTCTTCAGGATTAAACCCGATATAGGTTCGCAGCAGTAAATTCTTTACGCGGATTAAAGCCATTTATTCATCGTTTTAATTCGTTAGTCCGAGATTTTCACCTCCGTCGCAAAACAAAAGCTGCCCGGTTAAATAGTCATTATTCAAAATAAAATCCAGACTTTTTAAAATCGGATCCAAACCTCCTGGCCTTTTCATGGCAATTTTACCGGCTAATTTCAGAAGGTATTCTTCATCTTTTTCTTCCGGAGGAAGTGTTAGTCCGGGTGCAATTGCATTTACCCTGATGTCTGGTCCAAATTCAAGCGCAGCCATTTTTGTCAATTCCCATAAAGCTTTTTTTGAAATTGAATATGCTGCATAGTTTGATTGGTTAGTAACAATCCTGGTATCTGTAATGTTGATGATGACTCCATATTTGACCAATTGAGCAAAGTCGCGTGTGAGTATAAAAGGCGCTCTGAAATTGACATTCATTTGCTTGTCGAGAAATTCTGTTGTGGTTTTTCTCAACATTGCCGGTTCAAAAACGGACGCATTGTTGACCAGTAAATTGAGGTCCCCCATCGTTAGAATAACCTGAGGAAGCAACATTTCAACTTCTTCAGTCCGGTTCAGGTCTGCTTTAAAAAGATCAAACTTTTGGTCCGGGAAGCTGTTTGATAGTTCATCCCGGAAAAGGTCAGCTTCCTCTCCTGAAGTGTTGTAATGTATGGCAATGTTCCATCCCTGATTCGCCAGATGAAGGGCCATTGCTCTTCCTACACGTTTTGCTGCTCCTGTTATGAGTGCTGTTTTTGTCATCGTATTGTCTTTCCCGGTATTACTAAAGTTCATCGCAACGAATTGGTTAGTACGGTACGGTATGAATTGGTAAGTTTTATTGTCTTTTATCGTATTTTTTTGCCAGATTTTTAATGAAATCTCCCCTTGAAGGAGTCGTAACGGTTCCGGATCCTTTGGGCTTAACTTCTTTTCCTTGCGGAATAATTATTTCACCGGGCAAACGTTTTAACGTATTTAGTTTTTTTCCGGAAAGAATCAGCTCAATTTGTTGGAGTTCAATTTCTGTGAATTTACTGTTTTTAAGTGCAGCTACATTATTGTCAAGTTGTGATACCGAACTGGCTCCTATCAGAACGGAGGTAATCCGTGGATCTTTGAGTAGCCAAACCAGAGCCATTTGTGCCAAAGTTTGTCCTCTTTGATGTGCTATTTCATTTAACTTTTTCACCTTATCGAGGGCCGATTCAACCTGTTCTGGTTGGAGGAATCCCCATGACTTTGCAGCTCTTGAGCCTTCAGGAATACCATTCAGGTATTTGTCAGTCAACAGTCCCTGTGCCAGTGGAGAAAAAGTGATACATCCTATTCCTTCTTTTTCCAGGACATCCATCAATCCACCTTCAGCCCAACGTTCAAACATCGAATATTTGGGCTGATGAATCAGACAGGGAGTTCCGAGTTCTTTCAGTATTCGTGAGGCCTCTGCAGCCATTGGTGCAGGATAATTGGAAATACCTGCATACAAAGCTTTGCCCTGACGAACAGCGTGATCGAGGGCCATCATGGTTTCTTCGAGCGGTGTATTTGGATCGGGCCTATGCGAATAAAAAATATCCACATAGTCGAGTTTCATTCGTTTCAGGCTCTGATTCAGGCTCGACAGTAAATTCTTACGGCTTCCCCATTCACCGTATGGCCCAGGCCACATCTGGTAGCCAGCTTTGGTCGAGATGATGAGCTCGTCCCGATAGGGAGCCAGATCGAGTTGCATGATTTTACCAAAGTTTTCTTCTGCTGATCCGGGAGGTGGACCATAGTTGTTGGCCAGGTCAAAATGAGTAATTCCGAGGTCGAATGCGTGACGACACATGGCCCGTCCGTTTTCGAACACATCAACTCCACCGAAATTGTGCCATAAACCAAGCGAAATAGCAGGGAGTTTTAATCCCCATTTTCCACAATTATTGTAAGGTATTTGGTTATACCGCTTCTCATCTGCTATATATTGCATCATTTTTTGATTTTAGTTATTTAAAACTATGCTTATAAGTAGCCAAATTAAGAAAATCTATTTGTTCAATTGACATTAAACCGAACTTTTTTAAAATTGGGTGGTTCTTTTTAAGTAAAATATATTGCAATATTAAAATGAATGGGTGGTTTTAATGCTTTCTAAGTTAAAAGAATGAAATAATGTCGCATATAGAATTGACCAAATATCTTGAATCACCCCGAAGACTCGGTCTTTGGGGTGAGTGAATTAAAACCACGACGTTATATTGGTTTAAGTACTAAAAAAAATCGTTACCATGAATGTAAACTGGAAAGATCAAAAATCTGAGCCGATCTATATCGTTTCCGGAGGGAAAGGGCTGGCGGGAAATAATATGGTTCATTCGTTGCTTATTCAATATCCGAACAATAATGTTCCCGTAATTATTGTGCCACAGATAACTGAAGAAAAACAACTGATTGATTTGGTTGAAAAGGTGAAGCGCGAAGGAGGATTGATTACACATACTCTTGTCAATCGGAAGTTACGGGATTTTCTAAGAGAACTATGTGAGGCAAAGGGTGTAAAGCACATTGATTTTATGGGTGAGTTGGCCGATTATCTGGACGAAAAACTTGACATCCCTTCGCTTCAGGCACCTGGCCTTTACAGGGAAATAAACCAGCAATATTTCAACCGCATCGATGCTATTGAATTTACCTTGAACCACGATGATGGTCTGATGCCGGACAAAATGCAGAATGCTGAAATTATTCTGACAGGCGTTTCCCGTTCAGGGAAGACCCCGCTGAGTGTTTACCTGGCTATGTATGGATGGAAAGTGGCCAATGTTCCGCTGGTTTTCGGTATTGATCCGCCCAGTGAATTATTCGAAGTCGATCCGCAGCGTGTGTTTGGGCTGACCATCAGTTCCGGTCAATTGATATCGCACCGGATGAAACGCCTTCGGAGCATTAATAATACAGATAATACCAACTATGTTGATGAACGTATAATTATTCAGGAAATCAGGAATGCGAATTTGGTTTTCGAAAAAGGTGGATTTACGGTTGTCAATGTTTCGAATAAGCCTGTTGAAACCAGCGCTAACGAAATCCTGAATATAATGGCAAACAGGTTTGCGTACCGCGGGCGAAGACTGGACTCTCCTTATCCGCAGGAAGCCGAAGATTAGTTTAGCTTCCTGAATTATTCTACGGTCACCGATTTTGCCAGATTTCTGGGCTGATCTACATCGCACCCACGCATCACTGAAATGTAATAGGAGAATAATTGCAACGGAATGATGGCAAGTAAAGGTGAAACTGCGGGATGTGATTTTGGTATCTCAAAGATATCCTCTACCATGCTTCTTAGTCCTTCGTCGCCTTCAGTGATCACCGCAATAATATTTCCTTTTCGGGCTTTTACTTCCTGAATGTTGCTGACAATCTTTTCATAGTAATGATCTTTTGCCGCAACTACAATTACCGGAAGGTTATCATCAACGAGCGCGATTGGTCCGTGTTTCATTTCTCCGGCAGCATACCCTTCGGCATGTATATACGATATTTCTTTCAGTTTCAGTGCACCTTCAAGTGCGACAGGGAAAAGAGCACCTCTTCCCAGATAGAGTGCATCTCCGACATCTTTGTATTTGGCAGCAACCTCTTTAATGTGCGGGTGTTTAACCAATATTGATTTAACTTTTTCCGGAATATCAGATAATTCAGAAATCAGATCAAGATAAAGTCCGGAAGAAATCTGACCATTTTCTTTGGCAAGTTTTAGGGCGAAAAGAGTAAGTACAGTAACCTGTGCAGTAAATGCCTTGGTTGATGCAACTCCAATTTCGACGCCTGCGTGGGTATAAACCCCTGCATCTGTTTCGCGTGCGATACTCGAACCAACTACGTTGCAAATGCCCAGTATTGTAGCGCCTTTTTCTTTAGCCATTCGCAAAGCTGCCAGTGTGTCGGCCGTTTCACCGCTCTGAGTGATGGCGATTACCACATCGTCACTGTTCAGGATCGGATTGCGGTATCGGAATTCCGATGCATATTCTACTTCAACGGAAACACGTGCATATTCTTCAATCAGGTATTCGCCCACCAAAGCTGCATGCCAGGAGGTTCCACACCCGATGATGATAATTCGTTTTGCCTTTAAAATTTTCGGGAAAACATCCAGCAATCCACCCAATACAATATCCGCATGATCGGGGGTAATGCGGCCTCTGAAAGTATCTTCGATAGTTTTGGGCTGTTCGAAAATTTCTTTCAGCATAAAATGTTCAAAATCTCCTTTTTCCAGATCACCGATGTCCATGTCAACTTTGGTGATCTTGAAAGAAACAGGATTGTTTTCTATCGTTTTAAGGGTCAGGCTGTCTTTGTTGATGATCGCCACATCATGGTCGTTCAGGTAGATGACGCTGTCGGTATAATTAACTATCGGTGTAGCATCGGATGCGATGAAATATTCGCCTTTACCTATTCCGATTACGAGCGGACTTCCTTTGCGTGCAGCGATCAACTGGTTTTTTTCGTTTTTGCAGATAACCACGATTCCGAAAGCTCCGACTACCTTTGAAAGTGCCAGTCTGACAGCAATTTCTGCGGTGGCATCTTCTGCTTTACGGTAAAAATATTCAATCAGGTTAACTAATACTTCCGTATCGGTATCTGATTGGAAAGTATATCCTTTTTTCAGAAGGTCTGATTTCAATTCGGCGTAGTTTTCTATAATTCCGTTGTGAACAAGTACAAAGTCGCCGTTCATGGAGGAGTGCGGGTGTGCATTTTGGTCGTTTGGCTCGCCATGCGTTGCCCAGCGTGTGTGTCCGATTCCAATATGTCCGCTGGTATCATCGGTTGCAACATGTTTTTCAAGGTCAGAAACACGGCCTTTGCATTTAAATACCTTAAGCGAATTGTTATAAATTGCTATTCCGGCTGAATCATAACCACGGTATTCAAGGCGTTGAAGTCCTTGTATCAGAATTGGATAAGCATCTTTATCGCCAATGTAACCAACAATTCCACACATAAGATTTAATTTTAGTGTTTTGACTTTGAAATTTATCTATTGACCATGCAACAAATTATACTGAATCGTAAATTATAAAGCTGCAGACAACTTGTTGGCTATTTTATTTTTGCCTTCGCCTGTGCTTTTTTCTTTTTTTTGCTGTCTGATATTCTCGAAAATGGGGGATTATTTTATTTTTGAATACGTTATTTTCAAACGGATTCCGGTTTTGCTAGTAGGTCCTTTTAACGCCATCCTTCTATAACTTGAATTTTTATTCGTGGTTTCCAGATAGAATCCATAATTATTGATGGAATAGGTAGTCTCTGTTTTCTTTTTTATCAACTCCTGCATGTGTTTGGCGATGTTAAACCGGTAGGTATTGTCAACACTATTGTACCAGCCCCCAAAATACAGTGGAGAAAAGGTATAGTCTGTGGGCCAGTAGGATTCTCCCTTTGCATCGATTGCTGCCAGTTGTAACTGTTCTGGAGGAAGATATATTCTGGGTTCTGAAATGATTGTGTCAACCTTAAAGATAAGTTCTGCCTGAAGGATGGCAATATTGCCTGAATCCCTCCAGTTTTCAAGATTCGGAATGAATATTTTGGTACGCAATCCGCCGGTTGTTTGCAAATAAACTAAACTGTCCTGAATTTCTTCCTGATCAAGGTTGGCCGCAAAGGCTGTAGTCGAATAATCGTGTTCATAATGGCTAACCCGGGCTGAACTTTGATTGATCGTATAAGAATAAATCAAAGAATCTTCCTCGCTGTTGTGATAATGAAGTACCATTCTCGATCCGGCAGCCAGCGTGTAAATCTTCATAATACTTCCACCCTGACTTAAATCTCCGGCTTCAACATACAATCCTTTAAAATACTGAAGGAACTTGACGTTGTCAGACCAGATGAGAGTGTCAGCCTCCATCAGGTAATTCATCAGCGAAGGGTTAAGCTTTATTGCGATTTCCTGAATTACAGTATCTTTAGGATCCTCTTTTGTTGATCCGTATGTGCTTGAGAGTGAGTCGAGTTTAAATTTTGGCACATAACTGTAATCAGCCAAAAGTTCACCTTTAGTGACCCCTTCCAATCCCTGATAATATTTTCCGTCGAATGACAAGTCTGATGCAAGTTTATATACTTTCAACTGCTGAGGGGTAATGGTATCTCCATAATTTTCCATGTACAATAAATAGAGCACCAGCGAGTCAGCCTGGGCGTCATTCGAAAAGTCGGGATATGCGGTCAGCCGAAACTGACAGGCAAAATCAGCAGTGGTCTTTCCGAAAATCGGATCGTTGAATGTTCCCAGTAAATCAAATCTAGGTTCATCTGTCCGTTGATTTCCGTCAGTTGCAGTGAATGCTTTAATATTAGATTCAGTAAATACAGAATCTTTCCAAACGCCAATCAAATCACCAGGAAGTAATAAGTCCTTTCCAAAATCATTGATATCGTTTGTACAACCCCAAAATATAAGTGCACTTCCAGCAAATCCGACTGCGAATTTGGATATAACTCTGATTAGTTTTTTCACTAATTAAATGTTTTAAATCGTTTAACCTACTTTTTTACAGCATTTTATCATACAGATCATTGTACGCATCGATGTAGGCATTTTCAGGCTGGTAATCTAAAAATAATTTCCCGGAGGATTCTATGTATTCTGTTAATTCACTGTTAATTTTTGGACTCCCCTGAATAACCGCATCAGAATACTGAATTGCCATTTTACTTAAATTGACATAGCTTGGCTCATCAACCAGTTCAGTATCCTCATTCGAAATTTTATTCATTTTTAGCTTATTCCTGAAATTAACATCCAGTGGCTTTTTGAAATCGTCATTACAAGCCGAATAAACTACTTTTGAATTTACGAATAAGGGGTCGTCATTGTATGCCTTCTTAATGTATAAGGGCACAAGTGAAGTCAGCCAGCCGTGGCAATGAATCAGATCGGGAGCCCATCGCAGCTTGATCACTGTTTCCAGAACACCACGGGCAAAAAAGATCGCTCGTTCGTCATTGTCGGCGAATTCATTTCCTTTTGAATCCTTCAGCACATGTTTCCGCTGAAAAAAATCTTCATTATCGATAAAATATACCTGCATCCTTGCTGATTGGATAGAGGCAACTTTAATAATTAAAGGGTGGTCGGTATCATCAATAATTAAATTCATCCCCGACAAGCGTATCACTTCATGTAATTGATTTCGACGTTCGTTCACACAGCCATACCTAGGCATAAAAGTCCGGATTTCCTTTCCTCTCTCCTGGATTCCCTGTGGCAAATATCTGGATCTTTTCGACATTTCTGTCTCTGGAAGATACGGAATAATTTCTGATGAAATAAATAAGACTTTTTTCTTTTCCATTTCTTTTTCCCCTGAGTTTAATTGTGCAAAAGTAGTAAAATATCGGCAATATTCAATTCCAGACTGTTATCGAGGTCTTAAAAAACCTTAAGACATGCGAGTGATGGTCGAATTAGTAATTGACATAGTGTTCGATGAGGGACAGATCTAATGTATTGAGATACTGTATTTACTTGCATTTTAGAATTGAGTTGCTTTGTATTCTTAAAATCAGAATCTGGTTTGAATACAAATGGTATAAAATGACTCGTATGGAAAATAATTTTCTTCCTGTTTTGTTGCATACTGTTTGGAACAGCTTTTCGAAGGAAACTTTTACGTTAAACTTTCAACGTTCAAATCCGGATCAGGTGCTATCATATTGAATTATTTATTTACTTTGTACCCTCATTTTTATTCCAAGATGCAGATAGTAAAGCATATAAACCAACTTCAGGTAATACTGAACAACAAACAGAAAGAGGGATTAAGTATCGGTTTTGTTCCTACCATGGGAGCATTGCATTCTGGACATCTTTCATTAGTTGAAAAGGCCGGACAACAAACTGGATTTGTGGTTGTCAGCATTTTTGTAAATCCAACCCAGTTTAACGACAAAGGCGATCTGGAGCGATATCCGCGAGATCTTCAGAAAGATGTTGACCTTCTTTCTTCAACTTCCTGTCAGCTTGTTTTTGCGCCTGAACCTCAGGAAATTTATCCTGAACCTGATACCCGTCAATTCGATTTCGGATTACTGGAACAGGTGATGGAAGGGAAATTCAGGCCAGGACATTTTAATGGAGTGGCACAGGTGGTGAGTCGGTTGTTTGATATTGTTCAACCTGATAAAGCCTTTTTTGGACAGAAAGATTTTCAGCAAGTAGCCATTATTCGCGAAATGGTTCGGAAATTGAAGCTGCCGGTTGAAATTGTTTCCTGCCAGATTGTCCGTGAGGCCGATGGATTGGCCATGAGTTCGCGTAATATGTTGCTGAATCCTGAGGAACGCCGGAATGCAGTGCATATTTCGGCTACCTTGCTTGAAGCAACAAACAAAACCAGGGAATTAAGCGTAGAAGAACTTTGCAGTTGGGTGGTTAAGCGCATCAACGGAAACAACTATTTGAACACAGAGTACTTCGAAATTGTTAATGCAGTTACTCTTCAGCCATTGACGAGTTGGTACGAAAGTTGTGAGAAGGTGGGATGTATCGCTGTTCAATGCGGAAACATAAGATTAATTGATAATATTGTATTCACTTAGAAATCAGTAAAATGATCATCGAAGTTTGTAAATCGAAAATACATAAAGTTACTGTAACGGAAGCAAATTTGCAGTACGTTGGAAGCATAACCATCGATCAGGATTTGATGGATGCTGCCAATATTATTGAAAACGAGAAAGTTCAGATCGTAAATATCAATAATGGCGAACGTCTCGAAACCTATGTGATCAGAGGTCCGCGAGGTTCCGGAGTTATTTGTTTGAATGGCCCGGCTGCCCGGAAAGTGGCCGTTGGTGATGTGGTCATCATCATTTCATACGCTCAAATGGATTTCGAAGAAGCTAAAACGTTTAATCCGTGGCTGGTTTTCCCCGACACCGAAACAAATCGGCTGATCTGATTTCAATCAGAAAAAGATAAGTTTAAACCTCATTGCTTCAATTAGCAGTGAGGTTTTGCTATTTTTACAGAAATCCTTTTACCGATGACACCTTCAGAAATCATTCAGTCTAAGATATTCGAAAATACTCCGACTTTTCTTCCCGTGTTAGACCGATGGAAGATTGCCGGAGATACCGAAGCGTTTTCAATAACAGCGTTGATTCGAAAAATAAAAGACAATTTCTGACCCGGTTCTGAGATGTCACCGATTAATAAATGATCAAAATTTAATTACAGGATGGCTAAAGTAAAGACTAGTTTTTTTTGCCAAAATTGTGGTGCTCAGTCACCCAAATGGGTAGGCAAATGCAATTCGTGCGGGGAATGGAATTCGTTTGTAGAGGAAATTGTGGAGCGCGAAAGTGCAAAAGTTATTTCATTTTTAACCGGATCAGGGAATCAACCTAAACTTTTGCACGAAGTCTCTGCAGAACATACCGAACGCATTGATACCTGTAATCAGGAACTCAACCGTGTTTTGGGCGGAGGACTGGTTCCCGGATCAATGGTACTGATTGGTGGCGAGCCCGGTATCGGTAAATCAACGCTGGTTTTGCAGCTGGCTTTGGATTTGAAGAATAAAAAGATCTTGTACGTTTCGGGCGAAGAAAGCATTCAACAGATTAAAATACGGGCAAAGCGCCTGCAAAAGGAAAACCAAAGCTGCTACTTTTTAAGCGAAACCTCGCTCGAACACATTATCGCTCACAGCAAAGAACTCGTTCCCGAGTTGCTGATTGTCGACTCCATTCAAACCGTTTCGACCGAGATGATTGAATCATCGCCGGGATCAGTGGGACAAATCAGGGAGTGTACCAACGGCATCCTTAAATACGCCAAAGAAAATAATGTCCCGGTGATTCTGATTGGGCACATTACCAAAGACGGAAGCCTGGCCGGGCCAAAAGTGCTGGAGCACATTGTCGATACCGTCTTACAGTTCGAAGGCGAAAACCAGTATATGTACCGAATTTTGCGCGCAATCAAAAACCGGTTCGGATCGACTTCTGAACTGGGAATATTTGAGATGGGTAATTCGGGTTTGCGCGAAGTTTCGAACCCTTCCGAATTGCTGGTTAACCGTGCCCACGAAGGGCTGAGCGGCACCGCCATTGCAGGATCGATCGAAGGAATTCGCCCCTTGTTGATTGAAATTCAGGCACTGGTCAGCACTGCGGCATACGGCACTCCGCAACGTTCGTCAACCGGATTCGATTTACGACGGCTCAACATGCTGCTGGCTGTTCTCGAAAAACGGGCAGGTTTTAAACTGGCCACCAAAGATGTTTTCCTGAATGTTGCAGGTGGCATCAAAGTCGATGATCCGGGAATCGATTTGACGGTCATCACTGCGATTCTTTCTTCGAACTTTGATCTGCCGATCCGGAAAAACGTTTGTTTTGCTGGTGAAGTAGGACTTTCAGGAGAAATTCGTGCAGTAAACCGCCTCGAGCAACGCATCGCCGAAGCTGAAAAATTGGGATTCGACAGCATTTTCATTCCCAAAGCAGGGAAAGGAATCAACCTTCAGAAGTTTACAATTGAAATTTTGCAGTTCGATCGAGTTGACGAGTTTTTCAGGCATGTGTTCAGTAAGAAAAACTAACCAAACTAATTCTCAGTTTTTTGAATAGTTACATTGTTTCAACTTGCTATTGAGAAACAAGTAAAGCCAGAATTTTTGGCTCTTCTCCGGAAGGCAAACACTCCATAAATTACCCAGGCAGGCTGTTAGTTTTGTAAAATTTTTCAGGTTATCTTTGAAACCGAAATTAAGGAAATGTAAAATGAAACAATTCATTGGAATCTTACTGTTTTTAGCGATTCTTTCAGGACTATCGTCTTGTTACAATACCTCCATTCAAAAACCTGACAATCTGATCCCGAAAGATGATTTTGTGAAAATGATGGTTGATGTATATCTCATTCAGGGTCTCAATACAGGCTCATACGGTGTGGATGATTTAAAGAAGGTAAGCCAGACGGACTTGTATTATTCGGTTTTAAAGAAATTTTCAGTTGCCGATACCGTTTTTGTACGTTCGCTCATTTATTATTCCAGCCTTCCAAGGGAATATGAAAAGATGCACGTTCAGATCATGAATATTTTAAACGAATCGGAGCTTCAGTTCAAACCAAAGGAAAAATTGGATACGGAAGAAAAATGAGGAAATTTGCAGCCAATTACCTTGTTTCGGAAACTGGAATTTTCCTGAAAAATGGGATTGTCATTGTTGAAGAAGATGGAACTATTGTTCAGTTTTTGGATACAAAAGGCGATTTAAGGGAAATTGCTCAGCTCAGCTTTCACAATGGAATATTAATGACCGGATGCATTTTCGTAAGAACAAATGATTTGCTTGCTGTTGCTGAAACGAAAGATTCGATCAGGCACTTTGTATTTAAGTTGACCACAGGAATCAACCAGATTTCAATCCAAACTCTGGTTGAATGGTGCAAGCAAATTCAGGAACAATTTCCAACAATGAAAGCTCCGGAAATACTGAATGAAATAGCTGAATTTCTGCAATCAAGCGGAGGTTTTACAAAAGAATATATCCCCGGAATTTTTCTGTTGATTGGAGTTGATCTTGTTCATCTGCGCTTTACTCCGAAAAGCAGGCTAAAAAAGATTTTCTGATTTCTCTTTCCATTTTTTTACTTTTGCCTTTTTACTTTTTACTTGTCTTAAGATGTCAACGTTTTTATTCGATCAAATTATATTCGGGCCGGTGAATAGCCGAAGACTCGGCGTTTCGCTGGGTGTGAACTTATTGCCAACCGACAGCAAAGTGTGTTCGTTCGACTGTATTTATTGTGAATGTGGCTGGACTCCAAAAAAACGGGTGCAAAAAGCAGTGTTGCCATCGCGCGAACTGGTCAAACAAAAGCTGGAAGAAAAACTGATCGACATGATTGGAAATGACGAATTGCCCGATGTGATTACTTTTGCCGGTAACGGTGAACCTACCTTGCATCCTGAATTTGAGGGGATCATTGATGACACTATTGCGCTTCGCGACCGGCTGACTCCCAGTGCGCGGATTGCGGTTTTATCGAACGCGACGATGCTGCACAAATCTTCTGTTGTCAGGGCTTTACTGAAAGTGGAGGACAACATTCAAAAACTGGATTCAGGAATTGAAGAAACCATCCGGAGAATTGATTGCCCGGCTTCGAATTTCAAACTGAAAGCTGTTGTTGAGAACCTGAAGTCGTTTAACGGGAAGGTGATCATTCAGACCTTGTTTTTGCATGGAACATACAAAGGTGAAATCATCGATAATACTACGGAAGAAGAACTCACCGAGTGGCTGAAGCTGGTGGCTGAAATTAAACCTTCGCAGGTGATGATTTATACCATCGCGCGGGATACTCCAGCCTCCGGTCTCGAAAAAGTGAATCTGGAAGAAATGCAGCTGATTGCAGACCGTGTTCGTGCGATTGGCCTGGAGGTTCAGGTTTCGGGCTAAAGTTCAGTAAATTTCGAAGCATCCGGACTGATTAAAATCAGAATAGACGCTTGTCTTTTTTTACTACTTTAGGCTTCCTTATTTTTAAGTATTATTCCATGTCTAAACTTCAGATTTTCAAAAAATACCCTTCTGTTTTTTGGGTTTCCAATATTATCGAACTGTTTGAACGCTATGCATGGTATGGTTTTTATATGGGTTTTGGTCTTTTTCTGGTTGGATCGAAAGAAACAGGAGCGATGGGTTTTTCTCCAACCGAAAAAGGAATTATTATGGGGACAGGCTCCATGTTACTTTATTTTTTACCGATACTTACCGGTGCTATCGCTGATAAAATCGGGTACAAAAGGATTTTGTTTCTGGCGTTCCTGATTTATGTTTCCGGATTTTTCATGATCCAGCATTTTGAAAGTTTCAATATGGTTTTTGTTTCTTTCATCTGGATCTGTGTGGGCGGGGCGTTTTTTAAGCCAATCATTTCGGCCATGATTTCCAAAACAACCAATCCGGAAACGGCATCGATCGGCTTCGGAATTTTTTACATGATTGTGAATATTGGAGGATGGATTGGACCGTTTGTGGCCGGAATTGTTTTGGGCAAAGGTTGGAATTTTGTATTCATGCTTTCAAGTATTTCAATTGGGATCAATTTTCTGATCACCCTTTTCTTTTTTAAGGAACCTAAAACGGACAAACAATCCGTTTCCTTATTGAGATCAATTATACAACCATTCATCAATATCTTTTACACCCTTATCAACTGGCGTTATACCATGTTTCTGGTCATTATGTCCTTGTTTTGGGCGGCTTTTAATCAGTTGTATTATTCTTTCCCGAATTTTATTGTTGACTGGGTAAACACAGCCACATTATACAACGGAATTCATTCCTTTTCGCCCTGGCTGGCCAATTTGATTGGATCAGAACCTGGAACCATTGCCTTGACATTAAGCAGTATGGATGCTTTTTTTATTATCGTTTTCCAGATCGCGGTTTCGGCATTTGTGATGCGTTTCAGGCCACTGAACGCTATGATGGGCGGCATTCTTGTTCTGGCTGGCGGACTGGGAATGATGTTTTCGTTTCAGAACGGATGGATGATTCTTTTAGGCTTATTAATTTTTAGTTTGGGTGAAATGGGAAGTTCTCCCAAATATACCGAGTATGTTGGTAGCATTGCTCCACCGGATAAAAAGGCCTTGTACATGGGTTCTTCATTTTTGCCGATTGCCCTGGGACATCAGATTGCCGGTTATATTTCGGGCGCACCATACGAAAAAGTAGCGGATAAACTTTTTCTTCTGAAAGCTGAAGTTCTTAAACGGGGCTTATCCATTCCTGAAATTGGAAATTCGTTTACCAAAACGGATTATTTTAAGGAAGCAGCGAGCCAGATGAATTTCAGTCCGCAACAGCTAACCGATTTTCTTTGGACGAACTATCACCCGCAGTCGATCTGGATTATTTTCAGCTCTTTGGCTTTTAGTTCGGTAGTTCTGTTATTTTTGTATGATCGGTTTATTCTTCCGAAGAAATAATTTTATTCCTTAATCCTGAACAGATCTGCTATGTGGCGAAAAACAATTCAAGCTATTCTTTTGCTACTGACGATTTCTGCCGGAAGTCTGAAGGCACAATCTTTTCAGGAATTTACTTCCTTGTACAAAAATACGGAGGACGTAAAAAGTGGTCAGTTCAATTTCAGGTTCGAAAGTCTGGGCTTTTTCCAGAACAACGAATATCTGGGAGATTTTGTCAAAGGTTATACCTTGCCCGGAGCCTTATTCAGGCCAAAACTAACCTATTCACCAACAGATGCACTTTATCTTGAAGTTGGTGCCCATTTGATCAGATACAATGGAAGGGATCAGTTGGAAAAGGCGCTTCCATGGTTTTCTGCCCGATACCGGTTCTCCGAAAACTTCTCGGTAGTAACCGGAAATCTGGATCAAAATAATCTGCATGGATTGCCCGAACAGCTTTGGGAACCCGAACGAATGTATACCGACCGACCTGAAGCCGGACTTCAGTTCCTGTATTCCGGAACAAAACTGAATGCGCAAACCTGGATTAGTTGGGAACAATTCATTCAACAAGACGATCCGTTTCAGGAGCATTTTACGTTTGGTCTAACAGGCGATTACCGTGCTTACCAGAATTCTGCCTTATCAGTCAAACTGCCGGTTCAGATTTTATTTTACCACCAGGGAGGTGAAATAAATACAGCTCCTGAAGGAGGAGAGAGGCCGGGAGTTCAGACTCACGCCAATTTTTCGGCCGGTTGGGAAATGGCTATGAATGTTGGTCAGAAAATAAAAACCATTAATCTGAATGGTTATTGGTTCGGCTACGATGCCGTCACCAAAGATTCCAATACATTGCCCTTCAGTAAAGGACACGCCTATTTGCTTGAAACAAGCGCACAAACAAGGCATTCGAGAATTTCGGTGAGCTATTGGAATGCGTTTCAGTTTATTGCTCCCAAAGGCCGTTTGCTATATCAGTCGGTTTCTGACAGTGACCCAACTTTCAGTCAGGCCGACCGTTCAATCGTTTCAGCCAAATACTTCTGGCAAAAGGAAATTACAAAAGATGCCCGGGTGGCCTTTCATGTTGAGACTTTTATCGATATCCCAAGCGGAGATTTGTCGTATAGTTACGGATTTTACCTGTTGCTGAATCAGGATTTTTTGTTGAAGAAGTTTTGATGATTTAAAGATAAAACCGCCACAATTTATTCGCCCATTCTTCTCCGGAATATTCAACTCCAATGCGTTTCGAAGTATGTATTTCTGAAACAGGCCCGGCATCTTCCACCCAGATTCGTGGAGAATTGATCAGGGTTTCGCCGTAAAAAGATTTATCAAGTTGAAGTTCACGTCCTACGCGGCCCGGACCTGAAAAGCCTTCGATACCACGGATAAGGACAGCAGAGGCATCGTCTTCCGGTCCGGTCACTAAATTCAGCATCCAATACATCCCGTAAATAAGGTAAACATATACAGTTCCTCCTTCCTGAAACATGACTTCGGTTCTTGGAGTTCTTCCTTTGCTGGCATGGCAGGCCAGGTCTTCGGTGCCACGGTAGGCTTCAACTTCTGTAATCCGGTAGCGTTCAATCCGGCCATCTTCGAATTGGCGAACCAAAAGTTTACCGAGAAGGGCAGGAGCAACTTCCAGAACATCGCGCAGGAAAAAGTTAGGAGAAAGACGAGTTGACTTCGACAATCCCAGAGCCTCCCCCAACCCCCTCAGAAAGAGGGGGCTTTGGAAATCCGTATTTAAATCTTTTTTTCTTGTCATCAATATTTTGAATATCAATCATCAAATTTACTCTGTTCCCGATAATCTTACGATTTCCCAATTTTAGTGGTTTTCTGCCCCTTTCCCTTTCGGGAAGGATTGGGGATGGGGCTTTCCCTCAGGGGAGATTTAGAGGGGCTGTAAAGATACAACGGATAAAAAAACGAAAAAAAAGTGATCGCGTCGTGGTTATTCAGGGTATCTTCATTTATAAACGAAATGATTACAATCAGGAAGAAAACCATCAGGAGAAAACTTTTGGTTTTGCGTTCAATAATGATGGGATAAACAAGTGCAAAGCAGATGTAAATCAATCCAATCAAGCCAAAATCAATCCAGTAACTCAGAAACATATTGTGCGATCGCTGACGGTAATCCTGATTCTGAAAGAATTTATTTTGATCGTATTGCTCCTGATAGGCGTTGTAATAGCCGCCCGTTCCGTGCCCGAACCAAAAGTTATCGTCAATAATCTGCCAGGCCATTTTATAATATTCAAGCCGTTGTGAAACCGAATGACCTGATGGATTTCCACCTTTTTTGTACACATCCAATTCCCATACGATCTGATAGATCCGGTTGTAAAAAGACAGCGTGTTTACGAAACGATAGTTCGTCATCCCGTTTTCGATGTTGCGGATGTCATCTCCGGTTAATTTTTCAAGACCTTCCGCATCTTTCCGGTATCCTTTCGAAGTCATATACCTGATTAGCACAAACCGGTTAAATCCTGAAGCCGAAGTACTGTCGTAATTGATTTGACTTCGTTTATTCCAGGCCTCGCGCAATTCGTTTTCGTTTACAAATAGAAAAGTATAATGCCCGTTTTCAAGCTGTTTATTCTTGAAATCTTGCGAATAGAAATTCCCTTTACTACTTCGCTCGCTGGCGATGTTGGCAGGCAAAGTTTCCACATCGTAAAACTGATGAACGACATGTCCTATATAAACAGTTGGTAATAGTATGATCAAAAGCAGAATTGCCGAAAGTCCTATTCGGGGAATCCGCTTTTTGATCTTCCAAATACCCAGAATAATTACAACCAGCCAGATGGTCAGGTAAACGACCCAGCCAGTGGCCGATTTCAGGACAAAGAGGAAAATACTCAGCCAGATAATCGTCAGAATTAGAAATGCCTTTTCAGCTATACTTTTTCTCTGCGGATTCAGAAAATACCACCCCAGTGAAAATATGCTGATATTAATTAATAATGCGAACCGGATGTGCGAAATAAATAGTGACATCTCCCGGGGATTTTGAATTGTTTTTCCGGAGAAGCCCAGAAGAACCCAGATACTGCAAAAGGAGGCAACAACTACGGCAGCCGAAAAGATATAAATGATTCTTTTTACCTGACGATAGTTCAATTCTTCCGAAGTTCCGATTACGAGTGGTAAAACCAGCAAGGGAAGTTGAATTTTGACATCTTGCATGCCATATTGCATATTGTCTGTCCAAAGCAAACCAATCAGGTAAACGAAAAATACGGATATCAACAGTAAAACAGATTTTCGTTCCCTGAGACGCTGAAGTTTGAGCGAAAATTGCCCTTCGATGAACCAGTTCAGCATCAGTAAACCCGGAACAATGCTCATCAATGCTTTCGACATCGGGAAACTCACAGCCATAGCCAGAAGCAGGCCCAAATAGATTTGGGAATGGGTTATTTTTAGATTTTTTTTCAAGAGCAGAATCTGATGAGTATGGGTCAAAACTACGAAGCAAAACGAATTAGAAGAAGAAATAGTTGTATTATTTCAAGATTTAAATTGAATTTTGCTCGTTCAGGTGTATTTTCAGGAATTTAAAACATATGGGTTGTCTGAAATTAGTGTTGCATGCCGTTGCTTGTGTCGTGCGTTTATATGTAAATGTTGTTTGTTTATGAAATAACTGATCGGTATTCAGAGGTCAAAATCTGGTCCTTTTTTATCAAAACCATCATTAGATGTTTCCCCGCAAACAAAACGATTGTAAATCTTTGTGTTAAATTTCAGATTCCTTCAATTTAAAGTTTGCAAATTAAAAAAAAGAAAATACTTTTGCAGTCCGATTATTGTCCTTTCTTGCAGTTCGTGTAAATGACTGAAAATGTTTAGCGTGCAGTTCTTATCAACAATTCCGGGTTGATAAATATTGTGAGTCAAAACAATTGAATTTTAAATGTTGCGAGTTAGTGATTAAATTATTAAATAAATAAACAAGTGGATACACTAAGTTACAAGACCGTTTCAGCCAACAGAGCAACGGTTACAAAAGAGTGGGTTCTTGTTGATGCCACTGATGTGGTACTTGGACGTTTGGCCAGTAAAGTGGCTAAAATTCTAAGAGGAAAGAACAAGCCGAGTTTCACACCTCATGTTGATTGTGGTGATAATGTAATTGTCATCAATGCCGAAAAAGTTCGTTTGACAGGAAATAAACTGAATGACAAAATTTATTTGAGTTATTCAGGTTATCCAGGAGGACAGAAAAAACAAACTCCGGCAGAATTGTTGAGCAAGTACCCTGAAAGACTGGTTGAAAAAGCAGTTAAAGGTATGTTGCCAAAGAACCGTTTGGGAGCTAAGATTTATGGAAACCTGAAAGTTTATATTGGATCAGAACACAATCAGGAAGCACAAAGCCCAAAAGTAATTGATTTAAATACAATTAAATAATAACTAATGGAAGTAGTAAACGCGTTAGGTCGTAGGAAATCTGCGGTTGCCAGAGTTTATGTAAGCGATGGCGAAGGGAAAATTACAATCAATAAAAGAGAATTGACTGAATATTTTCCAACAGGAATTCTACAGTATGTTGTTTTGCAACCGTTGAATCTGTTAGGTGTTGCTGGTCAGTATGACGTCAATGTAAATCTCGATGGTGGTGGTATCACCGGACAGGCTGAAGCATTGAGGTTAGGAATTTCACGTGCTATGCTCGAAATTAATCCAGAATCCAGACCTGCATTAAAAGCAGCCGGATTTTTGACCAGAGACCCACGTGAGGTTGAACGTAAAAAACCAGGACAACCAAAAGCACGCAAAAGATTCCAGTTCTCAAAACGTTAATATTTTTAGTTCAAAAATATTCTGCATTGGATCTAAACTGCTCAGACTCCCGTCTTTTTGGGATAGGGACTACTTAGCAGTTGCTTTTCAGGAGATTATTTTTTTTAAAAAAAAAGTAAAAAGATGCCAAGAACAAATTTTCAAGAATTATTGGATGCAGGTGTTCACTTTGGACACTTGAGAAGAAAGTGGAATCCAAACATGGCTCCGTATATTTTCATGGAGAAAAACGGAATCCACATTATCGATCTTCAAAAATCGATCGTCAAAATTGACGAAGCAGCCATGGCACTGAAACAAATTGCCAAATCAGGCCGCAAAATTTTATTCGTTGCCACAAAAAAACAAGCCAAAGACATCGTTTCCGATTTAGTTGGTAGTGTTAACATGCCTTACGTTACTGAACGCTGGCCTGGTGGTATGCTTACCAACTTCCCTACAATCCGGAAAGCTGTTAAGAAAATGCTGTCTATCGATAAGATGACCAAAGAACCTAGTTGGGATGTTCTTTCAAAACGTGAAAAACTTCAGATTGCCCGTCAGCGTGCAAAACTTGAAAAAGTATTAGGAAGTATTTCTGACTTAACCCGTCTTCCTGCTGCCCTTTTTATTGTTGATGTGTTGAAGGAAAAAATTGCTGTTCGCGAAGCTCAACGTTTGGGTGTACCGATTTTCGCAATGGTGGATACCAATTCAGAACCTGAAGGAATTGATTTTGTTATCCCAGCTAACGATGATGCATCACAGTCAATCAGTTTGATTGTTAAATTAATGACTGATGCTGTACGCGAAGGCCTTTCTGAACGCAAAGTTGAACGCGATAATGAAGGTGACGAAAAAGAAATAAAGGTAAAAGGCAGAAGAACAAAAGTTGCTGACGATAAAAAAACTCCGGCTATCGATCACAACGATGATAAAGACATCGAAAATTCGGATGAAGAAATTGCTGAGTAATCGTTCAACAACCCATTAAATAGAAAATATTATGGAAATTAGTGCAGCAGATGTGATGAAGTTGCGTAAAGCAACTGGTGCAGGTATGATGGATTGTAAAACCGCTTTGGCTGATGCTGAAGGTGATTTTTCCCGTGCTACCGACATTATCCGCGAAAAAGGTAAACTGGTTGCCAGCAAAAGAGCTGACCGGTCAGCTACCGAAGGAGTAGTATTGGCAAAAGTGAATGAATCAAAAAAATCAGGAGCAATTGTTGTTTTGAATTGCGAAACTGACTTTGTTGCAAAAAATGAAGCTTTTGTCGCTTTTGCTCAATCAATTCTGGATGCTGCCATTGCTAGCAATGCAGCCGACCTGGATGCCGTAAAAGCGCTGGTTCTTAACGGACGTACAGTTGAAAATCTGATCATTGAACAAACTGGTGTTATTGGCGAAAAACTTGATTTGCCATATTACGCTAAACTCAATGCTGAGACTGTTGTCGCATATATTCACCCGGGAAATAAACTGTCAACTTTGGTTGGCTTTAACAAAGCTGGTGTTGATGCTCATGTTACAAAAGACATTGCTATGCAAGTTGCTGCAATGAATCCTGTGGCTGTTGGGAAAGAGGATGTTCCTGCTGAAGTTGTAGCTAAGGAACTGGAAATTGCCAAGGAAAAATTCCGTCAGGAAGGAAAACCGGAAGCAATGCTTGATAAAATTTCTCAGGGTGCTCTTGCCAAATTCTTTAAAGATAACACACTGTTAAATCAGGCTTTCATCAAGGAAAATAAACAATCTGTTCAGGAATTCCTGAAGAGTACTGATAAGGACCTTACAGTTACCGGTTTTTATCGCTACAATCTTGCTGAATAGTTAACAACCGCATGATATCGATACAAAGCCTTTCGTTTTACGAAGGGCTTTTTTTATTTCCTGATTTTGTTTTTATGTAAGCTACCTTCCCCTAAATAGCTACTTTTTCGATTGTTTTACCTGAATTAATTTACTCCACCAATCCTGCCGAAATCCAATAAAATTCAAGTCCCTATTGCCCTGATTTGAAAGAATGTGCTATCTTCGCAGGCGTTAAAATGCGCTCAAAATGAAAAACTTCAAACAACTGAACAATATTGTTGGCTGGCTTACTTTTTTAATTGCTGCAGCCACATATCTGTTAACCATCGAACCGACCGCAAGCTTTTGGGATTGCGGTGAGTTTATAACTACTTCGTTTAAACTTGAGGTAGGGCATCCACCGGGTGCTCCTTTCTTTATGATATTGGGCAGGTTTTTTACCATTTTGGGCGGAGGTGCTGCAAATGCTGCTGTGATGATTAATTCCATGTCGGCATTAGCCAGCGGATTTACCATCTTATTCCTGTTCTGGACGATTACCCACCTGGCTAAAAAATTAATTAAACCTGAAGGAGAATATACAACAGGCCAAATTATTGCCATACTTGGAAGTGGGGTTGTTGGTGCTCTGTCCTATACTTTTTCTGATACTTTCTGGTTTTCGGCAGTCGAAGGAGAAGTGTACGCGTCATCATCATTGTTTACAGCTTTGGTCTTTTGGGCTATTCTCAAATGGGAAGATTCTGCTGATGAACCTCATGCAAACCGATGGATTATACTGATTGCTTATTTAATGGGACTATCCATCGGAGTTCACCTGTTGAACCTGCTGGCTATTCCTGCTATCGTTTTCGTTTATTATTTCCGGAAATATAAAGTTACCCGCAATGGTATTCTCATCAGTCTGGCATTATCGTTTGTCATACTTGCAGTTGTGATGTATGGCATTATTCCCGGAGTTATTACCATCGCTACCTGGTTCGAATTGTTGTTTGTAAATGGTCTGGGACTTCCATTCAATACTGGTGCAATTTTCTATGCCATACTTCTTGTGGGCGCTATTGTATATGGAATTTTATACACGATGCGAAAAAAGCTGATTCTTTGGAATACAGTATTGATCAGCTTGATTGTGATTCTGATTGGTTATTCGTCGTTTGCAATGATTGTCATCCGTTCATCAGCCAATCCTCCAATGGATCAGAATAGTCCGGATAATGTTTTTGCGTTGCTGGGATATTTGAACCGCGAACAATATGGGGACCGGCCACTGGTTTATGGTCAGTATTATAATACTCCACTTGAAAAGTATGTGGATGATAAACCTTACTACATCCAGAAAGACGGGAAATATGTGATTGCCGATATGCGTCAGAAACCTGTTTTTGATTCGAATTTGTGTACAATCTTCCCACGCATGTACAGCCGTGACGCGGGTCATATTGAAGCATACAAACAATGGGCTGGTATAAAGGGGCGGAAGGTTCAGGTTCGTGACGAGGATGGCCAGGCCACAACCATACAAATACCAACTTTTGGCGAAAATCTTACGTTTTTCTTCCGGTATCAGATCGGACACATGTATTTCCGCTATTTCATGTGGAATTTCTCAGGACGTCAGAATGACATCCAGAGCAATGGCGAGATTAGCAATGGAAACTGGATTACCGGAATTAATTTCATTGACTCACAACGCCTGGGCGATCAAAAATCGCTTCCTGCCGAATTTAAAAATAGCAAAGCACGAAATACCTATTTCCTTTTACCGTTCATTCTCGGAATCATCGGAATCGTTTTCATGTATAACCGTGGCGTGGAGGGACGAAGAGATTTATGGACTGTTTCCCTTCTGTTTATCATGACTGGATTCGCCATACTTGTCTATCTGAATCAATCTCCGCAACAACCGCGCGAACGAGACTATGCCTATGCAGGTTCATTTTATGCTTTTACCATCTGGATCGGAATTGGCGTTCTGGCACTCTATGAAGGATTGAAAAAATATATTCCGGATACCATTAGTGCCGGTGTTGCCAGTGTTTTGGCACTTTTACTGGTTCCTGTAATTATGGGAGCCGAGAACTGGGACGATCATGACCGGTCAAACCGATATACTGCACGTGATTTTGGAGCAAATTATCTGAATACCTGTGCGCCAAATGCCATTATATTTACCAATGGAGATAATGATACTTTCCCTTTGTGGTACAATCAGGAAGTGGAAGGCGTGCGTAAAGACATGCGGGTTTGTAATCTTAGCTATTTCCAGACCGACTGGTACATCGATCAGATGAAACGTAAAGCCTACGATTCGGAGCCTCTGCCAATCTCATTTAACCACGATCAGTATGTTCAGGGAAAGCGCGATGTTGTTTACCTGATGGAAGATCCTCGTCTGAAAGGTTCAGTTGAACTTAAAAAGGCGCTTGATTTTGTCAAGGATGAAAATCCGAAAACCAAACTTGAGCAGGCTGATTATGCCTCCTATATTCCATCAAAGAAACTTTTTGTGGTGGTTGATAAAGCTGCGGTAATCCGGAATAAGGTTGTTGACCCGAAAGACTACGATAAAATTGTAGATACCTTAAAAATAGATCTCAGCAGTAAACATTACATCACCAAGGATGAACTGATGGTTCTGGACATGATTGCCAATAATAACTGGGAAAGGCCAATCTATTTTGCCATTACCATTGGACGCGACAAATACATGAATCTTCAGGATTATTTCCAGCTCGAAGGATTGGCCTACCGGTTGGTTCCGATTAAAACAACCTCCGATGGAATCAACATGGGAAGTGTAAATTCGAAACTGATGTATAAAAATGTCATGGACAACTTTAAATGGGGTAACATGAACGATCCCAAAGTTTACATCGACGAAAACAACAGCCGGATGATGATGAATATCCGAAACACCTTTAACCGTTTGGCTGAAACGCTGGTGGAGGAAGGTCAAAACGACAAGGCAACCAAGGTTCTGGATCGCTGTATCGAGTTGATCCCAAATAAAGTTGTGCCATTTAACTATTTCGCCATGATGATGGCTGAAACATACTTTAAAGCAGACCAGCCAGTAAAAGGGAAAGAAGTCATCAATACCATCATGACAAGTTATAAAGACCAGTTGGATTACTTTTTTCAACTGAAAGATCCGATGAGGAACTCGGTTGATGATGAGATTCAGCGTATCTTATATTTCATGCGTGAAATGACTATGATTTGTACCAGGAACAATCAACCTGAGTTATTGAAAGAAGTTTCGACTTCATTTAACAGCTATCTCGAAAGATATAGTTCATTGAAATAATGAAACGTTTTGATCCCCGGGTTCGCTTGCCGGGTTTTATCACTTCTCTTTACAACGATGCTGTCTGGAGATTTGCTGAAACAGAACGGGTTGTTTATCTGACATTCGATGACGGACCAATCCCTGAAGTAACACCCTGGTTACTTGAACTTCTCCGGAAGGAAGAGGTTTGTGCCACTTTTTTTTGCGTTGGCGAAAATGTGATGAAATATCCTGAAGTTTACCGGCAAATTCTGGATGATGGTCATTCAGTAGGTAATCACACGTTCAACCATTGGCAAGGTTTGAAAAAGAACAATCAGGATTATTTCAGGAACATTGAAAAGGCTTCCGGATATATCGAATCCGATTTGTTCAGACCACCTCACGGCTGGTTGAAGAAATCGCAGTATAACATTCTGAAAAAGCAATTCAGGATAATTATGTGGGACTTAATTTCCTGCGATTACGATGCCCGGATTACTCCTGAAAAGGTATTCAGGAATATTACTGATTTTGTTCGCTCTGGTTCGGTGATCACGTTTCATGATTCAGTAAAGGCCAGGCAAAATCTGCAGGAAGCCTTGCCTCTGGCAATTCGCTGGATGAAGGATGAAGGTTACCGTTTCAAAGCGATTCCTTATAATAAACGAATAAATAAGCTGTTGTAAGCTAATTGCAAGCTGTCAAAAATAGAAATAATGATAAATATTTTAATTATTGGTTCGGGAGGAAGAGAACATGCCATGGCATGGAAAATCAAACAATCGGACAAACTTAATCAATTGTTTATTGCCCCGGGAAATGCCGGAACTTCGCTTTTGGGAACCAATCTTCCGGTTGGTGTTTCTGACTTCGAAGGATTAAAAAAGGCTGTTCTGGATAATCAGATTGATTTGGTATTGGTTGGACCTGAAGTTCCGTTATGCGAAGGCTTACATGACTATTTCAGCGCTGACAACAGTTTGAAGAATATACTCTTTGTTGGTCCATGGAAACTTGGGGCACAACTCGAAGGCAGCAAGGATTTCGCCAAGGAATTCATGATGCGTCATCAGATTCCGACCGCAAAATATTTGGCTGTTACTTCTGAAAACCTGCAGGAAGGCCTGGCTTTTCTGAAAATACTAACTGCTCCTTATGTATTAAAAGCGGATGGATTGGCTGCAGGGAAAGGTGTTTTGATCCTGAATGACCTTCAGGAAGCTGAAACATCGCTGAAAGAGATGCTCAAAGGTCAGTTTGGTGCAGCCAGCAGTAAAGTGGTTGTTGAAGAATTTTTGAGCGGAATCGAGTGTTCTGTTTTTGCCATAACTGACGGAAAAGACTATCGGATACTTCCGGTTGCAAAAGATTATAAACGAATAGGCGAGGGCGATACCGGCTTAAATACTGGCGGTATGGGATCTATTTCACCTGTTGCGTTCGCCGATGAGGTATTTATGAAAAAGGTTGAAGACCGGATTATTCGTCCAACCGTTCATGGATTGCAGAAGGATCAGATTCCATACAACGGATTCCTCTTTTTTGGATTGATTAGCTGTGGTGGCGAACCCATGGTGATTGAATACAATGTCAGGATGGGCGATCCGGAAACAGAAGCCGTCATGCTACGTATTCAGTCTGATTTTGTCGATTTGCTAGTAGGTGCTGCAGAAGGAACTCTGGCTGAAAAATCCATTGAAATAGATGCCAGAACTGCTGTGGCAGTAATGCTCGTTTCAGGAGGTTATCCAGGTTCGTACGTAAAGGGAAAAGTGATCAGTGGTCTTGACAATGTTAAAACCAGTATGGTTTTTCATGCAGGGACAGCACTGAAAAATGGAGATGTTTGCACCGACGGAGGTCGTGTTCTGGCCATCAGCTCTTATGGCGAAAGCATGAGCGAAGCACTTTCCTGCTCATACAAAAATGCTGAGTTGGTTGATTTCGACGGATTGTATTACCGGAAAGATCTGGGATTCGATTTGTAGTTAAGATTAGCTTGATAAAAAGGATTTAATTCAAAACTTTCCTGAACGACCAAACTGATCGCTGCAGCTGATACACAATGATTTCAAACTTCTTAAAATGTAATTTTTCCGGGCATGTTACTGAAAACGTTAAAATCAAATCAGGCCTATCATATCTTACTGATCCCTCTTATTGCAGCAGCATTATGGACTCGATCGCTGATGCATCCGGCAATCTTTCCTTTTTACCCTGGAGAAGACATGATGATTTTGTATCGACCCATCAGTTTTCTGCTGAGCAATAATCCGCTTGCAAATAATATTGTTGCTTTGTTATTTATTGTTTTGCTTGCTTTCCTGATCTTAAAGCTAAATGTTCAGTATGCTTTTATCCGGATTAAGACTTTTTTACCTTCGAGCCTGTTTATACTGATTACGTGTGGAATTCCTGATCTTCGTGCCATGCATCCGGTATATCCGGCAGCTTTGTTCCTGATTCTTGCTGTTGACCGGATTTTTGATTCATTCGATAAAGAAATCATTCATTCAAATGCCTTTGATGCCGGAATTTTTCTGGCTATCGGTTCTCTTTTTTACCTGAACCTGGTTTTTTTCTTTCCGTTTCTCTGGGTAGGCTTCCTTATTTTGAAACCCAACGTAAGTTGGCGGGAGTATATTTTAACTACACTGGGATTCATTTTGCCTTGGATGGCTGCCTTAACCTACTATTTCATAGTAGGACGTACGGATGAATTGCTCCATATACTTGAGGCGAATTTCACCTCTCATCAGGTTTTTCTGAGAGAAAATCTCCCGATACAGATTTATATCGGATATTTGGTTTTATTAACTCTTTTGGGTAGTTATTCTCTTCTGGCGCAGTATGATGGGAAAAAGATCAGCTCGCGTAAATACTTCAAGGCATTCTTCTGGATTTTTCTGATTTCAATTGTATTGATTATTGCCAACCCGGCAGTTTCTCAGGAAATCATTATTCTTTTGGCTATTCCTTTAACCTACCTGATTTCCAATTTTCTGATTTTTCTTAAGTGGCAAATCTGGGGCGAAGTATTCCTGTATTTACTGGCGGCAGGAGTCATCTATCTGCAATTTGTATAATTCAGTATAGCTTCAGACCGTTGAAGTAGTGTTTTCTACTTGTCTTGTTTAACCGGTCATCCGGCTCATCGATCAGCAAGTCCTTCCGGTTTTTTCAGAACCAGTTCTTCCATTTGAACATAAATATTCCTACCACTACTAAACTGATCGAGATCGCAATGACATAGCCAAAAGCAAAAGGAGAATCTTCAAAATGATTCGGAACATTCATTCCATACAAGCTGGCAACAAGGGTCGGAATCATCAGGATGATAGTGACTGAAGTGAGCTGCTTCATGATGACATTGAGGTTGTTCGAAATAATCGAGGCAAAGGCATCCATCATTCCACTCTGAATATCGCTGTACACGTTTGCCATCTCGAGAGCCTGCTTGGTTTCAATGACAACATCTTCCATCAGGTCTTCATCGTGCTCAATACCCTGCATATTTCGGCCATTACGCATTTTTGCCAAAACCATTTCGTTCGACTTTAATGAAGTAATGAAGAAAACAAGGCATTTCTCCATGTGCAGCAAACGGTGCAATTCTTTATTCTTGGTGGCATTTTCCAAATCCTTTTCAATCAATGCTGTTTGAACGTTAATTTCCTTCAGAAACTGTAGAAACCAAACTGCAGAAATAAGGAAGATCCGCAATACATAATCAAAATGATTGGTGATGGTAATCTTATTTTCGTTGATGGCCTTAATCAGTGAAGGAATTATTTCAGTGCGTCGCGAGCAGATGGTAATAATCTGTTTTCCTGAAATGATAATACCCAAAGGTACGGTAATGAAAGGTATTCCGTTGTTTTGGTTGTTGAGTGGAACACGCATGATGATCAACACATTGTCTTCATCAACCTCAATACGGGAACGTTCGTCGGTATCTAAAACGTCCATTATAAAATCACGCGGCACATCGTGTTCGCTGATTAAAACTTCTACTTCTTCGTTGGTAAGTTCCTGTGAGTTAATCCAGCAATTTGGCTGAAATTCATTCAGACGGGTAAAGGAAGTACCGGTTTCCCAATATGTAATCATAGTTTTCCGTTTTTTCGACAAACAGAGACTATGATCAGCCCTGTTTACCGGATTAATAACTTAATTAACTGTGTCGAATGATAATCGTCCATTTTTGATTGATATTTATTTCGGTGCAAAGGTAATTAATTGTGTTTAGAAAATCAGCTGCGTGTGAAAAAAAGTAATTTTTATACTCTTTTAGAATTTCTGAAACAAAATCACATAAAAAATACCCGCTTGTTTTCACAAACGGGTAAAACCATTTTTGCTTGTATTATGAGTTGTAGCGGTTCGTATGATTACAATTGAATCGGTTTCCCATTGTAAAAATCCAGAATTTTTGTTCTGAAAATATATTCATACTTAGCCTGAAGCAAATCGCTCTGAGCTTTTGAAAGGTTATTTTTGCTCTGGTTGTATTCAACTGAATTAATCATCCCAACATTAAATTTTTCTTCGGTATAGCGAAAAGCTTCCTTGGATGAAACCACCGCTTTCTGGTTGGCAACATATCTTTTGAAAGCTGCCAAAGCATTGGTATAAGCTTGCTCAATGTCTTTTCGGAGTAAATTTTTTGTGCTTTGTAATTGAAGTTCTGTGTTCTCAAGCGTTATCTGCGAATTCTTAACCTGCGTTTGCGCCTGAAAATGATTGAAAATTGGAATATTCAACGATAGTCCAAATCCATAGCTTCCATGAATCTTAAGTTGATCATTGAATGAATTGCCAATATTCAGATAGAAATTGCTGTAATTTCCTCCAAAAGTTAAAGATGGCAGTAGATTCCCTTTCGCTATCAATAATTGATTGCGGGCACTTTCAAGTTTAAATTCAGCACTTTTCACCGAAGGTCTGAACTGAACTGCATTTTTGAAAACTTCCATTGAATTCAGTAAGCTTATGTTTGCACCTATTTCGGGGAATGAAGGTTTTTCAATCAAAAAACTTTCAGTTGATGGTAATTCAAGAAGTTGATACAATGCCAGATATGCTAACTGTAGCCGGTTTTGAGCATTTACCACATCTAATTCTTCGCGGGCATACTGAGCCTCTATTTCAAGCAAACTCCCTTTGGCCAGGCTCCCGGCATCAACGAGTTTCCCGGTCCTGTCAAGCTGAAGCTGAGTGATTTTAAGAAGGTCTTCCGCAACAATACCTAATTCTTCGGCAAAAAGTATTTCAAGGTAAGATGCAGCAATATTAAGCATCATATCATCTTTGGCCTTCTGCATATCTTCCAGGCTGGCACGTAAATCCATGTCCGCCACTTTAATAGCGTTGTTAAGGGTGAATCCATTCCAGAGCGTAATATTCGAGCTAATACTACCTGAGGATCGATTTGAATTTTGATCTATTATAAGACCATTCCCTCCATCTGACCTTCCAAAATACTGATTGTTCTGTAATCCGGCATTCAGGTTGGGCAAACGGTTATACTTTGCCTGACCGAGTTGATTATTGTAATAGTCGGAGTTCAACTTCTGCTGTTTAATCTGGATGTTATTCTCAAGGGCATAATCAATACATTTTTGTAACGACCATGATTCCTGCGCCTGCGCACTTGTGAAAACAACAAGTAGTAAGACTGAGGCAATAAGGCTGTACATTCGTTTCATTCGTATATTTTTTAATATTATTATCATTGCGCTAACTTATTATAATTTTTCCGAATAGTACTTAGGCCTTTCCTTTTTCTTCTTCCTTCACTTTCTTTGGATCAATTTTCTCGCCTTTTACTTTATCCGCCTTAGTCAAACCTTCTGTGACTTCGATGTTGATTCCATCAGAAATTCCGGTTTTAACCATTCGTTTTTCAAACACTTGTGGTGTTGCTGTTTCTATTTCAACAAACGATGAATCTTTTTCAAACTTCAGGAATCCTTCAGGAATTACTAAAGCGCTATCTTTTTTCTCGAGAACAATATTGGCATTGGCACTATATCCTGCGCGGATGAACTGATTATCTTTCAGCACTACCGTTGCTTTAATTTCAAACTGAATGGCCCCATTTTCTTCCTTTCCTTTTGGGGCAATGTATTCCAGAATTGCACCGAATTTATCTTTCTCAATGGCTCCAATTTCCAGTTCAATGTTCATTCCTTCCTTGATTTTCCCCACTTCGGTTTCATCAACTTTCCCTTTGAATATCATATCGTTCATATCGGCCACTGTCGCAATGGTTGTCCCGTTATTAAAGGTGTTTGATTGAATCACCGAGTTTCCTTCTTTGATCGGAACATCAAGAACCATTCCGTTCACCGTAGACCGAACAAGTGTATTAGTAGCTGTTGATGCCCTTTTTGTTACACCGTTTTTAATTAATTCAACATTATTTTCAGCTGCCGACAATTCTTCTTTGGAAGAATCATAACTAACCTTGGCATTTTTATATTCTTCATACGAAATAACTTTCTGATCAAACAGCTTTTGCTGGCGGTCATAATCAATTTTAGCATCGTCGAAACCTAATTTTGCACGGTTCAGGCGGTTTTCAGCATTATTCAAGTTTACCATGTCAGGAATAATCTTGATTTTGGCAATGACCTGATCTTTTTTTACAAAATCACCTGCAACAATGTACAATTCATCAACAATTCCGGAAACCTGCGGAACGATATCGATTTCTCTACGTGGTACGACTGAGCCGGTAGCAACCGTTTTGCGAATGACGTTTGTTACGAATGGGCTCTTTGTTTCGAATACATCAGGCGTTTTTTTTGATTTGGTATAGAGGAAATAGATCGTTCCTCCGAAAATCCCTACAAGGATTACAATTCCTAAGATTTTAAAAATTTTCTTCATGTTTGTGTTTATTAATATGTTTCTGCTTTTTATACTTCACTTATTTTTGCAATTGCTATTCCGTCCGAAGCATAAAATTGCATTTTTCGACTTGTTCATGCGGACGGGCTGATCGGATCGCTTTCTTTCCCCCGGGTGCCGCTTCGCTTTACCCGGGGCTATTGTTGTGCTGCCCTTTCAGGGCGAAAAATTTCTTCACCCATTAACCTAAGCTTTCCCCTTTTGGGGGAACGGGAAGGGGGCTTCCTTTATCCTTCATCTCTGATGGCATCAATTGGCTTGATACTTACTGCTCTTTTGGCAGGAATTAAGCCTGCAATTACTCCTGCAATAACAAGCACCCCAAGCGCTGAAAGTGCCATGGTAAGATTGACCTGGGGGTTGCGAAAGAACATTTCATCACCTGCGGAAAGCAATATTTGGTTTAGAATTTCAAGTACACCAACACCAAGCGATAAGCCGATGTATCCGGCCATTACCGTCAGGAATACACTTTCAGCAACGATGTGTTTGATAACCGTTGCCGGAGTTGCACCAATTGCACGTTGAATTCCAATCTCCTGTGTTCGTTCTTTAATGATGACCAGCATGATGTTGCTGACTCCGATAACTCCCGCCAGAAGTGTTCCTATTCCGACAATCCAGGTCAGAACCTGAATGCCTAAAAATAAGGATCCGAATTTGATAAATTCTTTTTCGATGTTGAACGAACCAATGGCCTGAAGATCATCAGGAGCAATTTTATGCCGACTCTTTAAAATCGTTTTTAATTTTTCTTCCAAATCGCTGACTTTTGTCCCTTTCTTTGAGGTGACTGAAAAGAAATAAACCACATTCCCGAAATTGTAGGTTTTTTGCATGGTTGTAAACGGAATGATAATGGTTTCTTCCTTTTTTCCACCTCCTATGTTGATGCGGGTTTCTGCATGGATGACTCCAACGACCTGAAAATAGACACCGTTTATTTTTAAATACTGGCCAATCGGATTTTCATCTTTAGCAAACATGACCTCCAGTACCCGTTCGCCTATCACACATACCTTTCGTTCCTGACGCATATCTATTTCGTTGATCAGGCGGCCCTGTATGGGTGTCCATCGGTCAATTTTGAAATAATCCGGATAATCACCAAACACCTGGAAAGCACCGGTTCGTTCTCCCCGGATTGTATTATTGCCGGCCTGATCATTTCCAAATAAACGGGGTGAAAGGTATTCCACCTCTTTCACATTTTCCCTGATGTACTTTATGTCGTCTGTATCGTAGTGCCAACGGCGTCCGCGCTGAAAACCTTCATAAGGAACACTGGTTCGTTCGGTCCAGAAAAATGCTGAGTTGGTGGCAAATGCCTTAACTCCATCCAGTACGCCGTTCTCAAGAGCTTTTCCGGCACCTGACATGATGATCAGCATGAAGATTCCCCAAAACACACCGAAAGCCGTCATAAAACTCCTCATCCGGTTTTTCTTCAGGGCACTGATGATTTCGCTCCAAAGGTCCATATCAAACATGGTATAGCCTCCCTCTTGCTCCTCCAAAGGAGGGGTGATTAAATGGTTTGCGAATATTTATTGTTTTCATATCAATTTTCTAAATATCAGTAAATTTCGTCTCATGTTTTTTAGCCCTCCATTTTGGGGAGGGTTTGTGAGGGGGCTTTTATTCGTCGCGCAATGCAACAATTGGTTTAATGCTTGCGGCACGTTTGGCTGGTATGTATCCTGCAATAGCACCTGCAACAATGAGCAGCAAGGTAGAGGCAACAGCTATATTAATGTCAACGGTCGGATTCAGAAAAATGCTTTCTCCTGAATCGGTTGGAGGACCAGCCGACTGAACCATGAAGTAGTTGATCAATTCCATCAGTCCGGTACCTAAAACAAGCCCGATGTAGCCGGCAATGGTTGTTATCATGATAGACTCAAGCATAATCAGCCCTATTACTGACGAGGGACTTGCTCCAATTGCTTTGCGGATACCAATTTCTTTGGTGCGTTCTTTGACTACGATCAGCATGATGTTGCTTACTCCTACAATTCCGGCAATCAAAGTTCCTATTCCGATGATCCAAATGAAGATTTTAATCGCCTGGAAAATTTTCATGGTTTGAATGTAGTTTTCCAGTTTATTATATAAGCCAATTGCACCTTCATCTTTGGGGTCAAATTTGTGTTGTCTTGCAAGGGTATTTCTGATTTGTTCTTCAATGGACCGACTCTCTTCCAGGGTTTCAGCATTGATTGTCAGCGCCAGGTTGTGAAGACGGTTTGATCCGCTAAAAATCATTTGGGCAGTTGACAAGGGCATGAATGCATTCCGGTTTCTGGTTGATCCGGGTTCAGTTGAAATGCCAACTACCTTGAAGGGTACGTTGTTGATATTAACATATTCTCCTATGGCCGTTGAGTCTTTAAATAAAGCGGTTTTGATGTCGGTTCCCAGCACTACCACTTTTCGTTTTTGAAGTATATCAATCTGATTAATAAAACGACCTTCATTCAGAATCAGATTTTCAACTTCCTTTAACTCAGGTTGGCAGGTAATTGTTGTGTATTCTCCTGATTCCTTCCCATACGAATATCGTGTACTGCCCATAAAATAGCGTCCGGAGGATACTCCAACACCCGGAACCTTTTGCACGATTTCCTGGTCTACGTTGTGAAACTTAATGGGTCTCCCGGTTTTCATTCCCTCATACGGTATGGTCGTTTCACCAGTCCAGATCCACATGGCATTTACAGCATCGTTCATGAAATTGGCAGCAACTCCGTTACTTAAGCCATTTCCTGAACCCAGCAGAATCATCAGCATAAAAATTCCCCAGGCAACAGAGAACCCTGTAAGGAATGTTCGCATCTTATTCTTTTTTATGGTGGCAAAGATCTCCTGCCATATATCGATATCAAACATAGTTTACAGTTTGAGCGGTTTCCAATCCTTTGATGTAGCTTTTCTGGAACTGTTTAAGTTCTCCATTACGGATAACTTCATGAATCAGTCCGTCTTTCAATCGGATAATCTGGTTAGTCATGGCTGCAATATCATGCTCGTGTGTGACAATGATTACCGTGATTCCGGCTTCATTAATCTCTTTCAGAATATCCATTACTTCATACGAAGTTGCTGAATCTAATGCTCCGGTAGGTTCGTCAGCCAAAATGATTTTGGGATTCGAAATCAAGGCCCGGGCAATAGCTACCCGCTGTTTCTGGCCACCCGACATTTCGTTTGGCATGTGATTGGCCCAATCCTTCAGTCCCAGTTTTTCAAGGTATTCCATTGCAATCTGATTACGTTTTTTTCTGGGAACCCCCTTGTAGTAAAGTGGAAGTGCCACATTCTCCATGGCATTTTTAAACGAAATCAAATTGAAAGACTGAAATACGAAACCCACCATTTCGTTTCTTAATTTGGCAGCCTTTTTCTCGCTCATATTCGAAATCAGATTACCGGACAAATGGTAAGTTCCATTGTCGTAATTGTCGAGCATCCCCAAAATGTTCAGTAGTGTTGACTTCCCGGAACCGGAGGAACCCATGATGGAAACGAAATCTCCCTGTTCAATATCAAGGTCGATACCTTTCAGGACATGGAGACTATTGCTTCCCATTACATAGGATTTGTGAATGTTGTTTAATTTAATCATGGCTTTATTTTCTGCTAGTTTTCGAATCAAAATTCGTAAATAATGTCCTTACGAGTGTGCTTTTTTCGATGAATGGCTGATTTTTCCCTGTTAAACGGTTAAAAATGGCTGTTTTATCGGTCATAAATTATCCGGGGATATCGGTAAATAAAATTTATTGATCTTAACTGTTATCTGTTTTTAAGTTCACTTTACGTCAAGATATGACGGATAACAAAACGATTCGTTACAGCTTACTAACAAATTTTGAAAATATTTACATCCAAAAAAACACGAAAAAAGGGATGTAACAACTAAATGTCCATCCTTTTAACCTTTATTTAATATGGGTGGGGTCCTAGAACTTCAGATTTAAACCAGCGAAAAAGGTTGTTCCGGGCATGGTGTAATACCTGTTCTGTTCGTATTTCTGATTCAGAAGATTTTCAGCACTTATAAATAAATCAGCAAAATTGAAAATCCGGTGGGTGACTTTTGCATTTATAAGCGTATAGTCTTCCTGAACAGCAACTGACGATGGATCGGTATCCAAATTTACAATTTGCTGAAAACTGAGCATAAACATAGTCTTATTGAATCGGTAACGTGCACTGACAAATAACTGATGTTCAGGAGTTGCATATACTGGCTTTTTCATGTTGATATAACTGTAAGCACCATGAATATTGAGTTTCGCTGATGGATTGGCATCTGCCGAAAACTCTATTCCCTTGTTCGATACTTCTCCGGCATTTTGTAATCCTTTCAGAGGAACCGTAATAATTAGATTGTCTCCCTTCACAAAAAATGCGGTTAGTTCCAAATTCAGTTTCCGGTCAAAGTAAGCCTTTAGAATTCCTGTTTCGTAATTGAAAACCGTTTCAGGCAGAAGTTTTGGATTGGGTCCGAAGAGAAACAACTCACGAATAGTAGGGCTGCGGAACCCTTTTGAAAATGAAGCCTTCCATGTTGTATTAACACCAAACTGCCATGCAAATCCTGCCGAAGGAATCCATTCATTCCCGTAAACTGAATGATTCTGAAGCCTTAGCCCTGCATTCAAAGTCAGTTTTTTGGCGACAGTTTGCTGTATATAACCATATGTCCCAAGTTCGTAAACCGAAGTATCAGCAAATACGATTCCTTGGCCTTCCATAGCTTTTATATTTTCCGCCAATCCGCCATAGTTGATGTAGTCAAGACCAAGTGTGATTGTATTTCCTTTGAAAAGTTTCAGCGATTCATAAAAGTTGAGACCATAATTGTGGTCAGTAGAATGAAATCTGTCGGTAACATCGTGTTCCCCAAAATTATAAAATAACTTGGCTGAGCCTGAAACTTTTTCGTAATCGTTCTCGAATGTGAAAGCACCATATCCACGGGTAATATCAATATCGAAGCCTTTTTTTGCTGAAAGTGTATCTGGTCCCGGATCAGATGCCTGAAATTCAGCTAAACTGAAATCACCACTCATTTTCAGATGTTTGTTGAGTCGATAACCCATTTTAGCATATCCATTACTGATTTTAAATTCGGAATTTGCACGGTGTCCATCCGTCTGATCATGGTTTCCTGAAGCAAAAAAGCTCAGTTTGTCTTTTTTATAACCTCCTGATACCATATATTTTTGCGTGTTGAACGAACCAAGCATCAGACGTGCATGTCCATGAAAACCATTCTGATTCTGTTTCATTGTGATCAGATTAATCACTCCGCCCATGGCGTTTGAGCCATATAAAACCGAACCAGGACCGCGAATGACTTCTACACGATCAACATCAGAAGCAACATACGAATCGGGCAGCGGATGACCGAAGATCCCTGCAAACTGAGGATGACCGTCAATCAATATCAAAACACCGGTTGTAGGATTTCCTCCTATCCCGCGAATGGTAATCTGTCCGGCTGAACCGGCTGAAATACCAAAACCTGTGACGCCGCGTTCGGTAACAAATAAACCAGGAACACGTCCACTCAAAATTGGCAATATCGACGACTCACTGCTTTCGTTAATTTGGGCACTGGTGACCACTGAAACTGACATTGGAACATTTTCACGATTTATTTTTACCGGCGTTCCGGTTACCACCACTTCTTCAATTTTCAGGGTGTCTCTGTAAATCGCCTGAGCATTGAGCGTCGCTTGTATAGCGGAAAACAGAAGTAAGAGAATGATAAATTTTAACAGGTATTTTTTCATTTTAGAAAGATTCATTTTAAATCGTGTTATTATATATCTATTTCGTGTTACCTGAAAGACAAAAAATATTCGGTTTTATTCCTAATTAGTTTTCCGCTATTAATTTGCCTGATGTTTATCAGATTTTCAGACAATTTATTATTCGAAATTTTTCAGCAAATATTTCAATGGGTTCAATACATGGAGAATTTCTTACCACCCTAAAAAATGCATGCCCAGGCCAGCACTCAGAATGACCAGACCTGCTATCAGGTGCATGTACTTTTCTTTGGATTTAAATTTTAAAAAGGAAGAACCCAGATGCCCCAGATAAACAATGAACATCATAGTCGCGATAGTGGTAATGCCAAAGAAAATGGCGACTGATGCAATTCCGGTGGCACTTCGTTGTACTGCCGGAATAAATAACATCGGAATTAATACTTCACAAGGGCCAAAAACAAAGATGATGAATAAAACCCATGGGGTCAATTTGGTTTCATCCACCTTTTCTTCCAAACCGTGGCTAACCTGGTGTTTGATTTCACGCAGACTTTTGGGTATCAGGAAATTTGGCAGGTGATGATGCCCGCCGTTTTTCAGAAATTTGTAAAAGCCATAAACCGAGTAGATAAGGCCGAAAAAAATCAACAATAATGCAACAATATCACCCCTGAATTCCTCAATAAATGTCAGTTTATTTAAGCTGATTCCCAGCGCAATTCCTGCAAGTCCGATCACAACCGAACCTCCCACATGACCAACTCCGGAAATAAACGTAATCCACATGGTTTTTGGAACACTCCAGTTTCTTGCTTTACTCAACACGATAAATGGCAAATAATGATCAGGTCCCAGGGCTGTGTGGATAAAGCCGAGTGAAGCTGCGGTAAGTGTGAGTAAGATTAGCTCGTTCATTCTAATTCCTATAATTTGTTGATCAAAGAAGCCTGGCAGGCTGCACCAAAACCATTGTCGATATTGACAACCGATACGCCGGCGGCACAACTGTTCAACATCGATAATAAGGCCGACAAACCCTGAAAATTGGCACCATATCCAATGCTTGTTGGTACACCAATTACTGGTTTATCGACGAGTCCGCCAACCACACTGGCCAACGCACCTTCCATGCCTGCTACAACGATTATAACTCTAGCATTCCGGATGACTTCCCATTTATTGAACAGACGGTGAATCCCTGCTACACCAACATCATAAATGGCTTCCACTTGATTATTTAAAAACCGGGCCGTTTCAACAGCCTCTTCGGCTACCGGAAGATCAGAAGTTCCGGCTGAAACAACAGCAATGTATCCTTTTCCCGAAATTTCTTCTTTATGCTTGTAAACAATTGTTCTTGCCAGTGAATTGTAAACCGCACCCGGCACAACGCTTTTTACTGCCTCATAAATTTCTTCGCTGGCACGGGTTGCCAGAATGTCAATCCCTTTCGTATACATCCGTTCGGCTATTAACCTGACTTGTTCCGTGGTTTTTCCTGCAGCATAAATCACTTCGGGCAAGCCAGTCCTATGCAGGCGATCGGTATCAATAGTTGCAAAACCCATTTCCTCAATGCCGCGTTTGGTGAAATGTGATAAGGCCTCCGCCAGTTCAATTTCACCATCTTTATATTTTTCGAGAATGTCACGAATATCCATATCAGCAGCTTTTAGTAATTATTTTTTCTACCTCATTCAGACTAATTCCATGCTGTGTTGCCAGATTTTTCAGATCCTCAAATTCCGGCTTAAGCCGAATTTCCCTGCCCTGAAAATAGCTGTATTTTACCCTGACTTTTCCCAATTCAGTTTCAATTTCTTTTTCCTGACGTTCCAGAACCGTTTTTGAAACTGAATATTCCCTTAGGCCAATGGTCGTGCTGTTATTGAAAATGATGGCTTTAATTTCAGGCTTGATTATTTCGTTGCACAGAACCGAAAGTATGTTGGCTGGTCGTGATTTCTTCATGATGATCGGTGTCAAAAACACATCGCTGGCACCTGCCTCAAAGAGTTTTCCGAAAAGATGATCGTACCATTCCGGATTCATGTCGTCGATATTACATTCCAGCATCCATGCCTTTTCTGAAGTTGTGTGGTCCTGATTTTCGCTGGTTTCAGAAAGGTAAATCCTCAATGCATTCGGAACTTCCGAAATGTCGCGTTGCCCGATTCCATACCCGGTTTTCTTTATCTTGAAATCGATATTCTCAGAGAATTCATCCACTGTGGCAACAAGGATTGCGGCTCCTGTTGGGGTAGTCGCTTCATGCTGTACCAATCCGGTTTTGACTGGCACATTCTGAACAATCAAGGCGGTAGCCGGAGCCGGAACTGGCATGAGGCCATGAGCACATTTCACCATTCCTCCACCTAACTGAATGGGTGAGGACATCACTTTATCCACTTTCAGGTGATTCAGGCAAATGGCAGCTCCAACAATGTCGGCAATGGAGTCCAATGCCCCCACTTCATGAAAATGAACCGCTTGTTTGCTGATGTTGTGAACCTTGGCTTCGGCTTCTGCAATGAGGTCAAAGATTTTAAGTGATAGGATTTTGACTTCCGCAGAAAGACTACTCTGGTTGATCAATTCCTCTACATGCCTTAAATGACGGTGTTTTTCGTTCTCCGGATTTTCAATCACCACCGTAGCTTTGGTCCCTGAAATTCCTCTGCGGATATCTTTCTGAATCTCCAGATGAAAGCCTTCAATTTTTAGTTTCTGAAGTTCAGTCTTCAGATAGTCAGGATCGACACCTAAATCGATCATGGCGCCAAGATTCATATCTCCGGAGATTCCGGCAAAACAATCGTAATATAGAATTTTCATATCTTTTTAATTTTTTTTTGTTCGATGGTCAGCACTCTATTCAGTTTTCCTGAGACCAACCCTTCTTCATCAATTTCTATCCGTTCAAAACCAAGTTCTTTGATCTCACTGATCACCGTGTTTTTGATGGACTGAAGTTTCTCCATATCCTCTTTTCGGACTTCAATTTTTCCAAAGGTTCCAAAATGACGAACCCTGATATCTTCAAAGCCATAGTTGTTCAGGATATCTTCGGCAGCCTCTATTTGTTTCAGTTTTTTGAGCGTTACAGTCTGATTGTAAGGAATGCGCGAACTCAGGCAAGGGCTGGCCGGCTTGTCCCAGTTGGGTAAGTTAAAATATCCGGCAATCTCCCGAATTTCCTCTTTGGCAATTTTACAGTCGACCAGTGGCGAAAGGACCAGATTCTTTTGCGCAGCGTCAATTCCCGGGCGATAGTCACCCAGGTCGTCGTAATTTGTTCCGCTCAGAATTTCAAAACCGGGGTATTCCTTTTTTAGTTCCTGAAGGTCGTGAAACAGGTGATCCTTGCAATAAAAACACCGATTGATCGGATTTTGGCTGTAACGTAAATCGCTCAGTTCATTGGTCTTAATGACATTCAGTTGGATGTCAAATTCTTTGCAAAACGATTGAGCCAGATTGAAATCTTTATTTTTCAGGCTCTCTGAATTTGAGATTACTCCAACGACATTGTCGCGACCCTGAAATTTCCGGGCCAGGTAAAGCACTAGCGAGGAATCTATTCCTCCTGAAAAGGCAACTATGGAACCTCTTCTTTGCCCGAACCAATTTTCAAGCAAACGGAGTTTATCTTTTAAAGAAGGATTTAGATTGTTCATATTTTAAAGGCTGCTCTTGCTATTTGTTTTTTTGTTTCGTGTATTATTCAGGCAAAAATTATTCGGTTTTACTCATAATCAGTTTGCCATGCTGAATTCCTTTGATGCCAATTAACTTATCTGACAATTCGGTTAACCGACGTGAGGCTCCTTTTACCGCGATAATTTCCATACCGTTTTGTTCGCTCAGGTTAAATTGTTGAACACCAATCACTGCATCGCGGTACTGAAATTGAAGCTCAGCTGATCGGGTGCGAATTTCGGGTTTTTGGCTACTGTAAACCATCACCACAGCGCCTGCCACCAGATTGTCGCATTTCCATTTTTGTTCTACCAGATTTTTCTCAATCAGGTAGCGGATGGCTTGTGATCGGTTCGAAAAATTATTTTCATTCACATACTGATCTAAAGCGGTGAGTAGCTCTTCTTCCAGCGAAACGCCAAAACGTGAAACGGTCATGATGTTACTTTTTTATTAATTCGTGTTATCGTGTGCAAATATAAAGTAATGGGTGGATTTTGCAAAGAAAATTAGGAAGAGATTGTTTGCACCTATAGCTGTTGTTCTTTCAATACCAGCCTGGCTTTGTCGTTACTTACAATGTTGGAATAAAATTCAACCACCGCCTGATAATTTTCTTTAGGCCAGACTCCTGGTTTGATTTTCAGTTCCCGAACATAAATAGCACGATCATTTTCAAGAGTAACTGATGAATAGTATTCGCCATATTCAGTAGAAAGAGTTTTGCAGCGAGGAATAGTTTCTACCTGATAACCTTTGGGTAACTGAAAAACAATAGAGTCTTTGTCATAGTAGGAATATTTTTGCACTGCCGGCATCCTTCTATTATCAACTTTTGAAGGAATGCTTTTGTTCTGATTCAACATGTTCATCGGGATGAAAAGGCGTGTTCCTGTTTTTGTTGCGTACTTTTCTGAAGTCATTGTCAGAGATTCGAATACTTCAGGAATTTTCTCCTTTTTCACTTCATATTCGAACGTATTCAACATAAGTCCTGGAATGCCCATGTCATCAAGAAGTTCTTTTTTCTGATCTTCTTTACTCTTGTCGAAAAGCGACGAAACGTTGTCGTACTGGTATCCCGAATAGCTGGTTTTTACAGTGGTTTGCATGGCACCATCAGCATTGATTTGTACTTCGCCCTCACGAAACTGTAAATTCTGTGCGGATTTGAGCAATGGTGTAACTACCAGTTCCCCGCCCTGAGGAGTAATTAGCATTACCTTGCGGCCTGCAACAAATCGCCCAAGATAGCCACAGGCCTGAGTTTGACTGGTACATTCGAGCCAAATGGAATCGTTGCGCAATGGAACACAAAGAATGACATGGTTGTTTTGGTTGATGGTGGGAAAATCGGTCATGGTAATTCCCTGATTGGGGCCAGCTCCGGCAAGTACATACAACGAAGGAATGCCGACACTGTTGAGAAGTGATTTCATATAATTGGAGAGTGCTTTACAATCGCCGTAACCGAGCCGGTCAACTGTTTCGGCAGGGAAAGGTTGATAACCTCCCAATCCAAGCTGAATTCCGATATAGCGTGTGCGTTTTTGCATATATTGATAAAGCGTGTTTACCGCCGAAGTAGTATCTTTGATTTCACCTGTCAGATTTCGGATTTCGGTTTGTCGCTGCAAAGGCAATTGGTCGCGCCCATTGTTCAATCCGGCAATCCATTTACCTAATTCCTGCCAGGTGGTCATTTCCCCTTCGGAACCATCGTAAATGAAATTTGTCGGGGCAATGATGACCCGGGCTGTTTGGGTGTATAGTTCCGGAGACATGGGTTCTTCCTTCCACGCAGCAATGGAATCCAGTTTCCATTCGTTGATATGTTTCCCGTTTTCGTTTTTCGCCGTTCCGCATCCGGCAGGCAAGTTGACCTCTTTGATGCGAATTTCAAGATTTTCAGGATAAGAAACGTAAAATGATGATTTTTCTACCGACAGACGATATTCTTCAATCGGTTGCCAGTCAGGATAGGCAATCAGTCCGGCGTGTTCAATTTCAAATTGATATTCAACCGTATATGGATAAGTTTTTATGTTGAAATCGGCCAGTTTAAATCGTATGTCATCATACATGGCACCATTCGAAGTGTAGTTTACATCCAGTATCTCAGCATTTTTTAATTTATCTTCAGAGATACCAGCCCCATTGTAGATCCTTCCTGAAATTGATTTTATCTTTTCTGATTTATCATAGGGAAGTGCCAGTTTTCCAAAATGATCTCCATTTTCTTCCAGTATGGTGATCACCATATGTACTTTTTCAGTAGCCTTCCCGTATTCGATCAACTCAAATTCATGACGGTATTCGCGGCAAACCGCATAGGCATCTTTTTTCATGGCATCAGAAATAGTTGTTGCCGGGTAAAATGGCTGATCTTTATCTTTTCCGGACAAAGAAACAGCAAGAGTCAGTAGAATTCCTATTGAAAATAAAAATTTGTTGCTCATCAGTTGCTTATTTTTTTAAGGACTATTTGTTCCGACTCTTTTCCAATAATAAGGTTGCAAAATTCCTGAAGTGTTTGGTACTCTGTTGGCAGGAAGACCGTTTTGTCGATGTTCAGACGCGTAGATAAAGAGATGCCATTTTCATTCTGCACAATTTTATAAATAAAAGACCCGCTTTTTTCTGGTAGGGCGAATGCCTTGCTTTGAGGAAGTTCTTCTACCTGGTATCCTTCCGGAATAATCAGGTTCAACAGGTAAGTTTGAGAGGAAGTGACACCATAGTCAACCGGATATTCGCGGGTTGGTGATGTGAATGGATTTTTAGTAATCCGGTCAACCAGAACAGGGTTGAAATAGATGATTTCAGCATCAGGTTCTGATTCATTTTGAAGGCTTACCTGATATTTTTTTTCGATTGGCAAATAAATGCTATCGAGGTTAGTGTATGAATAATCATTGTATTGAATATCAGTAGATTTGTTCTTTATTTTGTCGAAATACTCCTTTTGCCCACCAGCGTCTTTTACTGATTCCCGAAAGTCAAAAGCATCAAGACCTGTTTCTTTTGAAACAATATTGCCGGTAAATTTGCCATCTTTTAGTTCAATACTTGCCATCGTGAAGCTGCTCGATTTAATATTGGTCAACGCAACTTCTTCAACGTTGTCTTCTTTTAGTAGCCTGCCTTGGCCATTTAAGCAGCGGAACGGTATCAAGCCTGCTTGTCGGTTTGGTTCAGTGGCATCAAGTAGAACGGGTTCTCCATTAACCAACGCACTTGCAATTACATAATTACAATCACTTAACGAGGCATGCACTGGTGAAACAATTCCATTATTCCGGGTACTTAGAATAACCGGATTGGCTTCGATACCCGCTTCATTGAGCATTGCAATTAGCAATAAATTTACTTCAGCTGAATTGCCGTTTTTATCATTGAATGCTTTTCGTAATGATTGAGAAGGCATATATCTTTTAATTCCATCCCATTTTATGTTGTGCTGAACATAGTTGTAGATGGCTAGCATCTTTTGCTTTTCATCTGTTTTTCCGGCGATAAGGCTGGCAATTTCATCCTTTGCAAAATTGGCCGATTTGATCTGGTTGCCAAAATCTGCATCATTGAGCAAATCTCTGGCAATGTCGTTCCACGAATTGGTATAGCTTTTATATTTTCCCATTATCTTAGTATAATCTTCTACGGCCAACTCAAATTTCAGCTTGGTGGTATAGTTTTCGAGAGTAGTTAGAGTCTGTCTATAAACATCAAATTGTTGATAATTAATTATATGCAGCCTTTTATTGTGTATCCATTTTTATTAGTTTTAAGAAAAGATACACCATGAAACTATTTGAAGATTTTAAGATCAAGTTTGAGAAGCCTGATTGGTCAAGGGATCCCGAATTAGGTCTGATAGATACCATTTTGGAACAACACCCTCATCTTGTTGTCCTTTTACAAGAAGATATTACCAGAGGTCAAAAGACCAGTGTGTTCGGAAGGAAGGATACCCCCAGTGTTGAACAGATCATG
>DASRMB010000043.1:0-70142 GCA_035648135.1 Prolixibacteraceae bacterium
AACGATCAGCTCAAAGTAGGATACTCTTATGACCTTTCGATTAATCAACTCGGGGCGTACAACAGTGGTACCCACGAAATAATGCTGAGTTATGATTTTGATTTCGGGAAACGTAAAAGAAGCCACCGAAGCTTTTTTTAGTGATAAGAATACGGACGCGGACTTCAATCCTGTTTTTGAACCATGCATAAGATGGAGTTTTTATACCAATAATATTCAACCCCTGCCCGAGGCAGGCGGGCGTTTCGGGTTGCGGACTTCGGTCGCTCGTTACCCTCCAATTTCATTGGAGGTCATTAATATTTAACCCATACGGGTTATGCACCGCAACTCTTGAGATTAACGGGCTTTTCCATAACTCCGAAGGAGTTTAATGTTAATCACCCCCAGTCACGACTGGGGGAAAGATACTTATCACATAACGCAACCCGTTTCGGGTTGCGGACTTCGGTCGCTCGTTACCCTCCAATTTCATTGGAGGTCATTAATATTTAACCCATACGGGTTATGCACCGCAACTCTTGAGATTAGCGGGCTTTTCCATAACTCCGAAGGAGTTTAATGTTAATCACCCCCAGTCACGACTGGGGGAAAGATACTTATCACAGAACGCAACCCGAAACGCCCGCCTGCCTCGGGCAGGGGTTGAATATTCATACCTTAACTACCAGTATAGTAGTCACAAAAGCGCCAGCGTTTAACAAAGCAATAAATTACAAATTAGAGAAATAGTTTCGTTTTAGGAATTTTGTTGTACACCGCGGACGATTGTCATCAACTGTTTATTACTCACGGGGTAGGTCGAAGTCACCCCGTGAGTGGACCCATTTCGCAGTGGCGAAGCCGAATTGCGCAAACGGAGGACGGCGATGTGATTGAGGTGATGAGTCCACTTCGAAAAGCATGTTTAGCCACAAAGGCCCAAAGACACGAAAAAAAAACCTTAATAAAATCGAATTCAGATTAATAAGCTTGGGTTTCCATGTTTACTTTTTCTCTCAAATAACTGCATTTTTAAAGGCCAATGCTTTTTTGTCCGAAAGAAGGCCAAAGCCTTGTGTTTCTGTGTCTCCCGTACGACTGTCATTATCTATTTATAGAGCAACAACTGCAAGTTTTGAAAAGATACTCTTTAAAGAACAAAAAACAAGAACTTCAGCATCAGAAACTCCCTTCCCTGTTTGGGGAAGGGCTGGGGCTGGGGCGATTTACGACCCTGAATTGCGACGCGCTGCTGAGCGTGTTCAAATTATATTTGATCATTTCGGCAACCTGACGATAAAACCTGAAGAAGAAGAAATTTCGGCCATCAACAGCCTTCTTTCAGATCTCTATGAAATTACGGCAGATATCAACTACCCTGAATTTACCTGGTTGGTTAGTCGAATTGCATAACAACAATACAGCGTTGGATGCATTGACAAAAACCCGTTATACCAAAGAGGCCGCGAAAACCCAGTTGCGAATGAAACAGTTGCGTACGGAGCTTGATGCTGCTTACAGGGCTTTGGTTAAACGGATTAGCGCTGATTGAGGTGCAGGGCCAGGATGCTTACGTTCAATTTGTCAACGAATTGAACGAGCGGATTGAAAAAAATGAAAATAACCTGGCCATCCGCAAAGGCCGCAATTCAAAGGATAAAGAAAAGGAAGAAGCGAAAAACTAAGTGAAGATCAAGGTGGAAAATGATTGGAACTGTCAGACATGAAAAGCCTGGCAGTTTTTTTATGCCTGAAAGGGTGGTGCGGCCGATTCAGATTCGTTGAACACACTGTACTGTTTGCATGGATGTTTCGCCATGTGTCTTTCTCTCCGGAACAGGAATCCGGCAGCGGGCGGTATTTGGTGCAGAGGCGAACCTCTGTGTGTCTCTGCATCAAATCCTGATATTCTGACTAAATGTCCTCTTTATCATCGTTGTTCCTTCCGGATAAGTTCGCTGATGCTCTTTCTGAATACAGTTGTATTTTGGGGTGTAAAAATATCTTACATTAAAAATAAAACAATGACGTGAAAAGGTCGATTCTTAAAAATACACAAAAAATTCGTAGTGCTCAGATATGTAGTGTTATAGGAGGATTATTGCTCAGATATGCTGTCTTTGTGTAAAAAATTAAAGTTATCATTTGTAATAAAAGTTTACGTTTTGCTTTTGTGATGTAAAAAAATAGTACGTTTGTTGTAAGAAAAACATGCACACCATGAAAACGACAACAACTTTAATTTTCGCATCACTCCTCGCACTGACTTTTTCAGTATCGAATGTGTACAGTCAGTTGGTTGCTATCGGTCATGTTAGTGCTGAAGTCGTTGAATCAGTGAGTGCCGCTTCTGCTATCGTTACTAATTTTGAAATCGGATCAGCAACAGACAGTGAATCCAAATCCATTGATTTGGGAGCTATTACGATTCAATCGGGAAAAGATATAGCCTGTAACGTGGTACTTAAACAGGCATCGGTTTCTGATGCATTGGGCAACAGCTTTACTTTAGACGCAAGCCTGAACCCGGATTCCGCTTCACGGGCTGCCAGATCTAATGGTTCACAGACCATTCAACTCAATGGAAAAGCAAATCTCTCGGACAACCAGGCTTCTGGTTTGTATCAAGGTTCCTGCACTGTGATTTTCGCTTACAATTGATTGGTAAATTTCATTTGCAATTTTCAGATCGCACATTCTTCTTAGGGTATCTTGTTTCACTAAGTGGTGTTGCCTTGCAATTACAATCGCTTGCGCGTAAAACACGGATGACGCGTATCGTACAGATTAATGCAGATATAGCCAGACCTTAAAATTAAACATCCAATTTCCACGAAAATATTCAGTTCGTTTCTAATTTGTAGAGACGCACGGCTGTGCGACTCTTTTGGATCTTGACTTAATTCATCGGGTTATCGCAATAATGTGTATAAGTTGAAGGGAGATTAAGAATTGCAGTAAAATCAAAGCCAAAATGCGGAATACGAAATGCTCTAAATGCAGGTTCTTTTATCTGTGCTAATCCGTTCGATCCGTGTCATCCGTGTTCAAAATCGGTGTTTTTTTATCTGCCAACCGGGCGTTAAAAACCAAAAGTCGCGAGACCTTAAAATCAAACATCCAATTTCCACGAAAATATTCAGTTTGTTTCTTTTTGTAAAGACGCACGGCCGTGCGTCTCTTTTGGATGTTGAATTAGCCAGTCAAGAGACGCACGGCAATGCGTCTCTCCTGGAGTTTTGATTTGGTCCATTTCCGTCGTGCCTTCCGCGTTAAAATTCTTTTGTTTAATTCTTGATTCATTAAATTTACCTAAAAGCCTGGGTTCAATATAAAATTGGTTGTACAGAATTTGTATAATCGCCCCATCCCCAGCCCGAGGCAGGCGGGCTTCCCCAATGAGGGAAGGGAGTTTCGGATGCTGAAGTTCTTATTTTTTGTTCTTTAAAGTGTGTTTTTTCAGAACTTGCAGGATACAAAGTCCCAAGTTTAGGGAACATAAGGGGTATTATCGAATTTAATCTTTTTATGTGGTTGATTTTCAGAATCTAATATATCGAACTCAGGTTAAAACGAAGTACATCGTCAAAGATGTTGGAGTTCTTGCAATGGGGATGGGGTGTATCTTTCATCCTGATCTGATAAATTCCAGTTAGCGGATCCGATTTTCTAATTTCAAATTTTGGAAGGATTAAATAGGTATAATAAAACTTTACGTCGCGCAAAATTATCTTACATACAATCATGAGTTATTGTTAGTTGAACAGTACGAAATGGACTGTTCTTGTTTTATTTTCATATTTTAAAATGCAGTTAATTAGTTATATACTGCGTGGAATGGCTGTTTTGTTGAGTGTATTATAAGAATAATGAATGTCGTGGCACGATAAATGATTTGCAGTTAAACAGAATTATGAAATAAACAAAAAAAATAAAATCAAATTAGAAAAATTATGAAAAAACTATTCATTCTCGCATTCGTTGTTTTGGGTTTATCAGGTGTTTCTTTCGGTCAGAGTACAGAAACAAAGGCTGTATCAGCTACGGCTAAAATTATTTCTCCACTTACGGTGACGAAAACAGGTGATATTATTTTTGGTTCAATTGTACCCGATTTAACTGCAGGTACTGTTGATATATCAACGGACGCGACGGCAACCCGGACTCCATCTGGAGCCATAGCATGTATCGGAACATTTTCGAATGCAAAGTTTACTGTTGGTGGTGAAACACTCTCTACTTATAGCGTTAGTCTCCCTGCAACGGTTACTCTTACCGATGGAGTTGGAACGAACATGATTGGAACTTTATCAATGAGTGCTAATGCAGCAGGAAACCAAATTGCGACTGCAGATTTTTATGTTGGTGCTTCACTTGCTGTTGGGACTGCTGCCGCTCAATTAGCTGGCGACTATACTGGAACATTCGATGTTACAGTTTCATACGAATAGTAGTCTCTAATTATTCAAAAAACACAAATCTTTTATATTTTGTATAATTGATTTAAAGTGGAATTTATTGCAACTGTGTTAAGATTAAATAAAAAGACCCGATCCCCGATTATGGATCGGGTCTTTATTTAAAAACAAGATTCAAAACAACTTCCAAATGCAAAGCACAATGAAAAAGGTACTCCTACTGATTTTCACAGTTGCTTTACTATCAGGATTAACAATCCAAAAAGCAAATGCTCAGGCAAGTGTAACGGCCCAGGCAACGGCCGAGGTGATTGCAGCCTTAACGGCCACAGAAACTTCGCAGTTGAATTTTGGCCGGTTTTCGCCCGAGAGTCAGGGAGGAAAAGTGATCGTAACTCCGGAGGGAGTACGTACAGCTGAAGGTACCGTAGCTTTAGGCGGTGGAGCTCATCAATCGGCAAGTTTTTACATCACCGGCGAATACGATGCTACTTTTACGATTACACTACCCGACGGATCAGTTGTTTTGACCAATGTATTGAATTCCAGAACCATGCAGGTGAGCGACTGGAAATCGTATCCACCGGCAGGAATGGGAGTTGGGAAATTACCCGGAGGAGAAACAACTGTGCGCATTGGTGCTGTTCTGGTGGTTGGCAATATGAATTCAAATCCGGTAGGCGTTTATTCCGGGACTTACGCGATTACCTTTTCATATAATTGATGTTTCCGTCAGGGTTTTGGAAGCTCTCCAGATGAACTGCACAGTATGACTTGATCTACTTTTAATTTTGTACATTTGGAATCCTTATTTTAAAGCGAAATACATGTCTATAATTGAGTTAGTGAAACGGGAAACCCGTTCAGGAAATACAAGCAGCAAGGTTCTTTTAATTTCAGGCTTGATCCTGATCTGTCTTTCCATTTCTTTTCAAGGAATGGCTCAGGGGAATCTGTTAATCACCCCCCGAAGAGTTGTTTTTGAAGGGGCCCGGCGCACGCAGGAACTTAACCTGGCCAATACAGGGTCTGACACAGCCAAATACAATGTTTCGATTGTTCAATACCGGATGCGTGAAGATGGTTCGTTTGAAGAAATCACCACGCCCGATCCCGGACAAAGATTCGCGGACCGGAACATCCGCTTTTTCCCCCGTTCTGTGACTCTGGCACCCAATGAGGCACAGGTGGTGAAGATGCAGCTTATCCGGTTGAATGAGATGACCCCGGGAGAATACCGTTCGCATGTTTATTTCAGGGCTGTACCTAAACAAACTGCTTTGGGCAGTGAAGCCAAAGTACAGGATTCAACATCCATCGGTGTGAAGTTGATTCCAATTTTCGGGATTACGATTCCGGTTATTATCCATATCGGAGAATCCACGACCAAAGTGAACCTGTCCGATCTCCGTTTTGAAACGGTCAGTGATACGATTCCACGTATTCAGTTCGCTTTTAACCGCAGCGGTAACATGTCGGTTTATGGCGATATTCTCGTAGAGCATGTTTCTCCAACAGCTGTTGTTACCCCGGTGGGTACCGTCAGAGGAATTGCTGTTTATACACCCAATGCGGTGCGTCGATTCCAGATGGATCTGGACAAAAAGGCGGAAGTTGATTTCCACAGCGGAAGTTTAAAAATTACCTACACTTCACAATCGGGTACCAAACCCGAAAAATATGCTGAGGCAGAATTGAAATTGCAATAATCCCTGGTGAATATCGAATTTACAACCCGCTTTCTGCTCCTGTTGATATGACGAAAAGATTACTTCAAACGGGTTATAAAACATTTTTCCTGACCCTGATTTTCATTGCCGGATTCCTTTGTTTTCCCGGGTTTCTGATTTCAGGCTGGGGACAAACACAAACATTCCTTAGCTCGGGTACTTTTATTGCACCACCTGGGGTTACGAGTATTACCATTGAATGTTGGGGTGGTGGTGGTGGCGGAAGTACTATTTCTTCTAGTGGGAAAAGTGGTGGCGGTGGCGGTGGCGGTGCTTACGCAAGGAGTACAGTAACCGTAACTTCAGGTTCATCCTATACTGTCGTGGTCGGAACCGGAGGTGCAGCAAATAGCACTGGCGGAAATTCAACATTTAATTCTACGTCTGTGGTGGCTGCAGGAGGAACAGGAGCAGCATCCAATTCTGCAACTGCTGGTGTAGGTGGAACAACAGCCAGCTCAACAGGAACTTTAAAATATGCCGGAGGCAATGGTGCAGATGGAGGCAATACCTATTCAGGAGGAGGAGGTGGCGGTGCCGGAAGTACTGGCGCCGGAGGGGCCGCTTCCGGCGCAATTGCCGGAACAGGGCATTCTTTAAATGGGGGTGATGGTGGTGCCGGCGTTAGTGGCAGGAACAACGGACTCCCTGGAAATGCCTATGGCGGTGGTGGAAGTGGAGCTGTAACAAATAATAAGAATGATAGAAGTGGAGGATCTGGTGCAGCTGGCTTGGTGGTGATTACAGTACCTGAACTTACAGTAATGCCTGCTTCTCTCGATTTTGGATATGTTGTCAGTGGTGGCACTTCGCTGGGAAAAACATACACATTAAGTGGCACAAACCTGATCGGATCACCAGGCAATATTACAGTCACAGCTCCTGCAAATTTTGAAGTTTCCTTAAGCTCCGGCTCTGCATTTGGCTCTTCTGTAAGTGTTCCTTATTCGAGTAGCACACTGGCGTCCACAACTATTTATGTTAGATTTAAACCAACAGCAATCAATACCGGTTACAGCGGTGTAATCAGCAATTCGGGTGGTAGCTTAAGTACTGGGGTTGACGTATCCGGTACAACTCTGTTGACCTACTGTACTCCAATTTCTAACTATGGAACTGGAGATGGTGACTATATTACACTGGTTCAGCTGGGTACCATCAATAATTCAACCGGTGCGTTATCAACACCTTTTTATAATTATTACGATGGCTTATCTACTGATCTGATTAATAATTCATATTATTCGATTACCTTAAGTGCAGGCTCATATGCTTCGGATAATAATATTAGTGTATGGATCGACTTTAACCAAAACGGCACTTTTGAGTCAACAGAAAAACTGGGAAATATTACTTTAGGTGCAACTCCGGCAATCGGAACAATCAACTTTTCCGTTCCGGCAGGCGCTCTTTCTGGAATAACGCGTATGAGGGTGCGCGAGGGATGGAATAACACAAATATGGATCCTTGTCTTCAAGAAAATTATGGTGAAACTGAAGATTATAAGGTTAACATTGTACCTACTATTACAACGGGAACAATCAGCGGTTCTCCTTTTTGTGCTGGTTCTTCGGTTTCGGTTCCATTTACGATCTCCGGAACTTTTACTTCGGGGAACCTGTTTGCCGCGCAATTGTCGAACTCAAGCGGTAGTTTTGCCGCTCCTGTCAATATTGGAACCTTGACATCCGTCATCGCAGGAACCATAACCGGACTTATTCCGGCAGGTACAGCTTTCGGATCAGGATACCGGGTTCGTGTGGTGAGCAATACACCTGTGCTGACAGGAACGGACAACGGAACGAATTTAACAGTGAATCCTATTTCTTCCGCACCTTCCGCACCCGGATCACTCATCTGTATTGGAACCGGTACCACTTTAACTGCTTCCGGAGCAGTAGCGGGCGACAAATATATCTGGTACAATGCAGCAACCGGTGGAACGGTTCTGAAAACCAGTACAAATAATACAGACAATACTTTTACAACACCCACTCTTGCTTCAACGACCAATTATTGGGTTTCGATAGTTGTTCCGAGTGGATGTGAAAGTCCACGTACACCAGTTACGGCAACTTTGCCAGATGTTTCAGCTGACAATCAAAATGCGGCAGGAAGCAATACATGGGTTGGTCACGTATATGATGGTACCAATCAGCCGGTGGCGAATAGCGGAATTTTTAGTAATTATTATGGGAGTTATACTGAACCGGAACTGTTTGATCAGAGTTTTGGTGGATCGACCAATTGTTTTTCAATTTCATCCGGCTCGTCCAATCCTTCTGCCCGGTCTATATATACGGAAACATTCTCGGTCCGTTACCGGATGAATTCTAACAAAAAGGGATTATATGTTGCCGATCTGGGTTCGGATGACGGAACCAGACTGACTGTGGATGGAGCGCTTCTGTATAATAATTGGAGCGACCAGGGTTTTGTTTCCCGTCCACGTGTATTGATGAACCTTACCGGAGCGAGTTCACTGGTTTATGATTTTTATGAAAACGGAGGTGGCAATCAGGCGGTATTTCAGAACCTGAACCTGGTATTCGCCAATACGCTTAATGTCAATCTGGCGCAGAATATTTGTCTGGGGAGCAGCGGTTTGGCTATCAGCGGGAACGTTTTTGGAACTTTGCCTTCAGGAATTACAGTTCCCGGAACCGGCTACCAGTGGGCCTACAGCAAAATATCGGCTTCGGGGCCGTGGACCGATATTTCAGGAGCGACGTCAGCAACTTATTCTCCATCATCAGCTGTAGCTCCTTTAAATTCAGCCGGAACGTATTACCTCATCAGAAAGGCCATTCTTTCCAGTGTCAATAATGTTTCGCCAAATCCGTATCTGGCAACGAATGAATCGAATGCGGCAATTATCACTGTTAATGCAATTTTGCCGGTTAGTGTCACGATCGCAGCTTCGGCGAATCCGGTTTGTGCCGGTACTGGTGTTACTTTTACTGCAACGCCGGTAAATGGGGGAACTACACCTTCATACCAGTGGAAACTGAATGGATCAAACGTGGGCACCAACAGTCCGACCTATGTCAATGCTTCGTTGGCTAACGGAAATAATGTTTCCTGCGTCCTTACTTCGAATGCGACCTGCACTTCAGGAAATCCGGCAACGTCCAATACCATTACCATGAGCATTACAGATACACCAACTGCTTATTCCGTAACTGGTGGCGGCAGCTATTGTTCAGGACTAATTGGTGTTGCTGTTGGCCTTGACAATTCTGAAAGTGGAGTAAACTATCAATTGTACCGTGGAACATCGGCAGTCGGATCAGCTGTCGGGGGTACTGGTTTTCCCATCTCGTTTGAGAACCAAACCGTTTCAGGAACTTATACTGTTCTGGCCATCCCTGCAAGTGGTTCATGTTCTGCAAACATGAGCGGAAGTGCAGTCATTAGTTCTGGTCCGGGGTTTCCTGATTTTACTGGTACAGTTACTGATGCGACTTGTCCTGACGCGACAGATGGAGCTGTGGAAATTCTAAATGTGGTGGATCCTGCTGTTGTATTTTCGAATGTGAATAACACGTATGTTGATCTTGGAGGCAATTTATTATCGAATTTAGGTCAGTTCACCATTGAAGGATGGGTGAAATTTAATAAATCAGATATCGGATCAAGGATGAGTTTGTTCGGACAGAATGATGTGATAGAATTCGGGTTTTCGAGTTCTACGGTGATCAATTGCTGGACAGCTTCGGGCGGAAGTACTTCGGTGGACCTGACTGCTTATCCTTCAGATAATGGATGGCACCATATTGCAGCAGTTGGGAATGGAGTTAGTATTACTCTTTATATTGATGGAAGTTCTGTAGCAAGTGGCGGAAATACAACTTCCAATTACGGGAACAATACTTCCTATACGTCCAAAATTGGTGGAGGGGTTTGGGATGCTACCGGTGGTTCATTTACCGGACAGATCGCTAAGGTCGGGTTTTGGAGTACAGCACTAAATACAATACAGCTGGCAGCTCTTGCATCAGGTTCTGATGCCTATGCCGGTTCTGAAAGTGAACTGATCGCAGGGTATAATTTTGCGGAAGGTTCAGGAATTTCTCTTTCCAGTTTACCTTCAGGCAATACAGGTACCCTGATTAATTTCCAGGATTGGGTATATTCAACGATTTATGACTGGACTAAAACCGGAGATAATTCATTTTCACAAACTACAAAAAATATTACAGGACTTTCGCCCGGCGAATATACTCTGGCTGTTACAAATGAAGGATGCACCAAATACAAGATTTATACAGTTAATTCTATTTATTTAGCAACGATCATTAGCAGCCAATCGACTTCAGCACAAACAGCTTGTGTCGGAGGATCATTCGCTCCGATTTCTGTGACAGCAACAGGATCAGGAACATTAACCTACCATTGGTATCGAAATGTGAATGCAGCCACCACTGGAGGAACTTCACTAGAGACAGAAAATGGTGCGCAAACAAGTACCTATACTCCACAAACCAGTTCTGCCGGAACAATGTTTTATTATTGCATAGTCACTGGTACATGCGGTTCATTCACCAGTGCGGTATCGGGGGCATTTATTGCCGAACCCATCCGTTGGACCGGTGCTGTAAATACTGATTGGAATACTCCCGGAAACTGGTCTTGTAATGTTGTTCCGGATTTAAGCTCCGATGTTATCATCCCGAATGTAACGAATCAGCCTGTTCTGAGTAGTGGAGATGCAGGAACTGTTAAAGATTTGACGATCAATACCGGATCATCACTGACCGTTGATGGAAATACCCTGCAGATTGCCGGAACGATTTCGAACAGCGGAACAATTACTGCTTCATCCGGAACGATTGAGATGAAAGGGTCTGCACCTCAGGTTATCGGTGCAGATGTGTTCTCGGGCAATACCATTCAGAATTTATACATAGAGAATCCTTCCGGAGTAAATTTACAGGGTTCGCTTATGGTGACCGGGATTGTTGCTGCAAACAGCGGAAATATTTCATCCAATGGAAATCTGACGCTTATTTCGACTGATGTACAAACGGCTCTCATTGATGGTGCCGGTTCTGGTGAAGTTCTGGGTAATGTCACGATGCAACGCTATCTGTCAAACGCATATGGATATAAATATTTCAGCTCACCATTCCAGTCTGCCACGGTGAATGAATTTACTGATGAGCTTGATCTGAATGCTTCTTTCCCGACTTTTTACAGTTACGACGAAAACCATCTCTCGTTAGCCGGTAACGATATGGCCGGATGGACAACATACACCGCGACAGATGGCAGTCTCAATCAACTGGAAGGTTATGCTGCGAATTTCGGATCAGTATCCGCAGCCCAAACGACAGCCCTGACTGGGATTGTGACAAATGGTCCGTTGCAAACAAGCCTGATGAATCACAACGGGATCTATACCAAAGGTTTTAATCTGGTGGGGAATCCTTATCCATCGCCAATTGACTGGAATGCTCCGGAGGGTTGGACGAAATCGAACATCGATGATGCGATCTATTTTTTCAATCCCGGGATTACCGATCAGTATACAGGGGTCTATTCCAGTTATGTCAATGGCGTTGAAACGGGTAATGGAACAAATTTGATTGCTTCTATGCAAGGGTTTTTTGTACATGTAACTAACGGCAGCTATCCGGTGAGTGGAATCTTGGGTGTGACGAATGCCGTTCGGACGAATAATTTTAATCCTTTATTTAAGAGCGCCAGAATTGATAATCGGGCAATTTTAGCCTTTTCAGCGAATTTTGAAAATAATCAGGTAATCGAAGATGAGGCTAAAATTTACTTTGACGATCAGGGCAGCTTAAGTTTCGATCGGAAACTGGATGCTTTAAAACTGAATAATACCGATGTTCTGGTTCCGAATATCTACACACTGACGCCTGATAATAAACAATTGTCAGTGAACTGTATGGCTACTCCGGTTGAAAATACCACCAGTATTCCCCTGGGTTTTTCAACATTAAGTGACGACTGGATGAACTTTGATGCAACAGATATTACCCAATTGCCCGCATTGCTGAATCTTTATCTGGTTGACACAGAGAAGGGGATTACCCAGGACTTGAAACTAAATCCGCAGTATCGTTTTTACCTGAAGGCTGGCGAATACAATCAACGATTTTCGTTGGTTTTCTCTTATACTGAAATCGATAACTCTTCAACAGTTGCGGAGAAACTATTTACTTTTTCACATTCGGCCAATCTATTGTTTGTAAAAGTGAACCTTCCATTAAATACCCGGGGCAGTTTAATGGTTACAACTATTTTAGGACAGGTCATTCTTCGAAAGGAAGTTTCCGAAAAGGAAACTGTTGAAATCAATCCAGACGTAAGTAGCAGCATTTTTGTGGTCACCGTAATATCGGGGAACAGAAAAGAATCTGAAAAAATTCTCATGCGAAAAAATTATGAATAGCCAAAATCAATATTTACGGATGAAAAGTCTGGTCATACCTGGATGCTTATTTTTCTTTATGATTCTGGTTTGTAATCCTGCGATTGCTCAGGAACAACCACCCAAACCTATTCAGGTTACCGTAAGCACCCTGCAAAATCTTAGCTTCGGATCGTTTATTCAAAGCGGAACCAGTGGCACAGTGACTGTAACTCCTGATGGATTGCGCACAGCAAGCGGGAACCTTATTCTACCTAATATGAGTTCGAATGTATCGGCAGCACTTTTTGATGTGGAAGCCTTGCCCGGAACTTTAATTACGATCCTGACCGGTCCTGACACACAATTAAGTGGAACTAATGGCGGGTTCATTTTTCTGACAGTTGGGCTTTCAAATACAGGTTCTCCATTTATTGCCACTAGTTCCCATACCGATGTATTCATCGGAGGCACGCTTACTGTGGGTGCGCTACTGGCGAACCCTGCCGGAGCATACAGCGGAAGTTTTCAGGTTACCTTTATACAGCAGTAATTACTTTGTTAATCGTATATGTTACATTTAATTAGTCGATCCAATGTCATTTACCGGACATTAAATCCCGTTTCCGGTTTTTTGATGTTCGGACTGACTCTGATTGGGCTGATAACACTTAATCCCTCTATTGGGTTTTCGCAGGAAGAATCAGACTATGACGAAATTTCGGTATTCCTGAATGTTCAGCGTGTAGGTGGAGCGGAAGTTGCGGCTGTGATACGCGATGAAACTGTTTTTCTTCCGGTCGTGGATATTTTTTCTTTCCTGAAGATTAAAGCAGATCCTTCGGAACAGCTTGATTCAGTTACCGGGTTTTTCATCAATCAACAAGCCACTTATTCGATCAGCCGGATCAACAATCGGATTACTTACCAGGGGAAAGTGTTTCAGCTTGAAAGTGGTGATATGATTAAAACAGAGACAAATCTGTACCTTAAATCGTCTTTTTTCGGACAAATATTTGGTTTGGATTGTGTTTTTAGTTTCAGAAGTTTATCGGTTTTGTTGAGCACGAAAATTGAGTTGCCCATTATCCGTGATATGCGGCAGGAACAGATGAGAGCAAATATCAGCCAGCTCAAAGGCGAGGTGGAAGCCGACACGATCATCGGAAGGAGTTATCCGCTTGTTCACTTCGGAATGGCTGATTGGTCTGTCATCTCCACTCAAGAGCTTCAGGGGTTGACAGATACCCGCCTGAACCTGGCGTTAGGATCGGTAATCGCTGGTGGTGAAGCCAATGTAGTGCTGAATTACAACAACAATACGCCTTTTCGCGAAAAACAACAGCAATATTTGTGGCGCTTTGTAAATAATGATCGACCTTTTTTACGACAAGTTATAGCCGGAAAAATATACACTCCGGTGACTTCCTCCATTTATGATCCGATTGTAGGCATTAAATTGACCAATACCCCAACAACTTACCGACGTTCGTTTGGAACCTACACCCTGAGCGATATCACTGAACCCAACTGGACCGTTGAGCTTTATGTCAATAATGTTCTGGTGGACTACATGAGTGCGGATGCTTCGGGTTTTTACAAATTTGAAGTTCCGCTGGTATATGGGAATTCAGCGATCACACTTAAGTTCTTTGGTCCATGGGGTGAGGAACGGATTAAAGAGGAAAACATAAGTATCCCATTTAACTTTTTGCCTCCAAAAGAATTGGAATACACCCTGAGTGCCGGTATTGTTGAGGATACCTTACGCAGCAGGTTCACACGTGCTACGCTTAATTACGGAATCAGCCGGCGGTTTACAGCTGGTGGTGGATTGGAATATTTATCCTCGGTTAAAACAGGTCCGGCAATGCCATTCGTAAGTGCTTCCTACCGTGTGCTTAGTGGCTTGCTGTTAAGTGGCGAATACACCTATGCGGTAAGAGTGAAGGGACTTCTTAGCTACAGGCTGCCATCCAATCTTCAGTTTGAATTAAATTACACCAAATATGAAAAGGGACAACAGGCAATTATTTACAATTACCTGGAAGAACGAAAGGCAGTCGTCTCTATCCCAATCAAAGGGAAGAATTTTTCTGCCTATTCGAGGCTGACGCTCAATCAGATTGTACTCCCCAATCTTAAAAATACAAATGCTGAAATGCTATTGTCGGGTACCCTTTTTGGGGTAAGCACCAATTTCACAACTTATTGCTTGTACACCGATTTGAGTGATCCTTATGTGTATAGTAATTTAAGTCTTGCTTTCCGGCTTCCGATGCACTTAACCGTTACTCCTCAGGTTCAGTACGAATATAACAGTGGTCAGCTGATTTCTGCCCGGGCAAACCTGGAAAAACCTTTGTTCAAGCACGGATTTTTAAATATGTCGTTCGAACAAAACTTCCGGAGTCATTCCAGAAGTATTGAATTCGGATTTCGCTATGACTTCTCATTTGCTCAGTCCGGACTTTCTGTTCGCAACAGCAACAACCAGACGACTATCGTAGAATCTGCCAGAGGCAGTTTGCTTTATGACCGGAAGACCAGATATCTGGGATCAAATAACCGAACCAACGTGGGGAAAGGTGCAATTACAATTCTTCCCTTCCTTGATGTAAACGGGAATGGCCTACGGGATCGTGGTGAACCTAAGGCAGCTGGTTTGCAATTTCGCGTCAATGGAGGAACAATAATCCGGAATGAAAAGGACACTACAATTCGGATTTTAGACCTTACTCCCTATACAAGTTATTTGCTTGAGCTCGACAAAAACAGCTTTGATAATATTGCCTGGCAGCTGAATAAGTTGACCATGAAGATTACAATCGATCCCAATCAGTTAAAAACGATTGAAGTTCCTGTTGCGGTGATGGCAGAGGTCGCCGGAACGGTTTACAGAGGATCGGAAGGCTTGGGGCGGATTCTGGTCTGCATTTACAGGGGTGATTCAATTCTGGTTGCGCGCACCTTAAGCGAATCGGATGGTTATTACAGTTATCTTGGCCTTAAACCAGGCAGCTATACTGTACGGATTGATCGGGAGCAACTGAAAACAATTCGGATGAAGTCTTCTCCGGAAGTCCTGAAGCTTAATGTTACCAGTACAGAGGAGGGTGATATTTTCGATGGTGTTGATTTCTATTTGAGTTCTTCGGAAGAAACGGGTTCTGTTACTGCTGATACTTTGTCTCTGCTTATTCCAGAACCGGAACCTGTTGATACGGTGAATTCAACTTTCCCTTCTTCAAGTATTTCTGAGCATAACGCAGCTTTGACAATACCCGATGTTTTGCCTGAGGAATCTTCTCCTGTTCCTGGTAAACAGGCCGGTGTTGAAGCCAGTCAGGCCTATTTACTTAAGGGTATGGATTATCAGGTAATTGATTATGAAGGTGACGCGGTTCAGTTCTGTGCGAGTAGAAACAAGTTTACGGTGATCGAATTGCAGAAAAAGCTGAATAAAGTCTCCGGAAAATCGTCAATTGTGGTTTTCGAAGATGGATTGTATAAGTTACGTATTGTCGGATTTTCTAGCCGCATATTGGCTCGCGAGTTTGCTTCAGGTCTGGCTGAATTCGGTTTCCAGGACCCCTACATCCTGGTTGTTGAACCGCATTGTTCCGTTCAAATCGGAGTGTATGATAAAGAAGAAGATGCCATGAAAGCGCTGTTCGGATTAAGTGAACGTTACCGGGAAAATGCAGTGGTCATTTTCCGGAATCAGATTTACCAATTGCGGATCAACGGTATTTATTTCAACTGAAAAGCATGTCCTCGCTGACAGCAGGAGATGCCGCTGTGTGTATGTTCACTCTAAAGTTGTTGCAGTATTTGATCCGATTTCTTTTTCTTAGTCTTTTACCAGCTTATATTTTTCAATTTTGGCATTCAGGGTCGGTCGGGTAATGTCCAGAATCCGCGAAGCCTCCAGTTTATTCCAATTAACTTCATCAAGTATTCGCTTGATCTGGTATTTTTCCATCTCGGCAAGTGAACGGAATTGGATTTCCTGCGTCAAAACCGGAACATCTGTATATCCTCTTGTGTTTAGCGTGATGTTGCGCATTTCGAGTACATCGCTTTTTGACATGACAATAGCCTGAAGAATTGTATTTTCAAGTTCCCGGACATTCCCTAGCCAATCGTGTACCTGTAACATCTCAATGACTCCCTCTTCGATTTTTACGACATTCTTATTGAACCGCTTATTTAGTTTATGAAGGAAATGGATGACCAGGTCCCGGATGTCATCCTTTCTTTCCCGCAAGGGAGGAAGGTTGATGGTGAATACCTTCAGCCGATAATACAGATCTTCCCTGAATTTTCCTTCCTGAATCAAGTTTTCCAGGCTCTTGTTTGTCGCTGAAATTATCCGTGCTTTCATCGGAATAACTTCTTCTCCGCCAACCCGTTCAAATTCAAGTTCCTGAATAACCCGTAAGAGCTTCACCTGAGTATTTAAGGAAATTTCCGAAATTTCGTCTAAAAAGATAGTTCCCTCACCGGCCAATTCAAATTTGCCTTTTTTATCGCGCACTGAACCTGTAAAAGATCCTTTTACATGTCCGAAAAGTTCGCTTTCAAGCAGTGTCTCAGTCAGAGCACTGCAATTCACAATCACCAGAGGCTTATTAATCGTGATGCCTGAATAATGAATTAATCGTGCAATTAATTCTTTTCCAGTACCTGTTTCTCCCTGGATTAAAACGTTTACCTTATTGAGTGAAATACGTCCAATATTCTTGAAGATTTCTTTCATCTTCGGATTTTTCCCAACCAGAATATTGTCTTCGAGCATATTCGCACTCGGCATATCTAATTTTAATACCTTATTCAGCTTCAAACTGACTTTAACCGAATTTAGAGCCAGACGGATAACTGTTTTGAGCTGATTGGGATCAACTGGTTTTTCGAGAAAGTCAAAAGCGCCCAACTGAATCGATTTGATCGTTAGGACAACATCACCAAAACCGGTAAGTAAAATAACCGGAAGACCTATGTTTAATTCTTGTATTTGGCTAAGTACTTCTATTCCATTCATTCCAGGCATTTGGAAGTCAGTAATTACTAAATCAGGATGTTCCGTATGAACGAGTTGCAAGCCTGTTTCCCCATTCTCTGCCTCAATAACAATATAACCAGCTTTGTTGATAATTTCTTTTAAAACCATCAAATTCAGTCTGTCGTCATCAATGATCAATATTTTTTCCATGAAACGAATACGTTAATTCAATCAAGATTCAATCTCCCCAGCTAAAAAAAATTAACATATTGGAAATTTCACTGCATAAAAGCAAATGTACATTAATATGTATAAATGTGGGTTTTTCAATACTTTTAATTTCATCTTTTTCAGGTTTGCTGATGCTCTTTCCTGAATTCCATCGGACTTTGGCCCGTTTTTTCCTTGAAAATCCGGGAGAAATAGAAATATGATTCAAATCCAAGACCGAAGGCAATTTCCTTGAAGCTTTGATCGGTTGAGACCAACAGATCTTTTGCTTTTTGAATCCGGAGTGATAAATGATACTGGGTCGGCGAAATTCCTGTGTATTTCCGAAACATTTGCCTGAAATAGGAATAGCCTACATTAAGTTCGGTGGCCAGTCTTTCGATATTTACATTGGTGTTTAGATTTTCCCTAAAATACAGGCAGGCTTTCCTGATTTTTCGTTCGATGGTTTTTCCGGCAAATTCCTGATTGCGCACCACTGACAGAATTTTACTCAGCATCAGAATCGTTTTTGCGGCGCAAACCTGTTGATGGCCTGTTTTCTCATCTTTTACCTGCTGAATAATTTCGAAAAACAATTTAAGCAGACTTTCCTGAAAGCCGACGTACAAGACCGGTTTTCCAGCCTGAAAAAATCCTTCCTGAAACAGCTGAGAACAAAAATCTCCGTTAAAACCGATGTAATGTTCATTCCATCCCTTGTTCGGATCAGGTTTGTATCGATGCCACATGCCTGGCCGAAGGATTAACATCGAACCCGGTTCAACCTGAAACTGACCATCAGATGACTCAAATATCCCTGATCCTTCAGTAATGTAATTGATTTGGTATTCCTGAAGCACTCGTCCTTTCTCCCAGGTGAAAAAATAACCGCTCGGATGTACCCGCGGTGGATAACCCAGTGATGGCGGGATTTGTGCATAACCGGCAACGGTAAGGTATAAACCCCATTCTTTATCCAGCGGTCCGGCATTGATGTATTTTACAAACGATTCGTTCGGCATAGTGTCATTTTGTGCAAATCAAGAATCATTTCACATATTGATTAGCTATAAATCATACGTATCTTTACATTTACAAAAATAGAAATAAAAGTCATAAAAGATAAAATTGTCTTTTAAAAGACTTTATCTCAAAGATTTTTACTGGTTTTGAACGAATGCGTGATAACATTTTAAACCATGGAGATCATTACTAAATTTAACTAAACAAAATTATGAATGCATTATTAGGGATTATTTTTCACGCCCTTGGCGGCGGCGCTTCGGGAAGTTGGTATATGCCATATAATTGGGTGAAAAAATGGCGCTGGGAAGTCTATTGGATTACTGGTGGACTTTTCTCGTGGTTTATCATGCCATTAGTTGCTGTTTTGTTGACGATTCCTGACTGGCAGGGGATTTTACAAGCAACTCCGGGAAGCATTATTCGCAATACCTATATTATGGGTTTGCTGTGGGGAGTTGGAGGTCTGACTTACGGACTGGCTATTCGCTACCTTGGTATGTCGCTTGGTAACTCAGTACTGCTGGGTATTACGGCTGTAGTTGGTTCGCTGGGATTGCCAATTTTGCGGAATGTCCCCGGGATTGCTGAAATACTACCTGACGGACTATCGTTCACCGATTTGTTTAGTACTACAGGCGGACGAATCGTTATACTCGGTATACTCATTTTAATAGTCGGAATTATCCTCAGCGGAAGCGCCGGAATTCGGAAGGATCATGACCTGGGCAAAAATAAAGAGGGAGTTAATAGTGAATTCAAGCTGTCTAAAGGATTACTGATTGCTGTTGTTTCAGGTGTTTTAAGCGCATTCTTCAGTTTTGGAATAGATGCAGGGAAAGAAATGTCAGCCATTGCCAGATCATTGGCTGTGGAACAGGGCTATTCTTTTGTAACCGAAACTGAAGGCGGGTTCAAATACCTCTTCGAAAACAACATCATTTTTTTTGTAATTCTCTGGGGAGGCCTTACCACCAACTTGATTTGGACAACCGCCCTGATTTTCAAAAACAAAACAGGTGGTGACTTCATTGACAAGAAAACGCCGCTTTTGAGCAACTACCTTTTCTGTGCCCTGGCCGGAACTACCTGGTTTCTACAATTCTTTTTCTACGGTATGGGCGAAACCAAAATCGGTAACGGAGCCAGTTCATGGACTCTTCACATGGCCACAATCATTCTAACGGCCAACCTTTGGGGTTTCTACCGGAAAGAATGGAAAGGCGTTTCAAGAAAAACCTACAATATGATTCTTTTTGGTATTGGCGCAATTCTTTTGTCGGTTATTATTATCGGAGTCGCCAAATGGTTATATCCTGAATTAAATGCCCTCGGATAATGATACGACTTGCTTTCAAAATGTACCTCAATGAGGGACAAAAAGAAGAATATAAAAAACGGCACAATCAACTTTGGGCTGAACTGCATCAGCTTCTGAAAGATTCCGGAGTAAGTGAATACTCCATATTTTTGGATGAGGAAACCAATACTTTATTCGCTTTTCAGAAAGTAAATAGCGATGGTGGCTCTCAGGATTTGGGACAAACAGAAATTGTACAAAAATGGTGGGCTTTTATGGCCGACATCATGAAAACGAACCCAGATGATTCTCCGGTTTCTAAACCGCTGGAAGAATTATTTTATATGGAATAAAATAAACCAAATCAACTTTAGCATTATGAAAAAAATTGTTCGATTAATACATTTATGCATGTTGTTTTTGTTTGTAGCGGGTGCAAATTCTTTTGCTGCTCCTAAAACTGAAGTAAAAGAACTGATTTGTGAATATCATACCAACCCAATTGGCATCGATATTCAAAGTCCGCGCCTTAGCTGGCAAATTGGATCAGATGAAAACAACTTCCTTCAAACAGCATACGAAATCAAAGTAACCGATCAAACGGCAAAAGGGAAGTTGATCTGGACTTCAGGAAAAGTCAATTCGGCTCAATCGGTGAATGTAGTATACGGCGGACCAGCATTAAAATCGATGCAACGAGTATACTGGCAGGTACGAATTTGGGATAACAAAAATAAAGTAAGCGGATGGAGCACACCTGCTTTTTGGGAAATGGGCATCATCGAACCCGAATTATGGAAGGCATCGTGGGTGACTCTCGGTTCTGAACCTGATGTCAAAGAATCGAAGCCAAGTCAGTATTTCAGGAAAGATTTTTCGTCTGAAAAGAAAGTGAAATCGGCCCGTGTTTACGTTACTTCTCTTGGCCTTTACCAATTGTTCCTGAATGGTGAAAAAGTGAGTTCAGACTTGTTTACCCCGGGATGGACGAGTTACAACAAACGTATTCAATATCAGACTTACGATGTGACTTCGCAGATTCGACAGAAGAATACAATTGGCGCCATTGTTGGCGACGGCTGGTATCGCGGGAACATTGGCTGGGGTAATCAGAACGGTTATTACGGACATAAACTGGCTTTTTTGGCTCAGCTTCAGATAAATTATACCGACGGAACCAGCGAAACAATCCTAACTGATTCGGATTGGAAAACAACGACTGGGCCAATTTTATTGTCCGATATCTACAATGGCGAAATTTACGATGCCAGAAAAGAAATGCCAGGTTGGGCAAATACTGGATTCGATGACAGCAAATGGGAAACCGCTTCTATCCTCAATCATTCAAAAAAAGTTCTGATTGCACCTCAAGGTGCAGTAGTGAAAGTGATTCAGGAAATAAAACCCATAAAACTAATTACAACTCCTAAAAATGAAACTGTTTTCGACATGGGACAAAATATGGTCGGATGGGTAAAACTTCGTGTTCAGGGTAAAAAAGGAGAGCAGATAACTTTGAAATTTGCCGAGGTTTTGGATAAAGAAGGTAATTTTTATACCGACAATCTTCGAAGTGCCAAAGCTACAGATGTATACATTCTAAAAGGCGATGGAGAGGAAACTTACGAACCTTATTTTACTTTTCACGGATTCAGGTTTGTTAAAATCGAAGGAATAAACGGTCAACCTTCGCTGGATATGATAACCGGTGAGGTTATTCATTCAGATATGGCACCTACCGGTTCGTTTACCTGTTCCGATCCAATGATTAATCAGCTTCAGCACAACATTCAATGGGGCCAAAAAGGTAATTTTCTGGATGTTCCGACCGATTGTCCTCAACGCGATGAGCGTCTGGGATGGACCGGAGATGCTCAGGTTTTCAGTATGACTGCAGCTTTCAATTTTAACGTAGCACCGTTCTATACCAAGTGGATGAAAGATGTAGCTGCCGATCAGTTACCCAATGGTCGTGTTCCTCATGTCATTCCTGATGTGTTAAATGGAGATGGTGGCTCAACGGCTTGGGCTGATGTTTCTGTTATTGTTCCGTGGACAACCTATTTGGTTTATGGAGATAAGAAAATTTTGGAGGTTCAGTATCCAAGTATGAAAGGCTGGGTAGATTATATGAAGAGCAGAGCCGGTGATGATAATTTATGGACCGGCGATACTCATTTTGGTGATTGGCTGGCGTTTGCCACAAACCGATCTGACTACCCGGGAGCAACTACCGAAAAAGATCTGATTGCAACTGCGTATTATTCTTATTCATCAGGCTTGCTTGCAAAAATTGCCGGTATTATTGGTCAGAATGATGATGCTAAAAAATATGCACAACTTTCCGAAGATATTAAAAAAGCCTTCCAGAGCGAATTTGTGACACCTTCCGGAAGGTTGGTTTCGCATACTCAGACAGCATATTCGCTTGCTCTTGCTTTCGATCTTTTGCCTGAAGATCTGATTCCGAATGCTGCTGAATATCTTGCTAATGATGTGAAAAAGATGGGGCATCTCACCACTGGTTTTGTGGGAACTCCGCTGTTGTGCAAATCACTTTCGGCTCACGGATACGATAGTCTGGCCTTCATGCTTTTGAACCGCAAGGATTACCCATCGTGGTTATATCCGGTAACTCAGGGTGCCACTACCATCTGGGAACGTTGGGATGGTCAGAAACCTGATGGTACTTTTCAGGATGTGGGCATGAATAGTTTTAACCATTATGCTTACGGAGCGATTGGTGAATGGCTTTACCGTTATGTGGCTGGTATGGATATCGATCCTGAAATTCCGGGGTACAAGCACATTTTACTTGAACCGCACGTTGGCGGAGGATTGACCAATGCCGACGCAGAGTTTACTTCGCTTTATGGAAAAGTAAAATCGGCCTGGAAAATTGATGGAGATGACTTTATATATGAAGTGACAGTTCCTGCAAATACTACTGCTACTGTTACTTTACCAGCAATTTCATCTGATAATCTGAAGATGAACGGACAGTTGTTAACTCCGGAAGTAAAGTTGACTCTGAAAACATCGGATAAAAATGTATCCCTGAATATTGGTTCAGGAAATTATACGTTTCGGTATCCAATGAAATAGGTATCTCTGGAGGAGTCCGAAATAAATAGCCCCGTGTATGAAAAGTCCGCATTCTTAAATGCTTTTTTAATACAAAAGCACTATGCATCAGTATACAAGCGATAATAAGAAAGAATTAAAATCAAATAGGATGAACAAGGAAAGAATAGAAAAAGCCTATCAATTGGCCAAAGAAGAATACGCTGAATTGGGCGTAAATACGGATTCCGTATTGCAAAAAATGAATGATGTGGTTATCTCGCTGCACTGCTGGCAAACTGACGATGTGGGAGGTTTTGAAACTCCTGATGCAACGCTTTCCGGTGGTGGAATTCAGGCCACTGGTAATTACCCGGGAAAAGCGACAACCATTGAGGAAATGCGTGCCGATCTGGAGAAAGTATTAGCACTTCTTCCGGGGAAACAACGTTTGAATCTTCATGCCATTTATGGCGATTTTAAAGGCGAATTGGTCGATCGCGATCAGATTGAGGTGAAACACTTTCAGAGTTGGATTGACTGGTGTAAAGTACAGGGAATCGGAATGGATTTTAATGCCACTTGTTTTTCGCATCCCAAAGCTGCCGATGGTTTTACACTTTCAAGCAAAAATGAAGAGAATCGTAAATTTTGGGTGGAACACGTAAAACGCTGCCGTGCCATTTCTGCTGAAATCGGAAAACAGCTTGGAACAGCTTGTGTGCACAATACATGGATTCCGGACGGATCGAAAGATACTCCGATTGATCGTAACGGACATCGTGTATTACTTAAAAAATCGCTGGATGAAGCGATGGCTGTTGACTATCCGAAATCGCAGATGAAAGATGCAGTGGAAAGTAAGCTGTTCGGTATCGGGGCTGAATCGATGACTGTCGGTTCTCATGATTTCTACCTTGGATATGCTATCAAAAACAACAAGCTGATTTGTCTGGATAATGGTCACTTTCATCCTACCGAACAGGTGGGCGACAAGATTTCGGCTGTTTTGCAGTTTATCGATGAATTGTTGCTGCATGTTACCCGTCCGGTACGTTGGGACTCAGATCATGTGGTTACCCTGAACGAAGATTTGCAGTTGATTGCTTCCGAAATTATACGGAATAATTTCCTCAATCGTGTTAATATCGGACTCGATTTCTTTGATGCCTCGATTAACCGTATTGGTGCCTATGTCGTTGGAACGCGTGCCACACAGAAAGCATTTATGATAGCCATGCTCGAACCTACAAAATCATTGCTTGAACTGGAAGAAGCCGGAAATAATTTTGAACGCCTGGCTACACTCGAAGAATTAAAAACCAAACCGTTCAGCGCGGTATGGGATTATTATTGCTTACAACAGGATGTTCCGGTCGGAACGGATTATATCGCTGAAATTCAGCAATATGAAAAAGATGTTTTAAGTAAACGATAAAAAAGATGTTTGTGATATTGATGGGCGATTGCTGATTTGAAAAATTAGCAATCGCCCTTTTTTTAATCAAGGTATATCTTCCAGATTGATCTATATAAACCGAATAAAAAAAGCCCTGAACTAAAAATTCAGGGCTTTTTTTATTATTTCAGGAGAAATTAATCGGGTAAATATCCGCGAATAATTCCACGTTTCGAGTCTTTGATGAATAACAGAATTTCGTCACGTTCAGTTGATGCAGGCATTTCAGCCTCGATAACTTCAACTGCCTGTGAGATATTCAGACCTTTCTGATAAATGTAACGATATATTTCCTGAACCTCGCGGATTTTTTCGTTGGTGAAATTACGACGTCTCAAGCCGATTGAATTGATACCAACATAAGAAAGAGGTTCACGTCCGGCTTTGATGAAAGGCGGAATATCCTTGCGAACCAGCGAACCTCCTGAAACCATAACGTGAGGGCCAATATGTACAAACTGATGTACAGCTACCATTCCTCCCAAAATTGCCCAGTCATCAATAATAACTTCTCCGGCAAGCTGTGTGCTGTTTACCAGAATTACATTGTTGCCAACAATACAATCGTGTGCAACGTGTACATAAGCCATTAGGAGGCAATTGTTGCCTATCACTGTTTTCCCTTTTACCGAAGTTCCGCGGTTTATAGTTACAAATTCACGGATGGTAGTGTTGTCGCCGATTTCAACGGTCGTATATTCACCCTTAAATTTCAAATCCTGAGGTGTAGCTCCGATTACTGCTCCCGGGAAAATGCGGCAGTTTTTACCAATGCGCACTCCTGGCAAGATAGTCACGCTTGATCCTATCCGGGTCCCTTCTCCGATGATGACATCTTTGTCGATCGACACAAAAGGTTCAATAACCACGTTTTCGGCTACGTTTGCTTCGGGGTGTACGTAAGCTAATGGTTGTTTCATTTCTATACTGTTTTCTGTTTAATTAACTTTCACAATCTGGGCCATATAGTCGCCTTCGGCAACAATTGAATCACCCACATAACAAAGACCACGCATTTCGGCAATTCCGCGTCGAATGGGTGTTGTGAGTACTACTTTAAGAACAATAGTATCTCCGGGTACTACTTTTTTTCTGAATTTGACATTGTCAATCTTCATAAAGTAGGTTGAAAATTTTCCCTGCATTGACCGAAGTACAAAAATACCTCCGGCCTGAGCCATTGCTTCTACCAGTAAAACTCCTGGCATTACAGGTTCGTCGGGGAAATGTCCCTGAAAAAATGGTTCGTTAGCTGTTACATTTTTGACTCCAACGATGTAATCTTTCTGAACATCTATAATTTTGTCGACCAGCAGAAATGGGAATCTGTGAGGAAGCAGTTCTTTGATTTTATTTACATCCATAATCACCGGAGAATTTTGATTGTAAACCGGTGCCCTTTCTCTGGATTGTTCCTTCTGAATGGCCTTTTTGAGCATCCTGGCAAATTCCGTATTGGCACTATGACCAGGTTTCGTGGCTATGATGCGACCTTTAATTCTTTTCCCAGCCAGTGTCAAATCGCCAATTACATCGAGCAGCTTATGACGGGCACACTCGTTATCGTATTGAAGTTCAATATTATTCAGTATTCCGTGTGATTTAACCTCAACCCGTTCGTGATTGAACAGATCGGCAATCCGGTCGAGTTCAGCCTGTTCTACCGGACGATCCATGATCACGATAGCACTGTCCATATCTCCACCTTTTACCAGATTGTTATTCAATAAAAACTCAAGTTCGTGCAAAAAGACAAAGGTGCGGCAGTTGGCAATCTCAGACTTAAAAGCAGACAGCGAATTCAATGATGCATACTGGTTGTTCAGAACTGAAGAATCAAAGGATATTAAAATATTGAGATTATAATCGTTATCGGGTAAAGCTATAAGTTCCGAGCCTGTTTTTTCATTTTTATAAATAATCGGTTCGGTAATCACATAGTATTCGCGGTCGGCATCCTGATCTACAATTCCAGCTTCTTCAATAGCCTGCACAAAAAAGCGGGCGCTACCATCTAAAATCGGAACTTCCTCGTTGTCTATTTCTATCAGTACATTGTCGAGATCCATTCCGGTTAAGGCGGCCAGACTGTGCTCTATGGTGCTGATGCGGGCTCCCTGGCTTTCAATTACTGTCCCGCGCGAAGTGTCTACAACATAGTCAGCACTGGCATTGATTACCGGTTTGTGATCCAGATCTATACGTTGAAATTTAAATCCTGAGTTAACCGGAGCTGGTTTAAAAGTCATGTTTACCAAACAATTGGTATGCAGTCCTTTACCGCTTATTGAGAATTCTTTTGCTAATGTTTTTTGTTTAACTATCATTCCTGTTTCTATTGTTCTCCAAACTTGGTTTTAATCTGCGCTACTTGTTTTTCCAGGTTAATTACCTGTTGTCTTAATTGTGGAAGGTTGCGGAATACAGCAAAAACTTTTGCAGCAAGAGCAATATCCATAGCAGGCGCACCTAAAACCGTTTTATTTGACTTTATATTGTTCGAAACACCAGATAAGGCGCCTAAATTAACATTATCGCCAATTGAAAGATGGCCGGCAACTCCAACCTGACCTCCAAAGCGGCAGTTCTTTCCTATTTTTGTTGAGCCTGCAATACCTGTCAGTGCAGCCATTACGGTGTTTTCGCCAATCTCAACGTTATGCGCTATCTGAACCAGATTGTCGATTTTTGTTCCTTTCCGGATAATCGTTGATCCCATGGTCGCACAATCGATGGTGGCGTTGGCTCCAATTTCGACTAAATCTTCCAAAATGACATTTCCAACCTGCGGAATCTTTTTATACGTACCATCTTCTAGGGGTGCAAATCCGAACCCATCGGCTCCGAGTACAACTCCGGAATGAATAATACAAGCTTTACCAATCTTGGTTTCCGCATAGATTTTTGCTCCTGAAAACAAAATGCTGTCGTCTCCAATGGTGCTGTTGTCTCCAATATATACCTGAGGATAGATTTTGACATGATTCCCGATTCGTACGTTTTTCCCAATGTACGCAAAAGCGCCAATGTAAGCATCGGTGCCAACTGTTGCTGTGTCATCAATGTACGAAGGATTTTCAATTCCTGTTTTACTCCCTTTCGCCTGCTGGACCAGTTCAAGCAGCGATGCGAAAGCTTTGTAGGCATCGGGGACTCTGATCAATGTAACCTTAACTTCAGACTCCAGTTCGAAGTCTTGATTCACAATAATGATTGAAGCTTCGGTTTCGTAAATGTATTTATTGTATTTCGGATTAGAGAGGAAAGCTAATGTTCCGGGTTTCCCTTCTTCAATTTTGGATACCTCTGAAACTATAGTGTTGGGATCACCTTCAACTGTACCTTCCAGAAAATCAGCTATACTTTGAGCTTTGAATTCCATAAATTCGTTTTCTATTTGCCGTGCAAAAATAGTTTAAATTACTTAATGTCCAATTCTTTCGGATAACAGATGAAATATTTCCTCACGGTTTCAGAAAAAACAGAGAGATTTATATCGGAGGCATCAGCTATATCGCTTACCTTATTGTTTTTGAAGAGTACGTTAATTTTTTCGCTGGAAGCCTTGTTGTATGCACTGTTTGAGATTGTATCAGAAATTAGGAAATAGTGCATCACTTCATCGCACACATCAAATTGATCGCATATTTTCTCTTTTAGTAAGGCAATTTTTTGTTCCGGAATTGGCTTTTTGCTAATCTTTACCTTATATAAACGCCGGTTAATAATACATCTGGCCAGATAAGATAATACTGTATCCGGGTGATTCTGCCACTCTTTAATGGATGCAATAATGTCGTTGTCGTCCAGATTGACGAACAAATCCATAACTGGTCGTCCGTCAACAGGGCGATTGAAAATAAAATCGTCCAGGATTATTTCGTTGGATAAAAAAGCTTTCAGTACCGGTGTCGCAAATAATTCGACACCTTTTAGTGCCAGCTCGCGCGCACGTGCGAGTACATTCACCAGGAGGTACTCAGCTGACAAAACTGTTTTATGCAAATAAACCTGCCAGTACATCAGCCTGCGTGAAATCAGGAAGTTTTCAACCGAATAAATTCCCTTGTATTCAACAACCAATTCATCGTTTTTTACATTCAGCATTTTCACAATGCGTTCAGCACTTATGACTCCTTCCGAAACTCCTGAAAAAAAACTGTCGCGGCTCAGATAATCGAGTCTATCCATATCGAGTTGGCTTGAAACCAGCTGATGCAGGAAATGTTTAGGATACTGGTCGGTAAAAACGCGGATGGCCAGTTCAAGTTTACCGTCAAACTGACGGTTTAGTTCCTCCATTAGTAGAAGTGAAATGCGTTCGTGTGAAACACCTTGTACCAGTGTGTTCTCAAGTGTATGAGAGAATGGCCCGTGACCGACGTCGTGCAACAGAATGGCAACGGTTACTGCATCCGCTTCGTTTTCTGTTATTTCCTGACCTTTAAGCCGGAGGATCCCAATGGCTGAACGCATCAGGTGAACTGCCCCCAAAGCATGTTCAAAACGGGTGTGGTTGGCTCCCGGGAATACCATACAGGATAATCCCAACTGCTTGATTCTGCGGAGTCGCTGAAAATAAGGGTGTTCAATTAAATCAAAGACGAGCTCGGAGCGGATACTGATAAAACCAAAAACAGGATCGTTGATTATTTTTTTCTTATTTGTTTTCAAAATATTAAATATCTAAGTGCAAGTTCATTCTTTGCAAAAATAGAAAAGTTTTTGTTAGGCAGACTTTTTGAAAAATCATCATTATTTAGAATTTTGGTTGTTAATCAGAAACCTTAACGAATTGATTTTGACAATTTAATTAAAATTACTATTTTTGTGCCAATATTTTGGGAAAACCAGAGGTAGGGGATCGAAAGTCCCCTATTTTATTACAGAAATATGATCGACAAAGTAAAAATAGCAGAATTTGTAAACGAAACACTTACTGAGGACCAGTTTCTGGTTGATGTAACTGTTTCATCCAGCAATGTGATCCATATCATGGTTGACAGTGATACCGCTATTCCTATTAGTCAAATTGTCGAAATCAGCAGGTTTGTTGAAGGCAATCTGGATCGGGAAATTGAAGATTTTGAATTGTCCGTTTTTTCTGCCGGATTAAGTGAACCTTTCAGGTTGGTTCGTCAGTATAAGAAAAATATTGGCACCGAAGTCGAAGTATTGCTTGCCAGCGGTCTGAAATTCGCTGGTATGCTCACAAAGTCTGATGATCTGGGAATTGATCTGGAGATCACAACAAAAGAAAAATCCGAAGGATCAAAAAAGAAGGAACTTGTAACAAGAGTTCATTCTTTTGAATATTCAGAGATTAAAGAAGCAAAAAGAATTTTAAAATTTTAAAACGGGACGAGATGGAGACTCTTAATCTTATCGACACCTTTGCTGAATTTAAGGAACTAAAAAACATCGACCGCGCGACTATGATGAGCGTTTTGGAAGATGTTTTCAAAAATGTTCTGGAAAAAACATACGGCACGGATGAGAACTTCGATGTGATTATTAACATCGATAAAGGTGACTTTGAGATTTGGCGAAACAGAGAAATTGTTGCTGATGAGGATTTTGAAGATCCGAACAGGCAAATTACACTGAAGGAAGCCAAAAAAATTGATGCAGCTTTTGAAATTGGAGAAGAAGTAACCGATGAGGTGAAACTTGCCCATTTTGGTCGCAGGGCCATTTTGAATTTGCGTCAAAATCTTGCCAGTCGCATTATGGAGCTTGAAAAAGACCATATTTTCAATAAGTACAAAACAAAAATTGGTGACATTGTTACCGGCGAAGTTTATCAGGTTTGGAAAAAAGAAATATTGATTCTGGATGACGAAGGGAATGAACTTATTCTTCCCCGAACCGAACAGATTCCTTCCGATTTTTTCAGAAAGGGAGATAATTTACGTGCCGTTGTTTATAAGGTTGAATTGCGCAATAACAATCCGCTTATCATTCTTTCCCGAACATCGACCGTTTTCCTTGAACGCTTGTTTGAACTTGAAGTTCCTGAAATTTTTGATGGTTTAATCACAATCAAAAAAATTGTAAGGGTACCGGGCGAAAGAGCTAAGGTTGCCGTTGAGTCATACGACGAACGAATCGACCCTGTTGGTGCTTGCGTAGGAATGAAAGGATCACGTATTCATGGCATTGTTCGTGAATTACGGAACGAAAATATTGATGTTATTAATTTTTCGGCCAACACGCAGTTGTTTATACAGCGCGCGTTAAATCCGGCCAAAGTTTCATCCATCAAATTGCATGAAGACACCAAAAGAGCTGATGTTTATCTGAAACCCGATGAGGTTTCGATGGCAATCGGAAAAGGTGGCTTGAACATCAGATTAGCCAGTCAGCTGACCGGTTATGAAATCGATGTTTACCGCGAGGTTGCACAGGACGATGAAGATGTGAATTTGGACGAATTTTCCGATGAAATTGAAAGCTGGGTGATTGACCAATTGAAATCAATTGGCTGCGATACGGCTAAAAACGTATTAAGCCTTACCCGGTCAGAGCTAATCAAAAGAACCGACCTCGAAGATGAAACTATCGACGAAGTTCTTAGAATACTGAAAAACGAATTTGAATAAAATGAAAAATTTATTCAAATTATTGTATGAAAATTAGGGCATTTTAGATTTTGAATGTAAAATTGCATCATCGTTAATTCCTTAGAAATTATTTTGAGGTTTATTTAACTGAGTGGGTTTATGGTTATAGGTAGTATAAAACGACTAAGTAAAGTAGCACGGGATTTTAATGTTGGTATTTCAACCATCGTTGATTTCTTGCACAAGAAAGGATTTGATATTGATACAAATCCGAACAACAAGATTACGGATGACGCATTTCATCTTCTTGAAAAAGAATATAAAGGAGATGTTAGCCTGAAAAAAGAGTCAGAAAAAATCAATCTGAAAAGTCATCGGGGTGCAAAGGAATCTCTCTCTCTTGAGGATGTGAAAGATTCAAGTCATAAGCCCGTTGATGAGGATTTTGAAGAAGAGGTAATCATTAAGGGTCACACTTCAAAAAAAGCTGAATCAGTTCATGTGAGCGAGTCTAAACCCCTAAGGCATGAGCACAAGGAAGAAATGATCACTACCAACCTGCAGGAAATTGATGCTCCTAAAGTGATTGGAAAGATCAACCTTGACGATTTTAAGACCCACAAGAAGAAGGAAGTCCCTTCCCCTTCAGTCCCTGAAGAGAAACCTAAGGCTGTACACCATGAACCGGTAGTTGAAGCCAAACCTGTTCCGGAAAAGGAAATTCCAAAAGAAGTTGATGAGGTTAAGGTAATCAAAGAAGTCAAAGCAGAAAAACCTGTTGCTCCTGTTATTGCTGAAGTTAAGGAAGAACCTGCTGCTAAAGTAACAGAGGATGACCGTTCCCTTTCGGATGTTATTACTACTACCAATGTTCCAAAAGTCGAAGAAGTAAAGGTTGTTGGTCGGATTGATCTGGATTTGCTGAATCAGAAAACCAGACCAGCCAAAAAAAGCAAAAAACAGAAGGAAGAAGAACGTAAGGACCGTGAGAAGTTTCGACGTGATGTTCAAAAGCCAGGTGAAAGCGAAAGTACTCAGCCGAGAACTTCTGATCCGGAAAGAACGGGTCCTACTGTCATCAAAGCAAAAGCTGACCGCTTGGCTGGCCCTACTGTTGTTGGAAAAATAGACCTTCCGTCAGACAGGAAGTCGGGACCACCATCAGCAGAAACTTTACAGCAGCAGCTAAATCGCAAGAAAAAAAGAAAACGCATTTCAAAAGATATTCCGGGTAATCAGCAGCGTGTCAATGTTGCCGACAAACCTGTTGTTCCTGGAACAAGGAGAAAAATAGTTGTTACCAAGAATATTGGTGGCGTCAGGTCTCCAGGTGGTGATCGATCGGGTGCGAAAAAACGTCCGCTTCTAAAACGTGAAGTGAGTGAAGAGGATGTACAGAAACAAATAAAAGATACTCTGGCCCGTTTAACAACCAAAGGGACAAAATCCAAAGGATCAAAATACCGCAAAGATAAACGGCAGATGGTCAGTGATAAAACAGCTGCCCAGGCTGAACGCGACACTGCCGATCATAACATACTGAAGGTGACCGAATTCGTTTCGGTAAATGAACTGGCCACGATGATGGATGTTACTGTTACCAGTGTCATTTCAACTTGTATGAGCCTTGGCCTGTTCGTTTCCATCAATCAGCGTTTGGATGCTGAAACCATGGCTGTTGTTGCTGATGAATTCGGACACAAAGTTGAGTTTGTAAGTGCTGAAATTCAGGTTGCCATTGAAGAAGAGCCTGATACAGAGGATCAACTGTTGCCACGGGCGCCAATTGTTACTGTGATGGGACATGTTGACCACGGTAAAACTTCGTTGCTCGACCACATTCGCAGTACCAATGTAATTGCCGGTGAAGCCGGAGGTATTACACAGCACATTGGAGCATACCATGTGGAACTTAGTGGTGGACGCGAAATAACTTTCCTTGATACTCCCGGACACGAAGCTTTTACAGCCATGCGAGCCAGGGGTGCCCAGGTTACCGATATTGCAATTATTATAATTGCAGCTGATGATAACATCATGCCACAATCAATCGAAGCGATCAACCATGCTGCTGCCGCCGGGGTTCCAATTGTATTTGCCATTAATAAAATTGATAAAGTAGGTGCAAATCCTGAAAAAATAAAAGAACAGTTGGCCGGAATGAATTATCTGGTTGAAGACTGGGGTGGAAAATATCAGAGTCAGGAAATTTCTGCCAAAAACGGATTAAACATTGAATCACTACTTGAAAAAGTATTGCTCGAAGCTGAGATGCTTGATCTGAAAGGTAACCCAAACAAGCGGGCTACCGGAACAGTTATCGAGTCTTCCCTTGATAAAGGTCGTGGTTATATCGCTACAGTGTTGGTACATAATGGAACATTGAAAGTCGGTGATGTGCTACTGGCAGGTCAGTACTACGGTCACGTGAAGGCCATGTTCAACGAACGTAACCAACGGGTTGAAAGTGTTGGTCCCGCGGAGCCGGTTATTATTCTCGGACTCGACGGTGCACCTCAGGCTGGTGATAAATTCAATGTATTGGAGAATGAGCGTGATGCCCGTAATATTGCGAATAAAAGAGATCAGTTGGCTCGTGAACAAGGCTTGCGTACTCAAAAACATATTACTCTCGAGGAAATTGGACGGCGTATTGCTATCGGTAACTTCCAGGAATTGAACCTGATTGTGAAAGGTGACGTTGATGGATCAATCGAAGCACTTGCAGATTCCTTGATTAAACTTTCGACTGAAGAAATTCAGGTTAATGTGATCCATAAAGCAGTTGGTGCCATTTCCGAATCAGATATCATGCTCGCAACTGCATCCAACGCCATTGTCGTGGGATTCCAGGTACGACCATCAGTAAATGCCCGAAAGATTGCAGAAAAGGAGCAAATTGATATCCGTTTGTATTCGATCATTTATGATGCGATCAACGAAATAAAAGCTGCTATGGAAGGGATGCTTTCTCCTGAAATCAAGGAAGAAATCACCGGAACTGCTGAGGTTATGGAAGCCTTTGATATCACGAAAGTTGGTACCATCGCGGGTTGTATTGTTCGCGACGGGAAGATTATCCGAAAAGACAAAATTCGCGTTATCCGCGACGGCATTGTTATTTATACCGGAACTCTTGCATCACTTAAACGATTCAAGGATGATGTTAAAGAAGTTAACAAAGGTTATGAATGCGGCTTGAATGTTGATGGTTACAACAATGTCAAAGAAGGTGACTTTATTGAATCCTTCACTTTAACAGAGGTAGCCAAGACTCTTTAGTTGAACAAACAATTTTTATTATATTCCAGAAACCTGCTTCATTATAAGCAGGTTTTTTTTTGCTCTGTATCGTAGATCTTCCGGAATGAAATTTTCTGTTTTTTTTCTGTTTTTAATCCGCAAATATGTTTTTATTTTGTTTTGTGTGGTGTTCGTAGTGGGGTATATGTGGATTAAACGTGAATAATAGTAAGATGGGGTCTGTTTGAATGTGGTGTGTGACGGTAAAATGACTACTATTGTGCCACAAATAATAAAAACCCCCATTTATGTTTGATGTTGGATTAACTACGTTTATGATTTTAGCCACGAGTATGGTCATGCTAATGACTCCCGGGCTTGCATTTTTTTATGGAGGATTAGGAAGTAGAAAACACATTCTCAGTATCATGATGCAAAGTTTTGTTTCTATGGGTATTTCTACTCTATTGTGGTTCTTTTTTGGCTACTCCTTATGCTTTAGCGGAAATATGACTGATGGAACTGACTTGTTTGGTATAATCGGGAACTTGGATAAAGCAATGCTTCATGGTATAACACCCCGTACAGTCTTTTCAGCTGATCGAAATTTCCCGGAGTACATCTTTATTGCCTATCAGATGATGTTTGCGATAATCACACCGGCTTTAATAACTGGAGCGTTTATTAACCGGATCTCATTCAGAGCATACATTTGGTTTTTAATATTCTGGCAAATATTTGTTTATTATCCGTTTGTTCACATGGTTTGGGGTGGCGGTTTGTTAGCTGTTTGGGGCGTTCTCGATTTCGCCGGAGGAATTGTTGTTCATGCTACGGCCGGATTTGCAGCTTTGGCTTCAGTCTATTTTGTTGGTGCCAGAAAAGAAAAAAAGCATGCGCCAAACAATATTCCATTGGTAGCAGTAGGAACAGCCTTGCTTTGGTTTGGTTGGTACGGATTTAATGCCGGTAGTGAATTGGCTGTAAATGATGTCACAGTGGCTGCCTTTTTAAATACGGATATCGCTGCGTCGTTTGGTGCTATTACCTGGCTAATTATAGAGTGGAATACGGGTAAAAAGAAACCTACTTTTATCGGATTGATGACAGGTGCTGTTGCAGGCTTGGCAACGATTACACCGGCAGCGGGTTATGTGACTGTTCAATCAGCAGCTGTTATTGGTATCATTGCTGGAATTGGTTGTCATCTGGCTGTTATGTTTAAAGGAAGAAGGGATTGGGATGATGCGCTTGATGTGTGGGGCGTTCATGGAATGGGTGGAGTTATTGGCACCATTTGCCTGGGCCTTTTTGCCACCACATCAATAAATCCGAATGGAGTTGATGGCCTTTTTTATGGTGGTGGTTTTTCTCTTCTGTTTAAGGAAATTGTAGCCATTCTTTTAGCTGTCGTCTACGGATTCTTTTTTACGATTTTTTTACTGAAGTTAATTAATCGTTTTATTCCGGTAAAAGCATCTTTAAGGGAGGAACGGGATGGATTGGATATTAGTTATCACGGTGAAGTCGCCCGTGATATTGCTTAGCAGAACTGATTAAAAAAACAAAACCCTGAAGATTTTTCTTCAGGGTTTTGTTTTTTAGGCTTCAAGCATAGCTTGATAATCTTTTGCACTTAATAATTCATTAAGTTCTTCCGGCTTGGAAATAGATATTTTAATTAGCCAACCTTCGCCGTACGGATCTTTATTAACTAGTTCCGGAGAATCTTCAAGGAGTGGGTTTATTTCCACAACTTCGCCACCAACAGGCATAAACAAATCTGAAACAGTTTTTACTGCCTCAATAGTTCCAAAAGTCTCGCCCTTTTCAAGCGTTTCGCCTTCGGTTTCGATTTCAACAAATACAATGTCGCCTAATTCACCCTGAGCGAAAGAGGTAATTCCAACTGTAGCTACATCACCTTCAACACTAATCCATTCGTGTTCGCTGGTGTACTTTAAATTTTCCGGAAGATTCATGGTCTATATTTTTTCAGTTTATCCTGAGGCAAAAGTAATACAAATTTTTTATTCAGACCTTTAAGAAAAGTCAGAGTTATAAATATTCCCTGAAGTTTTATTATTTTGCAGAACTAATTTGTACATCCATGTTTCAGATTCTAATATCGGATTTATCAGAACTTCAGAAATCAGCAAAATTGTTGCTGGCTAACTACCATGAAGATCGTATCTTTGCTTTTTACGGAGCAATGGGGGCTGGGAAAACAACCTTTATCAAAGCGTTATGCCACGAATTGGGCTCGCAGGACTATGTTACAAGTCCCTCATTTGCGCTGATCAATGAATACAATTCGGGTGATGGAACTTTAATCTATCATTTTGATTTTTACCGGATTAAACAGCTTGAAGAAGCGTTTGATCTTGGGTACGAAGATTATATCTATAGTGGTAATTATTGTTTTATTGAATGGCCTGAAATGATTGAATCGTTATTGCCTGAAGGAATTGTTGAAGTCAGGATTACAGAAGACAATAACGGCGAACGGTTGATCGAAGCCAAAAAAGTGTAAATTTTCATCAAAATCTGCGTATATAAATTTCAACAGAATCCAATATCATAACTATGGCTGCAAAGGATAGATTAGCAGAACATTCAACATCAGGCTCAACATTTATGTTGCCCAAAGAAGAAATGCTTGAAGTAAGGCGAAAAGGTAAAAAAATCAGAATTGGGATTCCTTCCGACAAAGAGAAGGTAGAGTATCGGGTTCCTCTATCCCCTCAAGCAGTTGAATTGCTGGTTTCATATGGTCACGAGATACTGATTGAGAAAGAAGCAGGAAAGGCCGCCAGTTATTCTGATGAAGACTACCGCAATGCCGGTGCATCTGTAATGCCCAACCGCAAAGAAATATTTGAATGTGATATCGTTCTGCGGGTTTCTCCGTTCGATGAATCCGAAATTGATCTGTTGAAAGGACATCAGGCTTTGATTTCCAACCTTCAGATTAATGCGCATTGCTCTGCTTCTATCGGAAAACTGATGCAAAAGAAAGTAACGAATATTGCCTATGAATATCTGGAAGAAGATGACGGGAGTAAACCAATTGTTCAGTTAATGAGTCAGATTTCCGGAAGTACATCTATCGTTGTGTTCAACGAATACATGAGTAAATCGCGTGATGGTAAAGGTGTATTGCTCGGAAGTGTAACCGGAATTTCACCTGCGGAACTCGTTATTTTGGGTTCGGGTACAGCTGCTGAATTTGCGGCACGTGCTGCTCTTGGCTTGGGTGCCATTGTAAAGGTTTTTGATGATAACATCAATTCACTTCGCAAACTGGAAGAAAAGCTTGGGCAACGTATTTTCACTTCGGTTTATTACCCCAAGGTTATCCGAAAAGCACTCAAATCAGCTGATGCCGTGCTAGGTGCAATGCCTGTCGGAATGCAGCCTTCGTTCCGGATTACTGAAGACATGGTAAAGAAAATGAAGACCGGATCGGTAATTATTGATTTAAATGTTAGTCAGGGGGGCAGTTTTGAAACTTCACGCTGTACTGACCTAAATAATCCATCATTTGTTGAACATGGGGTTATTCATTATTGTGTGCCTAATCTTCCGGCTATTGTGGCACGTACAGCTTCAATTGCACTGAGCAACGTGCTGATTCCAATTCTGATTGCCATAGGCGAAATAGGCGGAATTGATAACTACATAAAAAGTTCAAAGAGCTTCAGGAGAGGTGTTTATATTTATAATGGAATTTTGACGAATGCAACTTTGGCAGAAAAAGTGAACCTCCCCTATAAAGATATCGACCTGTTGCTGGCAGTGTACTAATTATTCAGAAAATGGGATGGGATGGGTGAAATAATCTTCAACCAGCATTAGCATTGAGATTGCAGGTACTTCGATTTCGGTTTCTGTTGCATATTCTGTACTGTCCGGATTAATCGTTATGTCTCTGGCAATAATCCTCCAGGGAATATTTGGTGTCAGCTTGAATGTAACTGGTTGCCGGTTTCCGTTAAAAACAAGTAGTATTGTTCTCCATTTATCGTCGTTGGCATGATTAACTAAAACATAAGAGGCCACTCCCTGTTGATAATCCGAAGAGAAAATAAGGTGCTTCCGAATCTGATTGGCCGAAGTCATCCGGAAAGCCGGATGTGTTTTCCGCAACCTGATCAGCGCCTGGTAATACTGAAAGATCTCCTTATGCGTACTTTTTCTGTTCCAGTCAATTTGATTGATCCGGTCGGGTGATTTGTAAGAGTTGTGGATGCCAAACTTGGTGCGTGACATTTCATCTCCGGCATGTAGAAATGGGATTCCCTGTGAGGTGAGGACAAGTGCCCCTGCCATCATCATCATACGGTTAATTTCTTTTTCGCTGGCTTTGGGGCAACAGCTGGCATTCAATTTGTCGAATAGTGTAAGATTGTCGTGACACGAAGCATAGTTGATGCATTGCCATGGTTCGGAAGCCCACGGCGATTTTGAATGCTCAACATATCCGTATTCAATCTGAGGGTGGAAACACGCACCGGCAATCCCAAATTTAATGTTCTCCTCTTTAGTTGTTTGTCCGCTAACGAATCCTTTGCCCTGAGTATCCGAATTGTTTCCTTTGATGCCGTCCCGAAAATCGTCGTTAAAAACAGCAATACGGTATAGCCGGGATACATTGGTTTTGACTGCACGCCAGGTTTCATTCAAGGGACTTTTATCGGCAGCCCAACCTTCGCCGTACAACAAAAATGTGGTCGATATGGTATCCATCCGGGCTCTGATCTGGTTCATCGTATCCAGGTCGTAAATGCCCATCAGATCGAACCGGAATCCATCCAGATGAAATTCTGTAGCCCAATAGTACAGCGAATCGATGATGTATTTACGAACCATATTTCGCTCGGTTGCAATTTCGTTGCCGCAACCGCTCGCATTCGAAAAAGTACCGTTTGTTTTTTGCCGGTAATAATACCCCGGAACAGTCTGATTAAAATTTGATCGGCGCGTATAAGCTGTATGATTATATACGACATCAAGAATAACGCCTATTCCGGCCTGATGAAGTGATTGAACCAGCATCTTCAGTTCCAGAATCCGTGAAATGGTATTCGGATTGGTTGAATAACTGCCTTCAGGAGCATTGAAATTTTGAGGGTCGTAACCCCAGTTGTACGACTGATCGGGTACTTGTTCATCAACGGTCAGAAAATCTGAAATAGGCAATAAATGAAGGTGGGTAATGCCAAGCTCTTTTAAATGATCCACTCCTGTTTTTAACCCTCGGGGAGAAACAGTCCCATGCTCAGTAAAAGCAAGATATTTCCCTTTGAAATTCATTCCGGAGGATGGTGCAATGGAAAAATCGCGGACGTGCAATTCGTAAATAATGGCATCGGTGGCATATTCGCATACGATCCGCTGGTCATTATTCCATCCTTCCGGATTGGTTTTCTCCGGATCAAAAATTAATCCGCGGTGTCCGTTTATTCCTACCGCCCGGGCATCTACTCCGGGGGTTTCGTTCATCAGGATTCCATCGTTTACCCTGATGGTATAATAGTACCCGTTTAAATCGCCCTGAAGGCTAAAAATCCATGTTCCGTTTTCTGCCTTTTCAAACAGATCGATCCGAATTGCTGAACCGCCTTGACTTTGCTTGTAAATACGCAATTCAACCTGATTGGCTGTTGGTGCCCAGATTCGTATCTGGGTTTGTTCTGCCGACCAGGAAACACCCAGATCGTCGCCTCCGTAATACGGGTAGGTCGAAAAATCAACTCCATTAAATTTCCAATCTCTCATCTGGATTCAGGTTTATATCTTTTATTCCGGAATATTTGTGCTTGCCATCAAATGAAGACTTAATTTCTCCAATTTTTTCGGATTGACTATGTTCTCTTTGAATTGTTCATATTTTGACATTCTTCAGTGCGGCGCTTTTCCCTTTTCGTCAGGTGAACAGACTTTTCCGGAGTTTTACATCGTTGGACTTCCATTTTCGGCCTTCAACATCTGACACATATATCCGGGCCCAGTAAAATGATTTGAGATCCCGGTCGTACTGGTGAAATGTTGATGTCTCGATTCGTAGCTGGTGTAATCTTCCCGAATCAATAAACATCGGGTAATTTTGCCTTCCATTGATTCCGTTCAGTTTAAATTTTCGCTTGGTCCATATCTTTCTGAATTCCAGTACTGGCGCTGTAATATCGACCTCGTTTTTCCCAATGTTTCTGATCGTTAAGGTTAAAACCTGAGGACGGAAAAGCCGGTCTTTTTCCAGAATGATTTCAAGTTTTACTTTCCTGAAAAAACCTCCCGGATTTCTTTTTCTCTGAGATTTCTGAATTTCCCAACCCAATGTTGCGACTAGAAGAACAAGCAGGATGATAATTATCCAGATCAGCGTTCCCGTCTCAACTCCCGTTTTGTTTTGAAAAAAGGCAAGGAGAGGATAAAAAAACACTAAAAAAACACATCCTTTATTCACGCTAAAATATCTAATGAGTTAAAATAACTGCAAGTTTTCGTTGAATTTGCTCCGATTCCTGGGGCACTCTATTCGTTTGCCGCACTGATTCCCAAAAATAGGAAAAGTCCTGCGATATATGCAGAACTTTTCCTATTTAAGGTCATTCGTTTTAGCAGAGGCATCTTTTTTATGCAGGATTCTTATCCCTTATTAAAAGTGCAGTACTTCCTTAATCTTCTTGTATCCTGTTTTGCTGACCTTGAGCTTGGTTTTGTCTTTGTCTTTCAGAATAACGATGTAAGCTTCTTTTTCATATTGCTGAATCTCAGCTATATTGTCAACCTGCACGATGAATGAACGGTGAATCCGTATGAAATTTTTGGGATCGAGGCTGGACTCAAAATATTTCATGGTTTTTTGTTTCATGTGGCGACCATCGTGGGTGTAAATCATCACGTAATCATCAAGCGATTCGATGTACCTGATCTGATCGACTGTGATGATGTGAATTTTATGCCGGTCTTTGACTACAACCCGATCAATAAATTCATCGCCAGGTCGGAAATTCGATAGTTCTTCGAGTTTTTCAGATGTATCTTCAGCATTTTGGATACGGTGTTTGACCTTTTCGATGGCCGCGATCAGTCGATCTTTCGAAAATGGTTTCAGCAGATAGTCTACGGCATTGAGTTCGAAGGCTTTCAGCGCATATTGGTCGTAAGCCGTTGTGAAAATAATCTGAGGTTTGAAGTCGAGCAGTTCAATCATTTCGAATCCGGTAATTTTAGGCATCTGAATATCCAGGAATACCAAATCCGGCTTTTTGTCATTGATGGCTTTTACTCCATCAAATCCATTTTCACATTCTCCTATAATTTCAATGTCGGGATTGTCTTTTAAGTACGAGAGTAACAGGTTGCGGGCAAGTTCTTCGTCTTCGATGATAAGGGTTTGTAATTTTTCGCTCATGACACTGCTGGTTTTTGTGGGATGATTAATTGAACTTCAAAGCTTGTTTTAAGATCGTTTGTCTTGATCAAATCGGGCTGATTGTATATGATTTCCATACGTTTGCGAATATTTCTCAAACCTATTCCTTCGCCTTTTCGTTTAATGGAACTGGCATCGTAATCGTTTGTGATCGTGATTTTCAAAATGTTTTTATCGCAAAAACAAACGGTTTTAATGGTTACCTGGTCGATAGTTTCGTAAACTCCGTATTTGATGGCATTTTCGTACAAGGGTTGCATAATCATGTTGGGGATTTCGGCTTCCAGACAATGCTCATTAATCTCGAATTCAGCATTTAACTTTTTCCCAAAACGAACTTTTTCGATGCTCAGATAAAGTTTGATGTTTTCCAGTTCCCTCGAGAATGAAACCATTTCATTCTCGTTGTGCAACAGTGAATAGCGCATAAATGTTGACAGATTGATCACCATTTCCTGCGCTTTCTCCGGATTGCTCACGGTGAGCGATGAAATAGAATTCAGGCTGTTGAAAAGAAAATGAGGGTTGATCTGAGATTTCAGCACCTGCAATTCAGCTTCACGGATCAGTGCCTTGTATTCACCTTCTTTTTCGATTTTTTCTTTCAGGCTTTGATAATAATTGACTGCATAGAAAAATACGAGGAAAACAGCATACATCACGTAACCACCAAATATTTTGGAAGGAATCGAATTTTTTAGAAAACCATTGCCATCGCTAATAAAAGGTTTGAAGATAGCATAGATGAGAGAAATCCAGATTCCACAAAGGATTGAGGCTGCGATGAAGTGAAACAGGATTAGACGGCCAACGGAGACTTCCTCCAGACCGTTATAGCGGATACTGTACCAGATGCTTGAGCCCAGTAAAGGATATAAAATGTAAGTGGTGCTTGTGTCGAGTACCGCATAAGTGAGAGGGACATCGTACCAAAGAACGAGAAGTATAAAATTGGTAAGCCCAATTATGGCCCAAAACAAGGCATAAAAAATAAGTAGCCGGAAGTTGTTGGTTAGTGGATGTTTCATGGTTTAGAAGTGTTTCACTTCAATACCACCAAACATGGAGATTCCTTTAATCACGAGAGTCTTGGAAGGATCGTAATATCTGTCGCTGTAAGTGTCGCCCCGTTTGTCGGTGAATGCTCCGAAAATAGTAGTCACTTCGTTGCGCACGTTCCAGTCCATCGGGATTTTAAATCCGCAGCCCCCAAAAACACTAATGCAGTCAATTACTGCACCTCCGGGTCGCAAACTTGCTTTACGCAAATCGAATTCAATACCGCCGAAGATGGAAGTTGCTTTTCCGCCTGCCAAAGCCTGTGAATTGATGAAAATTTCACGGCCACCGAAGATGACAAAATCATCGAATGTGTTGATTGAATTGTCATTTGGTGTGTTGAGTATCGGATCTTCTGCTGGTGTGATTTTATGACTATCGCGATGACGTAATACGATAGAAGCACCTATGGCAACCAATATTAAAGGCCAGTAAATCCTTCGTATTTCATGAGGAATAGTTATTAGTTCCGGGATCATAAAAAATCCGCCTATAACAATCAGGATGGTTCCCGCAGTCCGGTTTCCTCCAATCAGCGAAAGAACACCAATTCCTACCAGAAGCATTTGCCACGAAATAAGCAAATCCGACATAGATTCAGGAATCAGATTTAGTCTTTCAAGAATAAGAACTACTCCCAAAAAAATCAGGATAATTCCAAAATATAATCGTTTATCGCTTCCTCTACGTTCCATCTTATGCTTTTTTCTTTGTTACAAATGTAATTTTTATCCGTTCCGAATCGACCACAGATCGGTGAAACGACCGATCTTATCGGTTAATCCTTATTATTTGATGCTTCAGAATAATTTGGTTAGAATAATTATTCCAATTACAATCAAAATAAGTGGCAGAAAGAGAATCATTAGTATTCCGGGAATGATCAGAAAATGCGGGATGATAATCATGATCAGCAGAACCAGAAGCAGAGCTCCAAAAAACCGACGTCCTGCAATCAGTACAATTCCAGCCAGAATGATCAGCAGCGGAAGTAAAGCTCCAGTTGACCAATGACCCAGGCTGCCAAATAAATTTCCAATTCCTGCAAAAAAATCACCTATCCCGGGAAGATTAACGTCCCATCCGCTTTTTTTCAGGATCCATATAAGGCCTATGATAATTAAAACATAGGCCCAAAACGATCCTGAGTGATTTTTGTGTTCAATATGCTTTTCCATCAGATGTGTGTTTTGATGAGGTAAAGGTATTCCAGATGCAATACCTGTAGCATCGATGATCGGTCAGTAAAAGTTTAAAATCGGTGAATGGATTTTAAAACAGAGAATATGGTGAAAAGCAAAAAAATGCAGTACTGTATTCTCCTTGCAAAGAGGAACGAAGAAACTTACGGGCTTACTGAGACCAGCGTAATAGCAGGAGCTCAATTAGTTCCTTTTGTTCATCCGTCGGGCAACGATGCTAATGTAGAAAAGTTGAAAGGCGTGATAAATCATCACCGGAACAAGGAAAATTCCTCCGGCACTGCTTCCTGCAAAAATTACGCTGGCCATGACTGATCCGTGTACCAGCGATTTTTTTGAGGCACAAAAAAGCACCGTAATACCATCTTCCCGATTAAATTTCATCAGCCGAATGATCATTTTGGTCAGGTTAAAAACAACAAAAAACAAGGCGATCACACTTCCGGAGAGTAAAATCAGTTCGGTCCAACTGGTACTGCCGAAAATACCGTTCAGAAACGAATCGCTGAAGCTCCGGTAAACAATGCAAAGAATTACTGACTTGTCGAAAAGACTGAGGTACTTTTTGTTGTGGGTCGCCCATCTCCCCCAAAAGCGGTGCATCAATAGGCCCAAAATGACCGGAATAAGTATTTGAATAACAAGATCGGTCAATACAGCTCCAAAGGCAAATGCTTCGTCCTGTTTTTCCAGAAAAATGCCCATCCAAAGTGGGGTGATTAAAATACCAATTACTCCGGAAATACTGGCATTGAAGATGGCACTCGGAATGTTTCCTTCAGCAATTGAAACCATAACCACCGATGATGAAACGGTTGAGGGCAAGGCTGCCAAAAAGAAAACAGCCAGCCATAATACCTCGTTTTCTGTGCCTTTTAGGAATGGGCGGAAAAGCAGCACCAAAAACGGGAAAAGAATAAAGGTGATCGACTGGATAAGCAAATGCAACCGCCAGTTTTTCAGGTCGTTTTTCAGTTTTTCAGGACTTAGCCGTAAACCATAGAAGAAAAAAAGTAACGCAATGCCGAAATGGATAAGGTCACTCAAATGAAAAAAACTATCTTTTCCCCCAATTCCGGGCAACAGCCACGCCAGCAAAATCATCAGGATAATACCTGCAATAAAACCGTCAGGAAGGTATTTTTTTAAATCGGCAAACGTCTTTATTTTCATGTTTGGTACAGTAAATCAATTTCTCCTGAAATGTCAGTTTTCCCCTTGATGAAGGATTCCGGAGCTATTTTCTTTCGTTGGTTCAAAGGTTTAATAAATTTCAGATTTTGAATCATGTAGTCCCGGTTAATCGGATTGCAAGTTCAATTTAGTAACAATTGTTTCACCTCAGTCCGAACTATTTTACCGCTGTTTGTCTCCGGAAAATGTTCCAGAAAGCAGATTTTTTTCGGTTGTTGGTAAGCTGTTAAAAGTTCGGCAAGTTTGGTTGCCAATCGTATGGTTTCAAACGGATTCCCTTCAATAACCAGCACCAGTTTTTCTCCCAGTTTCTCGTCAGGCAACGATGAAATTACGAAACGCCGATCGATCAGCAGTTCAAGCTTTTTCTCAATGATTTCGGGGGAATATTTTATTCCTCCTGAAATGATCACCGAATCAATACGGCCCAAAATTTTGAAGCAGGAGTTTGATTCAAGTTCAGCCAAATCATTGGTTTGAAGAGGTTCGTTTAACTCCGGAAGATGGATTTGCAGACATCCTGATTCATTTGTGCTGACTGACAGACCAGGCAGACAATTGTAATATTCCGATTTGCGGTCGCCTGAAAGTTCTCGGATGGCAATGTGTGAAGCGGTTTCAGTCATTCCATAGGTTGAAACGACACGGTTGGAAAGTTGGCTGATTTGCGCTTCCAATGCTGAAGAAATGCCGGATCCACCAACCAGCAAATTCCGGATGTGCTGCAGTTTTTCTTTTCCTGAAGGCTGCTCAAGCAGTTTGAAAACCTGATTCGGAACCATGGCTCCAAAGTCAAAAGATTCTTTTTCCAACCGGGCAAAATCACTTGCCGGATCAACTGTTATCAGATTCATTTGCCCGACAATGGCACGAACTACCATCATTTTCCCGGCAATGTACTGGCAGGATAAACTGAGCAAAAGTTGGTCGCTTTTTTTTAGTCCGAAATATTCGATGGTTCGTTCGGCGCTTTTTATCATGGTCGTTTTCGGCAATTTGATTGGTTTGGGCTCGCCTGTGCTTCCGGAGGTTTGGGCGGGAATAAAGTCCTGTTCAGAAAACCATTCATTCAGGAATTGAAACAATTCTTTTTCCCAGACAGGAACGATTGGATTGGCATTTTTTTCAATAGCTAATGCTTGAATATCTACTGAAGAAATCTGTTTGCTGTTCAGAATAATGGACGATGGTAATGTCATAAGTGCGAGGTAATTGATTCTTGTTTTTTTTTCGTTGTCTGATTTTTTGTTTTTTACAGATCCATTTCAGATGGCTGCTCACTCAAATTCTCCAGATTCCACTTTTTCTCCGGACGATACCACAATTCCTGGCCTGAGGTTTCCAGCGGTGAATCCAGGTTGTTGGTAAAAAGCTGACCTGTTCCCAGTCCCTGTTCAGCCTTGGGCTTCAGTTGAAAAGTCCATTGTGCAATGGCATTCAGACCGATATTTGATTCGAGTGCTGAAGTAACCCACCAGCCCGCAAGATTTTTTTCGGCTTGTTCAATCCATTTTTCGCAGCCGGCAAAACCTCCATGCAAGCTGGGTTTCAAAATCAGATAGGCCGGCCGGATGGTTTCCATTAATTTTTGCATTTCCGTTCCGGTTGAAATACCAATGAGTTCTTCATCGAGTCCGATCGGGACTGGTGACCTGCTGCATAATTCTGCCATTTCATTCCATCGGCCGGCCTCAATGGGTTGTTCAATCGAATGAATCTGCAATTCAGATAAGCGTTTCATGTTTTCAAGGGCGGTCTGGTACGAATATGCTCCGTTGGCATCGACCCGGAGCGTAATTTCTTCCGGAGAAAACTCGCTGCGGATAGCTTTCAGCAGTTCAATTTCAGTTTCAAAATCCAGTGCCCCGATTTTTAGTTTGATGCACCGGAATCCGGCTTCCAGCTTCGTGCGGATTTGTTGTTTCATAAATTCAGGAGTACCCATCCAAATCAGTCCGTTGATAGGGATTGCCTGTTCAGCGCGCGTAAAAGCTGAAGGGAAAAGGATTTGTTTTCCTCCGTTTGCCAGATCGAGCAAAGCCGTTTCGAGACCAAACCTGATGGATGGCCAGGCATGCAATTCTTCGGGTAACTGAATGAAAAAATCAATTTCCTGGCAAACCTGCAGCAATTTCCAACTCATTTTATACAGATCCTCAACACTCAAATCGGGTAGTGGAGCGCATTCTCCAATACCGGTGTTTGTTCCGTCGGTTAAAAAAATAAACCACGAATCGCGCGAAGTATAAACCCCACGCGAAGTTCCGGAGGCTTGTTTGAATTTGAGTGTGTATCTTTTGAATGTGGCTTTCATGTCTTTTTTTTGAATGAACCGATTAAAAAATTACCTTTTCAACCTTTAGCTGATCGGTACATTCGTCAAGTATTTGTCGTATACTTTTCAGAAATTCCGGGTGTATCAGGTCCGGAATAATTTCGTTGAGCGGAACCAGGGTGAATTTTCGTTCCTGAATACGGGGATGCGGAATAATGAGGTTTTCCTGATGAATGATGAGATCGCCGAAAAACAAAATGTCGATATCGATGATTCGTGAATCGTATTGGTTCTGTTTCCGGATTCGCCCCAATTCAAGTTCAGTTTGCTGTGTGAAATGAAGTACTTCTTCCGGAGAAAGTTCGGTAGCAATTTCAATGACCTGATTCCAGAACAAATCCTCTGATTCGAAACCCCATGGTTCGGTTTCATAGATAGCCGATTGTGCAGTTATCTTTCCCAACAGTTCATTTAATCGGTCCCGTGCGTCAGAAAAAATCTTTTGTTTATCACCCAGGTTTCCACCTAATAATATATAAAGTGTACTCATAAGAACCCGTAATTTGTAACAAAAACACTAAATTCGTACAAATCTATCGTACATTTTAATCCAAACAAACAAATTCAAATAAAATACACATGAAGCAATTTTTCAAATTTACTCTGGCCTCCATTGTTGGTGTCATGGTTGCCGGCCTTTTACTCCTGTTTATCACCATCGGAATTATTTCAGCCATAGTTTCTGTTTCAGACGAACCTTCTCAAATTGAGGGTAATAGTGTGTTGCTTCTTAAATTTGATCATGAGATCGTTGACCGCGCGAAGAAAAATCCGCTGGAAGGTTTTGACTTCGGAATGTTTCAGAGTGAAAAGTCCGTTGGATTGAATGATATTCTTGCCTGTCTCAGGAAAGCCAAAACGGATGATAATATCAAAGGTATTTACCTCAATCCAATGGATATTCAGGCTGGTATGGCTTCGGTTGAAGAAATCCGTCTTGCATTGAAAGACTTCAAAACTTCAGGGAAATTTATTTATGCCTATGGCGAAAATTTTTCGCAGAAAGCGTATTATCTGGTGACTGTGGCCGATTCGCTGATGTTGAACCCTCAGGGTGCTGTTGATTTCAGAGGTTTGGGCGGCGAGCGTACTTTTTACAAAAATGCGCTTGAAAAACTGGGCGTTGAAGTACAGATTGTTCGTCATGGAAAATTTAAATCGGCAGTTGAACCTTTCCTGCTTGATAAGATGAGTGACGAAAACCGGCTTCAGACTGAAACCTATTTGAAAAGTATCTGGAACGAAATGCTGACTGATATTTCGGCTTCACGAAAGATAGACATTCGCGAATTGAATGATATCGCTGATATGGTTGCGACTTTCCGCAGAGCTGATTTTGCCAAACAGAAAAATCTGGTTGATCGTTTGAAATACAAGGATCAGGTGATTGATGACCTGAAAAAACTGACTAATACAAGTGAAAAGGACGATGTGAAAGCCGTAGATATTTACAAATACATCAAAGTACCGGAATCTCGTGAACAGAAAGGACTTGCCCGGAATAAAATTGCTGTGATTTATGCCTCCGGAAGTATTGATGCAGGAACTTCGGATGATGGGATCAAATCGGAAGAACTTTCGAGAACCATTCGTGAAGCACGTCGGGATTCATCCATCAAGGCGATCGTGCTGCGCATTAATTCTCCCGGTGGTAGCGCGTATGGTTCGGACGTAATCTGGCGCGAAGTGAAGCTGGCAGCCGAAACCAAACCTGTTATCGCTTCCATGGGTGATGTTGCTGCTTCGGGTGGTTATTACATTGCGTGTGCGGCTGATACTATTATGGCCGACCACACGACAATCACCGGATCAATTGGCATTTTCGGGATGATTCCAAATATGCAAAAGCTTCTGACTGATAAACTTGGAATTACCCAGGACGTGGTAACAACGAATGCACATTCGGACATGATTTCGGTCACCCGTCCGATGTCAGCTTTTGAGCGTGAGCTGATGCAGCAAACCATTGAAGAAGGTTACGATACTTTTATTACACGTGTTGCTGAAGGTCGTTCGATGACCAAAACAGCCGTTGACGAAATTGGACAGGGCCGCGTGTGGGCCGCTCCAAATGCTAAAGAGATCAAGCTGATTGATATTTACGGCGGATTAACCGAAGCGATTGATCTGGCTAAAAAAATGGCCAAATTGGATAATTACCGGATCGTAAATCTTCCTAAACTGAAAGATCCGTTTGAAGAACTGATCAAAGAGTTTTCAGGATCGGCCAAAGCTGGATTTATGAAAGACGAAATGGGCGAAACCTACAAATACTATGAACAGTTACGCGGTTTGGTTTCGCAAAAAGGAATTCTGGCCCGCATGCCTTACGATATTGAAATTCATTAATTTTTCAGGATATTTTTAAAAGGGACAAAAACAACCATGCGGATTGATTTTGTCCCTTTTTTGCAAAATAAATTATTTAGCTACATGAAAATAATCATTCTTTTGGTTTTAGCTAATTTTCTGCTGTTGAGTTCATTTGCACAGAAAACCGTCAATTGCGAAATTAAGACTTCGATGGGGAATATTCAGATTGAATTGTACCCGGAGAAAGCTCCTCAGACTGTCGCTAATTTCCTGAAATATGTAGATCACCAACTTTACGATGGAACCAGTTTTTATCGGGTTTGTACTCCTGAAAATGAAAAGGAGCGGACAATTCAAATTCAGGTTATTCAGGGAGGTGAAATTTCTAAAGCAAAACTGTTTGAACCAATCTCTCTGGAAACTACAAAACAAACAGGAATCCATCATTTAAACGGGACCTTATCGATGGCTCGCGACACTCCCAATTCAGCAACCTCCAGTTTTTTTATTTGCATCAAAAATCAGCCGGAGCTCGATTACGCCGGAAAACGTAATTCGGATGGGCAGGGTTTTGCCGCTTTTGGAAAAGTGACCTCAGGAATGAAAGTGGTTCGGAAAATTCAGGCACAAAAGGAGAGCGAACAATACTTGATTGATCCGGTGAAAATATTTACCATTCGTCGGAAATAACAATCAGTTTCAAATCAATTATACAACTAATTTGATATCATTGGAATCGTTTGAATGATCATAAAACAATTAATCCAGAGCAATCAATGAAAAAACTATTCTTATTAAAAGCTGACTTCAAAGACGCGAATCTGAATGACGGGAAGAACTATTTTTGTCCTGACTGTGCTTTGATTGAAGGCTTGTTGTCGTATTACGAGCAGTTGAACAAAACGCTGGAAGTTCACTATCTGAATTTCGCCAGACCACGTAAAGAGCTGATTGATTTAATTGGAGAGGAAAACCAGAGTTGTCCGGTTTTGATACTCGAAGATGGATCGTTTCTTAATGAAACCTATGAAATTATCAGGCATTTGACCGAGAATCACGGGATTGGAAATCCACATTAGACAAAAGGATCCGATCTTTTTAAAAGTACGGATCCTTTTGTCTGTTTTTCTTAAATAAACTTCTCCCTTTTCTGCAGATTAAATAGTCCGTAGAGAATAAAGAGCAGTGTTCCCACTGCAAGGAAAATGCGGTTTTCCAAGGTGATTTCCTGCCAAACCATTTCGTTGAGGCGGTTTGGGATATCATACGGGTTCAGGAAAATATTCCACATGGTACGATTCATAATTCCGGATAAAATAAGCATCAAAACACCTATAATGACCATCACCACAGCTGTTCCGTTCCCGTTTTTAATGATGGTCGAAAACAGGAATGCCATCGACCCAAGGAAATAAATCGGGAACATCACATGAAAGCTTAGTTCGAAAATATTGACCGGAGCAAGCAGGTAATAGCTCATCACGGTTAAGCCAATCATCATCAGGAAAACCAGTGTAAAAACCAGAACCAGCCGTACCAGCCAAACCTTATAGCGGTAGTCGGGTATTCCGAACAGTATTTCGAGAATTCCTGCATCCAGATCGTTTTGTATTCCGAAGGTCATCGGGTAAAAAATAAGCAAGAGACCGGGCATGATTTGTAAACCGTAAATAAAACCTTCGTCAATCAAGTTGTTATCGTAGATACTGGTTACAGCAATGAAGAAATAGAAGGCTATTGCTGCCAGCACAAACCAGATAAACCGGTTGCCGAAAATCACCTTCATGTTGTATTTCACCATGCTTTGAAACAGGGTCGCGAAGTTCTTAACTTCTTTTGCTGAAATGGTTGGCATAATTTTTTTTATCAGTTCCTAAGTTTATCAGTTCCTAAGTTCAAGAGTACCTTAGTTCCTTAGTAAGAAATTACTTTGGTACTTAGGAACTCAGTTGCTCAGGCACTTTTTTATTATTTTAAATCTTTGATCAGGCACAGATAGGCATCTTCAAGAACCGGATTGGCCATGATTGCATCTTCTGCCGGCTTTTTCTTCGCCAAAAACCGCACCCTGATCTGATCGCCCTGCCGCATGTGATGGGTAACCAGTTGTTTGTTTTCCATCTTGTCGAAGTCTTCTGCTGACAAATCAAACTGCCAAACCATATCTTTGGCCAGATGAACCATGTCCATCGGGGTTCCGACGTATTTCACCTGTCCGCGGTTAATTACGGCTACCTGGTTGCACGAACTCGAAATGTCTTCGATGATGTGTGTCGAGAAAATCACGATTCGTTCGCGGCTCAACTCGACCAGCAGGTTACGGAAACGGATTCTTTCGCGCGGATCGAGTCCGGCTGTTGGTTCGTCAACCACCAGTATTTTTGGAAGGTGAAGTAAAATCTGGGCAATACCGATGCGTTGTTTCATTCCACCGGAGAAAGAACCGATTTTATCGTCCTTTTTTTCCCACATATGGACGGCTTTCAGAACAAACTCAATGCGTTGTTCACGTTCTTCCTTGTCGGTCAATCCTTTCAGGATGGCCTGGTAATCGAGAAAGTCGGAGGCTGGCATGTTTTCGTAGGTTCCGAATTCCTGAGGCAGATAACCAATCAAACCTTGCAATTCTTCACGTTTTTCCTGCGTATCGATGCCGTTGATCCAGATTTTGCCGTAGCTCTGTTCCAGAATTCCGCATATGATGCGCATCATGGTTGATTTTCCGGCACCGTTTGGACCAAGCAGCCCAAACATTCCGGTTCCGATTTCGAGCGAAATCCCGTTAAGCGCCTTGAATGGCTGATGCTGTTTGCCGATAAGCGGTATTTGTTTCACCAGACGGAGGGTGCCACGACGCAAAGTTCCAAAACGTCCGGTGATGCGGTCGATGTTGACCTTTTCCTGATATAGTTTTTTTGATGTGACCGAAATGAGCAGAGCCAGATACCAGAGCACACCAAAACTGGCGACCAGTCCAATGTTTCCTGCTACTTTCCAGACGATAAACAATTCGATGGCCGGTAAAATCCAGAAAAGGAAAGTCTGCACCAGCTGGAAGATTTTCAATGGCCGTTTTTTTCCGGTCTTTTCAGTCCTGAAATTCAGGAAAAACCCAAAGGGTTTCCACATACTCAGGGCAAGACCCACTATTCCGACTGAAAGCAGAATCGACCAGAATGTGGATTGCAGATAAAAGAAGCTGAAATAAATCAGAAAGATTATAAGAGGAAGTTGCCAGATCAGGTAGTCGAATTCGCGTAAAGAGTGGTACTGTTTTTCGAGACCGGCACGACGACGGATTTTTTTACCACCTTCCCATTCGCGTGAGAACTTGCTTTCCCGGTCGTAAATTTTTACCAGGTTTTGAATCCGGATACTAATTTTATCTTTTTCACCGATCAACTCTGATTGGGCTTTTTTTAGACTGTTCAGTAAAAACCAGGTTGAACCCGGAACCAATATGATTACCAATACAAAATCGAGCATTTGCCACAATCCGGAATCAACTTTAAAGTAGATGAGCGCGAAAAAACCGGCAATCAAGGCCATTTGGATAATCCGGATACGTAGGGTTTGTTCTTTATACCATTCGATTGCATTTTCGAGGCCTGAGTAAAATGTGGGAATAAAAACCAGAGTGAGTATGGTGCTTAATGCCAGTCCACCGATAACGACAATTGCAAACGGAGCTCCGATAGCACTAACGTATTCGGCGTCACCCATGGCCAATGGAAGCATACCTACAATAGTTGTGATGGTCGTAATGAGTATTGGACGCACACGCGATAAGCCTGAAGTCATCAGGGCCCGTGAGCGTCGGTATCCACGTTTGCGCAGGATGTTTGTATAATCAATCAGGATGATACCGTTGTTGACCACCACTCCGAGCAAGATCAGGAAGCCGATAAGCGTATTGGCGTTAAGAAGACTGTTGTTGGTAAGAATTAGTGCAATGAGTGAGCCGATGGCAGCCAGAGGTATCGAGAAGAGTAAAACAAATGGTGTTGCTACTGACTCAAATACTGAAGCCATGATCATGAATATCAGTATGATGGCTGCTAAGATCATGAACGTAAACTCTGAATAATCGGTTTCGTCATGAATCACCTCTGCAGCAACTCCCGATGGCAGGTTGTAGTTGGCAACCAAGCCGTCAATTTCGTAGCGATAGGCAGCCAACAGATCTTTGGAACTGCTGGCCTCGCTGATGAACCGGTAATTTACCTCAATTTGTTTTTCCTGATTAACACGGTTAATTCCTGAAAGTCCGCTGGCATAAACAATGTTGGTAAAATCCTGAAGATCGTGAATACCACCTTGCGCATCGTTAACCTGTAACATTTTCAGCTCTTCCATGTTGCGGTCGGTTTCCTCTTCTTCACCTTCCTCCAGGTTTTTTTGGGTGATGATGATTTCGTATTCGTCAATTCCCTGTTTAAATTGAATACCGGTTGATATTTCCTTTGAAAACGAATTGATTTCGGACAAAACATTATTGAGTGTAATGTTGTATTCGGTCATGAGCAAAGGGTTAAAGTACAGGTGCACTTCGGGCCGGTTGTCCGAAATGTTCAGATTGACTGATTGTACCGATTCGAGCTGATCGATGTAGTATTTCAGATCTTCGGCAACAGATTGCAATTGTTTAAAATCCTGTCCCTTGAGTACGATTTTTTCCTCGTCCGTACCAATACCCATCATTTTCTGGAAACTGCCTCCCATGTTGCGGCTGCCTCCCTGGAAACTCCTTGTGCTTTGTGTTTGCTCGAACGAGATCGACGAAGCTTTTATTCCTTTGGTCCGGTCGTTGATATCATTTTTAACTTCAGCAAAGGATCGGTCAGAAGTCTTTTCAAAATCATCTTTCAACTTGATGGTTACTACAGCTTCTTCTTCCTCAATCTTACTAATTACATCCTCCTTTTCAGTCAGGTCTTCCAGTTTCTTTTCAATTTCCTGAACCGTTTTGTCCGTGGTTTCGAGCGACGAACCCGATGGCATGGTCACATACAGGCGGATTTCCTCGTTTTGAACCTCCTGAAGTGAGCTGACACTAACTGCCAGACTGAGAAAAACGACCAGAAAGAACAGGACGATTCCACCGATGACAGTAGCTGCCGGATTTCGCATACACGATTTCAGGAAGACGAGATAAACCTGAACCATTCGTGAATTGGTGGTCACTTTTTCGTAGAAGATGTTTTTAGCAACCTGTCGTCTCAGCAGGGTATACGATGCCATTGGAACCAGCAGTAAAGCGACGGACAGCGAAACAACCAGTGTGGAGATGATGGAAACTCCCACGTTTAAACCCAGCATCTCGACCATGAAATTCTTCGAGAACACAAAGGGCAGAAATACGGTAATGGTTGTGAGTGTGGCTGCCAGAATAGATCGCCACACTTCGGTAGTGCCCTGAACAACCGCTTTCATTGGAGGATAGCCTTTGCCTGCCAGGCGGTAAATGTTTTCGAGAACCACCACGCTGTTATCGAGCAACATCCCAATGGCAAGAGCCATTCCAACCAATGTCAGGCTGTTGATGGTAATACCAAATGCATAAAACAGGTTGAAGGAAGTGAAAATTGAAATCGGTATTGCTAAGGCAATAAACGATACGATGCGGAAATTTTTCAGGAAAATCCAAAGCACAAAAATTGCCATGATACCGCCAATCAGTGCAAGCTGCATAATCTGGTCGATGTTTTCTTCCATCTGGTCGGCCGAATTGCTGATTTCTACAATCTCAATTTCTTTGGTAGCCATTTTTTCGTTCAGTGCAGCCACAATTTTGCGGGTTGACTTCGAAAGTTCAATCATATTGGCCTGCGAATCGTTGACCAGCAAAATGGTTACAGCATCTTTCCCGTTCACGCGGCTGAACGAAGTTTCGTCCTTTACTCCGAAACGTACTTCAGCCACATCTTTCAGCAAGATTGGTCCGTCAGCCACTACCAGGTTTTCCAAATCTTCCACTTGTGTATATTCTGCCGTTACATGCACGAAATACTGAACTGTTTTTTCCTTCAAATTGCCCACGTAGGTTCGTGAACTGGAGTTTTGAGAAAGTACTGAACGTATTTTCGCGGGAGTAATGTGATAAGCTTCACAGGCTTTGGTATCCAGAATAATCTCAATCGATTTTTGCTTTCCACCATATACGTTAACTGCTGCAATGCCGTCGATGTTTTCCAGATCAGGTTGAATGTCTTGGTCGACAATGGTTCTCACACGGTCGATTCCCCCTTCACCACGCGCCTGCAGCTCCATAAACTGGCTGTTCATCTGCTTCAGGTCAACTTTAGCTACATTGACCCGAACGTTTTCAGGCATCGACGACTGTATCGCGTTTATCTTTTCCTGAAGTTTCAGGTAGGCATATTTGAATTTGACACCTTTCTGGTAATACACCACGATGGAGGCCTGCTGTGAGTTGACATTCGACTCAATGGATTCGATGCCTTCAAGTGTTCCGATAGCGCCTTCAAGCGGAATGACAACCTGACTTTCCATGTATTCAGGAGCCATTTCGGTTCCCGCATTAGCCTGAACGAACAGAAAAGGAAGTTCGGCGTTGGGTAACAGTTCAACCGGCAACTGTTTGTAGGAAACATACCCCAATACGGACAGTCCCAGAAACAACATGCTTATCAGTACTTTTCGCTCTATGATGAATTTCATCTGAATTAAATTAAGCCCCCTCTAAGTCTCCCCCGTACGGGGGAGACTTAAGCGGCATATTTTCACAACATTCACTTTTCAAATAACTAACCTTTTTAAGTCCCCTCTTTGGGAGGGGATTTAGGGGAGGCTTTCTTCTTTTTTCCGGAACCGGTCTTTCAGTCCGTCAAAAACATCGAATACGCATGGAATTACAATGAGCGACATCAGGGTAGAAGTTATTAACCCACCGATAACTGCTAAAGCCATTGGGGCACGCAGCGAAGTACTTTCTCCGAAACCAAAGGTCAATGGCAGTAATGCCAGAATGGTAGTTAATGTAGTCATCATAATCGGGCGGATTCGCTGTTGCCCGGCTTGCTGAATGGCTTCGATTCGGGAAATTCCTTCTTTTTGAAGCTGTAAAATGCGGTCGACCAGTAAAATCGAATTATTTACCGCGATTCCAACCAGCATGATGATTCCGATGATGGCCATGATGTTGAGGGTCATTCCCAGAATAAAAAAGATCAGGATAGAGCCGACTACAGCCAGCGGAATGGTCAGAAGAATGGTGAATGGATGAAGCAGTGACTCGAATTGTGAAGCCAGTACCATAAATACCAACACAATGGACAACATCATGGCAAAGCTGAGTGCATCCATTGATTCCTGCCTTTTTTCTTCTTCTCCGGTTATCTTTATTTTATAGTCCGGAGGAAGGCTGATCCCCAAAATGGCCTGATTCACTTTGTCAACCATCTTGTCCAGGGCTATATCTTTGTTCATGTATCCCGTGATTTTGCCAATCCTGGTTTGGTTTCTGCGGAATATTTCTTTTGGTGCTACACCTTCGCGGATATCAGCAATTTCGTTGATCCTGATAACCTGAGTTCCGCTTTTGATCGTCATATTCGATAAGTCAGCAAGTCCCTTGTCCGGAAGACGAATGGTAATGTCCTGCATTTCGCCGCCTTTTTCTACTGTTCCAGCCACTTTGCCTGTTAATTGATCCTGAATCTGGCTCACTATATTGGTAACAGTCAGGTTAAAGATTCCTGCACGGAGGCGGTCGACTTTAATTTCCACTTCTGGAGATCCGCCTTCCATGGAGGCTTCGACATTGTACAATTCAGGAATTGCCTGAACGGCTGTTTTGACCTGATCCGATAACCCTTGAATAACATCCAGATCCTGTCCCTGAATTTCAATAACCAATGGCGCTTCGTCGGTACCCAACAAGCCACCCAAAGCGGTTTGGTCCTGAACAAATTTCATTTCCAGGTCAGGAAGTTCACCAATAGCTTCGGAAATCGATTGAATGGCTGAAGTTGAACCGCCTGGGCTCTCGGGCTTCAGTATTATTTTGATGCTTGCTGTATTTTCTCCCTGAAAAAGTGCATCCTGGCTGTCGAGCATTCCGGTTGAAGGACCTACCTGACAATAAATGGTTTCCAGATGGTCTCCCAATACTTCACGGATCATTTTCTCCATGTTTTCGACAGCAGCCGTAGTACGTTGGAGTCGTGTTCCTTCCTGCATTTTCAGTTCAAGAGAAAATTGCCTGGTTTCCGATTTGGGCATAAATTCGGTTCCAATGAACGGAAAAATCAAAACAGAAAGACCGAGCAATATAACGGTTGAAAGAATGACCATCCATCTGAAGCGGAGTACATTTCCCAAAAAACGGCCATATCCTTTGATGTTGATCGATTTGATGGTTGCCGGCTTTTTACTGTTCTTATAAAAATAATTAAACAGCATGGGTATGAACAGTGTGGCTACTACCAGCGATGAGAGCAGCGAAAAGGTAATGGTCCATGCCTGGTCGCGGAATAATTCGCCTGATGCTCCATGCAGATAAACGATGGGCAGAAATACCACAATGGTGGTAATTGTCGACGAAGTTATTGCTCCGCTTACCTGAGAAGTTCCTTCAATCGCGGCCTCTTTGACCGACAGGCCCTGTTCGCGCAAACGGAAAATATTTTCCATCACCACGATCGCGTTGTCAACCAGCATTCCTGCGCCAAGCGCCAGTCCTCCCAATGTCATGATGTTGAGAGTTAGCCCATTGAAATACATCAGGTTGAAGGTTGCAATAATGGAAACTGGCATGGCCACGCTGACGATCAATGTGGTGCCGATGCGTCGAAGAAAAAGAAATAATACAAATATAGCCAGCACCATTCCCAGCATAGCCGTATTTTCTACTTCTTTAATGGCATTGTTGATGAAAATACCCTGATTGGAAATCACGGTCAGTTTGTATCCCGGCAAAGCTTTCTCCATATCGGCCAGCGTTTTCGAGATGTCCTCGACTGCTTTTACCGTGTTGGAACGCGTTTCTTTGTAAATAGACAAACCCAGACAACGCGTGCTGTTCATGCGGACAATGTTTTCAGGATCTTTATTGCTGAAGCTGATTTTAGCTACTTCCCGAAGATAAATCGGCGCTTTTTCTGCTGTTAAATCGTCTGTTTTGACTGATTTGTAGCCAACGATTGTATTCTCGAAATCGCTTAGGTCAGTGAGCAAACTGACTCCTTTTACCACATATTTCATTCCCATTTCGGTGATTGAACCACCTGAAATACTTTGATTGAAGCTCTGTATTCGCGTATTCAGTTCATCAAGAGTCAGCCCGAAAGCATCGAGCATGTATTGATTGGTTTCGATAAGTACCTCGTTTTCTTCTGCGCCCGAAACTTCAACATCGGCAACTCCTTCCAGTCTGACCAGCTCATTTCGGATGTAGTTTTCGGCCACTTTCCGGAGTTCGTTCATGTCAGTTATGCTTTCGTGCGAAAGCGCAACAATCATTACCGGAGTCGTATTTGGATCGTGTTGGGTAATGTTGATTTCGTCGATATCCTGATTCTGGGCAAAAGAGCTGGAAGCCTTCTGTAGATCGAGAAATGCTTCGTCCATATCTTTGGTCCAGGCATATTCAACGGTTATCTGGGCAGCGCCAACTTTCGAAATCGATGAAACCTGCACCACGTCTGACTGGCGGATGGCAAGAGCCTCCAGGTTTTCAACGAATTGTTTTTCCATTTCTTCCGGAGGACGTTCTCCTGACTTGATTTCAATAAACAGACGGGGGTTGTTTATTTCCGGAAATAGGTCGATGCCCAGCTTGTCAAAGGAAATATATCCCAGCAGAACAACGGCAAGTACCATCATCAGGATGGTAACCGGATAGTTGACAGCAAATTGTGTTAACTTCTTCATTCTTCAGGGAATTTACTATTTGACGATTTTTACTTTTGAACGGTTTTTTAATGTTTCAAATCCTTTGATTACCAGTCGGTCGTTCATTTTTAGTCCGGAAGTTATTTCAGCTTCATTCTGGTTCTCATAGCCAATGGTGATGCGTTTTTCGTCGGCCGTACCATTGTCAACAATGAAGACTGATTTGCCGCGCTGGCTCGAAATAATGATATCTTTTGGAATCACGATTACACTGTCTTTTCGTGCCAGAACGATGTCCGCTTTGGCAAACATACCGGGACGCAGTTTTAACCCTGGATTTTCGACAACAATAATGCCTTTGAATGTTCTGGTTTCGGTGCTGATGGCTGGCGACATTTCCTTTATTTTACCGATTAAAGTGTCGTTTGGAAGGGTATAATTCATAATTCGCACCAGCTGATCAATCTTTACTTCGCCAATGTATTTCTCCGGAAGGTTCACTTCCACAGTCATTAAGCTGTAGTCCATCAGGCTTAAAACAGCTGCTCCAGTCGCAACCTGAGTTCCATTGGTTATGGCAGTCAGGTCGGTAATCACACCTTTGAATGGAGCACTGATTTTCATTTTTGCCAGTTGCAGATTGGCCCGTTCGAAATCGTCTTTGGCGTTGGTATAGCTAACTTCTGAATTCCGGTAATCGAGCTGGGTAACTCCTCCTTTTTCGAAGAGCGACTCCTGTTTTGTCATGTTCTGCTCGGTGATATCCAGATTTAGCTTTTTACTTTCAAGTCCGAGACCGTTCACATATTCCGCATCTTCAAGTTGAATGACAACCTGTCCGTTTTCGACCACATCGCCCAGGGCAAACGGACGGCGGGTTTTCGGATTGATCAGCAACCTGTATTTGCCGGTCATTTCGGTATTAAGTACCGTTGTCTTGGTGGCATTGAGTGTTCCGGTTGTATTGACAACTTTTTCGATTGACCCGGGTTTGATGTCGGTAACTGAAACAGGAACAGCCAGCTCGGTTGTCGTTGAAGTTGGTTGATTGTTGCAGGCTGTGGTCACCCCAATCAGGGCAATTAAAGCAATAAATTGGTGAAATGGTTTCATGTTATGGCTGTTTTATTTTTTCTTTTGGATAAGGTTTTCAGGAATAATCGCTTCGTTTTTTTCGAAATCGAAAAGCGACTGGATTTTCAGGTTTAACAATTCAATTTTATAATCGATCAATGCCTGGGCGTATGCCATTTTTTTTGTAGAAAGCTGGTTCTGAAACAGGTTCAGATCCATACTGGTCAGATCACCGTTGTCATAACGTTCAAGGTTAATTTCGTAAGTGAGCTGCGCATTTTTTTCGCTCTGTGAAGCAATATCTATCTGATTGACCAGGTTTTGCAAACTGCGGTAAACCTTTCGGATATCAACCGTAATTTGTTTTTTTTCTTCCGTCTGATTCAACTCCTGAGTTTGAATCACGGCCTCCTGCGCTTTGATACGGGCTTTCTTCTCGCCCCAGTCGTAAAGTGGGAGATTGAATGAAACCGATACACTAGGATTATTGGTCGGATTATCATAGACATTTAGCAATTTTTCATTGTCACCGCTTATGCCCAACGACAAATTTACATCGCCCTTAAATTCATTCAGCGACTTAGTGCGGATCATTGCAAACTGGGAAGTTTCTATGTCGATTTCACGCTGACGAAGTTCCATCCTGGAGCTCAGTCCAAATTCAATTGCTTTTTTCACATCAACAACTACCGGGTTCATTTTCACATCAGTCATTACAGCTATTTCGGTCATAATATCCATGCCGATGTATTGCTTAAACTGGTCTTTGTAATTGTCAAGATTTACCTGTGCATTCTGAACTGCAGACCTGGAAGTGGCAAAGTTGAGTTCTGCCTGATACTGTTCTTCCTTAGCTGCAATTCCGGCAGTTACCTTATTTTTGGTGATCTCGTAGCTTTTTTGCGTATTGGTAAACTCATCCTGCGAAATACTCAAGCTCATTTGTGCCAGATAAACATTGTAGAAAAATTGGGTGACCTGCTTCTCGTTGTTTAACTTTTGCATGGCGTAATTCAATTGTGCGTTTTCGAGATCCAGTTCCAGTTCTTTCAGTTGCAGCTTGGTTCTGTTGTAAGTGAACAACGGTTGTTGAATGCTTAGTGAGAGGGCGTTGGTGAATGCTTTGCTGTTCTGACTGATATCGCCCTGTATACTTGACTTGTTCTGCCATCCAAAACGGTTGACCAGGCTGATGGTTCCATCGGTTGGAAGGAAGGGTTGCGACACCATTAATGTTCCGAATGACTGAGTCGTTTTGCCGGTATACCACTTCGAATTATAATCATCAAACGATCGGGTCTGGTCGTAACTAAAAGGAGTCAGACTGAGCGAAAGATTTGACTTAAGTGCTGCATCCTGTGCTTTTAACGTTTGTTCAGAGCGTTCCAGGTTCAATAACGAACTACGGATGTCGGGACTGTTATTGCGTGCAATATCGAGTGCACTTTCAAGCGTCAGAATTTGTTGGGCATTTGCAGGAAGCAAAAACTGACAAAAAAAGAACAGCATAAGTCCCCTTTGGATTAGTTTTTTTAATGGCATATTGATTATCGTATGAGGTTTATATTTTTAGTTTCAAATTTCAGCTCGCGCTGAACTTATTTCTACATTTGATTATTGTTTTACCAACTTAATCGCATCGGCAACAACAACCTGTGCTTCCGATTTATTCCCTAATTCTACTTTGACCGTATCTGCTGAGAAATAGAATGATCCCAGACTGTTCCATCCATCTTCCGCTGTTTTCAGATCGATTACTACTTCTTCCTTTCCTTCGTTGTGAAAAATAGTGTAGGTATATTCACCGCTGTTATCCTGATTGCCACGTCGACCGCGCTGGTTCGATTTTACCAGGTAACTGTAAACTTCATAAGTTCCTTCTCCGCCTATGGGAATGCTCCAGGTAACTTTCTTCGTTCCATCTCCTGAACGGATGTAATGAGCCGACCGGATAAATTTGCCAAAGAAGCTACTGTTGGTCGTAGCCCGCCATGTACGTGGCGCATGCCAGGTATTGAATCCGATAAACCGGTCTTTGGTCTGATCTTCCTTCAGCAATAGTTTTTGAAGAAGGCTGTAATCTTCGGTACGAGTAAACCGGAATGTTGAATCTTCATCGTCGCAAATGAACTCGCCTTTTTCGGTCAGGCGGACTGGCGTATCCGATACTTTTTCGCCTTCAAAGGGAATGGCTTTGGTGTCTTGCTCAATGTTATCGAGCGGAAGCCGGAGTTCTGCCGGTATATTTCTGGAAGCAAGTGTATTGATGGTGATGTTTCGTGGAGTTCCGTCAAGCAGATAACTTACTTCTTTGGTCTGATTGCCTTCCAGATACACGAGCTTGTCGATGGTTTCCATGTTTGAACCACCACCGCCAAATCGTCCGCGACCAGGGCCGCCGCCTTCTCCCAGTCTAAACTGGACATTCACAATTCCCTCAGTTTCCTCCACATTTGAAATTTTGAATTTAACCATGGTTTTCAATCGGTCACCATCCAGCACATTTACAGCATTTACGCCGCCAATCAAATATCCGGGTAATTCTTTACTCCTGAACCATTTCTCCATAAAAGGAAGCAGATCGGTATTGAATTGCTGTTGGATACGTGAATTAAAATCTTCAATGGTTGTTGAATTGAATTTGATACTTTTCAGGAAGTTGAACATGAAATCGTTGAATGCCTCGTCGCCTGCTTTGCGCTTGATGATGGAGAAAAGAGACTGTCCTTTTAGCTGAATCACATTGTCGATAATCTGAACTTTTTCCGGATCATCCAGAAGTTCGGCAAACGAATAATCGAGCAAAGCCAGGTTGGCCTGTTCGTTTTCGGTCATTCCCTGCATGCTGCGCATCCAGCCCGGTGCTCCCGATTCGGAAGATTGTTTCAGGTACGATTCAAAAATACGGTCGGTAATGGGCCACTTATTCGATTGCACAAAATAAGCATGGTTATAAAACAACGGGAAAAAGTACAAGGGATTGGCCTTTTCTTCAATCTGAACTTCACCCTGACTTCGGTTGAAATCGGGCCTTGCAGCAGCCTGGGTAAACATGGATAAAAAATTATTAAAGGCCATTATTTTTTTTTCTTCCGGAGTCGTTTGTACGTCATTTCCTCTGCCGCCCCAGCGTTCCATCCGTTTAACGCTTCCGTTAAAGTCAGCCTCACCGATCAGCAGTCCCTTTTCAGGAAAAAGTATGGTTTCGGGCTGAACCTCTTCACGCTCACCAATCAAAGTTCGCGGATACGAATAAAATTGCGCCGGAACTTCAATTACAGTAAATCGTTCAAACGGGTAGAACATGTCGATTTTTCGCTCGTAATCTTTTAATGCTACAGCAATCAGGTCCGGAATGGTGTCTTTTACTGGTTCAAAGAATTTGGAGAAATAATCGTGATCCGGATGAACGTAAAGGCTGAAAACCAGTCCGTCGATCGTATCTGTTTTCTGCGTATAGTTTCCAATGACCAGCGATATTTGAGGTAGTTTGTGTTTGTTAGTGAAATGGAAGGTTCCATCAGCTTGTTCTTCCTTGCCTTGTGAAATGGCTGTCAGTCCGGGTTTGGTTTTTACTGTAATGTCAAAATTGCTGAATTGCTTTTGCATCCATTGTTTGTTCTGTTTTCCGAAGCTTGTTCCGGCTATTGGGTACCAGTTGCATTCGCGTGTGAGCAAAACAAAATCGGGCGAAACGATAGCCGATCGTTTGTCAATCTGAAACATAAAAGCTTTGTGTGCCTCCTGAAGAGTTTTATCAGCTATATCAAGATAACTGGCAGCTTCGTTCAATGTTCCGTTGTAGATAAATTCAAGTTCCGCAGTTTCTCCGGGGTCAAGTTTTGTTCCTGAAAATTCAATCAGGTGAAGTTCTCTTTTTACTGCTATTTCCTGTCCGTTGAAACTAAGCCTGGATACGGTTAAGCCAGGGTTTAGGCTGAACACAAAATGATTAACACTTTCCTGATGCGGGTTGCTTACTTTTAGTTTTGCAGTTACTTCAATGTTATTTCCCTTGTGATTGAGTTCAATCCGGTAGTTTTCAATTTTTAAACGTGGCGTTTCAAGATTGTCATCATTCAGTGTTCGTATGTTTTCTCTTAATTCCTGATTCGTAATAAAGGTCGAAACATGCATTTCCCCAAGCCATATTCCGGCAGCAAAAAATATCAGGGCAGGAATTAGTGTCACCTTGTTGCTGAACGGACTTTGCGGCAGGCGTTTCAGAAGCGAAATAGTCAGAAAAATAAATGCGACACCAAAACAGGCATACATTCCACGGTGAATCAGTATGGCGTGAAGATTCCCGAAACCTATAAAATCGGAATTCAGCAATGGAATGCTGTAGGCCATGTAGTCGAACAGAAAGTAGTATTTGGTATTGAGGTAGAAAATAGTGATGGCGACATAACCCAGTAAAATAATAAAGGTGATGGCCTGATTTTTCAGGATACTCATCACAAAAAAGGAAAGACCAAGAATGAAAATGAGCGTAGGCAAACTGATGATTAGAAAATATTCCAGATAAGCCATCCAGTTGACGACCACGTCTTGTGCGATCAGGTTAAAAATGAGCGCTTCAGAAAGAATAATCAGGTTCAGAATGATGAAGACCACCAGGTTCCCGATGGTTTTCCCGGCTACATATTCGCCGTTCGACATCGACCGGATGTAGATAACATCAGTGGTATCCAGTTTTTTATCGCGTTTCAGGAAGTCGGAAGCCAGGAAAATGGCAATGATGGCCTGAACCGTATTCAATATTAAAAGGTTGACATATGGAATAGCAGAAGAAATGGCTTTCATGTCCCAATTACCGGCTCCCGCATTGTCCATGATCAACATTCCCATGTTAAAGAAGAACAAAAAGACCATCGCCAGAATGGCAAAAATCCGGAAAAACCAACTGCGAAGCAGCGTGGTGATTTCGTATTTGGCAATCGAAGTGATGTTATGAACGGATATCATAGTTGTTCTGGTTTAAATGGCTGTCCATTGGTTTAAGTTGCTTTCCATAAAATACACATAGGCATGTTCGAGGTTGGGTGGGATGTTCTGCCCGCTGTAACCGTTGATCGAATCTCCCACGACCTGTATTTCCCAACCTTCGCTGGTTGGTACATTGGAGATTACCGGATATTTTTCGTTGATTTCGAGGTATTCAGCTTCGGTTGCCTGAATCAGCCAGACTTTACCTTCAGCGCGGGAGACCAGCTCATCGGGCGAACCGGTGAATGCCAGACCTCCCTGATTGAGAAGTGCCATGTCCGTACACGAACTCGAAATGTCGCCCACAATGTGAGTCGAAAGAATGATGATGACATCCTGAGTCGACATGGTTGAAAGCAGGTTCCGAAATCGGATTCGTTCTTCAGGATCGAGACCGGTGGTGGGTTCGTCCACAATAATAATTTTCGGTTCGTTGATCAGAGCCTGCGCAATGCCAAGGCGGCGTTTCATTCCTCCTGAAAGCTTGTTGGCCTGGCGGTCGCGTGCTTCAAACAAACCTACTTCTTCCAGCATTTTGTCGACAGCCGATTTACGGGTTTTGGAATTCTTCATACCGGCCAGACGAGCTGCGTAGTCGAGAAATTCGTAGGTTTTCAGGTGCGAAAAAAAGCGAAAATCCTGAGGAAGATAACCCAGCATTGAGCGAATTTCTTCACGGTCTTTGGTCAGATCGTAACCATCCATTTTTACAATTCCGGAAGAAGGTTGCATCAGGGTTACCAATATGCGCATCAGGCTCGATTTCCCTGCACCGTTTGGCCCCAGTAATCCGAACATACCGTTATTGATTTCCAGATTCACATCCTTCAGCGCGTGATTGCCGTTGGGATAGACTTTATTGAGGTTTTCAATGGTTATTTTCACAGGTCAATTATTAGGTCACGGAATATCAGACTAGGTTTTCAACAATAGGTTTAATCAATTGGCATTAAGTTACAAAAAAGATGAATTTGTTATGTATTGTTTTATCTTTCGGACTTGCGTAAAGCAAACCGGTTGAGTGATATAAATGGGTGATTTACTTCTGAATGTTATAGGTACTTGTTGAATCGGCTTCGAGGTTGATTTTATTCGACCTGCTAATGGACAGTTCGGAATGATTTTTCAAGGTTCCTGAAAGACTTCCAAAAGAACCATTCCATCCATTAATTTTAGTTGAACTGGCCTGAATTTCGAGTTTGTTGAACTTCGCTCCACCAATAAAAATATTCGATTGATCCGCGATAAAAATTAATGAAGCCTTTATTGGGCTATTTTTTTCTGAATAATACGAAAATTTGGATTGATCGAGTTTGACCAGAAGGCTATCGGAATGGAACTGTTGTTCAATCCAAACCTCTGACCTTTTTTCTTCCTGTATCGATTTTAAGCTGTTGCAGTATACATTTACTTCGCGCTGTTTCATATTGTCCGGATAAGACGACACAAATAGTGTGTCGTTCCGAACTGTAAAGGGTGGCAAAGTACAGCTGTCGCTTTTAGGATAGAACAAACTCATTTTAAGAGTTTCTCCAGGTCGTAAACGAATTTTTGAGCCAGGTTTAGCAATTAATACAGAAAATGGATCTAAGGGTTTTTCCAGTGTGCTATATTCCTGATCATTATATAAATGTGGAATATACTTCGCTGAAATGAAGAGCAGAAACACTCCTCCAAACAGAAATACAAAAAATGAGATGAGAATATAGTTACTTGTTTTCATTGTCGTTCATGTTTATTTCGGTTACTAGTTCGTTTAAGTCGTTGCTGTTGAGCTTCAGTAGTTTTACTTTTTTAATAAACTCGGGCAGTTCGCGATTGAAAAAACTGGCTTTCTCGCTTGACCTGACCAGTTCCTCCGCGTTTTCGGAAATGAAAAACCCGATTCCGCGCTTGTTGTCAAAAATGCCCGCTTCCTGTAAATTGGTGTAGGTTCGCATCACTGTGTTGCGATTCACTTCAAATTCAGCAGCCAAATCGCGCACCGAAGGGACCCGGTCACCCGGGTTAAGCAAACCTTCCAGTATCTGGTGGCAAAGATTATCTGCTATCTGAAGAAATATTCCTTTGGAGCTTTGAAATTCCATCTTATACCTCTTTCTCTTTAAGTTTGAAATACGCCAAAGGCAGAAAGAACAGCCAAGCCAAACCTCCTAAAAGGTAAAAGGCAAGCTGTGTATTTTTAAGATCTTCCGTGATTTTGTAGCTGCCAATATGAATGTCGAAGCCATGTACTATATCAGGATAAAAAACATGAGAAAAAAGTACAAATGTCATCACCACCATTCCGATCGTCATTCCTGTTGCGATTAAGGTTTTTACTAACGCAAACCTGTTGAACCAGGCAGAACCTGCAAACAGAACGGTTGCAAAAGAAAAAATGGAAAAGACAGTTACAAGTTTATCCGTGAATTTTGGAACATATTTAAATAAATCTATGAAATGAAAATTAGGTATTTTCGAAGGATCGAAATTTGTTTTTGGATAGGGAATCATAGATGCTTTTGCAAGATATGTGGCTATCCAGAAAATTCCCAGAGCCAAAGGGATAAAAATGAAAACCCTGATACATAATTGAACCAGATATTTTTCAAAAGTTGACCCGGGAGTCAATAAATAGTTATTTGTTTTAGTTTGATTATTAAAAAATTGGAATGACATACCTATGAAAGCTCCAATTATGATAGTATACATTGTGAAGTATGGAATGTAATATTGAAACGGATCGGGATTGCTGTATCCATTATTCGTAATCTTGAACAAATACAATGTCGCATAAATTCCAATACTAAGTCCCGCAATAGCAAACAAATATGTTCTTTGGTTGATCATCAAATCGTTTCGGAATAATCGGGCGAAACGTCCCGGATTAAAATATTTATTCTGTCTCATGGCTGTATTAATTTAGATTGGCTTTATTCAATAGTTCGTTCAAAAAGTAATAATATTTAAGCGGCCATTGTGCCGAAATTCAATAGTTCATTGACATGTTGACGATTTTTGATTGAGTTCGGGTTAATAGCGAACATGCGAAAAAATCTGGATAACAACAACGTATTATGAAACAGTATCTTGTATGTTGCCATAGAAAATGAGCTTTCCCTTGTTTCTGGATTACTCAGTTGCATTATCTTGGCAATATTTACCGTTGTTAAGGCCGCATTGAAATGAAAATTAAGTTTATTTCCACTTCTTGCCTGTGAATTTTCAAGTCCGGCAAATTGCTTGGCATCCCTGAATCCAAATTCTATTTGAAAGCGGGTGTGATAAATATCGATCACATCAATTGGGGCTTGCGAGGTATCGGTTGAAAATAAAAGCCTGTAAATTGTTTTCCCTTTCAATTGGAACAGTTCTACAACCAGCAAGATATTCCTTTCAAGAGACTTGGAGTATACAATGGCAGAGTGTGCCGTTATTCCTTTGTCGTTCACCACCTGATTGAAGTGTTCATAATTTAGTTTCTTGAAATCGATTTTTTCTCCATATTTTGCTGGTCGGCCTCTTTTTCCGGTTTTAGGTTTTATCGAAAGGTAAGATAAGTTCGCATCCTCCCGAAGTTTGCTTACCAAATGGAGGAAGCATCCCAGTATCTTTTCGACAAAGTTTTTCTTGGAGAAATACGCATCTGCAACAACATATTTGGTAATGGATAATATGTGTTTCATGTATTTGTTGATAACCCCCGCATACCAATCGATTAACGACAGGTCGTTATCCTGAAGACAGTTTGTTGGAGGCGTTTGTATAGCATCCAAATGAAAACTTAATCTGGTGTCTGCATCGATTACTGAAAGTCCAAGGATTTCAATCCCTCTGAGTGCCCTGCCAGCACAACCCGACCAAAAATATCCAATGCCAGGGGTTTTCTTACCTGATTTGTGAATGAAGCTTGGATCAAAGGCAACAGCGGTTCGATGGCCAATCCAAGGCATTGATAAGGCTTTATTAAAGCCAAAGAAGTCAAACCGCTCCTCGAACTGACGGCGGAAACGTTGTTCGCCAAAACGACCGTATCGTCCTAACTGGAGGAAGTTAATCCGTGAAGGAATACTCAGGTATAGCATGAAAATCTCAATCATAAAATCTCGTCTGCATTTATTGAGCTTTATTTTAGAAATGGATAAAGCATCAAGAACAATTTTTGAGTACAAATCATAAATCGCAGGGGTGGCCATAATTAAAGTAATTAACTGGTAATTAATACTTTAAAGATACAGATCCCTGCGGTTTTACACTAATAAATAATCAGTTATTTTGCTGTAAATCAGATAAATAACTAAGTTTTAACCGAAGCATTG
>DASRMB010000044.1:0-72074 GCA_035648135.1 Prolixibacteraceae bacterium
AGTTAAGACCGCCAGCGCCGATGGTACTGCAATTATTGTGGGAGAGTAGGTCGTCGCCATTCTTTAAAAAACCTCCATTCCTTTATTGGGATGGAGGTTTTTTTGTGATATAATCCATGTGTAATGTAAGCTTCCCCTCGAGAAACAGCAACAGCTTGTTCCTAAAGGATCACGAATTGCACTAAGCCATTCCCTCTGCGAATTGAAGTTCCCAACTTGCAGAATGGAGTCTCTAACTTGCGGAAACCCAAAACTACTTAGCGGATTGATAATTCTAAAATGCGGAAGCAAAAAACTAACTGGCGTAATAAAGTTTCCAACTAGCGGAATGGAATATCTCTTTTGCTAAATCACAAAACTACTTTGCGGAATAATTGATCTAAAATGCGGAAACAAGAAACCAATTAGCGGAACGAAGTTTCCAACTAGTGGATTCCGGTTTCTTACATGGTCGTTGTTGTTTCCAACTGGTGGAAGCGAGATTCCTAAATGGAGCTGACTGATTCTGTTTTTACATTTGAAAATAACAAGCAGCATCTCCCTCTAATTTGAATTGCTGACTCTTTATTGCGGAGTGGTCTGTCGTTCATCTTCCTGAATTTCAGGATTAACTCACCGCAACTGTTTCAAACTTTTAAGTTTTTCTATTGATCAGTCTGAATTGTAGATATTCGGGAGTAAACCTCAAACAAAATGACCATTTTTGTGGTCTATTAATATCAATTAAAGTATGGCCTGGGTTTATTTATTAATTGCCGGAATATTGGAAGTGGTTTGGGCTGTCGGAATGAAATATTCAGAAGGCTGGACCAGACTTTATCCGAGTATTTTCACTGTGGTTTCGATGGCCATCGGTTTCTATTTTCTTTCGCTCGCTGTTAAAGAATTACCGCTTGGTACTGCTTATGCTGTCTGGACCGGAATTGGAACTGTGGGAACGGTTATCTACAGCATCATCTACTTTAAAGAACCTCTGGATGTGATCAAGATTGTTTGCATCCTTCTAATCGTAACTGGTATCGTTGGGTTAAAGCTGTTTCATAAAGCGTAAAAAAGATAGGGAGCCTGGTTGATAGAGCATGATATCATCAGCACGCGTCATTGCGAGCGACCTAAAGAGCGTGGCAATCTTTAACTAACAAGAGATTGCTTCGGTACCTCGCAATGAAGGGGGGAGTCTTTAATTCTTCGGTATAATGCCCATCTTTTTCATCAGGAAAGTGGCATTCATGGTACGTGTTACTCCATCGGTCAGTTTGTAGTCGAAGTTTAATTCGTCGTTGTGCAACTGAACTTCGAAACACTGATTCTTGATTGCAGCCGGATAGATCTGTGAAAGATCGGTTAGATTTAAATCATGAGTTGCTACAATTCCGTGTGTTTTCAACGAAATCAATTGATGGAGCAGCTCTTTCGATCCGTTTAACTTATCGATTGAATTCGTTCCTTTCAGCATTTCATCAATAATAATAAACAGCTTTTCTCCATTCCGGATTAAATTGAGCATGGATTGCAGTCGCAGCAGTTCAGCATAAAAATATGATTCGTCGTTCATCAGATTATCCGATGTTCGCATGTTGGTGAAGACGCGGACAGGACTAAATTCGAAACGGGATGAACAAACCTTGCAGCCAATGGATGCAAGTATCAGGTTGATCCCAACTGTACGCAGGAATGTGCTTTTCCCTGCCATGTTGGCTCCGGTGATGATCGCCACTTGTTCGTTGTCGACGATTTGAAAGGAGTTCCGTACGCAGCGGTTTTCGTCAATTAACGGGTGACCCAGATTTTCAGCTACAAAATGAAATCCGGAATCGGAGACTGTTGGCTTTGTCCACTCCGGATGATTGTAATTGCAGTTGGCCATACTAATCAGTGCATCTGTTTCTGCGATTACTTCAAACCAAAGAGGCAAATCTTTTGCATAGTTTTGCTGCCAGTGATACATCTTCAAAATGCAGCGGACATCCCAAAGAAATACGGAATTAAGTACAAACCCAACAGGCAGGTTTTGCCGGTAATCGAATTCATTCAGTATTTTCTGAAGTTCAGCAGTAATGACACTTGCCGTCTTATTGTTGATGGTAAGTTTGCCCTTTAATCCCTTCAGATAATCACTTTTAAAGGGCATTGCTTCGATTTGCCTTAGCATATCAGCATACCGGTTTAACAGCTTCGACTGGCTTTCGAATTGCTTCCGGAACTTCGAAATTGTTTTGCTGTAAATCAGGAAGATGATCCACTGTGAAAATACAGCAAGTAAATAAAATTGTTTGGTGACGATCCCCGCGATACTTAGTCCGATTAAGGTTAGCGTTACAGGTGGAAGTATAATCAGGAGGTATTTAATAATTCGCCGATGTTTGAGACTTACTAAATTGCTGATGGACTGTTCAATTTGATTTTCGTTTTTTTGATCTTCGTTTTCCTTGCCTTTTGCCATGAAATTCTGTCTCCAGCTCAGTTCTTCTTCCAGTTCCTGAATAGCTGCCTGCCTGTTTCTGATTTCATCGGCCGGCCGCTGACTTTGATTCAGCAGTGAAGACAGGAGTTTTTTACCGCGACTGGTAACCGTTCTGTTTATAAACTGAAAGAAGGAAGGTGCTCCGTAGAGATCTAAATCGTAACTGTAATCGTGATGCGGATCAATGAATTCATTCCCGGCGTCAAATGGACTGAGGTCGTGGTTTTGTGCGCTGATTTCATTTTGATTGATTTCAACCAGCCGGCGGTAATGTGAAAGTTGTTTTTCAGTCTGAATAAATCGTTTAATCAGGATCAGAAATGCGGCCAGGCAAAGAACGGATGCTGCGATGGCCAGAAAACTACTGAGCGGATTGAGGTAATAATAAGCCGGAATAATTCCGATAAAACTGAGTAAGCGCGCAAAAGAAATGAATTTAATCTGTTTCTTTTTTGCTTCGTATAGCGATTGATTCTGTTCGGTAAGCGTCTGGTAAGTCCGGAGTATTTTTACGTTCATAAATTGAAAAACTGAAATTTGGTTAGCCTGTTAATCGTAACAAGCATAGTGCCCACGTAGATCATTAGGAATAAGAACAAGCGGATTGAATCTTCGCGCGAAACAGATGTTTTCCTGATTTCAGGAAACGTTGATTTAAAGTATTTTTCCTGAATAAATGCCATTAACTGATAAAATGCAAGTCCGGAAAGAATGCCCCAGATCCATCCTGTAAGAATATCGCCGGGGTAATGAAGTCCCAGATAGATTCGGGTGTACGAAACCAAAATGGCCCAGGTGAAAATAAGGACGGTAAAAAGGTGATTTTTGAATAGTCTGGCCGTAATGATTGCAACGGTAAACGTGTTTGCCGCATGCGCCGAAAAGTACCCGAACATGCCGCCTCTGTTGTAAATATTGTGTACTAAACTACCCAAAACAGGATCTTGCGTGGGGCGTAAACGCATAACCGAATGTTTGATTAATCCTGAAAACTGGTCGCTGACCGTAATGGCCAGAATGATCAGGATCAGGATATAAACCGAATTTTTCTTGTAGGTTTTGATGATGACATAAACAATCAGCAGGTAGAAAGGAATCCAGATTTCGGTGCTTGTAAACAAGGTAACCGCTTTGTCCCAGAAACTGTTGTGAAAACTGTTCAGAAACAATAAAAACGATTGATCAATTTGTTTGATTCCTTCTAAAATGTTCATATAATCAAGAGGTGTAGTTTTAATTTGTTGGGCCTGACAGGGTTTTAAACTCTGCCAGGCATATCTTTAGCTACTCTGAAGTAGGTTTGTTCAGAATTTCCCATATTTTATCTTTTAAAGCTACAATTCCCTGTCCGGTGATGGATGAAATAAACAGATGCGGAATGTCTTTTAACTCTTCACTGATTTCAGCTTTCAATTCATCGTCCAGAAAATCACTTTTACTGATCACCAGAAACCGATCCTTGTCGAGTAATTCCGGATTAAATTGCTGCAATTCATTCATCAGAATGCCAAATTCCTTCTTGTAATCCTGCGCGTCGGCCGGAACCATAAACAAAAGCATCGAATTGCGCTCTATATGGCGGAGGAAACGAAGCCCGAGGCCTTTCCCTTCATGAGCTCCTTCAATAATTCCCGGAATATCTGCCATTACAAACGACTGATTGTCGCGATAAGCTACAATTCCCAGGTTGGGAACAAGTGTTGTAAACGGATAATCAGCGATTTTAGGCTTTGCAGCTGAAACAACCGAAAGTAAAGTTGATTTTCCGGCACTCGGGAAGCCAACTAAACCAACGTCGGCCAGTATTTTTAATTCCAGCGTAAACCATCCTTCGTTGAATTCTTCGCCAGGTTGTGCAAAACGTGGTGCTTGCTGAGTGGCCGATTTGAAATGTACGTTTCCAAGTCCGCCTCTTCCTCCCTGAACCAAAATTTGTGTTTCGCCCTCATTGGTGATTTCGAAAAGTGTTTCTCCTGTTTCGGCATCTTTGGCAACTGTTCCGAGCGGAACATCGAGGTAAACATCTCCGCCGTCACTTCCGCTACTGGTTTGTTTTCCACCCGATTCACCATGGCCGGCAAAAACATGTCGGCGGTATTTTAAATGGAGCAGCGTCCACATTTGTTTATTACCCTGCAGAATAATATGTCCTCCACGACCACCATCTCCTCCGTCGGGACCACCTTTGGGTTCCGATTTTTCTCTTCTGAAATGCGCTGACCCGGGGCCACCGTTTCCGGACTTGCAGTATATTTTTACGTAATCAACAAAATTAGTATCGGCCATTCTAAAAATTTCAGGTTCAAAAATTCAAGTTCAAAGTTCCGTGATTTCGTCCGGATCTGTTTTGAACTGGTGATTTTATTTGGTTATTGATTGAATATTAGCTGTTTACTTTAGCGAATATTCAGGAATTTAAGGGCGCAATATACGCAAAAAAAGACGAATGGTTAAGTAACCACTCGTCTTTTACGTTTATTATCAGAATCTTAAAGTGCTGAAATAGTATCACTCAAACGATGAGCAATTTCTTCGACTGATCCTGTGCCGTCAATTTTGTAGTATTTATTCTGTTCTTTATAGTAATACTTTAAAGGCATGGTTTTTTCGGTGTAGGTCTTAATCCGGTTTTCGATGATCGAGAGATCCTGATCATCAGAACGACCCGATGTTTTACCGCGGTTGGATATCCGGTTTATCAACTCTTCTTTATCAACATCCAGGCAAAGCATTCCTGAAACAGGAGTCCCGTTTTCGCTTAATAACACATCGAGTGTTTTAGCCTGCTCTACTGTGCGTGGAAAACCATCAAAGATAAATCCGTTGGCTTCTTTGTTTTCCTGAAGTTCCGATTTGATCATTCCGACTACGATCGAATCAGGTACCAGAAAGCCTTTGTCCATGTAACTTTTGGCTTCCAGTCCCAGCTCTGTTTTAGCGGCTATCTGGCTACGTAATAAATCACCGGTCGAAAGGTGAATGAGTTTGAACTTTTCAACGATAAAATCAGCCTGAGTGCCTTTTCCTGCACCCGGAGGGCCAAATAATACTAAATTTAACATGCAAAATTATAAATAGGGGTTACTGTTCAATTACTTTGTATATATCAATCAAATTGCGACCTCTACCGTTGTAATCCAGTCCGTATCCAACGATGAAGTCATTTGGGATTTCCATTCCAACATAGTCCAGATCGACTTTAACCTGAAGAGAATCAGGTTTCATGAGCAAAGTGGCAATTTTGATTTCTGCCGGGTTTTTAGCTTTGATTTGTTCAATGGTATTGGCGATTGTAATACCCGAATCCACGATGTCTTCAAGCACAACAATCGTGCGGCCAGTGAGGTCTTCATTCAGACCAATCAATTGCTTTACGGTACCTGTTGTATGTGTTCCCGAATACGATGCCAGTTTAATGAATGATATTTCAGCATCGAGTAAAGAGATACGTTTAAATATTTCAGCAGCAAACATGAACGAACCGTTCAGAATACAGATGAACAAAGGATTTTTATCTTTTAAATCGTTGTTCATTTTTTCTGCCATTTCTTCAACGATTGATCTGATCTTTTCATAAGGAATAAAAAGTTCAAATTCTTTATCAATAATAGTTACGTTTTTCATGTTGCTTTATAGTTGAAAATAGTTAGGATGACAGGTAATTTTTTTCCTGATGTTTTTCAGTTATTTTTGGCTCGAAAAATAAAGCGACAAAGTAACGAAACTAATTTCTATTGAAAAAATTAAATTTTGAAAACATGGAACCAAAGGTTAGTATTATCATGGGAAGTACGTCTGATTTGGGTGTTATGGAAGCTGCGGCCAAAATTCTGGACGAGTTTGAGATCCCGTTTGAAATGAATGCGTTGTCAGCGCACCGTACTCCTGAAGCGGTAGAAGTTTTTGCTAAAGGTGCCCAAATGCGTGGCATACAGGTTATTATTGCCGCAGCCGGAATGGCAGCTCATTTGCCGGGCGTAATAGCCGCTATGACTACTTTGCCGGTTATTGGAGTGCCAATTAATGCAAGCTTGAGTGGCATCGATTCTTTGCTGGCCATTGTGCAGATGCCTCCCGGAATTCCAGTGGCAACCGTTGCTGTAAACGGTGCTCAAAATGCCGGTATACTTGCTGTTCAGATGATGGCGCTGGGTGATCCGGTTCTGGCCAGGAAGCTTGATTTATTCAAGGAAAACCTGAAGTCGAAAATCGAAAAAGCCAATCAGGATCTGGCGGAAATAAAGTTCAGATTTAAAACAAATTAGCATTGACTTGTTAACAAAATAGTTGTAACTTGTAGCAACGAATTGGTTCCTGAAATTCCTTCAGGAACTTTTTTCTGCCTGAATGTTATGAAATTGTTACGGGTTATTTCCTGTTTTGCTTTGATTATGCTTTCTGCATTTGAAAACAGGGGACAGGAAGTGTTTTATCCTGGTTCCCGGTATCAGGCATTAGCAGATGCTTCAGTTGGATTATCCGGCTGTTGGTCGGTTTTTGGCAATCAGGCGGGCCTTGCACGAATCAAACGTCCTGAAATGGCCGGTTCTTTTCAAAATCGCTTTTTTGTTCCTGAATTATCGACCCGCTCCGGTTTGCTCGTTTTCCCGGTTCAGTCGTCGGTATTTGCTGTTTCTCTTTATCAGTTTGGCGAAATTCCTTTTCGTCACGAAAAATTAGGAATTGCCTATTCACGGCAACTCTTTCCTCAACTAAACTTTGGTTTTCAGTTTAATTATTACCGCTTATTTCTTGCGGAAGATAATCGTTCAGTGGGTTCAGCAGGTGTCGAACTTGGTGTTCAGTATCTATTGACCGATCAGTTTGTTTTGGGTTTTCATATCCTGAATCCATACCAGACAGAAGTGAAAATGCTCTCCGGAAATTTTCAGTATCCTTCGCGGATGAACTTCGGGGCATTGTTCCATCCTTCAGATTCGTTCCTGATCACTTCGGAAATTGAAAATGATTTTAGTTCTTATTTCAGGGTGAAGGCAGGAATGGAATACATCATTCTTGAAACACTATCTCTGCGAACCGGCATTTCCGGAAAGCCTTATCAGTTCTCTGCCGGATTCGGGTTCCGGATTAAAAAACTGATGATGGATATGGCAACTACCTACAATCAGTATTTGGGTCATTCTCCGTCTGTATCTTTTCAATATCAATTCTGATGATTAAAAAGCTGGCACTTTTAATCTTGATTTTCGCAGTTGTTCCATGCGCGAATGCTCAGGAACCTGAGGTGCAGCAAACCATTGAAGATTTGCTTGAGTCAGCCGGAGAAGAATTGAGCGACGATGCCGATATTCAGGAAGTTTTGGACGACTTTGAGCGGTTCAGGCAAAACCCGCTAAACATTAATCTGGCGACCGGTAAAGAATTCAGCCGTCTTCATCTGTTGTCTGAGCCGCAAATCAATAACCTGATTCGTTTCAGGGAAAAATCGGGAACTATTTTCAGCCTTTACGAAATGGCTTCAATCGATGGGTTTACTCCTGATGTTCTGCAAAAAATCGAACCATTTATCAGTTTCGAAATTCAGGAAAAGCACTCCGGAAAGAAAAAATCAACGGGTTATCTTTTTTTGAGGTCAACCCGGACATTTTCTGCTGCAAATCAATCGGATCAGTCGAAGTACGAAGGTTCGCCCGAGCGGTATTACCTGCGGCTGAAACAAACTTCAGCGAATCTGGAATATGGACTGACTGCCGAAAAAGATCCGGGTGAGGCCTTTTTTAATCGGTCGAATAAATATGTGCCCGATTACACGAGTGCTTTTGTAAATTTCAGGATCGGACAACACGGAAGTCGGATTTTTGCAGGCGATTACCATGTGCGGTTTGGTCAGGGACTGGTTGTCTGGCAGGGTTTTTCGATGGGAAAATCAGCCGATGCAACACAGGTTTTTCGTTCGAATCAGGGAATTCGTTCGTATTCGTCGACCGACGAAAATCAGTTCTTCCGGGGATTGGCAGGACAAATCAATTACCGGCATTTTACTTTTTCACCGTTTATCTCCCTTCATCCTCTGGATGCCAGCGTCGATACACTTGATGGAACTCCGTATTTTGGTGCCTTCCAAACCAGCGGATACCATCGGACGAAATCGGAAATTTCAGGTGAAAATTCGTTGAATCAACTTTCCGGAGGCGCGCATCTTTCTTATTCGTACGATCGTTGGTCGTTTGGTTTTACAACTGTTTATACCCGTTTTGATGTGAAAATGGACCGAAGCGATGAACCGTATAATCAATTTCTGCCGGAAGGTCAGGAAAGTATGGTGGGCGGATTTGACTGGAAAGGTTCCATTCGAAAAGTATTCTTTTTTGGAGAGGCTGCAATAAGCGCCAATTCAGGAAAAGCACTGCTTCTGGGTGTTATGACGAAACCTGCTTCGAATGCCGAGTTGTCGCTGGTTTACCGCAACATCAATAAAACGTATTTCAGTTTTTATTCGAATGCTTTCACCGAATCATCCAGGATAAACGACGAACATGCCTTGTATCTGGGATTGAAACTCTTTCCGGCTCCGCATTGGATTCTATGGGCTTATGGCGATTTCTTCAGGTTTAAATGGATAAAATATACCACCGCTGCACCATCAGCGGGAACCGAATTTCTGGCACAGCTGTCATATAGTCCATCGCAGGAAACCAATTTATACCTGAGGCTTTTTCAGGAAGACAAGGCGCAGCGTGTAATTCTGGAAAATCTGAACTATAACGAACAGCAACTGATCAACCGGATTCGATTTCATTTTACTCAAAAGCTGAATGAACAGATTAGCCTGAAGAGCAGACTTGAATTTTCGTTTTATTCAAAACTGAGCAGTGAAAAAGGGTTTCTGGTTTATCAGGATGTTGGTTTTAAACCGCTGAAAAAATCCTTTGCACTGAACGGGCGATTGGCTTATTTTAAAACCGAAGGATACAACTCGCGGCTTTATGCCTACGAAAACGATTTGTTGTATACTTTTTCGGTTCCGGCACTTTACGGAAAAGGGATTCGTAGTTATCTTAATTTCCAGCATAAGCTTGGCAGTCATTTCACTCTTTGGTTGAAATTGGCTGCAACCCATCGGTTTGCAGAAACGGATAGTGAGCTGACAGTTGATTCTTCAACAAAATCTGAAATTAAAATTCAGCTTCGATATCAGTTTTAAATAAATTTAACTCCCTTATTAGCAATATACTGATTATTTGTTTCGCTGATGAGAAATTTAATTTTATGATTTAAATCATCGGATATCAGTATGTTATATCTATTGCTGATAACAAAATAATGCATAAATTTGGCTAGGGTTAAATCTCAAATGCTATCTTTGCGCGTCAAAAAAGGAAAAGGGATGGTTCATAAAATTAATTTCGACGATATTCGTCCATTCAATGATTCAGAGGTAAATCATTACCTCAAATTACTGATCAAGGATGAAACTTTTCAACATATTTTACACTTTATATTTGAAGATCAGGCTAATATTGATCAATTTAAGCTGATACTTGGGAGTATTCATACCGTTAAAGATTTACAGCATAAGTTTGTTTATCAACTGGTTGATGATCTTATTTTGAAACGATCTACGGATGGTGTAACTTCAAGCGGACTGGATAAGCTGGATAAAAACACAAGCTTTCTGTTTATTTCGAACCACCGGGATATTATTCTTGATTCAGCTATCCTGAATTATCTGATTGTCCTTGAAGGCATGAATACCACTGAAATTGCAATTGGTAATAATTTGCTGATTGAGAAATGGATCGAATATACTGTAAAACTTAACCGTGCATTTGTTGTTCACCGCAATCTCCCAGCAAGGGAGTTGTTAACGGCATCCAAGAAACTGTCCGAATATATCCGTCGAAATATCACGACTAAAAATAATTCGGTTTGGATTGCCCAACGCGAAGGAAGAACCAAAGATGGAAACGATAAGACACAGCAGGCTTTGTTGAAAATGTTGAATTTTAGTAATATTAACGAATTTGAGGTGGGTTTCAAGGAACTGAGGATTGTTCCTCTCTCCATCTCGTATGAAATAGAACCTTGTGGTTTTTCGAAAGTTGCCGAATTGTATAAAAAACAGACGGACGGTTTTGAAAAAACCCAGGAAGATGATTTGAAAAGTATGGGAGAGGGCTTGGTCAGGCACAAAGGCCGTATTCATTTTGCATTTGGCGAACCAATTATCAATCAGATTGACTTGATTGCTCTGGAAGAAACAAATTCCAGTCAGATTGAAAAACTTGCAGATCTGATCGATCAGCAGATTTACAGCAATTTTAAACTTTGGCCCAATAATTACATTGCCGAAGATATTCTAAATAAGACCAGCTTAAATACAGATCATTATACTTCAGAACAGTTCAGCCGGTTTGTTTCGATGTTGATTGAAGCGGTTGCTCTTATCCCCGGAGATGCAGAAATAATACGCAATATGTTCCTGCAAATGTATGTGAATCCTTTAATCAATAAACGTAACGCACTGATTTGAATAGCATTGGTGGTATAATCTGGGATTGGAACGGCACCTTGCTGAACGACATTTGTCTGAGTATTCAGACGATTAATGAAATGCTGGGTAAACGTAGTCTGCCACTGTTGTCGGTGACTGAATATAAAGATGTTTTTTCATTTCCGGTTAAAGATTATTATCAGAAAATTGGTTTCGATTTTGAGGCGGAACCCTTTGAAATACCAGCCTCGGAATTTACCGACCGTTACAATGAACAGGTGAACGGATGCAGTTTGCATCAGGATTCGCTGAAAGTGCTCAGTTATTTTCAGGCGATTGGTATCCGGCAGTTTGTCTTGTCGGCAATGAAGCAGGATACACTGGAAGAATGTCTTCGTCATCAGCAGATCAATCACTTTTTTGAATCTGTTTCGGGTTTGAACGATCATTATGCCGTTTCCAAAATTGATAACGGACATCGGTTAATTTCTGAAATGAATCTGGATGCCAGTCAAATGGTTTTAATTGGTGATACGGTTCATGATTTTGAGGTTGCCACAGAGCTTGGCTGCCAGTGTGTTTTAATAGCCAACGGACATCAGTCCAAAGATATTCTGCTGTCGACTGGCGTTTTTGTTATCGACCGGCTGGAGCAATTGTTGGCTTAAAAAAAACTTCAGGATAAAAGTGACCAGAACCATTAAGCTTAGAACAAGTCCGCTGAAAACAGAAATAATACCCCATTCTTTAAATCAAAACACGAATTTGAATTGATCCTAAAAAGCTGAGTTCGATTTGAAATTGTATGTACGAATATTAAATCTCCCCATCCCCATCCCTTCCCTAATGAGGGAAGGGATGGGGATGCTGAAGTTCTTGCTTTTTGTTCTTTAAAGAGTGTTTTTTTTAGAACTTGTAGGATGTAAAGTTCCACGTTTTAGCGATATAAGGGGCAATATCGAATTCAGGTTGAAAAAATCGTGATCACAAAATTCGCATTCATATAATTCGCCGATACTGAACAGCCCGGGGCTTCGCATTATTTTTCTATTTTGGGGCGGAGTTTTACCAATTTATTATTTTCAGGTCGTAACTCGAAACCAGTTTGCTTCAGCTGTTGGTGAAGTAAACGGAGCGCCTGTGCTGAATTTTGTTGGGGTGCAAACCTGCCCGGCTGAGCTGCAGGTGTGTTTATTCGACTAAAATCTTATAAGTTCCTGTTCCTGAAATGTGTTCGAATTCTGTATTGTCAATTCGGATTTCATTGAATCGGGTAAACGAACAACACTCCTCACTGACTCTCGATGCATCAACATACAGATTAAACAGGTTCTCAGTTCCTGCTTCAAATGAATAATTGATTTTTTCAGTTTGCCAGCCGATGGTATAGACTTGAATGATGTTCAAATTATTTTCATCAATAAAAGTAAATTCGACGTTGCTGTTATCAGCCAGATTTACAATTTTAAAATCAGCGGGGTCATACTTTCCGTTACTGAATAAGTTTTCACCTGTTGTCTTATCGACAACGTTAAACAAAAATGCTTCCGGAGGTGTAAAACAGTCAATTTTCTCGCAGTCATGATTAGTACAGGCTTGAATAAACAGGACTGAAAATAGAACCAGAATTTTAATTGTTGTTTTCATTTTTATCAGGAATTAAAAAGGGTTCAGTTTGGACCGATGCTACTTCTTTCTTTATATTCCGGAAGTATAAGTATGAGGTGCATTTGTTTGGCAAATATCGTAAAATAAACATAAGGCAAATACGATTCTTTCATTTATCATTGAACTTAAGATGCGACTGCTCTTAAATAGGTTGCTTGAACATCCTGATTCCTGTCAGGTTTCACCTGCATAACATCATTTGTTTTGTTGTTGTCATTTTCCATGTGTTAAAATACAGGACTGCAGGATAAACTGTTCCGGTGGAATACCAAGATTGTGCTTCTATGACGAATCGTGTGGATCATGTAAGAGAAGGATTATATGAAAATCAATAGTATTACACAAATTCAAAGAAGCATATACTACGAAGTAGTATGATATTAGTCACCCCCAGTAATACTGGGGGTAAGGACGTACCACAGAGTGCACCCCTGAACAGGGTTGAATATTAATTGCATAACACTTATTCAACCCTATTCAGGGTTGCAGTCACAGCTAATTTTTAACCCTCAATTTTATTGGGGTCATTTATGTTTAGCACCTTCGGTGCATAAGCTCAAATGATCAATGAAGTAAATTGATAGCTTTTAAAAAAGTAAATTCCCACACCAAACGTCATATAGCCTAAATTGTCCTCATCCTGCATTTTTTGTAAACTTCTTATCGATTGTTCTGTTTCTATTCTCCATAGCAGGATTTCGTAATCTTTAAATTTTCATTGATTAAAACGTATAAATATGATTCTAAATGATTGGATAAAACTCATTGCAGGAAGCTTTATCTTAATTTCACTGATTCTAGGGTATTTTGTTAACGATTCCTGGTTTTTATTTACTGCGTTTGTAGGGATAAACCTGATTCAATCAAGCGTTACGAAGTGGTGCTTAATGGAAAAGATTTTAATGCGTTTGGGCGTGAAAGAAGGGGGAGATCGTTGTTCTGTCTGATTTGATTCTTTGGTGCTGGAAAACAATTCGGCCATCGTTTGGTTGGACCTGATTGTGAATTCCCTGCGAAGCCTTGCTTTTCAAAATTTCAATTTCCTGTCAACGAAGCACCGAACCCCGACTTGCGGATATTTTGCTGTTATGGGCTGGTTTTCAGTCAATATAGGTTTCTTTTAATACAGATTTTAGCTCATTGATCTCGGACTTTGTCAATCGGCCAAGGTCTTTAATTATTCTTTGTTTGTCGATAGTTCGAATCTGATCTAAAACTATCCAGCCGATTTTATTGTCATGTCTCACTTCAATTCTGGTCGGATAATTTTTAGAACTTGTTGTCATGGGAGCAATTACAACCGTATGTAAGAATTTATTCATTTCATTTGGAGAAATTACAACGCACGGTCTGGTTTTTTTTATCTCACTCCCAAGAGTTGGGTCAAGATTTACCAGAATGATTTGATATTGATTTATTTCCATTCTTCAAGGTTTTCGTCGTCAAAAACATCGTTAATCAACAGTCTATCATCGCCATTCTCAGCCATTTTTTTGAACGCTTTTTCCCAACCTTTTCGCGGTCTAGATAATGGTTTTATAACAATTTGTCCTTTTTCCAGGATTATCTCAACTGTATCTTGGATTTTATACTTATCCAACACTGTTTTGCTAAGTCGTATTCCCTTTGAATTGCCAATTTTAATTACAGAAACTTCCATTGTCTCAAGTTTTAAGAATGTAATTACAAAGTTACTACTTTTCGCGAGATTTCAAACTTGCCCATAACGTTCCGCAAATACACGCAGGGCGGGAGTTTCCCGATGAACTTCCTACGAAGATTTGCTTTTCAAATACTAATTTTCTGTCAACGAAGCAACGAAACCCGGCTTGCGGGTATTTTGCTGTTGTAGGGCGGTTTCTTTTTGCTCAAAAGTCTTCCAAACTTTTCAGCAAAAAAGTTTGGAAAAGTTACTTCTAAGCCATGTTTCAAAAAATCTCTTCTTTGTCAAGCCTAGATTGCTTTTCTGAAATAAGTTTTTCAGTCGTTTTTCAAATTGCTTGTCACTATTTAACCCGCGAAACTATTTATTGGGCACAGTATTTTTTCATTCCAATATTTTGATTGTTTCTTTATATAATTGTTTTAACCTATATTCCTGACCCTGTAAATTTTGGAAACGTAATCCTAATTCAATCAGTATATCCTTGGTATTCTCAATATCATGTGATTTTAAAAATAATCTTTCAGCAATTTTTTCAATTGATGTTTCCATAATTAACTGCTGTAATTCGTAAGTTTCACTAATACGCTGCAATGTTTTAAAATCAAACTCCGATATTATTCCAATTGATTGAGCTGAACTCCACGCTGAATTTGACAGTGGTTTGTCCATTAGGTTTTTATTGTTGAGAATTACTTGTATAGGTAAATATCTTTTGTTTTTGGCTAATAGTTGAATGCTGTCATTTTTACTCTCAATTAAATTTTTAAGATTTTCGAGAATAGCATTATGGTCTGCCATCCAATCTATTAATATCTTTTGATTGTCTAAAAGCTCTGCCTTAATTTGTTTGATGGCATTGTTTTTATATCGGTTTGTCCTGGCATCTTCATATGTTTTGTTAATAAAAAGGGCAAAAAGCACACTAAATACAATTAGCAATCCTTCGCCAAGATATTTTTTAAAATTCATTTTATTCATAGGTCTTGTAATATTATGCACAACGAATTAATATAGTCTATTGTGTTTATTTCTACTTTGTCGATCTCAAAAGGTGTGTTTATATCTCCAATTTGGATATATATAAACACGTCCATTTAAAATCCGAAAATATCTCAAGCTGTTAGAACAGTCAATTTAAAAAATATTTCAAGAACCGATACTGTTTCATGTTGCGATTAACTGCCCTACAACTAGTATCTATCACCAAATATAAATTACTTTTCTGAGCTTCTATTCTTATTGAGCATATTTATTTAATCCTTTGGGATCTGTTATACAATCTGTTTGCTGTATTATTCGGCTTCATCGGGGCTTGCTTATTCTTTCTGGTCTTTTATATCATTTTAAGGTTTCTGCATTTTGTGGAATGTTCCCATGACACCAGTTGGAGTTTCTACAAAGTGTAGAAGGTTCCCCTATCTTCTGTTGAAGGTTCTACAAAGTGTAGAAGGTTCTCCATACTCCGGTTGAAGGTTCTACCGTTCGTAGAATGTTCCCCTGTCTCCGGTAGAATGTTCTACATTTGGTAGAAGGTTCCCTGGTCTTCGGTTGAAGGTTCTACATATTGCAGAAGGTTCTCCACACACCATTTGGAGCTTCCGCACTTTGCGAAAGGATTTTCAATGCTATTCCCGCTTTGGAAACCAGGGAGGTCTTCTTGTCTGATCAGTAATCAATAAAACCTGTACGAATTTCCTGTTGTCCAAAAACCGGATTATTCGGTCATTGTCCGTTCATATCTAAAAACAATTGCTAATTTCATCCGGTTTTTTAAAAACCACCACCCAATCAATTGAAAATAAACTAAAACATAAATCAAAGGAGAAGTACAAATGGCGAGACGAATTATTGGCATTCACGAGAAACTACCACTGTTAGAGAGTTTACCACTCAGTTTTCAGCATTTAACGGCGATGTTTGGAGCTACAATTCTGGTTCCCATTCTACTGGGAGTCGATCCGGCGATTGCCTTGTTAATGAACGGTGTTGGTACCTTAGTCTATACCTGGATTACCAAAGGTGGTATTCCGGCCTACCTGGGATCCAGTTTTGCATTTATTGCACCTGCCATGCTGGTGATCAGTACGTATGGCGGATTTGCTCATGCACAGTCTGGATTCATCTTTTTCGGATTGTTCTTTATCCTGATTTCATTTGTAGTTAAATTTTGGGGTATCCGGTGGATTGATGTGGTTATGCCTCCAGCTGTTATGGGTGCCGTTGTAGCTATAATCGGTCTCGAACTTGCTCCTGTTGCAGCACAGATGTCAGGTCTTGCTCCGTGGCCAACCGCTGTCGGACAAGTCGTTCAGCCATTTGTGGTAGCTCCTGATGTGGTTATCGTTTCTATGTTTACATTAATTATAGGAATCATCGGCTCGGTGTTGTTCCGGGGTTTTATGCAGGTTATTCCAATTCTTTTTGCTGTCGTTACCGGTTATCTGCTGGCATTGACCATGGGGATGGTCGATACGGCACTAATCAGCAACGCAGCATGGTTCGCCCTGCCTAAGTTCCAGGCTCCTGTATTCGACCTGAATGCCATTGTTATTATTGCACCGGCCTGTATTGTTGTTCTTGCCGAACACATCAGTCACCTGATCGTGACCGGGAAAATTACAGATTCGAATCTGATGGAAAATCCAGGTCTGCACCGGTCATTGCTTGGCGATGGAATCAGTAATGTTTTATCCGGATTTGCCGGTTCACCTCCCAATACAACTTATGGTGAAAATATCGGAGTTATGGCCATTACCCGCGTGTATTCGGTTTGGATTATCCGCGGTGCAGCGATCCTCGCCATTGCATTTTCTTTAATCGGTAAAGTTTCAGCCGCGATATCAACGATTCCGAATGCAGTCATGGGAGGTATTACCATGTTGTTGTACGGTGTTATTGCCGTACAGGGATTCCGGATGTTTGTTGAACAAAAGGTTGATTTCAGTAAAAACAGCAACATGGTGCTTGGAGCAATCACCTTTGTTGTTGGTGTTAGCGGCGCCAGTATCAGTATTGGAACTGTTCAGCTAAAAGGAATGGCTTTTGCCGCCATTGTTGGTGTGATATTATCTTTGATTTTCTGGGGATTAGGAAAGCTTAATCTGATGAACAAAGATTAAACGGATTATATCTCCGGAAATAACATATCCTTTAAAAACCTGCTTTCAGTCGTTTAATCCCAGTTGAAAGCAGGTTTTTTTGATCTAATAAATTCAGATCAGCTTAATTTGGGAAATGATTCAGTTTAAACGGATCACTTCATAATAGTGGTGGAGCAATATTAAAACGGTCAATTCCAAATCCGTTTTCTGTCCTTAGGCCGGACTGGCCCTTACTTTTCCAATCGATGAAAAGTAAGCAAAAATCTTGTCAAAACGAACCCTCAGCCGGGCGTTTTGACGGCCCTCGCACTCGCTCCGATCAAGTGTTACTTCAAATTTGAAGAATGATGTTTCAATCTAATTCATTCGGGAATTTATGCAGTGTTGATGTTGTTTTTCTTCTTCAGCGGCGGCGGCCCGATAATTATCGGGATATTTACTTTTTTTTGTTGTAGAAAAAAAGCAAAAGCCTGTCCGGCCTGAGGACAGTATCTTTGATTTCGGGCTAAATAATCGTATTTTGATTCGATACTTGAAAACCAGACCAATACCTTTCCCCAAAACAATATCAACTGATCAGTTTAAACTTCGGGGAATTATTGATGCGCATTCACTCATTTGTTATACCGATAATAACAACGAATAATACCCTGAAAGAAATAACGATTGAAAATTCCGGTTGAAGCCGGAGCCGTTCAGTATGTTTTGGCGCTGGCCCTAATATGTTTTGGATCTGATGTCCCGGATATAAAGTTGAAGGCTGGTTTTGCCCCTGAATTCGTTTTCAGCGATCGAATAACAAATGTCGAAAGGTAGTCCCTGGGAGATGGACTCAAAATGGCTGGCCTGATTGAACGCGATGGCTGAAAACTTGGATGAGTTGCTGGTGGGTTCAATCAAATCGAGTTTTAAATGTTCCATTTTTTTACCTACAATCCGGCTGGAGCCACTGTCAAGTACGTTTTCAGAAATAAAAACCGGAATCATGTTGTGCGGGCCAAAAGGAGCAAACTGTTTCAGAATACGATAAAACTTTGGCGTAATATCGGACAGATAAATTTTAGCTTCAGCTTCAATGGATTCGGTTTGCTGCTGATTGGTAATCTGTTTGGTCACGATTTCTTCGAATCGCTGCGAGAACTCATAGATATTCTCAATTTTCAGTGTCAGTCCTGCTGCATACATGTGTCCACCGTACGATTCGAGTAAATCGCTGCAGGCGCCAATGGCTTCATATAAATCGAAATCGCGCACCGACCGGGCCGATCCTGTGGCCATCCCGTTTGATTCAGTCAGAACAACAGTTGGCCGGTAATAATGCTCCGTTAAACGTGACGCTACTATACCAACAACACCTTTATGCCAATCGCGGTTATAAACTACCGTGGAATTTTTCGCTTCGTGTCCGGGGTCGCGCTGTATCATTTCCAGGGCTTCCTGAGTGATGTCACGATCAAGCGTTTTCCTGATTTCGTTGTACGAATTAATTTCGTCACCAAGCAGGAGTGCTTCTTTCTCATCGGTAGCCGTTAAAATGGCAACCGATTTTTTCCCATGTTCAATTCTTCCCGATGCGTTCAGGCGTGGTCCTATTTTGAACACAATATCACTGACCGATTTTTCTTCCGTATTTAAGCCTGAATATTGCATGATGGTTTTCAGCCCGATACTCGGTGATGAATTGAGTTTTCGTAATCCGAAATGGGCCAGTATCCTGTTTTCTCCGGTTACCGGAACAATGTCGGAAGCAATGCTGACTACCAGTAAATCCAGTAATTCAGCTAATTCTGAAAAAGGAATATCATTTTTTTTCGAAAAAGCCTGAAGAAATTTAAAGCCGACACCACAACCCGACAAATCCTTATATGGATAGCTGCAATCCCGTCTTTTGGGGTCAAGGACTGCATAGGCATCAGGAATTACATCGTCAGGATTATGGTGATCACAAATAATGAAATCAATACCCAGGTCTTTTGCCATCTTAATCTTTTCAACGGCTTTTATTCCGCAATCGAGTACAATAACAAGCGTTACTTTTTGCTCGGCAGCGTACAGTATGCTGGTTTTCGAAATTCCGTATCCTTCCGAGTAGCGGTCCGGGATGTAATAGTCAAGGTTCTTAAGGCGGCTGCGAAGAAACTGGTACATCAGCGCTACCGATGTTGTACCGTCAACGTCGTAATCGCCGTAAATCAACACTTTCTCCTGGTTATCGATTGCTCTTTCCAGTCTCTCTACTGCTTTGTCCATGTCTTTCATCAGGAAAGGGTCGTGGAGATCGGATAGTTTGGGTCTGAAAAAAGCCTGAGCTTCGGCATATGTGGTGATGCCTCGTTGAGCTAAAAGATTGGCAACAACCATATTGACATTTAACGTAACCGATAACTGTTTTATGATATTAATATCGCCCTCTTTTTTTATATTCCAGACTTTACCCATTCGTTTTGTATCAGAACAATGTTTTTTATACGAAAATTTCACAAAGATAGAAAATGAACGCAGATCCCGAAAGTAAATCAATCACATTAATTCACATTTTGTTAATAAAATTAGACTACCGGTTTTCCACGGTACATCTTGTTAAAAGCTTATTTCTGCGACATCATTTTCATGTTTAATCTTAAATATCTGATTGTAGTTCAGATCGTAAAACGAAACGGTTGGTGATGATGAAAATGGATTTCATCTGTCAGATATGACTTTTCTGTTGTTTTTAGTGACAGGTGTCCTATGAATAACCAGCATTGATTAACAGTGAGTTGCCGTTTGTCGAAGGACGTGAACTGAAACTCACTGTTTGCCCTCTCTTCTATTATGCAATAGTTTGTTATCTTTGTCGGAAATTTTTTTGAAATTAAATTAGTCCCTACGAAATGAGCATATCTGAATTAAGCGAACAGGAAATCGTGAGGAGAAACTCCTTGCAGAAGATGAAGGAAATGGGAATTGATCCTTATCCCGCAGCTGAATTCCCGGTAAATGTTTCTACTTCTGAGGTAAAAGAAAATTACAATTCTGAATTAAATAATTATAAGGAAGTTGTTCTGGCTGGACGGATTATGACCCGCCGGATTATGGGAAAAGCTTCTTTCGCTGAATTACAGGATGCCTCAGGACGAATTCAATTGTACCTGAACCGTGATGAAATATGTCCGGGTGAGGATAAAAGTCTGTACAATGATGTTTTTAAAAAGTTACTCGATATTGGCGATGTAATTGGTGTGAAAGGTTTTGCTTTTATCACACAGGTTGGTGAACTTTCCATTCATGTCAAGGAGTTTTGTGTGTTGAGTAAATCTCTTAGGCCTTTACCTGTTGTGAAGGAAAAAGACGGACAGCTGTTTGATGCAGTTACCGATCCTGAAATGCGGTATCGCCAGCGCTATGTCGATCTGATTGTGAATCCGCAGGTGAAAGATACCTTTATCAAACGGACGAAGATCATCAATACCATGCGTCAGTTTTTCAACGATCAGGGTTATCTTGAAGTTGAAACGCCGATTTTGCAATCAATCCCCGGAGGTGCAACTGCCCGACCGTTTATTACGCATCACAACGCCTTAAATATTCCTCTTTATTTACGTGTCGCCAACGAACTTTATCTGAAACGACTGATTGTTGGTGGATTCGATGGTGTTTACGAATTTTCAAAAGACTTCCGCAACGAAGGAATGGACCGTACTCACAATCCTGAGTTTACGGTCATGGAAATTTATGTAGCCTACAAAGACTACATCTGGATGATGAATTTTACCGAAGAAATGATTGAGCGGGTCGCTCTTGCTTTGCATGGAACAACCGATGTTCAGCTTGGTGATGTGGTCATTGATTTCAAACGTCCTTATAAACGTGTGACCATGTACGATTCAATCAGAGAACATACCGGGTTTGATATTGCAGGCAAATCGGAAAGTGAACTTCGTGATATTTGTACACAACTCGGAATCGAAACCGACCCGACGATGGGAAAAGGAAAAATGATTGATGAGATTTTCGGTGAAAAATGCGAACATCACTATATACAGCCAACGTTCATTACGGATTATCCGGTTGAAATGTCGCCACTGACCAAGAAACATCGTTCAGTTCCCGGATTGACAGAGCGTTTCGAACTCATGGTGAATGGTAAAGAACTGGCCAATGCCTATTCTGAACTGAATGACCCGATTGATCAGCGCGAACGTTTTGAAGATCAAATGAAGTTATCAGAGAAAGGTGACGATGAAGCGATGTTCATTGATCAGGACTTTCTGCGTGCGCTTGAATATGGCATGCCGCCAACTTCAGGAATGGGTATTGGTATTGACAGGCTGGCCATGTTTATGACCAATAATTTGTCGATTCAGGATGTGCTTTTCTTTCCCCAAATGAAACCAGAGAAGCTTGCTGAAGCCCCAGATCCGGATGAGAAATTTCTGGAGCTCGGAATTCCGGCTGAATGGATTGATGTAATCCGGCAGATAGGGTTAAAAAAAGTTAAAGATTTGAAAGAAATTAAAGCCGGCAAATTTTTTAACGACATTTGTGGATTCAACAAAAAAAATAAACTGGGTTTGGACAACCCATCTATCAATGATGTAACTAAATGGTTGTCATAAAATCAGAAAATACAAAAATGTTTGCAAACTCAAAAATCGCAATAATCGGAAGTGGAAGTTGGGCTACAGCCTTGGCAAAAATTCTTTTGCACAATGTTGATCGAATCAACTGGTATTTCCGAAACCCGGATAATGTCGAACAATTTAATCGATTTAAGCACAATCCCAGCTATTTAAGAGGAGTTGAGTTTGATGTAAGCCGTCTTGATTTCTTCACCGACATTAATGAGGCTGTTGAAGATGTAGATATTATAATACTGGCTATTCCTTCGGCTTTCCTGAAAGAGGCTATGATGAACTTAACGGTTGACCTGAGTCAGAAATTTGTGGTTTCAGCCGTCAAGGGTATTGTTCCTGAAGATAATCTGATTGTTGGTCAGTATCTGCATCAGTATTTTAATATTCCTTATGAACGGATTGGGGTTATTGCCGGTCCGTGTCATGCTGAAGAAGTTGCACTGGAACGGTTGTCGTATCTGACCATTGCCTGTCCTGATGTGAAAAAAGCCAGAGCATTTGCCTTCCGGCTCGAATGCCCGTATATCCGCACCCATGTTTCAGACGATATTTACGGAACGGAATATGCTTCTGTCCTGAAGAACGTTGTGGCCATAGCTTCCGGTATTGTTCACGGATTGCGTTACGGCGATAATTTTCAGGCTGTTCTGATCTCAAATGCCATTCAGGAAATTAAACGCTTTGTCGATAAAGTACATCCTATTACCCGCGATATCAAAAGCTCAGCTTACCTGGGCGATTTATTGGTGACAGCCTATTCGCAATTCTCGCGTAACCGGACTTTCGGAACCATGATTGGAAAAGGATATTCGGTTCGTTCTGCACAACTCGAAATGCACATGGTGGCTGAAGGTTATTATGCAGCCAAATCCATCAAAGAGATCAACGAAGAATTCAGGGTGAATATGCCTATTTCTGAAGCTGTTTATAATATTTTGTACGAAAACATTTCCCCCACCATTGAAATCCGATTATTAACAGAACACCTTAGATAAATATAAAATGGAAAGAATTTCTTTAAATTTTGATAAGACTTTTGATTCAATTTCAAAAGACTCGATTTTTTCATACAAGCAAGCGATTGAAAATCATAATCGTGCACTTTTCAACAAAACAGGAAAAGGAAACGATTTTTTAGGCTGGACTAATTTGCCTACTTCAATCAGTGAAGCTGAAATGGCCGATTATGAGGCTACAGCTGCTAAATTAGTCGCAAAAAACATCGATATTTTTGTGGTTATTGGTATTGGAGGTTCATACCTTGGATCGAAAGCAGTCGTTGATGCGCTTTCTGATAATTTTGCTCATCTGAAGGAACGTAAAAGCCCGTTCATTCTTTTTGCCGGACAAAACATCAGCGAAGATTATCTGTTCGAATTGCGCGAATTGCTGAAGACCAAAGAGTATGCAATGGCAGTAATTTCCAAATCAGGAACGACAACCGAACCTGCACTTGCATTCCGCTTACTGAAACAGGATATCGAAGAGAAATATGGTAAAGCAGAAGCCAACGAACGTATCGTGGCAATTACTGATGCCAGTAAAGGCGCATTGCGCTCTCTGGCAACTACCAAAGGCTATAAAACCTTTGTTATTCCTGATGATATTGGTGGCCGCTATTCGGTACTGACATCGGTTGGGTTATTGGCGATCGCCGTGGCCGGATTTGATATTCGTGCTTTGGTGAAAGGTGCTTCCGATATGCAGGCTGCAACCGGAGTTAATGTTCCGTTCGAAGAAAACATAGCTGCTCAATATGCAGCGGTTCGTAACGAACTCTATAAAAACGGAAAAAAGGTTGAAATTCTGGTCAATTTTAATCCGAAACTTCATTTTCTGGCTGAATGGTGGAAACAGCTTTTCGGCGAAAGCGAAGGAAAAGAGAATAAAGGTATTTTCCCTGCTGCGGTTGATTTTTCTTCTGATCTGCATTCCATGGGACAATACATTCAGGAAGGTGAACGCACTTTGTTCGAAACGGTGATTTCTATTGCAAGTCCCGATCGCGAAGTTCGTATCCCGAAAGATGCCGATGATCTCGATGGCCTGAATTTCCTTTCAGGAAAACGCGTTGATGAGGTGAATAAAATGGCAGAACTTGGAACTATGCTGGCTCATGTCGACGGTGGTGTTCCAAATATCCAAATTGTTATGCCTAAACTGAACGAGTATTACCTTGGACAGTTGATTCAGTTTTTTGAATTGGCTTGTGGTTTAAGCGGATACACTTTAGGAGTTAATCCATTCGATCAGCCGGGAGTTGAGGCTTACAAAAAGAATATGTTTGCCCTGCTCGAAAAACCAGGTTTCGAAGAAGCTACAAAAGCGATCAAAAAACGCCTGTAGTCTAAAAAATACGATAGATGTAAAAAGCGAAATCTCTGGAAAGAGGTTTCGCTTTCTTTTTTATTTTAGAAATGGCCGAAATAATTTTAATCAATACTGATCATAGGTTTACATTTATCTAAAGCTTATCCGAAGGATCAGGGTTGATTGGCTTAATTTCTTTTACCTTTTTTGGGTTCTGCCTGCAATCAAAGATAGATGCAATGGTGATCAGATTTTCATTTTTCCAATAAATTATCTTGTAATTGCTTTCGATAAGGTATCTGAAATCTTCAGAATAATTACTTAAAAGTTCTTCTTGAGGACCTGCTAACGGATTGTTTTCCAGAATCGATACTCTTTCCATTATTCTATTGATTATTTTCCTGGCTATTCTTACATTTACCTTAAGCGAGAAGTAATCAAATATGTCTTTGAGTTGTCTTTCCGATAACTCCGACCATTCGATCCTTATTCCCATTTCTTCACCTTTTTCTTCAGCTCATTGTGAGAAATGACCCGGCCAGTATTATGATCCTCTTTAGCCTTATCAATCATCTTATGGAGATTGCTTATTGACATGGGTTCTAATTTCGATAATTCCTTCATTGATTCTTCATGTGTAACAAAATTTCCATCTTCAACCCGGTTAACCGCAGCATCTATTTCCTGATTATATTGTTTGCGGCTAATACGTTTTACATCAGCATCCTTGTTTAAAAGACTTTTAACAAATTCCAGAACCAAAGCTTGCTGTTGGTTTGACAATAGTGGTAAATATTCGTCGAATTGTTTCTTTATTGTTTTCAAAGTCATTTCATTTTATTTTAGAGCTTTCTACAAATATAAAGATTTTGGAGGTGAAAAGTTGTTCAAGTTAGAATTTCTGTTTTCGAAAAGCTTGATGAGTTCTGTAAATTAATTCCATTCGATCAGCCGGGAGTTGAGGCTTACAAAAAGAATATGTTTGCCCTGCTCGAAAAACCAGGTTTCGAAGAAGCTACAAAAGCGATCAAAAAACGCCTGTAGTCTAAAAAATACAATATCTTGCGAAAGAGAAATCTCCATGTTGAGGTTTCTCTTTTTGTATTTTAGAAATGGCTGCAAATCAATCGGAAGAGTGGAAAGGATATGTTTATGCATTGGTTGGAACAATTGCTTTTTCCAGTCTTTATGTTTTCAGTAAAGCGGGATTGAATCAGGTTGAACTGGCTCAGTTTGGACTGTATTATTTTGGCATTGGGTTTTTACTGAATCTGATTTTTATTCTGGCTACCGGAAAATTCAGGCAGTTACCGGGTATTCCTAAAAAGGTGATTGGTCTGCTGGTTCTTCTTGGAGCCATTGATATTATCTCCAATATTACTTTTTTCCTGGCTATCCGGGCCATTGCCGATCCTTCAGTCACTTCGTTTTTAGGCAATCTCTTTCCGGTTTTTATGAGCATTTTAGGAATCTCTTTTCTAAAAGAGCGGTTTACCTGGATTGAAGCTATGGGTGCATTCATGGCAATTGTCGGTGCATTTATTATCAGCTATTCAGGCGACCTGGATTGGCATCGCTTTTTTATTCCCGGAACCGGTTGGGTGGTGATCAATACTTTTTTTGCCGCAACACTGTCGATTATCGTGAAAAAGAACGTTCGAAAAGCGAGTCCCGAAGTTTTTAACCTGAATTCAAATGGCTGGATTTTTCTCTTCTTTCTGGGGTATTTCCTCTGGAGTGGGCAGTCTGTGGTCATTCCGGTCAGTGCATTTAAAAACATAGCTTTGGGTGCATTTTTCGGTTCGTTTATTGGCCTGTTATCGTTCTTCTATTCTTACCGGTATATTACAGCTTCCCGGTCATCCATTATTCAGAGTTTGAAGGGAATATTTGTTCTGATCATTGCGTATTTTTACTTCGGAAACTTACCGCTTGCTGTTCAGGTGTGGGGTGGTGGAATTACTATTTCCGGAGTGATTGTTATGACAATGGCTCAGGCAGGGATGATCCGGATGCCCTGGCGATCGAAGGACTGATTGACTCTGAAATTCAAATTTAATTGTCATTCAATAGTCATTAAGTTGTCATTTAATAGTTCTTTGCAGAATTACTCTGACCACCAGTGACGTATAACAAATGACAATTTATGCCTTCTGGAAACTGAAATTGATCACTGTCGACTTTGAACAGTTGCTTTATTCGGTTTACTGATGAAACCGTTCGGAGTTCCGGTTTTGTGGAATAATCATAAAATTCAGGATTTCTTCTTTGCTGATTGGAGATGTGGCTCCTGTTGTTGTTGCGACCATGGCACCAGCAGCATTTCCAAAACGAAGGGCTTCTTCAATCGTGGATCCGTTTATATAATAATGTACAAATCCTGCGGAAAATGCATCACCCGAACCAACCGTATCGCCCAGACTAATCTGATATCCGGGGTCATAATGAAAAACATCCTGTGGAGTCAGGCTGAATGCTCCGTTGCGTCCGAGGGTGCAGAGAAGAACCTCAAGGTCGTATTTTTCGATGACTTCTTTGGCCAGATCCTTTATACTATCATTCTTTAATCCGAGTAATTCTTTGACAATCATCAGTTCCTCGTCGTTGGTTTTCAGAATGGTCGCCATTCGTAAACTATCTTCAACGGTTACAGGGGTGTAGCATTTTTTTCGGAGATTGATATCCAGAAACTTGACCACTTCCGGCGATTCATGAATCAGTTCGCGCAAGGTGTTTTTAGAAATTCCATACCGCTGAACCAGGGTGCCGAAACAAACACAATCAGCCTGACTAAAAGCATCAATCATTTCGGTGTTTATTTCAATATGGTCATAGGCAACATCAGTGATAATGTTAAAATCAGGATTTCCATTGCTATCTATTTTGATTTTTACTGTGCCTGTTGGAAATTCATAGTCTGTCTGGACATTTTCATCAGATACTCCCAGTTTTCGGAGCGCTTCCCTGGCCTCTCTTCCGGCTTTGTCGTTCCCTACTTTACTCAGCAGTGTTCCCTGGTCGCCAAATGAATTGACCCTGTAAATGAAATTGGCAGGAGCTCCTCCCAGAACTTTGCCAGTAGGAAGCAAATCCCATAACAATTCACCAAAAGCGGCAATTTTCTTTGGCATGACTTCATTTTTTAGATTGGTGAAAGATAGGAAAAATTCAAAAAGGGCGTTTTTTAAACAGTACTTTCTTTTTAACCAATAATTAACAGTGTTAGCTGTTTCTATTGAATCCCTTAAGTGTATATTTGCCAGACTTTAGGATGTGGATTAATCTTTTTTTATTTAATTTTCAAATGAACTATTTGGCCCATTTGTATTTATCCGGCGATTCGGAAGAGATCAAACTTGGTAATTTCATTGGCGATTATGTGAAGGGAAATAAATATCTTCAATATCCTGAACAGGTCGCTTTTGGAATCAAGCTTCACCGACGCATTGATTTTTTTACCGATCAGCATGCCGATGTGAAGGAATGTATGAAACTGCTGAGACCTGGTTATGGACGATATTCAGGTGTTGTGACCGATATTTTCTTTGATCATTTTCTGGCAGCTAACTGGGTCGAATATTCTCCGGTTACTTTGCGGCAGTTTTCCAAACATGCCCACGCTGTATTTTTGAGCGATTTCTGGCTGTTGCCTGTTCGCGTTAAACAGTTTCTTCCATTCCTGATTCAGCACAGGCGTCTGGAATCATACGCTAATCGGAATAATTTGCTTCAGGTTCTGGATATCATGTCTAACCGGACTTCGCTGCCGGCCAACAGTCAATGGGCCATTGATGTTTTGTATCAGGAATATGATCAATTTGAAGCTTTGTTTAGAAGCTTTTTTGCTGAACTGATTGGTTACGTAGAGCTTGATTTTGCAATAAAAATTACCAAACCTGTGCAAGCTCAATAAATCAGCAGGAGTTAAATGTTAATGACCGCCGATGAAGCTGGGTTTCTGCAAGTAACTACTGGGGAAGCCGCACGATATATAATTGAATGAGCAATTAGATCTAAATAAATTTGCTTTGCGATGTCATTGATCAATTCAATACATAAATCTTTGATATTAGTCTATCTCCCATATTTTCTGAAGGCTGAGATTGTTTGATAGATACCATAACCTATTAATATTTTACCAAGAATATAGAATAGAATTACAAAAATAAATTGTACCGGTTTCAATACATTCAGCCACCAAGCAGTTGTAAATTCAAACTGAACGATCCATTCAGTTAATGTGCTTAAAAAATCTAATGACCATAAATAACCTATCCCGTTGGAAAAATCCTGCAAAAATGTCCAAGTTATTGATTGGCCACTAAGCCAATAATAAATATCTCCAAGTCTTGAAGTAATAAGAAAAAGCAGATAAGAACCAGCCCAACAGATAGATGTGAATATAATACCCTTAATCCAATCGGTACCATGATTATTCGAAAGGCCATTTAGACTCAACAATAATTTAGTGCTTCGACGGTTGGATTTATTCACCTCTTTCTTAAATAGCTGCATCTCCTTTCTTCTATATTCTAAAGCATCGATACTGTTTCCGCTTTTTAATGCAGCTTCTTTAAGAACACGAGCAGTTTTACGATCATTAATTACTTTTATCTCAGTATTTTCAAGTTCAACAACTCCACTAACGATTGTACCTTTAAAAATGAATTCCTCGATTTTATCAGAATTATCTTCAAAAATTATTACACCATCGTTATGTGTTGCAGATAAGTCTAGCTTTTTTATCTCTGAATTAGAAATTCTCAGTAGAGCTCCATTCTTTATGGTTACAAAGTTCCCTTCGAAAATATCAATTTCACAATGCTCCAAATCTATTCTGCCGGATATAATAGAATGGTTGAAGGAGATATTCTGTATAGTAATTGTTTTATTTTGATCATTCTCATCAGAATATGCAGTAAGCAGAATATGTCCATGGATTTCCGCACGATAGAATGTTAAGGCTGTGAAGTGGCTTTTTATTAAATTGACACCACCATAAAACTTTGCTCCTGTGAAATTGCAGTCACGTGTGAAATTAATATTCGATAAAATAAGTTCTTGATGAAATTGGGCGCCATAAAAAGATATAAAAGGTTTGTAATTCGGCTTATCCTTTCTCTGATCATCATTTATAAATTTCATGCCGTTTGCTTGAAATTCCCCATTAAAAACTGAATATTCAAAATGAACCTGATAACAATCAAATTTTGCATTATTAAATTTGGCTTTGCCATTAAATGTACATCCTTCAAATCCAGAATTGCCTGTAACATTTGTCTCATTAAAGTTTGCGTATTTTTCAAATATGCAACTTCCAAATGAAGCATGGTTTTTAAATTCTGTGCCTTCAAAATTTACATCCTCACGAAATCTGGTTTGGTGAAAATAAGCAGAATATATAATACTATTTTCACATTTTATTCCAACAAGAACTTCGTGATAGATTCTGTTTTCAGTCCCATAACCATTGATTAGAAAGCAACCTGGCAATTCTTCTTTATATATTTCGTTTAGAATATCACATAAATTAGTCATTATTGGCTTTCCATCATGATTTACTGTATTAATAACACAATTAGATAAATCAATGAAATATAAAAAGGGCCTGAGATGTATATCCTCCTTACTATAAATAATCTCTTGCTCCTCAAATTGGTATTTTATCCAACGGACTATTTTATCGGGATTGTTTAGGATATTCTTTCCATCTTCATTTTTGGTCACATCAGAAATCACAGTTCTGCTTGGCATATTCTTGAATTTAGTTAGTTATTTTCGCTATTATATTTCTTCTATTGAATTAGTCTGATTTACCAATCACATTGCCTTCTTTATCAAGTTGAAATGATGGATATGGACATAGTTTTGAGTGCTAAACTTACTTCCTTGGTTGATCAAATCTCTCTTTTTGTTTTCCATTTTGTTATTTAATATTACGGGCTAAATGTAAATAACATATTCGACATGTGCAATATAAGACCTTTATAAGCAATGTGTTGCGATTGCTCGGGGATGGCTTATTTCCCAAAAGAAGACTGTTCTTTTTATATTCATCCCTTGCTGTAAGTGATTCTATCCATCATAACAGGAACAAAATGCTTCGTTGTTAAAGTAAATTATCAAGGGGTAAGGGATGGAATCTATTCTTGTTTGCACCAGTTGCTGGATATCGCTCTCCAAACAAAACCCATCAAACACAATTTGTTCATGATCTTTCATTCCAACTTCGGGTTTGGTCATTCCGGTTCCGATCATGAGGTTTCCAACATCAATCGCGTTCATTTTTTATGCAGTGGCTTTCATTTTTACAAAGGCGTTGAGCTTAGCAAGCCCGTTTGGTTTCAATTCAAGCCCGGTAGCGAGGTCCCCGTCTTCGATAGGTTTGATTTTCTTTAAGGTGGGTTTCATTTTTACTAAGGCATCGGGGTTTGCCACCCCGGTTTCGGGCATTCGGACTTTGGTAGCGAGGTTCCCGTCTTCGATGGGTTTCATTTTTTACTCAGCGGGTTTCATTTTTACCCCGGTATTGAGGTCGGCGACCCCGGTATGTTTCATTTTAACCTTGATGATGGGGTTTCTGGCATTGATCGGTTTCATGCGAATACCGTCTGGTTTCATTGATACCCCGACAAGCCTTATACAGCCAGGCCTGTCGGGGTAAAAACCATTTGTTAAGGCGTTACCGGGGCAGGGGTTGAATTCCCATTTCCGGCATACAGCTTGCCAAGATCGTCGACAATGCTTTTGGTACCCGGAGTACCAATTGAAGCCGAGATCTTCGACATTTTATAAACAAATCTTGCAAATTCGTACAATTCGGCGCCGGCAAGCATCCTTGTGTCGCTTACCATCTCGCTTAAACGGGTTAGTTCACGATCAACCGAATGTAGTTTGTTATACAACTGACTATCTTTTTTTGCTTCGTCCAGTAGCACCGGATTGGGCGAAATTGAAACTTCGCGCGAAGCATATTCAAGGGCCTTGTTGGTAAAAGGGATGCGTCCGTCGTCGAGCATTGCAGTCGATCTCTTTTCGGAAGCAGAGAGTTTCACCAAAAACGGTAGTTTCCGGCGAATGGTGTCGATGGCCTGAAGAACTTCATTAAGATCTTCATCGTTAATTTGAATACTGAGCTGGTTAGACATAAAAATGAATTTTTGGTTTTTAAAATGAATTGTCTATAGAAATACATAAGGCTGTATTATGCAGATTTTCGAATTAAAATATTTCAAAACTGTTTATCCGTCTAATCTTTAGTCATTTCAAAACTCAACTAATTTAACAAATATAATTATATGGAATCATAATGTAAGAGTGTAAGTTATTAACAAAAAAATTATTTGTTGTACTATTTCCCTGCAGGGTATAGGATTCTATTCTTCCAAATTGGGATTGAAACGGTTCTTATGGCTCTATAATATTTGGTGTGGGTATTTACTCATTGATCATTTGGGCTTATGCACCGGAGGTGCTAAATATGAATGACCCCCAATGAAATTGGGGGTAAAAAATAAGCTGTGACTTCAACCCTGACCAGGGTTGAATAAGTGTTCTGTAATTAATATTCAACCCTGGTCAGGGTTGTTTTCGGTGGTAGGTCTTACCCCCCAGTATTACTGGGGGTGATTAATATTATACTACTTCGTAGTATATGCTTCATTGAAATTGAGTAACAATGTTGATTTTTCGGCAGTCATTCTCTTACAGAACCCACACGATACATCATTCATTCCCTTTCTACCCACATTTTGTTCCTGACGGAACAAACGAATAAAATTTAAACAGTTTCTTAGTTCTTCGAGTTTTTCTGCAGACCCTAAATCGATGTAACTACTGGTTTCGAAACAAGAGATGAGATGATGCAATTGCGATAAGCTGGGGTTTTAGTGCCAATGAGAACCTGAATTATTCAATTAATAGCTCAGCTGTTCGAAGCGGTTGGCATCGAGCCTGACGAATACAAAGAGAAGCAGCGTAAACGACCAGAGTGATGATCCTCCATAGCTGAAAAAGGGCAGAGGAATCCCAATTACGGGTGCCAGACCAATGGTCATTCCAATGTTTACCGCAAAGTGGAAAAACAAAATGGTGGCAACACAATACCCGTATACCCGACTGAATCGGGAGCGGTTGCGTTCTGCCAGAAAAATCAAACGCATGAGCAGACCCATAAAGAGCCCGATAACTAAGGTTGTCCCCAAAAATCCCCATTCTTCACCAACGGTACAGAAAATGAAATCGGTGCTTTGTTCAGGAACAAAATCAAATTTGGTTTGGGTACCCTGAAGAAACCCTTTACCGAAAAAACCACCCGATCCGATGGCAATCTTTGATTGATTTACGTTGTAACCTGCTCCCAGTAAATCCGACTGGATTCCCAGTAACTCGTTAATTCTGTCGCGCTGATGTTGTTCCATGATGTTATGAAATACGTAATCAACCGACACTGCAAAAAGTACACTGCCGAGGTAAATGCCGATTAAAATAGCGAGACTTCTTTTCCGCATTAACATTGACCAGAGTAAAGATAAGGCCGATGACAGTATTGCCGCCCCAAGGATAAAATATAAGGGATCAAGAGTTCCCTGCACCAGATAGTTGATCAGCCAGAAAGTCAGGTAACTTGCCGTGAAAATGCCTATTCCAATCAGATTGCGTTTCATTTTTCTCCGCATCAGGTAATTGACGAAAAAAGCAGCTATCGTTAAAATAAGGATGGTCACAAACGGATTGATGACCATGGTAAATATAAAGACAAGGGCAATCAGGAAAGTGAAAAATAAAACAATTCCATTCAGTCCTTCGCGGTATAGCACAAGGAGAAAAACCCCGAAAACAATGGCAGAGCCGGTGTCGTTCTGCAAAAATATTAGGGCAACAGGTACAAAAATAAGTCCTGCTAAAGTAAGAAGCGATTTGTAACTGTGCATTTTGAAGTTGTACGAACTGATGTACCGTGCAATAGCCAGCGATGTAGCCATCTTCATAAACTCCGAAGGTTGAAGCGAAAAATTTCCAAATTGAATCCATGATTTGGCGCCTTTTACTTCCGCTCCGATAACCAGTACCGAAAGTAAAACCAATATGAAGAATATGTATATGGGAAAGGAAAATGTTACGAAGAACTTGGAATCAATATTAATCATCAATACAGCAATAAAAATGGCTGCAAAAATCCAGATCAGTTGTTTCCCATACTGCTGGCTAAAATCAAAGATACTCTTGTGCTCTTCGTTGTATACGGCGGCATAAATGTTTATCCAACCAATAAACATCATGGCCAGGTAAATGGAAACTGTGATCCAGTCGATATTTGCCCAAACGTTGTCTCTTCTTTGCACTTCCGTTAATTTTTTTGTACTACGTTTAACAAATTTGTTTCGATTAATCGTTGCTCCATCGCTTTCCTTCGCGGAGCAATCGAATCGTTTAAATATTTTTCGATCAGCAATCCCCCAATTGGTGCTGCCCAGGTCGCGCCAAATCCGGCATTTTCGATATAGACGGCAATCGCAATTTTGGGATTGTTACGCGGGGCAAAAGCGACGAACGCAGAGTTGTCTTCACCCTGAGGGTTCTGCACGGTCCCTGTTTTCCCGCAAATTGCTATGCTATCCAGATGTACGGTGTTCCTCAGTCTTGTTTCATCAACTACAGCCTGCATGCCTTCGATAACTATTTCAAAATATTCCGGATTAATATCCAACGATTTTTTCTCGAATTTTAAATCTCTGTAAACCCTGTTTGTATCCTGGACGGCTTTTACCAGATGAGGGCTGATGTAATAACCCCGGTTGGCAATGATGGCGACCATGTTCGCCATCTGAAGTGGTGTGACCAGGATTTCTCCCTGTCCAATGGCCAGTGAGCGGATGGTAAGTGAATTCCATCTTCCGGGACCAAAATATTTATCGTAATAACTTGACTCCGCTATATTTCCTTTTACTTCTGAAGTTAATTCAGTACCTAAGGTTTGGCCAAATCCGAAAGCCAGTATTTGTTTTCTCCACTCGTTGTACCCTTGTTCCGAAGTTGGAGAGTGGTTGATGATTGACCTGAATACATTCCAGAAGTAAGGGTTGCACGATTCCCTGATTCCTTCGCGCATAGCGAGCGGAGTAACATGGTTGTGTGTGCATTTGATCGGGGTGGAACTTTTTCCGGAACAGGAGAACCTGTCGAAAGGAGTTATCGCGCCTTCCTGAAGTGCGATCAGCGCATTTGCCAGTTTGAACGTTGACCCCGGGGAATACCGGCCGATAATAGCCCTGTTCCACATGGGTTTGTTAACGGAATCCCGATCCAGTATGCCATAATTGATACTGCGCTGGCGACCAACCAGTAAATTAGGATCATAGGATGGTGCACTGACCATCAGGATAATTTCGCCGGTTGCAGGTTCAATGGCTACAATCGCGCCTTTTTTATTGGTCATCAATAGTTCCGCATAAGCCTGTAATTCCGCATCTATGCCGGTGAGCAGATTGTGCCCCAGGATGGCTGTGGTATCAGCTTCACCATCGTTGTATTTCCCTTTTATCCGGTTGTGAACATCGACCATTGAGTTTTTCATACCTTTGATTCCCCGCAACTCATTCTCATAGGCCTTCTCAAGCCCGCTGACACCAATGTAATCTCCCGATCTGTAATAATTGTCCTTGTCGATGATGCGTTGATTCACTTCGCCTACATAACCCAACACCTGAGCTGCACTTTTGCCGGGGTATTCGCGCAGTGTTCGTGATTGGACAAAAAAACCAGGGTATTTGTACAGTTTCTCCTGAAGCGGCGCATAAATGTTAGGCGAAATTTGACCAACAACGATCGATGGTTTGTAATAAGAAAATTGCTTTGCTTTTTTTAGTGCCTCTTTCAGTTCCAGTTTGTCCAGTTGAATGATACTGCAGAGTTCCGTAGTGTCGAACGGTTTAACTTCCCTGGGAACCACGAGTAAATCGTAAGCTGCTTTGTTGTATACAAGAAGTTCACTTTTGCGATCGTAAATTAATCCGCGTGCGGGGAAAGTAATCTCCTGTCGGAGTACATTCCGCGTAGCAAATTGTTTGTAGGTTTCGTTGGTGATCTGCAGGGTGAAAAGGCGAAGAATGAAGATCGCTCCAACTCCGAGTATGATACCGGCAATAATGAAACTGCGTTTCGAAAAAGTATCCACCCGTTTTTAGTTTTTAAAGATAATGAATTGACTGGCCAGTATAATTACAATCGAAAAAATACAGCTGAGAAGGTAACGGAGAAGGGTATGTAAAAAGTCTCCGAACGAAAATGCCTCTGCAAAAAAGAGAAACAGGTGATGTACTATGACAGATAGAACTGTATATTTCAGGAAGCCGGCAAACCCGAGTTGGGTCAGGTTGGGAGTGTTCCCTTTCTCAATGAACTCGCGTGATGTGATTAACCGGGCAATTCCCGGCCTCATAAAGCCCAGAAAAACTGTTGCTCCGGCATGTATCCCCGGTGTATTGTTGAATATGTCAACCGAAATTCCAAGGAAAAAACATAGCCCGAGCAAAAAATATCCGGGAATTGTAAATGGAAGTAAAAGGATAAATAAAATATAAATATACGGATTGACAAACCCGCTGAACTGGATATTATTCAGAATAAGTACCTGGATCAAAACCAGCGCTACAAACATAATCGCATATTTCCCAAAGTCCTTTATCATTCAGTGATGTTGTTTGATTCCAGTTTCATCAGTTCTGTTTGCTTTGTATTTTGAACAACCTCAACGTATTTGAGGGTTTTAAAATTGGTCGATAGTTCAACTTTGATGTTGTAGAAGTTTGTTCCACTTTCAACATCAAAGTTTTTAATGGTACCGATCATTATTCCTTCCGGAAAAACACTCGAAAATCCACTTGTTACTACTGTATCGCCCACATTAACGATAATGTGAAACGGAATTTCCTTCAGGTCGGCTGTGTTGAAATGTTCACCGTCCCAGACCAACGATCCAAAATAGTTGTTTTTGTTGATTTTTGCCGGTATACTTAATCGCTTATTCAGTAATGACAAGCCGGTTGAGTAGTTCGGCGAAACATTGGTAATCACTCCAACCACTCCGCCGGCACAAATGATTCCCATGTCTGGTTTGATACCTTGTCTCGACCCTTTATTCAGGCTGATATAGTTGTATGGCTTATTCACCGAGTTGCTGATCACCCTGGCTGATGTGAAAAAATATGCGGGAGCCTCAATGGTATCTGCAGGATTTACCGGATAGTTTTCCTGGTTCATCTTCATCATATACAACTGCTTGCGCAAGGACGAATTTTCAGCTGCCAGACGAGCATTCGTCCGGCCTAAACTGAAATAGTCCTCCATGGTACTGAATTTCTCGTAGACAGTTCCAGTCAGATCATTACTTGAATTAAAGAATGTGACCCGTTGGTAATTGTTGAAACTAACAATCAAAACCAATGAAATGGCTTCGAGTGCCAGAAACATCATTAAAAAATAATTTCGTAATAAAAAACGAAATAAACTTCTCATCAGCTGGAAGGGTTACCTCTTCCTTTTCAGTTTTATCTGATCAGGAACGTGAATTTGTTTACATTCTTAAGTGCGATGCCGGTTCCGCGGGCGACAGCACGCAAAGGATCTTCGGCAACATGGAATTGAATGTTGATTTTATCGGTGAACCGTTTAGCCAAACCGCGTAATAATGCACCACCACCTGCCAGCCATATTCCGCGGGTGACAATATCGGAATAAAGTTCCGGAGGTGTTTGTTCTAGAGCACTGAGGATAGCTGTTTCAATTTTGGCAATCGATTTTTCCAGGCAATGCGAAATTTCCTGGTAGGATACCGGCACTTCAATTGGAAGAGCTGTCATCTGGTTCGGACCTTGTATCACATAGTCGGTAGGCGCATCTTCGAGTTGAGATAAAGCCGATCCGACATTGATTTTAATTTCTTCGGCAGTACGTTCACCAATTTTAATGTTATGTTGATGGCGCATGTATTCCATGATGTCGGCAGTCAGATCGTCACCTGCAATACGGATCGATTTGTTGGTAACCAGTCCTCCCAGTGAAATTACGGCAATTTCGGTAGTTCCACCACCGATGTCCACCACCATGTTTCCTTCCGGAGCTTCCACATCCAGACCAATACCAATAGCTGCGGCCATGGGTTCGTAAATCATGTACACATCGCGTCCGCCGGCATGTTCGGCCGAGTCACGCACCGCACGAATCTCTACTTCGGTTGACCCGGATGGAATACAAATCACCATTCGGAGCGAAGGTGCAAAGAACCTTGACTTGGGATTCATCATTTTGATCATTCCCCTGATCATCTGTTCTGCTGCATTAAAGTCGGCGATAACACCGTCGCGCAAAGGGCGGATGGTTTTCAGGTTCGCGTGGGTTTTCCCTTGCATCTGGCGTGCTTTTTCGCCAATAGCAACAAGTTTTTCGGTTTTCAGGTCGATTGTTACTATCGAGGGTTCGTCCACAACGATTTTATCGTTGTGGATAATAATTGTATTCGCGGTTCCAAGGTCGATGGCAATTTCCTGGGTTAAAAATGAAAACAATCCCATATGTATATTTTTCTTTGTTTAAACTAAGTGAATAAACCGGTAGTTCAATTCAAATCAATGTTTAAAATGTCTTACACCAGTAAAAACCATTGCAATTCCGAATTCGTTACAGGCTGCGATTACTTCTTCATCGCGGATACTGCCTCCTGGTTCTACAACGTATTTGATTCCATACTCATTGGCAGCTTCAATGCTGTCTCTGAACGGGAAGAAAGCATCCGAGATCAATACCGAGTCTTCAATGCGTACGCCTTCCTTCAGGTTAAACCGTGGAATGGTTAAGTGGCGCAAGCTGTCGAGCCTGTTGGGTTGTCCCATTCCTGCTCCGGTTAACCAGAATGAACCATCCTGATTTTGTGTGACCAGTGCAATGGCATTACTTTTCAGATGTTTGCAGGCAATGATGCCGAATTTCGTCAGGTTGATTTTTGAGCTGTCGAATTGTATGTTGGTCACATTCTTAAATTCTGTTTCCAGGCCTTCGTCTTCATCCTGAATGAGCAGGCCTCCGCTGATTGAGCGATAAAGCTTTTCACCCGTAATTTCCGGTTTTACAGGAGTTTCCATAACGCGAAGGTTTTTCTTCTTGCTTAAGACTTCCAGCGCTTCCGGAGTAAAAGACGTTGCAATGATGATTTCGACAAATCGTTTGCTGAACCATTCGGCGATGGTCTGATCCACTTCGGAAGTGAAACAGATGATACCTCCGTAGGCACTCACCGGATCACCAGCCCAGGCCAGTTCGAGCGATTTCAGAATATTGTCGGTAACTGCCAGTCCGCATGGATTGAGGTGTTTGACAACCGAAACGGCAACTTTATTTTCCAGATGGCTTACTGCATGAAAGGCATCGCTTGCTGATTTCCATGCCGCATCAGCATCAAGCATGTTGTTGTACGAAAGTGCTTTTCCCTGCAATACTTTCGCATTGGACAAGGTAATGTCGGAATTGCTGTTGTTGAATTTGAAAAAAGTAGCTGATTGTTGTGGGTTTTCACCATAACGCAACACCTGTCCGTTGTTTACACTGATACGGGCTTCTACTGATTCTTTCGGGTTGAAATAATTAAAAATAGCGCTGTCGTAATGTGATGAGGTAGCAAAAGCCAAACGGGCAAATTCTTTACGGTCTTCGAACGATGTTGCTCCTTCATTCTTAATCAGCAAATCGAGTAAATTCTGATACTGATTGCGGGAAGATACAATCACCACATCGTTGAAGTTTTTGGCTGCTCCACGAATCAGTGCGATTCCTCCGATATCTATCTTTTCGATAATATCTTCTTCGGATGCTCCTGAAGCAACCGTTTCTTCAAACGGATACAGATCAACAATAACAAGGTCTATTTCAGGAATTTCATATTTGGCGATTTGTTGCTGGTCGCCAGCGTTATCTCTGCGGTTCAGAATTCCGCCAAACACTTTCGGATGAAGGGTTTTTACACGTCCGCCCAAAATGGAAGGATAGCTTGTCAATTCTTCAACCGGAATAACCGAAGTTCCTAATTCTTCAATAAATGATTGTGTTCCGCCGGTTGAATAGATTGTGATGTTTAATTCGTCTAATTTTTTGACGATCTGATCCAACTTATCTTTGTGATATACTGAAATTAAGGCTGATTTTATTTTTTTTAAGTCATTCATCTATAATCCATTTGTAATTTGGCCTCAAAGATAATAAAACACCTTGATTTGTGCCCCTACGAATCCTACTAATTAAGCTTATTGTAACAATGAATTTTGAACTTTTTTTGAGGCTATTCCGTTCCTCTAAAAAGATATTAAAGCAATAACGCAGAGTTTTGCACTTTGTTATTGAACGGACAAATAAATGAAATGGATATCCGCAAATTTACCTAAGGTCATTTCAAGAAGTCATTTAATGGTCATTTGATAGTCAATAAGTTATTTTCAAAGGATAAATGACAACAGAATGACAATAATTGATTTCCACAAATGCAATTAGGTAAATAAATGGTCAATTATTATAAATAAAATCAAGTCAGGGCGAAATCTTCAATGTTTTTAGACCTTTTGCATTTGCAGGGATTTGGGCCTTTACATTGATAATCATATTTTTTAATCAGAATGTCGCCCCTTTTTATTCACGGATTCGACTTTATTACTGATGTTATTAGTAGAGCGAATTAGTTTTGTCAGTTCATTTTTTGGCTAAAACTGTAATCTTTTCGGAAAACAGACACTAATTTTTCAGTTTCCTGTCTGACTGATTTGTTTGGACCTTTTTGCTGTTTTTGTAGACATTCGGCTATTTCACATTCAATATTTTTATCTATTTACTTTTCAACCCGGAGAATATGCTTATTACCAGATTAATATTGGAGAGTTTCTCGTTTGCCTTTGGTTCTCTTCGGGGAAATAAACTTAGGACATTTCTTTCGCTGTTGGGAATCACGATTGGTATTTTTGCCATTATTTCGGTTTTTACAGTGATCGATTCGCTGGAGAATTATATCCGGGGTAGTTTAAATTCGCTCGGAAGTAACATGGTTTACATTCAGAAATGGCCGTGGGCTCCTCCTGAAGGTGAATCGGAATATCCGTGGTGGAAATATATGAATCGTCCGGTACCAACGATGGAAGAGTCTGAAGATATTATGCGCAGAGCAAGAAATGTTGAAGATGCCGTTTACCTTTTTGGATTTAACCGTACCGTGCAATTCGAAAACAGTAAAGCCGAAAATACGGAAGTGCTGGCAACTACTCACGATTTAATCAATACCTGGAGTCTTGAAATTGAAAAAGGTCGTTATTTTACCGAATCGGAGTCGAATTCGGGCGCGCCTTTGGCCATTCTGGGAAGTGAAATTGCTACGCGGCTTTTTAATCAGGTAGACCCGATTGGTAAAATGATAAAAATGCAGGGACACCGTTTCCAGATCATTGGTGTTTACACGAAAAAAGGAACAGATATGTTCGGGACCAGCATGGATAAACGTGTTCATATTCCGGTCGTTTATGCCATGAGTATGGTGGATGTCCGTAATCGCGATCAGGGGCAAACCATCAACGTAAAGGCCAGGCCAAATGCCGATCGCGATGAATTTATGGCTGAACTTGAAGGAATCATGCGTTCGTTGCGCCGACTCAAACCCATGGAAGAAAACGATTTTGCCATCAATGAAGTGAGTCTGATTTCGTCACGCTTCGATGCTTTCTTTGTGGTCTTCAATTTAGCCGGATGGGTTATCGGAGGATTCAGTATTTTAGTCGGCGGTTTCGGAATTGCCAACATCATGTTTGTGTCGGTAAAAGAAAGGACCAAAATTATCGGTATACAAAAGGCAATTGGTGCAAAAAAATATTTTATACTTCTCCAGTTTATATTCGAAGCAGTTGTCCTATCAATGCTTGGCGGTATTATTGGACTGATACTTATTTTCATCGGAACCACCATCTTTAGCTATGTGTCGAGCATGACTCTCACGTTGTCGCTTGCAAATATTATTCTGGGCCTGTCTATTTCGGGTGTGATTGGCGTGCTTGCCGGTTTTATTCCCGCCCTTTCGGCGTCAAGGCTCGATCCGGTTGATGCAATGAACAGCGTTTAGAAAGTTTGAAATTTCAGCTCGGGCAGATATTTGTTGCAGGAGATTAAAGATTCCATCTTTTTTTTTGAAAGATGGAATCTTTAATCTTGCAGCAGTTGGCCATCAATTAAAATAGCCCGAATATTTTTCAGGTAATTGTTGGATTGACTTTATCCGAATGTCTTTAAAATAGACTTCGGCAGCTTCGCTTTGCAGTTGTATTTTTCCTTTGGTGAGTGGAGTTGATTTCCCATTTGTCACATAGCGTGAATTTTGTAAAATCATGACTACGTGTCCGTTAATTACGTGCAGGCTTTTATTCCCCAAACAAATCAGTTCAAGTGTTGTCCATTCTCCAACCGTGCTTTCGTAATCGGCACTGCGCAGGCAAAACCCATCGCGCTCTGTTCCAGGGCCAATTGGAAGGAAAGGTTGTTTTTCGCTGGCAACCGTATTCATTGATCCTTCAGGAATAAAAGCCCTCACGTCGATTGCTGAATTGGCAATGCCCCAATGATCGCCCATGTGTCCTTCCATAATCTGAAACTCCTGTGACAGCATCCACGAGCGCCAGTAATCAACACCGCATTCACCAATAGAATGGTACAATAAGCCGGAATCTTTCAGTTTATCCATACGTGGCTCCCACTTTTTTTCGCCCCATTTTACTTTCAGGGTCAAATGGTAATTCTCAAATTCCTGTTTGGTAAACACACATCCGTAAATCTCGCCGCTAATGCGTAAAACCGGTTCACCATTTATTTCGGTTACGGTAAAAACGTTGTTCTCATTTTTGTTGTATCCAACAGGTTCAGTGAGCTTGTCGTTTTCATCTTTGGGTTGCTGTCCTTTGAAATCGTTTTTATATCTGTAGCTCTGGTAGATGTTCCACTGAGAGAGGTTTTTATCCAGTAGATTTACCCATTCTCCTTTTTCAGGAGTGAACGAACTGAAGATAATCAGGAATGCAATTGCATAAACAGGTCTGAAAAGTTGGTCTCGTTTCATCAGGTTTGGTTTAGTTTGAATATAAATTGTACCGTTTAAAATACTTGAATGAAGTGAAATAAATACCGGTGTGTTTACTCTGCTGTCTGTTCACTGATTTTATCTTGTTCTCCGATTAGTCGTACCACCATCTCGAATTCAGCCACACCCAATTGTTCCGGACGTTTATCGAAAATTGGATTGGCCTTCAGTTCATCGTTGTGAATCATGGTTTGCAATGAGTTGCGCATCGTTTTTCGCCGCTGATTAAAAGCCATTTTTACGATGCCGGTAAAGAGCTTCTCATCGCAGTTGAGGTGTTCTGTTTTGTTGCGGGTGATCCTGATTACTCCTCCTTTTACTTTTGGGGGTGGCGTAAATTTGTCCTGGTCAACGGTAAACAGGTATTCAATGTTGTAATAGGCCTGGAGGAAAACACTCAGTATACCGTAGGTTTTTGATCCGGGAGGGGCTGCCAGACGTTCAGCGACTTCTTTCTGAAGCATTCCTACAACTTCAGGAATCTGATTGCGGTATTCCAGAACCTTGAAAAATATTTGTGTTGAAATATTGTAGGGGAAATTACCAATAATGGCAAAAGGTTCCTGAAAATGATCATTCAGGTTGAGTTTCAGAAAATCATAGGAAATAATTCGTTCCTTCAATTCAGAAAAATGTTCGTTCAGGTATTCTACTGATTCGCGGTCGATTTCAACCACCGATGTTTCATACGATTTATTCTGAAGCAGAAATTGGGTCAGAACACCCATTCCAGGACCAATTTCCAATACTTTGTTTACGTTGCTGGCCTGAAGGCTGTCAACGATTTTTTGAGCGATGTCTTTATCTTTTAAAAAATGTTGCCCCAAATTCTTTTTTGCTCTTACTGTAGTCATCTTTTTTTTTGTGTTTCCTGGTCGGATTTTTAAATTGTTGCTAAAAACCAGTCCGAATTAAAACAAATCTGTATTTTTGCCATTATGGCTAATTGAGGGAGAAGCACTTTTACAGCATCTCCGGCTTGCCGAAACAAAAGTACGTTAAATTCATTTTGAAATACATAGAGACAAGTCAAAAGTAAAAAACCGAAGATGCATCCGTATTCAGATGTAATTCGTCAAACTTCTTTTGTTTGTTTATCTTGGACATCAAAAAGCGATCATATTCATTAATATATTGAACATTGAAACAAAATATAGTTAAAACCATCAAATTCCTTTCTTTCTTTCTGATCGGAATTCTGATATTCTGGATGGTATATAAGGATCAGGATTTCAGTCATATAAAAAATATTTTAGTCAATGATGTTAATTATTACTGGATTGTGCTTTCACTCTTTCTGGGTCTATTAAGCCATGTCAGTCGTACCATTCGTTGGAACCTGATGATTGAACCGCTGGGCCATAAACCCCGGACATTGAATACTTTTCTTGCTGTGATGATCGGTTATCTAATGAATCTGGCACTTCCACGAATGGGCGAAATTTCGAGATGCGGTGTACTTTCCCGCTACGAAAAGATTTCGTTTACCAAGTTGGTGGGAACTGTTGTCGTGGAGCGGCTGATTGATGTATTGATGCTGCTTCTTTTGCTTGTTGTCGTGGTGATAACTCAATTCGGACAAGTATTGGAGTTTCTGAAGAATAATCCGGAGGTGAATGAAAATCTAAATAATGTGATTTATTCCCCTGGTTTGATTGGTAGCTTATTCTTTTTGATGTTAATCCTCTGGCTTTCACGTCGCAAGATTCTTGCGAGTTCATTCCTAAAAAAGTTGATGGGTTTTGTTCGGCAGTTTGCCGAAGGTTTTCGCAGTATAGGGAAAATGAAAAAGAAAAGTGCATTTATATTTCACTCGGTATTCATCTGGTTGATGTATTATTTGATGTTGTACTGTGTGTTCTTTGCATTTGGTTTTACCAGCCATTTGGCACCTCTGGCCGGACTGACCGTTTTTGTGTTGGGCAGTTTCGGAATGGTGGCGCCTGTTCAGGGGGGAATTGGTGCCTGGCATTTTATGGTCATAGAAGGACTTGCTCTTTACGGAGTCGATCGGGCCAACGGAAAAGTGTTTGCCTTGCTTGCTCATGGAAGCACAACGATCATGCTGATTGTGCTTGGTCTGATATCACTTCTTGTTTTGCCCTTCGTGAATGAACTGAGCGAAGAAAAAGTAGCGATGGTTGTAGAGGAAAGCGAATAGATAAGTTGATTTTAGTTGTTATTACAACGCATTTAAATTTTATATTTCATCTTGAATACAGACCTTTATATAGCCCGACGTATTTTTTCGGCGAAAGAAAACCGGAACAACTTATCGCACCGGATCGTGAATATTGCTCTTTTCGGCATTGTGCTGGGTTTAGTCGTTCTTATTTTGTCGGTGGCCATCGTAACTGGGTACAAATCAGAAGTAGGCCGAAAAGTCATCGGGTTTGGTTCGCATCTGCAGATCGTCACCCTCGATTCCAATCAATCATTCGAAACCAGCCCAATCAGTCAGAATCAGCCATTTATTAAGGAACTGAAGAACATAGATGGCATTCGTCATGTACAGGTTTTTGCAACCAAACCGGGTGTTATTCGCACCGAAGATGAAATTCAGCCGGTGGTACTAAAGGGAATCGGTCCCGACTTCGACTGGTCGTTCTTCCAGGAAAACAAGGTTGCCGGTGAGCCGTTTCTGGTTCAGGATACCATACGCAGTAACAAAGTCTGGATTTCAAAACGAATGGCCGACCTGCTTAAACTGAAATTGGGTGATGATCTCTCCATGATATTTTTTAGCGATACTGAGTCTATTCCCCGTCAGCGAAAATTTGAACTGGCAGGTATCTATAAAACCAGCCTCGAAGAATTCGACCGCATGTTTGTGCTGGCTGATATCAACCACATCCGGAGACTGAATAACTGGAAAAACGATGAAGTGAGCGGTTTCGAAATTCTGGTGAACGATTTTAATCACTTATCGGAACAGGAAAATGCAGTACATAATCTGTTGCTCCGCTATACGAATGTTGACGAGCCTGTTCTGCAGGTGGTAAGCATCAAGGATAAATACCGGCAGATTTTCGACTGGCTGGGGCTGCTTGATATGAACGTGTGGGTTATTCTTATCCTTATGGTTTTGGTTGCCGGCTTCAATATGGTTTCCAGTCTGTTGGTTATTATTCTGGAACGAACCCAGATGATTGGAATCTTAAAAGCGATGGGAGCGCGTAACTGGAGCATTCGGAAAGTATTTTTGTATTTTTCGGTCATGCTTATTCTGAAGGCTCTGATATGGGGTAATTTACTTGGGATTGGCATTTGCCTTATTCAGCAATACACTCATTTTCTGAAACTGGATCCAAGTTCGTATTACCTCGAATATGTCCCTGTCCAACTTAATATTTTACACCTGGTTTTGCTGAATGTTGGCACGGTCGTGATAACCATCCTGATGTTGTTGTTGCCTTCGTATTTTATCACCAAAGTATCTCCTGAAAAAACAATCCGATTCGAGTAATTATTATTCTATGTATTCTTCTGTTAAAGCATATCTGAAAGAGACTTTGCGTGGTGAGTTACCAGGCGCTGAGGCTCATTATAAATTGCTTCCTCCCGGACGACGGTTGAAATCGTATGACCATGAAATTTTATCGGTTAAAATGAGTAGTGTTTTGCTGTTGCTTTTTCCTGAAGGAGATCAGTTGTATGTCTGTTTAACGAAACGTCCGTCAACCATGAAGCACCATCCGGGACAAATCAGTTTTCCGGGAGGAAAGGTTGAAAAAGAGGATATTTCAGCAGAAATGACGGCCTTGCGTGAAGCTCAGGAAGAAGTGGGCATTGATCCTTCATCGGTTGAGGTTCTGGGGCGCTTATCTGGTTTGTATATCGAAGTCAGCCAGTTTTCCATCCAGCCATTTTTGGCATGGTCCGACCAGAAACCTGATTTTGTGATTAATCCGGGAGAAGTTGAAGCGCTTATTTTGTTTCCTCTCAGTGAATTTATTAAGGAGGAAACCATTTCCGAAACTGAAATTGAAACAGTAACCGGTCTGCTTCGTGTCAAATATTATCCTTTTGACAACGAATTCATTTGGGGAGCCACTGCTATGATTTTATCTGAATTAATCGAAATCATTAAAGGTCAGCGTTAATCCGTTCTTACTCGTTTTTTCTGATGCTAATCTAATCATCAATCCTAAAGTCAACGAGCCTCTGAAGTTAAAATTCGGTATTTCGATTTGCTTAATCATAAAATGACCAGGAGAGACCGATTCTGAAGGTGCGACGGTAATATGGGTAGTCAGGCGCAACAAAATAGTTGTTGCCTGCTATTCCCGATGCGGCATTCATCAGGATGAAGAAGAAACGCGTGCGTTTCAGTTTAAGGTTTACATGCAAATCGATGAATGGATAATTACCGATCATTTGCTCGTTCTGAAGGTAAAACCGGGCAGTTGCCGGATCATAGGCATCGGCATGAAACGCTGTGTTATAGCGGGTGTCGATACCAATTTGAGTGTACATCACCTTTGACCACAGTGTCCGGTAGTTCAGGCTGATAAATCCGGTAGCTGTCGGCAGATGAATGTATTTTTCATTGCTCGCCTTCTGAACCAGAAGTTGGGTGCGAATCAGCCAGTGGTCACTTTCAAAATCTTTGTTGAGGTAAGCCGAAAGCATGAGTAATTCGCTGCCTGCCTGTGTTGGTAAAGCTTCAGTGTTGTTGTAAATGTAATTGCTGATCAGTGAATAGTTGACTCCTACAGTGGTCTTGAATTCCTGCGAATGGATGCTTGAACGGATTGTCATTTCATTGATGTTGCTGAAGTTGTTCCTCCATTCAAAATGGTTCGAATAAAAATAGTTGTCGTAATATTCAGGAATAAGAGTTTTCAGACTTCCTTCAATCCGAAGACTGGTGGTGTCATTCCCTATCTTTAAAGGCTTGTTGATGTATCCGTTCAGTTCGGTTTGTCCTGCACGGTATCCGGTCAGGTATATTCTTCCATCGGCCTGCCATTGCCAGAATTTTCCTTCGTTTCTGAAAATTGCTCCTCCAACAAAGGTGTTCGATTGTTTTTTAGGAAAATATCCGGTGGCTGAAGAGAAGTTGTACCAAAGCTGGTCGTTTCCAATATAAACTCGTTTCCCAAAAGTATATTTCCGGTCAGGAGCTTCGTAAAACTTGATCTGGAAAATATTGGTCAGGCGTGTATATTTTGTGCTGTCGTTGGTTGTTATAGAATCGGAGTAAATGTTTTTGAAAAAGTTAGTTGGGTCGGTTTTGGTGAAGCTTCGTTTGTTGCCCGAAAATTCAAATTCATGAATAAATCCAACCCGTGGGATAAATATTTCAACTGAATTTTCAGTAGTATCAGCAGCTATGGTTTTGCCAAGACGATACTCGTTTGTGGTAAATATTGTGTTATTCTGGAGCTTGTTTGTGGCGTCGTCCATTCGCACCGTAAAATTTTCGGTTTTTTCCGTTCCGATGATGGGTTGTGTTTGTCCGTTGGCAAGGGTGTCAAGGCCTCCGTTTTCCTGCCCCTCCAAACGATTGAAAATGATGTTCGAATGCGAAAGAAAATTGTTGGAATTGTAGGATGAAACCAATGCTATATTATGGAACTTATTCTCCTGTGACAAATATTGCCCGGTCGAACGGGTTTGGTTGTAAATGATTTCGAAGTTCAGCTTTTTATTTACATTTTGCGAAAAAAAGACATTAAAACGGGTTTCGTTTTTGGAGCTTCTGTTTTCACTTTGAGTATAATCGAGCAAGGAATAGGGGGTAGTCGTGTTGTAATATTTTATTTGCGATGGGGCCAGCCAGTAGGCATCAAACGATCGGCTAAAATAAAAATCGGAATTATATGTTCGCTTGAAAAAATTGTTTGAAATATAGGCTCCTCCATTATTCCCGGTAAATGTATTGCTGATACTGTTCTGGTAAATAGGCTGATAAATCTGAAAAAAGCCCAAGGCAGTATCAATCTCTGATTTTTGAATCAGGGAGCCTTGTTCGTGAATTTCCCATGCTTTTATCACTGAAGGGATTTTTGGCTTATTCTTTTCCGGACTTTCGTTGGATGCCGATTTCGAATCAGCATCACCATTTTTCCCTGAACCTTCCGGTTTTATTTGAGCATTTGACTGAATAACAATCAGAAGTGCTGCTGCAATAATATAAATATACTTTTTCGACATGTTGGCGCAAAGATAATTAAATATGAAACCCTCATCAATAATCAGGAAAGAAGTTCAGCTCTGTTTTTGCTTTATATTACTGTCTTCAGTATCGTATTTTCTGAAGTCGATAGTTTACCGAACTTTGTTTCAATGAAACGAATAGTTCACTCAAAAAAATGTGCAATAGGAAAATATTTTTGATAATGTTTAGTATCGTTAAGCAGAAAAGATAGTAAATAAGTCTGATAATCATTTAGATTGTGATTTAATATCGCCACTGGGTAAAGGTTTTTTATGAATAAGTTTTCAACTATGGGTTGTTCATTAATGTCGGGGTGATGAAACACCAATACACTTTTGTTTTCTTTATATTTGTTGCAAATTCGAAAGGGATATGATGCCGAATTATGATGAAGGTTCAATAAAAACGCTTGATTGGCAAGAACATATCCGGAAAAGACCGGGAATGTATATCGGCAAGTTGGGCGACGGCTCGGCGAGCGATGACGGTATTTATGTCTTGCTGAAAGAAGTTCTGGATAACTCCATCGATGAGTTTATGATGGGGAACGGAAAAAAGATTGAAGTACGTGCCAGTAACGAATTGGTAACTGTCCGCGATTTTGGTCGGGGTGTTCCTCTCGGAAAGCTGCTCGATGTGGCTTCTAAAATGAATACCGGTGCCAAATACGATTCCGAAGTATTTAAAAAATCGGTTGGTTTAAATGGTGTTGGCATCAAGGCAGTGAATGCTTTGTCGAGCCATTTTCTGATCAAATCGTTCCGCGAAGGTGAAGTGAAAGAGATCAGTTTCAGTGGAGGTAATCTGGTTGAGGAGAAAGAAGTTGTACCTTCCGATCAGCCCAACGGAACCTATGTTGCTTTTACCCCTGACATTACCGTTTTTAAAGCTTATCACTATATTGATGATTATGTTGTCAATATGCTGAAAAACTATTCTTTTCTGAATTCAGGACTCACACTGGAATTTAACGGAGAAAAGTTTCATTCTAAAAATGGCTTGCGCGATTTGCTTGAAGAAAATATGGAGTCAGAGCCGCTTTATCCGGTTATTCATCTGAAAGGTCCTGACATCGAGTTGGCCATTACTCACGGGAACCAGTATGGCGAAGATTATTATTCGTTTGTAAACGGACAGCATACCACACAGGGAGGAAGTCATTTGGTGGCATTTCGCGAAGCTATTGTGAAAACCATCCGTGACTTTTACAAGAAGGACTTCGATCCTTCCGATATCCGGGCTTCAATTGTTGCTGCCATAAGTATTAAAGTGGAAGAACCCGTGTTTGAGTCGCAAACCAAGACCAAACTGGGATCAAAAGATATTGGTCCGGAAGGACCCAGTGTTCGGAATTTTGTGTGGAATTTTGTTCAGAAGGAATTGGATAATTACCTGCACAAGAATCCTGAAGTTTCAGAAGTATTGTTGCGGCGGATTCAGGATGCGGAACGCGAACGAAAAGCGATTTCAGGAATTAAAAAACTGGCCAGACAACGTGCAAAAAAGGCAAATCTGCATAACCGAAAACTACGCGATTGCCGTGTTCACCTGAACAGCACGAACGAAGCCCGCGAAAATTCGTCCATATTTATTACCGAGGGAGATTCGGCAAGCGGATCGATTACCAAATCGCGTAATGTAAATACTCAGGCTGTATTTAGTTTGAAAGGTAAACCACTTAATACTTACGGATTAACAAAAAAAATTGTATACGAAAACGAGGAGTTCAACCTTCTTCAGGCAGCACTGAACATCGAAGACAGCATGGACGATTTGCGTTACAATAAGGTGATCATCGCTACCGATGCCGATGTTGACGGGATGCACATCCGTTTGCTGCTGATTACTTTTTTCCTGCAGTTTTTTCCTGAAGTTGTCCGCATGGGCCATCTGTTTATCTTTCAAACTCCGCTTTTCAGAGTTCGGAATAAAAAGGTAACTTATTACTGCTACAATGAAGAAGAAAAATCTTCTGCCCTTCAGAAACTGGGTAAAACAGCGGAAATTACACGATTTAAAGGTCTGGGAGAAATTTCTCCGGATGAATTTAAAAACTTTATTGGTGCTGATATTCGTCTCGATCCGGTGCTGATGAAAAAACACGAATCAGTGCCGCAGATGCTTGAATTCTATATGGGCAAGAACACACCTGACCGACAGGATTTTATTATTGAAAATCTATACGTTGAAAAGGATGATTTTTAAATCAGCACATCTCATTATCGGAAATAGGTTTTGATTTTAGGCAGCAACACTATTTGATTGCAAAGAGCAAAATGACTGAAGAAAATATCAATAAGGAAGAGTTTAATAGGGAAGAAAAGAAGGATGGAATAACTTATTTGTCAGGTATGTACCAGCGATGGTTTCTTGATTATGCCTCGTATGTTATTCTCGAACGCGCAGTACCCTATGTTGAGGACGGTCTAAAACCGGTTCAGCGGCGTATTCTGCATGCCATGAATATGATGGACGATGGACGCTTTAATAAAGTGGCCAACATCATCGGTCAAACGATGCAGTATCATCCACATGGCGATGCGTCTATCGGTGACGCACTGGTTCAACTTGGGCAAAAGGATTTGGTGGTTGATTGTCAGGGGAACTGGGGAAATATACTTACCGGTGATAGTTCGGCAGCTCCCCGTTACATTGAGGCCCGTCTGTCAAAATTTGCACTGGATGTTGTTTTTAATCCGAAAACCACCAAATGGAAATTATCTTACGACGGACGTAACCGTGAGCCTATGGCTCTTCCGGTTAAATTCCCGCTTTTACTGGCTCAGGGAGTGGAAGGTATCGCCGTTGGTCTGGCCTGCAAAATTCTTCCTCATAATTTTCTCGAACTGATTGATGCTGCGGTAGCTTACCTGCGTGGAGAAGACTTTGTTCTGTATCCTGATTTCCCAACCGGCGGATCAGGCGATTTCACAAGGTATAACGATGGAATTCGTGGAGCTTCGATTAAAGTGAGAGCCAAAATTGAGAAGAAGGACAGCAAAACATTAGTTGTCACCGAAGTTCCATTTGGCCGGACAACCGCATCACTCATCGAATCCATCATCAAGGCAAACGATAAAGGTAAAATCAAGATTCGGAAAATCGACGACAATACTTCGGACAAAGTGGAAATTTTGATCCATCTGGTTCCCGGAATGTCATCGGACAATACCATCGATGCATTGTTCGCATTTACCGATTGCGAAATATCTGTTTCGCCCAACAGCTGTATTATTGAGGACGACAAACCGAAATTTATTGGTGTCAGCGAAATTCTTAGAATCAATACCGATCAGACTGTTGCCCTGCTAAAACTGGAACTGGAGATCAGGCGCGGTGAGTTGGAGGAATCCTGGCACTATTCGTCGCTCGAAAAAATATTTATTGAAGAACGTATTTACAAGGATAAGCAGTTCGAAGATTCGGACAGTATGGATGCGGCTGTCAGTCATATCGATATGCGCCTGATTCCGTGGAAACCGAAACTGAAACGTGAAGTTAACCGCGATGATATTATGCGCCTGATGGAAATAAAGATGGCGCGAATCCTGAAGTTCAATACAGACAAGGCCAACGATCACTTGCTGGCTATTGAGGCTGAAATAGAAGAAATCAACGAGAATATCAGAACTATTATTCCTTTTACAATCGCGTGGTTCGAACGGCTCCGGGCAAAATATGGCAAGGGCCGCGAGCGTCTCACCGAAATCAGGAATTTCGAAAATATTGTGGCATCAAAGGTCGTGATTGCCAACGAGAAACTTTATGTCGACCGTGTTGAAGGATTCCTTGGAACCAGTCTGAAAAAGGATGAGTACGTTTGCGATTGTTCGGACATGGATGACGTGATTGTTTTCAGGAAGGATGGAACCTATATTGTTTCCAAAGTTTCAGAAAAAGCCTTTATCGGAAAAAATATTCTTCATCTGGCTATTTTCAAGAAAAACGATAACCGTACCATTTACAATGTGGTTTACCGTGATGGTAAAAACGGGTTTATCTATATGAAGCGCATTGCTGTTACCGGAGTAACACGCGATAAAGAATATGATCTGACAAAGGGAACTCCGGGCTCAAGAATTCTTTACTTCAGTGAGAATTCGAATGGCGAGGCCGAAGTGCTGCGGGTAACGCTGAAACCAAAACCGCGGATTAAAAAACTTATTTTTGAAGTCGACTTCGGCGAATTAGCGATTAAAGGACGTTCTTCTATGGGTAATATCCTGACCAAGTTTGAAATTCATAAAATTGCACTGAAGGAAAAAGGAATTTCGACTCTTGGCGGCCGCAAAATCTGGTTCGACGAAGATGTCTCCAGGCTAAATTCGGACAGCAGAGGCAAGTATCTCGGTGAATTCATCGGCGACGAAATGATTTTGGTTATATATAAAAGCGGTGAATATCTGCTCTGTAACTTCGATTTGTCGAACCATTTCGACAGCGGAATTCTGCTCATTGAAAAATTTAACCCGAAAAAAACACTGACTTCTGTTTATTCGGATGCAGAATTGGGCTACTATTACGTGAAACGTTTCCAGATGGAAGATATTCAAAACCGGAAAGTTGGTTTTATTGGTGAAAATCCTGAAAATAAACTCATCCATTTTACCTGGGTTGGCCATCCGCGTTTTGAAATCGAATTTGGTGGCAAGAACGAAGGACGTGAAGCTGAAGCGATTGATGTCGATCAATTTATTGGTGTGAAATCATACAAAGCCAAAGGAAAGCGTTTGTCAACCTATGAGATAAGTAAAGTCACCGAACTTGAACCGGTTGTGGTAGACGAAGAAATTGAAGAACAGCCGGAAGAGCTAAAAAAAAATGAAATTGTGATTCCTGATATTGAGGATCTCCTTTTTGGAGCCGACAAACCAACCAATGGCGAGGATTCGACAGATCAGATGTCGCTGGAGTTTTAATTTAATGTTTGAGTTTGATCCGGTTTTATCTTCGGGCACTTTTGCCTTTATACTTTTGCCTTGAATTATGAGAATATTCCTGATTGGTTTTATGGGCTGCGGAAAATCGACGATGGGACGTGTACTGGCTTCCGAACTTAAACTGAACTTTATTGATCTTGATTTATTTCTCGAAGAGAAGTATTTCCGGACCATCCCTCAGATTTTTGAAGAGGAGGGTGAAGAAGGTTTCCGTAGAAAAGAACGAATGGTTCTGGAAGAAGTTTCGCTCTTCGATAATGTCATTGTAGCCACAGGAGGTGGTGCCCCCTGCTTCTTCGATAATATGGATCTGATGAATAATTCGGGTTTTTGTATTTTTTTGGATGTTGAAATCAGCTCTCTGGTCAGCAGATTGATGTGTGCAAAAACCGAGCGACCTTTAATAAAAGGGAAATCCATCGAAGAATTGACTGTGTTTATTGAACTGATGATGCAAAAACGGCGTCCATTTTACGAAAAAGCCAGATATATTCTGAAAGGAAACGAAATACTCCCTGAACAGATCATTGAGATGGTAAAGTCTGCCCGTTAGTAGTCTGCCGTATAAAAAATAGTGACTTTTCTGATGAAGAATGGCCTGATACACAATATTAAAGATAGGATGAACAATGATTGAGCTCTGTGCACTGGCTTCCGGAAGCAATGGAAATTGTTATTATATTGGAAATGAAAAGGATGCTGTTTTGGTTGATGCAGGTGTTTCTGCTAAGCAAATTCTGATTCGGATGCAGGATGCTGGATTGGACGCGTCTAAAATCAGGGGAGTTTTTGTCAGTCATGAACATATTGACCATGTTCGCGGAGTTCGTGTTCTGTGTAAGCGATTAGGTATTCAGACGTGGTTTAGTCAGGGAACCCTGGACGCCTTAAAGGAAACGGAACGTCCGGAGTTATGCCGTATTTTTATTCCCGGAAAGTCTGTTCAAATTGGTTCTTTGACCATTCATTCGTTTCTGAAAAATCACGATGCAGCGGAGCCATGTTCTTTCAGAATAGAGCACGACGGCTGGCATATTGGCGTTTTTACCGATATTGGAGAAGCGTGTTCTCAGGTAAAGCATCATCTGAGAAAATGCCATGCCCTATTCCTTGAAACCAATTACGATGAGAAGATGTTATGGGAAGGATTTTATCCATCTATGCTGAAACAGCGAGTGGCATCTTCGCATGGCCATTTATCAAACGATCAGGCATTTGAACTGATTCGGGATCATGCCGGACCTGAATTGGTACATGTTTTTCTGAGTCACCTTTCCGGAGAGAATAACCGTCCAGAATTGGCAGTCTCTCGCTTTCAGTCTTTGACTGACCGTTTTAATATCAGGCTCACTTCCAGGCATACATTCAGCGAATTATGCCGGCTTCGCTGACAGATTGAAAGAGAATTTAATTCGGGCATTGTTTGGTTGTGAGTGCCGATCGGAAAATACAAAACAAAAAAGCCCTGCAAAAATAAATTTGCAGAGCTTCGAACTTAAAATCTTTTAAAATATTAGACTATTATGCTAGTTTAACATTTACCGCGTTTAATCCTTTTTTTCCTTCTTGAAGTTCGTAGGTTACATCGTCATCTTCTCTGATCTGATCAATCAAACCGGAAACGTGAACGAAGTATTCCTTTTCTGATTCACTGTCTTTAATAAAACCGAATCCTTTTGATTCATTGAAAAATTTAACTTTACCTGTTTTCATAATAAATAATAAAATAATTGAATAATTGAAATATTGTAACAAATATATGCAATTTTCAATTCAAACCTTATCCAATGTTAAAAAATTGCTGATTCTTATTAAAAGAAATTAAGTTAAGGTGGATTGTGAAAAATGTGAATTTGGGAAATTCACATCTCTTGATTCGATTGGCACCTTAAACTCCTTTTCCTTTTGCAAGTGTGTTCTTTTTATGTATTTAAAAGATTTGTGCTTAGTGTCTGTAACGTTTGGATTTTAAGTTCATGTTTTACCAGTATCGAAATGTTGTGGTAGCTGCCTCCGTATGAAATCATCCGGATTGGAATATCTTTCAGGGCTGAAAATACCTGAGAAGCAAATCCGGTTTCTTCCGCAATCATATTTCCAACAATACATACAATCGTGAGGTCGGTTTCAACTTCAACTTCCCCATATTCCTTCAACTCTAAAATAATTTCGTTCAGGTGTTTGGTGTTGTCAATGGTGAGTGAAACCGAAACTTCCGAAGTCGAAATCATATCGATCGGTGTTTTGAAAAATTCGAAAATCTCGAATACGTTTTTCAGAAACCCATATGCATTTAACATTCGTCCTGACCGGATGTTAATCGCAGTGATTCCGTCTTTGGCGGCAACTGCCTTGATTCCATTACCACTTGATTCGGATGTAATTAAAGTTCCTGAATCACTTGGGTTCATGGTGTTTTTCAGACGGACAGGAATGTTTTGCAGTTTGGCCGGAAGCACGGTTTGAGGGTGAAGAATTTTTGCACCGAAATAAGCCAGCTCGGCCACTTCGTCGAACGATAGCTGATCAATTTTTTTTGTATTTTCTACAAAGCGGGGATCGTTGTTGTGGAACCCGTCAATGTCAGTCCAGATTTCCACTTCTTCAGCATCAATTGCAGCACCAATAAGTGTTGATGTGTAGTCGCTTCCTCCGCGTTGCAGGTTGTCGATATCTCCATCGGCATTCCGGCAAATAAAACCCTGAGTGATATAGTAATCAGCACCTTCATATTGCTGTAAAACTGTTTCGATATTTTCACGGATGAAATTCAGGTCGGCGGCTTTGTCGTTGTCGATTTTCATAAAATCCAGGGCCGGCAGGTTCACAGTTTTGTAACCGTTTTCAAGCATCAGTTCGGTGAAGAGGGCAGTTGAAAGAAATTCTCCCTGGGCAACAATCGTGTTTGCACCTACTTCATTTAATTCTCCGGAAGTGAATGATTTAATTGTTTTAAAAATCCCGGAAACGATAGATTTCCCTTTTTCCTTCTTCTCCGGAGTCGTATATAAATCGTTAATCACCTCGCGGTACTTCTGTTCGAGTTTACTGATCACCTGTCTGGCAGAGTCCTTGTTTTTTTTCTTAAGGTAGTTTGCAATTTCAACCAGAGAGTTTGTCGTACCCGACATGGCCGACAAAACAACTATTTTTTGATTCCCATCGGCAATCAACTGCATGACTGCACGCATATTTTTGACCGATCCAACGGATGTTCCTCCGAATTTTAATACTTTCATAGCGTAAAGTCTCTAATTTAAAAGGAGTTAAGTAATAATTTATTGGTATACAAAGATGTGAAATAATTTTGAACCCGAATAATTAAATCGCATTTCTGAAGCAATTATTGTTTAAAGTTTAAATTGAATTTCAACTTGTTCTCAGAACGTCCCAAAGATGGAATGTTTGGCTGAATTAAACCAAATGGTTGAGTAGATGTGAAATCCTTCCCGGTTGGTAATCAGTTTTCGTTCAATACTTAAAACGGGTTCGCCTACCGGTAAGTTCAGTAACTGCGCGATAAGTTTGTCAGCTTTTATTGCTTTTAATTTTTGTTCTCCACCCTTCACTTCAATTTGATATTGTGTCCGAAGAATTTCGAACAGCGATTTATTTTCAAAGGAGCGGCTCGAAAACCGGGGAAGATTGATATTGGGAATATGGTTGATGTCGTAAAATACAGGTTGCTCGTTAACCAGACGAAGCCTTTCCATATAAATGCAGCCTGATTCCCGCTCAATGTCGGTTAAATCAAAGGGGAAGTGTTCCGGCCACGGTTTGATCTGCGGTTTTTGCAGAATTTGAGTCTGCAGGTACTGATTTCCGATTGCTGATGCTGTTCCTGAAATGCTGAGAATACCGATGTCCTGAGGTGGTTTCCGGACGATACTTCCTTTGCCCTGTTTTTTTGAGATAAATCCTTCTGCGACCAGGGCTTCCAGTGCATGGCGAACCGTTGGGCGGGTTATGTTGTGTACTGCACACAATTCGTTTTCAGAGGGCAAAAGACTGCCTTCTTTGTAAACACCTGAAAGAATGTGCTTGCGGATAATTTCGTAGATTTTTTTGTGTTGAGGTATCTTATTTTCTTCGGACATGAATTGGATGATTTTGAGTCAAAAGTAATAAAATAATCTAAATTTTAAAATTCTACTTGTATTTACAAGTAGAATAATATAGCTTTGATGCGTGAAGTTATATTGCATTAACTGTTGGTTTATTAGCATTTTGTGTAATGTCGTTTCATGTAGTTGTGTTTACAAGTCGAATTATTTGTTAAAATAAAATCAGATATGGCAATTCCAGTATTAATGCCTCGTCAGGGGCAATCGGTTGAAACCTGTATTTTAGGTGAATGGGTTAAGAAAAAGGGTGACACGGTGAAAACAGGCGATATCCTTTTTTCGTATGAAACAGACAAGGCATCGTTTGAGGAAGATGCCAAGGCAGACGGTATTCTGCTCGATGTGTTTTTTGATGAAGGCGACGAAGTTCCGGTTTTGGTAAATGTTGCCGTTATCGGAAATGCCGGTGAGTCTGTTGATGAATTTCGTCCGGGTGGTGAGGTTTCAGCAGTGCTTACTCCTGAAGTCGCTGCTACAGAAATGCAATCCGAAGCTAAAGTTGTTTCTCCTGAAGTAAAAATGGTTGCTGAACCTTCAGGAAAATTAAAAATATCACCTCGTGCAAAAAATGCTGCTGAAAAAATGGGCATTGCTTACCAACAACTACAGGGAAGTGGACCGGAAGGTCGTATCATTGAACGTGATATTGAAGCTGCTGCTCAGGTGATGCCAAAATTGACTCCGCTGGCTCAGGAAAAAGCCAAAGCGGAAGGTTTGAAAGCTGGCGAAACGGCAACTGGTTTGGGAGGAAAAGCCACAGCCCAAGATCTGATTTCATACAATCCGGTTTACGGTGATGATTTTGAAGTGAAAAAACTCACCAACATGCGCAAGATGATCGCTAAAGCCATGCACACTTCGCTGCAAAATTCGGCTCAGTTAACTCACCATATGAGCGCCGATGCACGAAAAATCATGGCATTGCGTAAAAAATTCAAAAAGGCTTTAGATTCCGGAACAATTTCACAGAATGTCACCATCAACGATCTGGTTTGTTTCGCAGTAATAAAAGCCCTGAAAAAATATCCTCAGGTTAATAGCCATTTTATTGGCGACAGCATGCGCTGGTTCAAGAAAGTTCATCTTGGTTTGGCCGTTGATACCGAACGGGGACTGATGGTTCCTGCAATTAAAAATGCCGATGATCTTTCGCTCGAAGGACTTTCAGCCCAACTGCAGGCTATCGCCGGACAATGCCGAAAAGGCAATGTGAATCCCGAGCTGTTGGCTCCGGAGGCTGCTTCGTTCACCATTTCGAACCTGGGGAACTATGGTGTTGAAATGTTTACCCCGGTGATTAATATTCCTCAAACGGCTATTCTGGGAGTTTGTACCATTGTTCCCCGTCCGAAAGACCTGGGTGACGGCGTGTACGGATTTGTTCCGATGATTGGCCTTTCATTAACTTACGATCACCAGGCATTGGATGGAGGAGAAGCAACGCTGTTTCTGAGAGAGATTAAAGAACAGATTGAAAACCTGACAATCTAGCCCCCTCTAACTCCCCCAAAGGGGGAGAACTCGGTCGTAAAGGCTTTTTAAAACAGAAACAAATATTGAATATTCAATACCCAATATCCAAAGGTTTTCTTCATATTCACAATTGTTGTGTATTTCAGGAAACAAAAAGCCTCCCCTTGGGGAGGTTGGAGGGGCTTAAATTTATACAATGAATAAAATATACGATTTAGCAATTCTTGGTGGAGGTCCGGCGGGATATGTAGCCGCGGAACGTGCCGGAGCAAAGGGACTCAACGTGCTGATTTTCGACATGCGTTCACTGGGTGGTGTTTGCCTGAACGAAGGTTGCATCCCGACCAAAACGCTTCTGAATTCGGCCAAGGTGCTCGAATCTGCTGAGGAAGCCGGCAAATACGGAATCAATGTGGAAAATATTTCCATTGATTTTAAAAAGATTATGGGTCGCAAAGACAAGGTGGTTCGCAAATTGGTTGCCGGAATTGGTGCCAAAATGAAACATGCCAAAGCCGATGTGGTCATGGCGAAAGCTATCATCAGGGAAAAACGTGGCGAAGTAATCACTATTGAAGCCGATGGTCTCGAATATCAGGCTAACCGGTTATTGGTTTGCTCCGGATCGGAAGCTGCTGTTCCTCCTATTCCGGGACTGGATGCCTCACAGATTTTAACTAACCGCGAAATTCTTCAGTTAAAAGAAAAACCTGAAAGTTTGGTGATTATCGGAGGAGGAGTGATCGGGACTGAATTTGCCGATTTCTTCAACGCGATGGGAACTAAAGTAACGGTTATCGAAATGCTTCCGGAGATTTTAACAGGAGTGGACGAAGAAATTGCTGCTTTTGTTCGCAAAGAGTTCATCAAAAAAGGTGTTGAATTTCACCTGAAAGCACGGGTAACCAAACTCAACGGCAAAGAAGTAGTGTTCGAAAAAGACGGTAAGGAAATGAAAATTTCCGGAGAACAGGTTTTACTTTCAGTTGGTCGTAAAGCCAATGTGGCTGGAATCGGTCTGGAAAACATCGGGGTTGAATTTACTCCTCGTGGAGTAAAAATAGATCAGAATTGCAGAACCAATGTACCGAATGTATACGCAGCCGGTGACATTACCGGATTCTCATTGCTGGCACACACCGCCAGTCGCGAAGGTGAAGTGGCTGTGAACCATATGTTGGGTCGCAAAGATGTGATGCGATATGATGCTATTCCAGGGGTAGTTTACACTCATCCGGAGATTGCCGGAGTGGGGTTGACCGAATCGGCAGCCAAAGAAAAAGGCATCGAAGTGGAAGTTAAACTATTACCAATGGCTTATGCCGGACGATTTGTTGCTGAAAATGAAGGCAAGGATGGTTTCTGCAAAGTGATTGTGGGCAAAAAATACCGGGAAATTCTGGGAATCCACATGGTGGGTGGAGCTTGTTCCGAAATGATTTGGGGAGCCTGTGCCATCATCGAAGCGCAATTGCGCGTTCAGGATGTGGAAGAAATCGTTTTTCCACACCCTACAGTGAGTGAGATTATCAGGGAAACAATCTTTCAGTTTTAAACGTTGCGGGTTATGTGTTTCGAGTTCCGTGTTTTAACTCGCAACCCGAATCTCGCAACTCGTAATAATTCAAGAACAAAACAAATTAAAATATATAAACGATGCCAAAATCACAATTTATTGATCCGTCAGTAGTACGGAAAGCTGGTGAAATAACATTTCAGCCGATTCCTGTAAACCAGTACAACAAAACAGTTGAAGAAGAAAAGGCCAATTTCAGCAATGAAGATTTTATGCGTATTTACCGCGATATGTCGGTGATCCGCGAGTTTGAAACCATGCTAAACCTGATTAAGATTCGTGGCGATTACAACGGTATTGCATACAATCATCCGGGACCTGCTCACTTGTCGATTGGACAGGAGGCTGCCGCTGTTGGAATGGCTTATACGTTGGGTGTTGATGATTTTATCTTCGGCTCGCATCGTTCGCACGGCGAAATTCTGGCTAAAGGATTATCTGCCATCGATAAGCTGAGTGACAAACAACTGATGCAGGTGATGGAAAGTCATTTCGACGGAATCACTTTTGCCCCGGTTAAAAAAGGACATTCAGGAACAGTAACAGAATTGGCTATTAAATTTCTGATTTATGGAACACTGGCCGAAATATTTGCCCGTGAAACTGGTTTTAACAAAGGTTTGGGTGGTTCGATGCACGCATTCTTTACTCCTTTTGGAGTGTATCCGAACAATGCCATCGTAGGTGGTTCTGGTGATATTGCCGTTGGTGCAGCACTTTTTAAAAAAGTGAACCGAAAGAAAGGTATCGTAGTTGCAAACATTGGCGATGCTTCAATGGCATGCGGTCCGGTTTGGGAAGGTCTGACTTTCGCCACCATGGATCAGTTCAACGAATTGTGGGAAGGCGATATGAAAGGTGGACTTCCACTGATCATTAACATCATGAACAACCAATACGGGATGGGCGGACAGACCTGTGGCGAAACTGCAGGATACAACATTGCCGCACGTATTGGCGCCGGGTTGAATGAAGATCAGCTTCACGCCGAACGTGTTGACGGATATAATCCACTGGCCGTAATTGACGCTTACAAACGCAAACGCAAAATACTGGAAGAAAAACGCGGACCTGTTTTACTTGATGTGCTGACTTACCGTTACAGCGGACATTCACCTTCGGATGCATCGTCGTATCGTTCGAAAGAGGAAGTAGAAGCCTGGGAAGCTCAGGATTCGATTGCGTGGTTTGGCCGCGAGCTGGTAAAATCTAAAGTTGCTACCGAAAAACAGCTGACAGAAATTAAAGGTGACATCATTAGCCTGATGGAATCGAGCCTGAAACTGGCCATCGATTATGATATTTCTCCACGCATGGACATGGCTAAATATCCGAACCTGATTGGCGAGATGATATTTAGTAACGAGTCTGTTGACAGTATGGAAAAGGACCGAACTCCGGAAGTCAATCACCCTTTGGCTGAGAATCCACGTGTGAAGCAACTCGCTAAAAAAGAACGTTTTGCATTCGACGAGAATGGGAAAGCTCACTCAAAAATAAAAATGTATGCCTATCGTGATGCTCTTTTCGAAGCTATTTCGGATCGCTTCTACAAAGATTCAACCCTGATTGCCTATGGAGAAGAAAACCGCGACTGGGGTGGTGCATTTGCCGTTTACCGCGGTCTGACAGAAGCTCTTCCTTATCACCGCTTGTTTAACTCGCCGATTGCTGAAGCTTCAATTGTTGGAACATCTATTGGTTACGCCATGTGTGGCGGTCGTGTGATTCCTGAAATCATGTATTGTGACTTTTTGGGTCGTTGCGGAGATGAGGTATTCAACCAACTTCCAAAATGGCAGGCTATGAGCGGAAACGTGATCAAAATGCCAGTAGTTTTGCGTGTTTCCGTAGGTTCTAAATATGGTGCTCAGCACTCTCAGGACTGGACAGCTTTGACTGCCCAGATTCCAGGTCTGAAAGTTGTTTTCCCAGCTACTCCATACGATGCCAAAGGATTGATGAATGCAGCTTTACAGGGAACTGATCCGGTGATCTTTTTCGAAAGTCAGCGTTTGTACGACATGGGCGAACAGTTCCATAAAGGTGGTGTTCCTGAAGGTTATTACGAAATTGCGATTGGCGAACCGGACATTAAACGTGAAGGAAAAGATGTGACTATCCTGACTATCGGTGCTACTTTGTACCGTGCGCTGGAAGCTGCTGACATTCTTCAGGAAAAATACGGCATGTCGGCTGAGGTGATCGATGCCCGCAGTTTGAGTCCGTTTAACTACGAACCGGTGCTGGCTTCGGTGAAAAAGACCGGACGAATTGTGATTTCGGGTGATGCTTCATCGCGTGGTTCTTTCATGAAAGAAATGGCGCAAACCATTTCGGAACTGGCCTTTGATGATTTGGACGCTCCACCGGTAGTGGTTGGTTCGCGCAACTGGATTACCCCGGCCTACGAGCTTGAAGATTCATTCTTCCCCTGTGCTGAATGGATGATTGATGCCATTCACGAAAAAATTGTTCCGCTGAAAGGCCATGTGGTGAAAAACAATTTCACCAGTGCCGAACAGATCAGAAGGAATAAATTGGGAGTGTAAGTCAAGGCAAAAAAGGAAATAGCCAGAAGTCAGAAGTTAAAAGCGACTGATCGGATGACAGGAGTTCATCCGATCAGTTCATTCAAATACAGGAGTGAATAAATGAAACAAGCCCTCGTGATCCGGAAAGGATAGCGGGGGCTCGTGTTTTTTAATGGATTGGTGTGATTTTTTATGTTCTCAATTTCCGTATTTACATTATCATGTTTCATGATTAGAGTTCAGGAGTTTTCGGGTATAGAACCAGAAAGTCGAAACGATTAATACAATCTTTCTCCAATGGCTGATTTCAATTTATAGATATTGACTGTATAATCAATTCTGGATTTGAGAACCGTTAGCCGGCTTTCCGAAACCGCAGTTGAACCTTCAATCAATTCGAGATTGGTTATTACTCCTGATTCAAACCGCACCTTTGCCAGTGAATAGGCCTGCATGGCCTGCCGGAGTTGCAGTTCCGACTGATCTATTTTTTTCTGCGAGGCTTTTACATTTGCCTCTGCTTCTACCACATCCTCCACAATGCCCCGTCGTAATATTTCAGTCTCCTGAAAGTTAACCTGAATAGCTGATTGAGATTGAACCAGGTTGAACTCTTTGCGTTTACCATCGAAAACCGGAATCTTCAGACCAATTCCGGCTACAAAATTTGCCTTGGGGTCGTTCATATAGGGAATGTATCCGTTTTTGACACCACCCGACAAAAAAGCGTTGAATACCGGATTGTTTTGTGAATTGGTGAGCTTGTATCTCAAATCAGCTAATTTCGCTTTTTGACGCGCCAGTTTCATCTCATCGCGGTTTTGAATGGCGGCTGAAATCAACGAATCGTTTTGCAAATCAGGGAGACCGATGTTCAGTTCATTTTTTACTTGTTCTGAAGTTGACTCCGGTTTGCCGAGTAACGAATTGAGTTGACAGACCTGTACCTGAAGAGCTGTCTGCAGATCGGTTTTCTGATTTTCGATGGTTGAAATTTTCACCTGAGTGATCAGAATTTCATATTGAGTGGCAGAACCTGTCTCTACTTTCTTTTGAATGTAACGGAGGTGTTCATTCAGCGTGTTGAGTTGTTCTTCTTTGATTTTAACTGCTTCCTGTAGGTAAACCAATGAGAAATAGTTCCCGATTGCAGCTTGCGAAAGTTTTTGCTTAACCTGCTCAATCGATTGGGTTGATAATTCCTTGCCTTGTTTTTCAAGCAAAATATTTTTTTCGGTTTTGCCGAAATCGTAAAGTATCTGGTTCGCGTTTATTCCAGCCGAATAATTATCGTGTGGCATCAAACTGAAAGAACCAAGACCCGGTAAGGAGATTTCATCAATTGGCCCTATTCGTGAATAGGAAGTGGAGAAATCAACGTTTGGCAGATTTGCTGATTTGGCAATGCCAATTTTGGCATCCGAGATATTGAGATTTTCTTCGGCCTTTTTTACTGCCGGATGGTTTTGAACAACTTCACTGATGATTGATTTTAAGGACAGCGAATCGCTGACTGATAGTTGTCCTTTAGCTGTTCCGGCAGACAGCAGTCCGGCAACAGAAACAATGAATAAACTGGATTTTTTTAGATTGAATATCATTTTGCTAAGCTTTTACATGTGATTTTTTAGTTCCAACCCTCATGATTATAACCGGAATAATAGCCATCAGGGTGATCATGGCTGCTATCCAGAAATCGTCGTCGATGCCCTGAATGTAAGCCTGTTTGCTCACATGAGACAGAAGCATGTATTTACTCTGCTGGACGGCTGTTGCCATGTTTCCGCCCATATGTTGCTGTGCAAAATAGGCAAGATTAGTGGCCGTATTTCTGAATTCCTGTGAGCCGGACTGAATGGCTGCACCATATTGTTGTGTATGATAGGTTATCCGTGTGGTGAGCAATGTAGTGAACATAGCAACACCCAGACTACCACCAATTTGCCGGATGGTATTGGTAATTCCTGATGCCTGTGCCATTTTATCACGTGGCATGGTGAGAAGTGATAACGCGCTTAACGGGGTATATATAATACCCATTCCGAATCCCCGGAGATAAAGCGAAAGCATGATGAAATTATGTTCAGACAAATAGGTAAGCTTCGAATTAAGGATAAAACTTAATGCCAGCGCAAACACACCTATGATCATCGGGGCTTTCGCACTATATTTATCAGCAAATTTCCCGGCAATTGGCGACATCATTCCCTGAATGATCCCAACCGGTAAAAAGACTGCCCCCGCCTGCAGGGCGGTGTATCCCATCGTGTTTTGCAAATAGAGCGGCAACAGAAAAGTACTTCCAAACATGCCCATGCTGAAAATCATCATCACGATGTTTCCCATTCCAAAGTTGTAATTCCCCAGTAGCTTTAAATCGATGAGCGGGTTATCTGTTGTCAGTTCCTGCGTAATGAAAATTGTACCGGAAATAATCGAAATGGCAAAGCAAATTAAAACGTAAGGTGCATGCCAACCGGCAGAATTCGTTTGTGCACTTCCTTCCGATAAGGCAAAAAGAAGTATGGGAACACAAATGATTACTGATAAAAAACCTATCAGATCAAATTTGCCGGCTCTCGGGTTAATAAATTCCCGTTGAATCAGGATGGTAAATACCATGGCTGCAATTCCGAAAGGAATGTTAACATCGAAAATAAGCTGCCAGTTGAAGTTGTCGACGAGGTAACCTCCAATCATCGGCCCGAATGAAACCGATGCAGCTGCAGAAATGGCCCAGAATCCAATGGCAACGCCGCGCTGGTGTGGTGGAAATTCGCGCGTAATAATGGCCATCCCCAATGGCTGAATCATTCCTGCTCCCAATCCCTGAATGATTCGGGAAAGGATTAATGTATTCTCGTCGTTCGACATTCCGCAAAGCATTGAACCCACGGTGAATAGAAGCAGTCCAATGAAATAAAGCCGTTTATAACCAAATTTGTCGGCCAGCCAGCCTGATGTGGGAAGCATTACGGCCATCGAGAGCATGTATGCAGTTATAACCCATTCAATTTTATCAATCCCCACCCCAAATGTAGCCATGATCTTCGGCAAGCCAACATTCACAATGGTTGAGTCGAGCACAGCCATAAATGTACCAAGCATAATGTTTGCCAACAAAAACCACTTGTAGTTTACATTTCGTGGATGATAAGCTGAATCGCGGTTTCGCAACTTAGCACGAAGTCGGTGTGTTGGTGTAAGTTTTCGCATTACTGCCTGATAATTTTAACAATTGCCGACATTCCGGATATGATAGGATAGTCTGATAACTTTTTACCATCCAGCATCCCGTCGATAGAGATTTTTAGCTGAACACGTTGAGTTACTTTAGTAAAGTTTCCTGAAGCGTTGCTGGCAGGAATAAGCGAAAATTGAGATGCCGTGTTCGATCCGATTGTGAATATTTTCCCTGTGAAAGTGACATTAGGATACGTGTCAACCGTAAAAATGGCTGGTTGTCCGGGTTTGATGTTTTCAAGTTTTGTTTCTTCCAGAAAAACGCTTACCCAAAGTTTACGGTCGTCTACAATGGAAAATACAGATTGTCCGGGTTGTGCAATATCGCCTGGCAACAACCAACGTTTCCCAACTATTCCGGAGCAAGGAGCAAAAAGCATGGTGTTTTTCAATTGCGTGCTGATGGTATTGATTTGCGCCCCGGCACTCTCAACAGCGGCTTCAGCACTTTGAATCTGTGCTTTCGAAACGTTGATCATCGACCGGGCTGCGTTGAGCTCTGCGTGAGCAGTTTCCAGTGTTTTCGAAGCGTGATCAAATTGCTCTTTGGTAATCACAGAACCTTCAAACTGGCTTTTCGTCCGGTCAAAATCTTCCTGAGCTTTACTCAAGGCTATTTCAAGCACTTTGTTGTTTTCAAGGTCAAATTGATATTTTGCCTGCGCCTGAAAAACAGAAGCTTCAGCAAGCATTTTGCCAGAAATGGCCTGTTGTTTCTGGGCAAGAAGATCGGTACTGTCGAGTACTGCAATCAGTTCACCTGGTTGAACGGAATCACCCTCATCAACGAACAGCTGGATGATACGTCCCAATATTTTCGGACTGACTCCTACGATATCTGCATCTACATGAGCATCGTCGGTCTTGATATATTTTGAGTAATCAATATACCATCTGATACCACCGCCAAGTACCAATAAAATAACCAATACCAAAGGAATATATACCTTTCTGTTCTTCTCTTTTTTTACCTGTTTGTTTTCCATGAAATTTTCTGTTTATCTAATTTTTTATAAAATGTACAAGTGGTTTTGTTTCGGCTTATTTCTGAAATAAATAGCCTTATTCTGAATCGAACTACGTGAATTGAAAATAATTCATTGAAAAACGGGCCAGGCTATTCCTGTATTTTCGAAAGTATAGAATTGAGGATTTCTTTGACCTGTTTTGAAGCTACGGAAAGAGTGTCAAGTTCCTCTTCTGTGAGCAGCAACAGTTTGCTTTTCAACGTTTCAGTAGCTGCCAGTTTCAGCTTTTCGAAATCGCGAAAACCTTTTTTTGTCAGAACAATATTGATGATTCTGCGATCTTTCGGATCGTTTTGCCGTTCCACATAACCTGAATCAATCAGTTTGTCAACAATAACAGTGATGTGTGGTTTGGGCATCGACAGGCACTTGCCTATGTCGGACATCGACAGAATTCCATGTCTTTTCAGACTTCCCATTACAAACATTCCACCCGGTGTTACTGAGGTTTTGGAGCGCACTGGTTTTGATATACTTTTATACAATAAAGGATGTATGGCTATGAGATTTTCTGCAATTGTATCTATAATGGGTTGTGTCATCTGTATTGTTATTTTTTTGTAATGGTTACAAAAGTATAACTATATTTTCAGGCTTGATTTTTACATACTGTTTTTCTGTATCGGATAGCTGAAATTTAACATGGAAACCTAAAAGCAGAATCCACCCTCCTTTTAGGAATGAAGTGAACTTTAAAAATAATTCAATCACTTTCAATAGAGCATTTAGTGGAATTTTTTCAATTCAAATGAGCTGATTTTTACGGCTATAGTTGTTTGGTCGAATTGTTAATGGGACTGAACCTGATGTGTCAATTGGAATGAATCGTTGTATTGTTCGAATGAAAATTTTGAATTTGTACGTTAATACCTAACAATTAATGCACTATTGAAATATTTTTCGCTTTAGCTTGATTGCTTCCCCAATAAAACGCATAATTTTGTGACCTGAATTGTCAATCAAAAACCAATATACGATGATTGTTTCTGAGCAACCTTTTTATTTCAAGGCATTGGTGAAACTTTTACTGATTGCCCTGGTTATTGCTTTCCTGATTCTGGCCAAAAATATACTGCTTCCATTTACGATTGCTGTTTTCTTTAGCTTTCTGCTGATGCCTGTGTCCGGAAGGCTGGAACGCTGGCATTTCCCTAAAGTTTTGGCAATCCTGATCAGTATTATTCTGGCTTTGGCTATATTCGTTGCCTTACTATACTTTTTTTATTCACAGGTTACCAGTTTCGTTAACGACTGGCCTGTACTCGAAAAAACAATCACCTCCAAACTGGATGGTTTTCAACAGATTATCAGTGATACATTTCACATCAGTAATAAGGAGCAGCAAATTTGGATTACTACTAAAATCAAGGAAAATGCGAGTACCGGAGGAGTGCTGATCCTCGGAATTTTCTCGGCAACGACTACATTTCTGGCCAGTTTTGCATTAATCCCGATATACATTTTTTTTCTGACCCTTTATCAGCATAAATTCAAGGAGTTTGTCAGGCTGATTACCGAAGAAGATAAAAATGAACATACCCTAATGGTGGTCCGAAAAGTTTCCCGTGTTTCGCAGAAATACCTGGTGGGCATTTTTCTCGATGTGGTTATTCTTTCGGTTCTGAATTCAACAGGTTTTCTGCTTTTAGGTTTACCTCATGCCATACTGTTTGGCGTACTCGCTTCCTTGTTGAATGTTATTCCTTACATTGGAGTAATGATAGGCAGTATTTTGCCCATTTTTATGGCATTTCTGGTTAGGGATGAGATGATGTATACCTTTGGAGTTGCAGCGGTTTGCTTTTTTGTGCAGTTTCTGGATAACAATTTTATCACTCCATTCGTGGTTGGAAGCAGCGTAAGCATTAATCCTTTAACCGCAATTGTTGTGTTGATAGCCAGTTCGCTTATCTGGGGCATTCCCGGAATGGTGCTTTGTTTGCCTCTCACTGGCATGGCAAAGGTTGTTTGCGATAATATTGACTCGCTTAAACCCTATGGTTATTTACTGGGAGAGGAAGTCAACTTCAATGAAAAGGAACATGTTCAGGATAGGTTAAGAAAAAGATTTAGAAAAAAATGAGTTTGCAGGGGTTTCGGAATGAGAGGTAAACAGAAATAAACCCTTATTCAGACTGGTTGAAAATGAAACGGAAAGGTGTTTTGATTTCTCTGTACAACATGATTATTAAACAATTTCCAAATGCTCCGCTATTTAGGAGCAGACCGGAATTTATATATTAAAATAATGATATACATGGCAGACACAGCCGACCTGGACGAACTCAGGGAGCTGTATTCTTTTTTCCCTTTAGAGGGAGTAACAACCAATCCAACAATTTTAAATCACGCAGGAAACAAACTTTCAGTTGCGATTGAAGGTGTTCAGGAAATAGTTGGAAATGGTATGGTACACGTGCAAATGATTTCCGCTGAATCGGACGATATGGTGCGTGAAGCAAAAAAATACCGCAGTTATTTCGATTTCGGCGATAATTTTTATGCCAAAATCCCAGTGACTCTTAACGGTTACCGGGCTATGCGAATCCTGAAGGATGCTGGGGTGAATGTAACCGCAACTGCAATTTTCACGCAGCAACAAGCATTGGTGGCCATGAAGGCCGGTGCCGATTTTGTTGCTCCTTACGTCAGCCGTTTGGATAATATCTCTTCTCACGGGATTGAAGTGGTGAGCGATATTGTGCAGAATATTATTGAGTACGGACTGCAGGGAAAGGTGCTGGCAGCCAGTTTTAAAACTGTCGATCAGATATACCGTGTCAGCATGGCCGGTTCTCATTCTGCAACTATTGGTTCCGAATTACTGCATCAGTTAATTGCACACCCCATGACCAATATTGGTGTTAAACAATTTGAAATTGATGCCGAAGGCTTGTACGATATTGAGTTTTAGGGCGATTCAGGAACAAAGAAATCATCAGGTTGAATCAAGCCTGAACGAAGCGATTTCTTCATTGTAAAGAGGGGATTCGTGGTCGATAATTTTAAAAGAGGGAAATCTGAAACTGATCAGATTTCCCTCTTTTCTTTTATACCGAATATATTCCGAAAATCGGACTGTTCATGGATCACTTCTGATTGTTGTGGAGAATTAGGGTCTGCTGAAAAACTAGTAAAAGGCTCGAGCGACCTTAGAGAGGTCATCTGTTTATAGAAAATGATGATTGGAAAGTAGTTCAACCCTGAACAGGGTTGAATATACGCTTGTATGATCCATTTTCTATAAACATTTTATCCCTCTGGGATATTTGTCTGCCAGACGGGCTTCCCCAATGAGGGAAGGGAGTACCGGCGACTGAAGTTCTGTGATTGGTTCTTTGAAAGAGCATATTTTCAGAACTTGCAGGACGTAAAGTCCCCCTACGGGGGATGTAGGGGGCAGTATGGAATTGAATCTAAAAATGTGAATTAAACGTCATTGCCTGAAAAATAAAACGATTTTCCATCCGTAAGTGTGAACTTTTTTTACCTTCGCATGCTTTACATTAATGTATATAGATTTATAGATATGAAACAATTGTTTTTAACATTCATTCTTTTGGTTTCGTTACTAATTGAGATGAAAGCACAGACGGTACAAAATGTGGATGCTGTCAAATTCAAGGAACTGATTGCTGTCGGAGATGCTATTCTGCTTGATGTGAGGACTCCTCAGGAATATTCACGCGGACATATTGCCGGTTCAACGGCCATTAATATTGCCGATCCCGATTTTGTTCCGAAGGTGCAACTGCTGCAAAAGGATAAAACCATTCTGGTTTACTGTCTGTCGGGAAGCCGGAGCGATGCTGCAGCTTCTTACATGAGTCGGATGGGTTTTAAAAAATTATACACTCTTCGGCAGGGCATCATGACCTGGACCCGGCAGGGATATCCGCTTGAAGAGAGCAGTGCGGTAGTTGCCAGCACCAGTAAAACTTACACTGAACAGAGTTTTGGTCAGTTGTTAAAGGACAATAAACTGGTTCTCGTCGATTTTCATGCCGTATGGTGTGCTCCCTGTAAAGCAATGAGTCCGGTTATCGATAAGGTATCCTCAGATTTTAAAGGAAAAGCCTGGGTTGAGAAGGTCGATGTCGAGAACAATAAGGTAATTACTAAAGCTTACCAGGTGCAGACGATACCTGGGTTTGTACTTTTTAAAGAGGGGAAAAAGGTGTGGAGTTACAACGGAATCATCAGTTATACTGATTTAGCAGGGATCATCAAAAAATACCTTTAAGAAAAACTGCAGAATCCGTTTGTTCCTTCCGTAGAGACACACGGTGTTTTTTTGTAGAGACGCACGGCTGTGCGTCTTCGCCGCAATTACAGAACGATTTCGCAACGATGCACCGCCGCGTCTTCTATACCATTCCCTACAGTGTGATGTTCGCCGAGACGCACGGCCGTGCGTCTTGACACCGGATCCTGATTATCTCAATTTTGTCTTTGAATGATTCAGTATAAATACCGGTTCTATAATAATCTGAAGTGATGCCTGAATTCATTGATTTGAATGGTTGCTATGGATTTAATTCCCGCAACAAATGACGATATTG
>DASRMB010000045.1:0-5673 GCA_035648135.1 Prolixibacteraceae bacterium
ATACGTAAGCCACTATGACAATTTTAGGTGACTATTGCGGCGGGGTTCCACCTCTTTCCATTCCGAACAGAGAAGTTAAGACCGCCAGCGCCGATGGTACTGCAATTATTGTGGGAGAGTAGGTCGTCGCCATTCTTTAAATTACCTCCATTCCTTTATTGGGATGGAGGTTTTTTTGTGCTATATTCCATGTGAAATGTAAGCTTGCCCCGGAGAAACTGCAACAGCTTGTTCCTAAAGGATCACGAATTGCACTAAGCCATTCCCTCTGCGCATTGAAGTTCCCAACTTGCCGAATGGAGTCTCTAACTTGCGGAAACCCAAAACTACTTAGCGGATTGATAATTCTAAAATGCGGAAGTAAAAAACTAACTGGCGTAATAAAGTTTCCAACTAGCGGAATGGAATATCTCTTTTGCTAAATCACAAAACTACTTTGCGGAATAATTGATCTAAAATGCGGAAACAAGAAACCAATTAGCGGAATTCAAAAACTACTTTGCGAAATGAGATATTTAAAATACGGAAGCAAAAAACCAACTGGCGGACTCCGGTTTCTTACCTGGTCGTTGTAGTTTTCAACTGGCGGAAGCGGGTTCCCTGTTTTACGGAGAGTTTATCGCATTTCAGGTTAAGAAAAAATAAACCGCAGTATGAAAAATCCTGACCACGGCTTATTCATTTCAACAATCTCCTGCCAAATGCGGGAATGAATTTTATACTTTACGTTTACGATTTCTGCGCTTTAAATGCAAGTCCTGAAACTTGTTTATATTGGGCGCTGGTAGCCCCAAAAAGTGATTTGGTGTATGTTTTTACGGAGAGGGCTATATCAACCAGACCAGTAACTGGTTTGTAGAGTATTTCATTACGGGCCAGACGGGCATTGCTTAAATTGGCTTTGGCTTCAGTGGCGGCAGTGTTCGAATCCGATAAGGTATTGTAATAATCGGTAAGGGTGCCCACCTGTAATTCGACTTCATTGGGTGAGTACTGCGGGATACTACCTAAAAGCTGAACCAGTCTGTCTAAACTGTCCATCCGGTTATCGAAACTCATTTGCGAAGAAGAAATCTCTTTTACGGTAGTCCCTTCAGCCAGAAGGGCAGCCTTTTCTTCCTCTGTTTTTTTTGCTGTTGCCCGTTTACCCTGAATTTTCCGGACCAACGATTGTGCAGCGTCGACAATTTGCTCCGAAGTGTCGCTTGAACGGATGGCATTAATAATTCGCGTAGCCAGTTTGCTTAAAGGCTCAAAAGCAAGTTCACGGGCTGATTTTGCAATATCCGATTGCCCCAGCGCGCCATTGACCAGCCTCATTGAGTTTTTTGCACCCTCCGACAGTGTTACTAATGCCGTTAGGACGATCGTCTGTTTCGACGGGTTGTATGCCGCTCCAAAACCGTTTACCACTGTTGTTAAAGTACCAAAGTTGGCCACATTCTTCGCGTGGCCTGTTTCCGATTGATTTGCCATAAAAAGTAAATTTTAGTATAAAAAATAACATTGTTCAATTCCTGTAAATAAAGTTCGACCATTCGATGTAATAAATTGATATCCAGTTACGGAAAGTTATGAACAGTATAATGAATATCATTTGCAGACCAAACAGGCTATTTGTGCGGTGAAGTTGTGGGACAATAGATTTGATGTTGATAAGTTGTAGGTTTATTTTGATTGACACACTGGGCTTAAAGGGGTATATTTAATATCAAAAGAAATTTAAACTGCAATGAACTGGAATTCATTTAATACCTACGGAGATAGTCCTAATAATTCCTTTGAGACTTTATGTAATCAATTGTTTGAAAGGTATCTTAAAAGGACGTATTCAAATGATCTTGTCAAATTTAGAGTTATAAATGGGACTGGTGGAGATGGGGGAATTGAAGCTTATGGACAATTGATATCAGGAGAGATTATTGCAGTCCAGTCAAAATGGTTTCCGCAAATAATAGATGTACAGGAAATCGCTCAGATCAGGAAATCAATCATTACAGCTAAAAATTTAAGACCGAACATAATTCAATACATTATTTGTATTCCTCATGACGTAAGTTCATTAAAATATGGAAGAGGAATTCAGGGAGGTGATAAAAAGCCAATTAATAATTACGAAGAAAAGACTATTGATGCTTTTACTGACGAAATCGCCAATCAATATCCAGACTTAGGAATTACATGGTGGTTTGAGAACAGAATTGAATCAGAATTACAGCAACAAGAAAATGAAGGAGTTTTTAAGTTCTGGTTCGATAAGGAAATTATTTCCATAGATTATTTACGTGAGATTTTCGAGCATCAAAAATTAGGATGGTTACATGAGAGATACATTTCTGAGTTACATGGGCAAGGGGTTATCAATAAAGAATATCAAAAGCTTTGCTTTTCTGCAAAATATAGAAGAGAACTGTATAAACAAATAGAAGAAACTATTATTGAATTGCTAAGTTGTATTACCTTAATTGATAAATTCCTACCAACATCTCTATCATCTTCATACCTGAATACACGTCTTTTAGTAATAAAAAGGAATCTTGGAAAATTTAAAGATGAATTTGGTCGATTACTAAATGCTGTTGAGAATGGTAACGATTTTTACAAGGTTCAAAAAGTCAAAGAGGTTTCGATTTGGAACACATTAAGGGATCTGGAAGAAATTAAACCTAATAATATTCAAAAGAATATTTTGCCTGCACTAATAACATCTTTAGATGAACTTTATGGTTATGATTTACCTCAATATCTTTATCATACCGGACAGGATTTAATTCAGTTTGCAAGACTGATACTCGGAGAACCAGGCACTGGAAAGACACATGGATTGACTAATTGTGTCGAAAATCATCTCAGACAAAATTCACCAGCTGTTATTATTCAGGCAAAAGGTTGTCCGTGTCGTAGCTGGAAAGAAATTTTAACTGATGTACTTAAACTTAACCAATGGAATGAGAATGAAATATTTAATGCGTTTGAGGCTCTTTCAGTCAGAAACGACATACAAAAATTAGTATCACTTAAAACTGAAGCTGAACTCAATTCGGAATGTTCGAAAGTTTTGATTTGTATAGATGGACTAGAGGAAGATATTACGAACAAAGATGAGTGGTATGGCCGAATGAGACAAAGTATTCTTATATCTGCAAAGTATCAAAGAGTTCGATTCATTTTTAGTGCCAGACGGTATTTTTACGACAATACAGAAGTCCCTGAGAGAGGTTTGTTTGATGAAGTTTCTCTTCCAAGGGAAGGAGATGTTTCAATATCTAAAATCGCAAAGAAATATTTTAGTAAAGAACATTACAATATTCAAGTTTCGTCATTTTCCGTAATAAAGGGAATTAATAGTCTATTCGCGTTAAGGCTATTTTGTGAAGAATATAAAAATAGAACTATTTCTGATTCAGATCAGATCTTATTGGTTGAAAGAGATCTTATTAATTTTAAGATAAGTAGAATTAATCATGAATTTTGTATTTCAATCAAAATAGGCAAGACTAGAAATCCGGTTTTAGATGCAATGGAAATAATCTCCAATTTCTTCTATGCTAATCTTGAAATTGAACATGAACAACTCATAGAAATATTAAAACCCTCTCTTTCCAACTATTTGAGCATTAAGGAAATTGATCTTCTTACAGATTTTCTTTCTAATAACGGATTCTTAATTCGATTTCAGAGGGAAGTCAACACTGGCTTCCTTAGAAAACATAAAACTTATTACAATATAACCTACCAGTCTCTTATTGAACACATTCTTACGGAGAATACATTCTTAGGTATAAAAAATGGTACACTGAACTATATACCTGAAATTTTCAAACATGGTATGATTAGACCATTAGATGAAAAACCTCAAGAAATTTTTAATCCGTTGATGAAGCCATATAATAAAAGAATTGTTCAGGATATAATAAATAGATTGTTCCTTGAAACCGGAAGACTTATCGGAGATAGCGATTATTTAGTTGAGGGTTTTAAAAACAAGGAAGTTTTCGAAATGCGGATGGAAGCACTGTCCCATGCTCCAATAGAATTAGCTATTCAGTACAAATCCCAGATTGATAAACTGTTTTTTGGAGGATATAGAACCCAATTTCTAGTACTCAAACATTTAATTTTTCCATCAAGTTATTCTTCCCTAAATTACTTTGGGGCAGAATATTTACATCAAATATTAATCAACCAACCATCGGTTTTTGAAAGAGATAAATTATGGTCTGGCCTAGATAGATATGAAAAGAGAACCTTGAATGAAAAGGAGACTTGGGAATATGCAATGGAAAATAATACAAGAGTATTTGATGAAGTAGGCGTAGGACATCATTACCTATCGGAATGGAGCAAACACAATGAAAGGCCTTTGATTTTTGCATGGGGGCTATCTACTATTGACCAGAAGCTAAGGAGCAAAATAAGGGTTGCATTGACTGAATGGGCAATTCAAAATCCTTCTGAATTTTTATTGCTTCTGGACAAAATATTCTTTTGCAACGACCCACAAATTCAAGAAGATTTAGCATCTGTAATGCTCGGAGTTGCCAGTAGACTAAAGAAAAAAAAGAAGACGAAAACTTTAGCAGAATGGTCATTAACAAATATATTTTTTAATCTCGAAGCTCACCGGAATATAATTGTTCGTCAAGGATTTCGAACAATTATTGAAAGAGCCTTTCAGTATGGGGTTATAAGTGAGGAGAAGGTAAAGCTTTGCAGACCCAATCCAATGAAAAATGTCACTCTTATTCCGCTAGATTTGGATTATTTGAAATCGCCCAAAGAAGAATTTTACCCTATTGTTCATGATTTGGCCTGGTATGTAATTGAAAAATCATATCACGAATTTCTGGAATATCCTTCAGCAACATCAGGAAGGAATAAAAGTAACGATTGCAATGAAGCTCAGAATCTTGTTCAAAAATATTGGAAGAAGTATAATGTCAAAGGTCTATATGCACATGGTTGGGCAATGGCGGCGGCACTTGGGTACATTAAATCTATTGGTTTTTTTAGAACTAAAGGAAATGGTTTTACTGATGCAACACACGGAAGTAAGAGTGACGTTTTCACTTATGAAGAAAAATATACATGGCTTGCTGTTCATTATCTTCAAGGTTATTTGTCCGATTATATCCCAATGAAACATTGGTCGGATAATAGAGAATTTGTGAGTGATTATACCCAAATTACTGATATACCTAACCCTTCAGAATTCATATTTGATTTCAAAGAGCAAGAAAGAAAGGTTTACAAAAGTAAAGAATGGGTAATCAAAGAAGTTCTTTCAAAAGAATTAGACGAAAGTATTGAGATAAAAGAAAGTCTTACTAATTGGGTCAATGAAGAACCAGATATAAAATTCGAGAATTGGTTGTTCTTTGATTCAACTGATTTTAAAATAACAGAAACTACTCGTAAATGGATAGCATTATATAATCATACTTCACTGCATGACTCCAAAGGACTTGGATATTCATTTTTTGATTCAAAAGCTTGCTTAGTTCGAAAAAGCGATTTGAGTTCATTAATATCATGTTTATTTCAGTTAAGAACTACCCCCCTTTTCAATCGAGAAGTATACCACTAGTCATAACAAAGTGAGAATAAAATCTCATTTTTAATGCATGATAAGTATGTATACGAAACAGGAAATCATTATTCTAAGCTACCGTG
>DASRMB010000046.1:0-76825 GCA_035648135.1 Prolixibacteraceae bacterium
AACGAAAAACCCAAAATCCGAGCGCCAGTACTCTTCTGATCGGGGTACCCCGATCAGAAGAGTACTACCTTTTTTATTTAATTAAAATGGTATACTTTTGGATTGAATGACTGGTATACTTCTCGGATGAAATAAGCACAAATACATTGATTCCTGCATTAAATATGAAAAGACTCACGCCTAATCTTTTGATTCCTGAACATCTGGATATTTACGCGGATACCAATATGCTGAAAACCATATTTCAAAATTTAATGAGCAATGCCATTAAATATTCATATCCTGGAGAAATTATAACAATAAATGCCGAGTTAAAAAACAATCAGATTGAGATCAGTGTTTCTGATAAAGGGAAAGGGATGAGTGAAGAAACAATAAACAAACTCTTCAAAATAGACAAACATGTATCAGAACCGGGCACTTCGAATGAAAAAGGAAGTGGATTAGGACTAATTTTATGCAAGGATTTTATTGATCGGCATAATGGATTGATTTGGGTTGAAAGCAATCCTGGAGAAGGCAGCAAGTTTATTTTCAGAATTCCTCAGGAAGAAGGGTGAAGATAATAATAGCACATCTCAATCCATATAAAAATCAAGATAGATGATAACTTGTAAAAATCCTCTGATACATCAAAAATATAAACTCTTTTAAAGTTTTGCTTCATAATGGATAGTGTCCTGTCAAAAATTCTAATTGTTGATGATAATGCCTTCTATTTAGCTCTGCTAAAAACTATTTTGAAGGATGTAAAAGCCGATATTTATATGGCAAGTTCAGGAAAAGAAGCCTTATCCATAATTAGAGAACATGATTTTGCCCTTTCTATTCTGGATATTCAAATGCCAGAAATGGATGGTTTTGTGTTGGCCGGTCATATCAGGAATATGCAGGACCGGGATTTGGTACCAATCATTTTCCTGACAGCTGATTTTTCGGATGAAATCGAACTATATAAAGGATATAGTCATGGAGCCATTGATTTTCTAACAAAACCAGTAAATAAAACAATATTTTTAAATAAGGTCAGGATTTTTCTGGAACTTGACCGCCAGAAAAGAACTTTGCTCTCAAGTTATGATTCTCTTCAACGAACTAAACTGGAGCTTGTGCAGAAGCAGCATGAACTCGAAGCACAAAATAAAGCGTTACAAACAGCTCAGAAGGAAACGGAGCAATCCAGAAAAAATTACATCAAGTTATATGATTTTGCCCCATCAGGATACTTCACGATTAACAGAGAAGGAAGAATCTTCGAAATTAACCTTAAAGGTGCAAGGCTGTTTGGATCTGAGCCAACTCAACTAATCAACCGCAATTTCAGAGAATTCGTAGATTCTGAAATGCTTTCTGAATTGGATTCATTTTTGGCTCATGTATTTGAAAGTAAGTCAAATTCAGGATGCGAAATAAAATTAAAGGAAGTTAAAGGAAGGATAGTTTATGTTTATCTGGAAAGTGGATTAATTGATGAAAAACAAAAGTGTTTACTCTCGATGGTTGATCTAACTGATCAAAAAGAAGTTCAGATAGCTTTAAAAGAATCCGAAGAACTTTACCATTCATTGCTCAAAACATCTCCTGACGGTATTCTCATAACCGATTTAAAAGGAAAAATTACTGAAGCCTCTGATATTGCCATCGAACTTTTGGGAAATAAAAATAAATCCGAAATTGAAGGAATGCCGTTTATACAATTCGTTCCAAAACAATCGAGAAGAACATTTATAAAAATATATAGGGCAACACTTCATGAAGGGATGGTTCAGAATCTGGAAATAGAACTAAACCGCATTGATCAAACTGTATTTGCCGGGGAAGTAAGTTTATCACAGATAAAGGGAAATAATGGTGAATTAAAAGCCTTTATGGCCGTATTCCGAGACATTTCTGAACGAAAATTGTTCGAGAAACAGATGAGACAATCAGAAAGAATGGCCGGAATTGGAGAATTAGCTACAGGTATGGCTCATGAAATAAATCAACCACTAAATACAATCTCACTTTCAATCGATAACGTTCTGTTTTCGATTAGTAATAATACAATTTCCGAAACCTATCTGAAATCCAAGCTTAATAAAGTCTTCGACAACATCACCAGAATCAAGAAAATTATTGATCATGTAAGAACTTTTTCAAGAGATCAGAACGATTTTACACAATCAACTTTTGAAATCAATAATTGTATCGTAAATAGTATCTCAATGATTTCGGAACATTTTATGAATGAAAAAATCAACCTTACTTTTCACCCTGGCAAAAACATACCAATCACGATTGGCAATGCTTACAGATTTGAACAAGTTATACTGAATCTGTTGATTAATGCAAAGGATGCTGTCCATGAAATGCAAAAAAAGAAATGCAAAAATTTCAAAAACAGGATTCATCTATCAACTAAATTAATTAACAACCAGGTAATTATTGAAGTGACAGACAATGGTATAGGTATCAATGAAGAAGACATTGACAAAGTTCTGTTTCCTTTTTTCACAACCAAGGCTCCGGGGAAAGGTACAGGATTAGGATTATCCATTTCATATGGAATAATTAAAGAATTGAACGGAGAAATCGAAATTCAGAGCAAACCTCAAATCGGAACGTCAATACTAATTAAAATACCAGTTTGAAAAACCAAAACAAAATGAAACCATGCCGTTAATACTCAATAATATAGTCCGATCAGACGATTATAAATTAAATTCACAAATGAAGGTTCTGGTCATTGACGATGAAATAAGTTTCACTGAAGAGATGGAAGAATTCCTTCAGAACCAGGGCTATATGTCGTTTACAGCCAACAACGTACACAAAGGACGGGCAATATTAAAAAACCAGGATATCGATTTACTAATTCTTGACATCCGGTTAAAAGGTGTTAGTGGTTTGGACATATTGAAAGAGGTAAAAGAGCTTTATCCAAAATTAGAAATAATTATGGTTTCGGCTCACGGTGATATGGACACAGTAATTACCGCAATGAGAAGCGGTGCTCTTGATTACCTAAAAAAGCCCTTCCGCCACGCCGATATCCAAATAGCCATCTACAGAACCCGCAAATTTCTTGATCTTCAGCGTAAGCTAAAAAGCATGGAGGAAAAGAACTCCTTGATTTCCAAAAACCTTCAGGAGAAAATAAAACGCGATTTTATTGGTGAAAGCCACCAAATCAGGGCAGTACTCGAATTGGCTCTAACAGCATCAAAGTATCGAGACACAAGTGTATTAATTACCGGTGAAAGCGGAACGGGCAAAGAAAATATTGCACGCATCATCCATTACGACAGCAGCCGGAAAGATAATATCTTCTGCGCAGTAAACAGCAGCGCCATAACTGACTCGCTATTGGAAAGTGAATTCTTCGGACATAAAAAGGGATCATTTACAGGTGCAATTGCTGATAAAAAAGGTTTCTTCGAAGTTAGTGACGATGGCACATTGTTTCTGGATGAAATCGCAGATATGCCGATAAACCTTCAGGCTAAAATATTAAGGGCAATCGAAGAAAAAACAATTACAAGAGTAGGTGAAACAGAACCTGTAGCCACTGATTTTAGGGTAATTGCCGCAACGAATCATGACGTGAATAAGCTGGTTGACGAAAAAAAATTCAGATTAGATTTATTGCACCGGCTAAATACAATCCACATTCATATTCCACCTTTACGCGAACGAATTGAGGATATTGAACCTCTGTTATATTTTTTTGTAACTGAATTTGCAAGAAAGCTAAATAAACCAATTCTCATTATAGAAAAGAACGTTATTAACTTATTGCAGAATTATTCATTTCCAGGCAATGTAAGAGAACTAAAGAACATGGTTGAACGGGCTCTCATTCTTTGTAAAAGTGAATCATTAACAACAAATGATTTTCAAACGAATAGATCTATCGAAACCGAATCACAAAAAGAAAAGATAAACTTCAATCTGGGAGAGAATGAACACAACATAATTAGCCTCGCCTTAAAGGAAAAAGACTATAATCAAACAAAAACCGCCAAATTGTTGGGGATTACACGTGATTCATTAATCAGAAGAATGAAAAAATTCAACATTCAAGTCTTCAGAAGTGATAATTCCCTGTCGGATGATTGATCATTCTGAACCTTTTAGATTTTGCGCCATCATTCAGAAAATGAATCGAAAATACCTCATCACCAGATTGAAACACATCCGATAAGGTATTTTCAGATCATATATGGAACAGCAAGACCCTTAGCAATCAAAATATCGTTCAGACAATAACAATCACCGTGGGTTCTGATATCAGTCAAACCGATTAATTCTTCAGGATTAATCCTGATATAAACAACGGCCAGGTATCTGCCGTATTTCTCTTTTTTGTCTTTGAAAGTTTCCACTGTAGCCTCTTCATGCCCGAGAACCACCCTCTTAACAAATTCAGAAGCTTTGTTGCCTCTCTCCCACTCATCTGAACCTTTTTTAACTCCGTACACTTCTGGCGTATCTATTCCGTAAAGACGAATCTTCTCATTACGAATCCACACCGAAAGCCCCAGATCAATGTCAATCTCCAAAGTATCGCCATCAATCACTTTACTAATAATTGCTTTGTACTGATACATGATTTCTGTTGTTAGTTTACAAACAACAAGTTACAAAAAATGCTGCCCATGGGCAGCATTTTTTTTGAATATTTTCTAAACTTATTTTCGAGGTTGTATTCCTTTTTGCTTGGACATGTCTTCCAGTTTCTGTTGAAATTTGGATTTGACAATTGTCTTCTTCCTATTAACTTGAATCTGCGCCCTGATTTTATCTTCATCAATCATCATTCGAAAAACATACAATTGACCGATCGTGATAACGTTTGCCAGAAAATAGTAGTAACTAAGACCTGAAGCATAACTATTCAGGATAAAAAGAAACATGACCGGCATAATGTACATCATGGTTTTCATTCCAGGCATTGCATCCGTATTCTGAGTCTGTGAATTCAAATAAGTCGAGATCACAGTGGTAACAGTCATCAACAAACAAAATAAACTGATATGATTTCCATACATAGGAATATTGAAAGGCAAATTCATAATTGAATCATAGGTTGATAAATCTGTTGCCCATAGAAAACTCTGTTGACGTAATTCGATGGACGTCGGGAAAAAGAAGAACATGGCAATCAGAACAGGGAACTGAAACACCATGGGCAAACATCCTCCCATCGGATTCACTCCGGCCTTTTTATACAAAGCCATGGTTGCCTGCTGTTTTTCCATCGCCTTCTCTTTACCGAACTTCGCGTTAATCTCATCAATCTCGGGCTTTAAAGCCTTCATTTTTGCCTGAGAATGATACGATTTAAAGGTAAAAGGGAAAATCAAAAGCTTAATGAAAACGGTAAGCAATAAGATAATGATACCAAAATTGGATATAAACTTTCGCAGGAAATTGAACGTTGGAATGATCAGCCATTTGTTGACCGGACGGACAATAGCATAACCCAGATAAATCAGTCTTTCCATTGAAAGATCGTACTGTTTCAGGGTGTTATAATGATTCGGTCCAAAATAAAACTTCATTTTAATACTTTCCGAGACGTTCCCATCGTAAGGAAGCGCAATATCAGCATTAAAATCACCCAGGTAAAGCGGATCTTCTTTGGTTATATTAGTCTTGATGTCGGCTGTCGGAAATACATCGTCAGCAATCAGCGTCGATGAAAAGAACAACTGTTTAAAACTAATCCATTTCGTTTTGGTACGCAGACTTTCTTCTCCTGATTTCCCTGTAGAGAGTTTATCAACATCATCGCCCTGGTATTTATAGTAAATCGTAGTATAGTTGTCTTCACCATAACTGGATTTCCTTTCCTGACGTGGAACAAGGATATTCCAGTTAAAATTGAGGTATTTCGAATTGGTGGTTATTACCTGGTCTAAACCCTGAGTATTAACTTCAAATCCAACCAGGTAAGAATTGTATTTGAGAGCGTATTTGTACTCCAGATATTTTCCGTCACCAGCGAATAATTTCATCGAAAAAGTCGTCGAGTCACCTTTGTTTTCGGAATTGAACTCTTCATTACCTTCCTTTCCTTTTTTCACTTCCGGACCCTTTATGACACGATCGGCAGTGGAATCAGATGGGGTAAAATAGAATGATTCAGTTTCGATACTACGGTTCTGTGCAAAGAAATTCAATCCAAACTTACTGGTATTACCTTCAAACAAAATGAGTGGTTTCTGATCAAATGTTTTGTAATTTTTAAGTTCAACTGAATAAATCCGACCTCCCTTATTGGAAAAGGTAACCTTCAAAAGGTTATTTTCAAGGATATAAAAACTTTCCTTTCCAACAGATGCCGAAGCAAAAACACCAAATTTTTCTTTTCGCGTATTATTTTCTGATGAATTCAAACTATCGCTCTTCAGAGCAGGAGCTGCAGATGACTGCATTGAATCAAGTTTTGCAGCAGTAACAATTTCTTTTTGTTGCTCAGCACGAACCAGTTCAATTGAATCGCGTGAACGTTTTGCGGCTTCAATCTCAACTTCTGATGGTTTGTTAAAATAACTAAACCCAATCAGGATTGTAAAAATGAGGGCTACACCTATAACCGTATTCCTATCCATAAAAAATTAATTATTTTCCGAGTGCTGCTTTTACAAAAGCGACAAACAACGGATGTGGTTTTAAAACTGTACTGCTGTATTCCGGGTGAAACTGAACTCCGACAAACCATTTGTGTGAAGGAATTTCAACCACTTCAACCAAGTTGGTATCGGGATTCAGACCAACGGCTTTCATTCCGGCGGCTTCAAATTCTTTTAGATACTGATCATTAAATTCATAACGATGCCGATGCCTTTCTTTTATCTCAGTTTTGTTGTATGCCTTGTAAATATTTGATTTTTTGTCAACTATCTGACATTTATAGGCTCCGAGACGCATTGTTCCGCCTTTTTCGGTTATCCCCTTTTGTCCTTCCATCAGATCGATTACCGGATACTCGGTTTTTTCATTCATTTCGGTTGAATCGGCCTCTGCTAAACCTAAAACATTACGCGCGAATTCAATCACGGCAATCTGCATTCCGAGGCAAATACCTAAGAAAGGAATATTGTTTTCCCTGACATACCGGGTAGCAATAATCTTTCCTTCAATTCCCCGATGGCCAAACCCTGGAGCTACAATAATACCTTTCAGTCCTTCCAGCTTTTTCCCAACATTGTCATCCGTTATTTTTTCTGAATGAATCCAGCGAAGTTTAACCTTACACAAATTCATAGCACCGGCATGGATCAGCGATTCGACAATCGATTTGTAAGCATCCTGTAATTCAACATACTTTCCAACAAGTCCGATTTCAATTTCAGATGTAGGTTTTTTCAGTTTATCGAGGAATTCATTCCAGTCGTCCATCTTCGGATCGTCTTTCAATTGAAGGTCCATTTTGCGTAAAACAATTTCATCCAATCGTTCTTCGCGCATTTTGTTCGGCACCTCATAAATAGTCGAAACATCAATCGACTGAATAACAGCTTCAATTTCAACATTACAGAAAAGAGCCACTTTTTTGCGAAGTGCTATCCCAAGTTCATGTTCAGTACGTAATACCAAAACATCTGGCTGAACTCCGTTTTCGAGCAATGCTTTTACCGAATGTTGAGTCGGCTTGGTTTTTAGTTCTCCTGAAGCTGCCAGATAAGGTACCAGCGTTAAATGAATAACCAGAGCTTTATGGCCCAGTTCCCATTTCATCTGACGGACAGCTTCGATGTATGGTAATGATTCGATATCGCCTACCGTTCCACCAATTTCGGTCACAACGATATCGTATTTTCCTTTCGAACCAAGAATTTTTATTTTACGTTTGATTTCATCCGTGATGTGAGGAATGATCTGCACGGTTTTTCCAAGGTAATCACCACGACGTTCCTTATTGATTACAGACTGATAAATGCAACCTGTAGTTACATTATTGGCCTGTGAGGTCGGAACATTCAGAAAACGTTCGTAATGACCAAGATCCAGATCAGTTTCGGCGCCATCGTAAGTCACATAACATTCACCGTGTTCGTAGGGGTTTAAGGTTCCCGGATCGACATTAATATAAGGATCTAATTTCTGAATTGTAACAGAATAACCTCTGGCCTGAAGCAATTTAGCTAATGATGCGGCTAAAATTCCTTTACCCAGTGAGGATGTTACGCCTCCTGTTACAAATATGTACCTGGTTGCTGACAAAACTTTAAATTTAATTGTTTTTAAAAGCGAGCAAAGTTAATGAATAAAATGTACTGCTAAAAAATGTAAGCCTGCTTAATTCACAATTTTTAAAAATTGTGAACGAAATACAAGTTAATTTCCTGCTATCAGGAGAAAAAATCAATCGATTATCGCGATTTTAAAAACTTAACATAGGATTTACAACAAAAAACCCGCTACATTTAAGCGGGTTTTTTATGAAGCTATTCATCATCTTCCATCGAATCCATGATTCTGACTTTCTCTTTCAGAAATTCGATTTTTTCCTTCGTATCGGTTATCTTTTGATTTAAATCATCGATAAGGCTTTCTGCATTTTTTGTGTTGGCGAAAAACCCAATGTTGTTATCGAGCAATGCCAGGTCTGTTTCCATCTGTTTCAGTTTTGACATATATTTCTCACGTTCAAAACGCATTTTATTCTGACCTCTTCCGGTTGCTGTATTGCTGACAACCTTATTTTTGAATTTCATAAGGTTTCTGCGTTTATCGTCAATCCGAAGAGCGTCAAAATGATGGTTAATCACATCACGGAAATCATTTTGAATAACATCTTTTTCTTTAAACGGAACATGCCCTATTTCGGTAAAACGGCGCTGAAAATCTTTTAGTTTATCCAGATCAGAGTCATCATCACCAGTCAGTACGAACAATTTCACTTCTTCCAAAAGTTCTTTTTTCAATCTTAAATTTTCAATTTGTTCGCCATCGATTGAAGAAAAATGTTTCGCTTTATTTTCGAAGAAATAATCGCAGGCAGCGCGGAAACGCTTCCAGATAACATCAGAATATTTACGCGGTACCGGTCCGATTTCCTTCCACGATTTCTGAATACTGATGTATTCATCGGCAGTTTTCTTCCAGTCAGTACTGTCTTTTAAAGCTTCTGCCTGGATACACAAATCGGTTTTATACTGAAGGTTATTTTGCTGTTCTTCCTTGTTCTGATTGTAAAATTCACGTTTCCGATCAAAGAAAATATCTGAAGCAACCCGAAAACGTTCGTAAATTTTGTTGTTCTCCTTTTTTGGTGCAAAACCAATTGTTCTCCATATTTTCTGCAGTTCAATCAGTTCTTTTGATTTTTCGTCCCAATCGCGATGGACAACGATTTCAGAGTTAGAAATTTCTTCAACTTTTTCGCACAAGGCAATTTTAGCATCCAAATTCTTTTTCTGTTCCGTTTTCCGTCCTTCAAAATAATCCTGATGTTTTTTGTTGATAATTGAGGTTGCAGCTTTGAAACGCTCCCACAATTCATCTTTTTTATCGCGTGGAACAGGGCCAACTTCGCGCCATTGTTCGTGGTATTTCTGTAAAACATTGAAGGCCTTGATAATGGAAGGCTCAACTAATAGCTCTTCTGCCTTTTCGCAGATTTCCATTTTTATTTCCAGATTTTTCTTCAGATCCAGGTCACGGAGCTCTTTATTGATTTTGATAAAGTCATAAAAGTTTTCGACGTGATGATGATAGGTATCCCAAAGATCTTTAAGCTTCGCCTGCGGAACAAGACCAATATCTCTCCATCGGTCTTGCAGATCACGAAATTCATGGAACGTTTTATTAATCGATTCTTTGTTATTAATCAGAGCTTTAATCTCTTCAATAATATCATATTTTTTCTGGAGATTAGAATCTTTATCCTCATCCATTTTCTTATTGTGCTCGCTTCTTATATCCTGATATTGTTTCAACAGGTTCCGAAGATCTAATTCGTATGGATCGGGTTCTGCTTTAAATTCATCAAGATTACCACCTGCTTCAACAAATGCGGCTTTCTGGGCTTCAATATTTGTTCTGTAACGACGGAAGAAATTGATTTTTATCGCATCAACATCATCTCTGATGTTCTCGAATTTTTCACTTTCGAGCAGAGTACGCAGAGAATTAATGAGTTCAACTTCATTTAGACTCGCATAATCAACCTGCTGAACAACCGGACGACTTTCTTTTAAAAGTTTTTCGTCCTTCAACTCGGGTTTATCCGCTGAAACTTCAGTCACTTTTTCGACTGGAAGAACTTCGGCTTCCGATGCTTTTAATTGATCTTCTTCTGCAACTACTTCCTCCGCAGTTTCGGCAACGGCTTCGCTAACTTCAGCAACAACCACTTTTTCAGCTTGATGAACTACTGATTCAACAATATCAGCAACAGATGTCACCTCTACCTTTTCCTCAACTGATTCAGCTACGGGTTGATCAACTTCAGGAATAACTGTTTCTTCAGATTCCTGAGTTTCCGAAACAACTACCTCAGCAACAGCATCTTCTTCAATTACAGTCTCAGCTGCAATTTCATTAATTTCAGGTATCTCAGCTTTTTCAGCTTCCTGACTTGTTGATTCAACTACTTCATTCACAGAATTTCCTGCTACATCTTCAATAGTATTCTCAACTTCAGCTACTTCAGTCACTTCAGTCTGCTCAACAGATTCCTCAGTAACATCTTGATCATTAACCGTTTCTGGCTCAACAAGTGCACCACTTAACTCAACATCTGAGTTTTTTAGATCTTTAGGTTCCATAACAAATATAAAATTACATTGTAATTAACAGAGAATTAGGTCTTCTTTCAGTCTACGAAAATATATATTACTGGCTAATACTCAAAGATTTTAAGCAATAAAAGTGTAAAACAATCAGATATAATGAAATTACTTGTTATTTGACCTGCAACTTTTTACGATTAACCTAACAATAAAGACCAATTTTAAAGACAGGTTATTACTTTTGCAAAAAATATATAAAATGCGCATCGATATTCTTACGGTTGTTCCCGAGTTACTCGAAAGCCCTTTCAGACATTCCATAATTAAAAGAGGTCAGGACAAAGGATTGGTTGAAATACACATCCATAATATCCGGGACTTCTCGGAAGATAAACACCGGAAAACGGATGATTATGCATTTAGCGGAGGTGCAGGCATGGTGATGACCATCCAGCCAATCGAAAGTGCAATCAATTTCCTGAAATCACAAAGGGAATATGATGAAGTAATTTATACCAGTCCCGATGGCATTCAACTTACACAACAGACGGCCAACAAACTTTCGCTCCTGAATAATATCATCATACTTTGCGGACATTACAAAGGAATTGACCAGCGTATCAGGGAACATTTGGTTACCATGGAAATATCGATTGGAGATTATGTCCTGACCGGCGGAGAACTGGCTGCAGCAGTAATTGTTGACAGTGTCGTACGCTTAATTCCAGGAGTTTTGTCTGATGAAACCTCTGCACTCACCGATTCATTTCAGGACAACCTGTTGAGTCCTCCTGTTTATACCCGACCAGCCGATTACAAGGGATGGAAAGTGCCTGAAATTTTACTCTCCGGAAACGATAAAAAAATCGAAGAGTATCAGGAGAAGCAAGCATATGAACGCACCAAACGTTTGAGGCCGGATATGCTGAAAGACTGAAAAGGTTGCTGGTTGCGAGTTTCAGGTAATAGGTAACGGTAGAGACGCACGGCCGTGCGTCTTTACATGATAAAAAAGAACAGTCTTACTGTTAATGAAATAAATGACGATCAATGACACTTGCCAACTGCGACTGAACACTAAACACTTCTATCTTCTGCAAATCTTGTTATACGGGCAATAGCTGCATTTCTGCGAATCTTTGGTCTGGTCGTAAATGTTTCCAATGCTGAACATTTCAGAAAGGACTTCAGCAAAAACCGATCTGAATTCGGATTCCACGCGCTGAAAAATAAGTTTTTCATTCTGATAGATCACATTGGGAACAAACTCATCATCAAATAAATCATCGAGTTTATAAATCATCGGAAAGATCGAAACAGCATTTTCTGTCCGGCTCAAAATATCAGAATAAATTAAAGTCTGAAAAATTTCCTTCCGGCGAAGTCCGTAATTCCTGTCAACCAAATGCGACCATTCTTTGAAATCAAGCTTTAAATTTCTTCCGGTTTTGTAATCGATAATCCGCAATCCTTCGGCCGTACGATCCATCCGGTCAATAATCCCACCAACACAAATATTGATTGTCTTTTCTCCGGACTTAAACTGATATTCCGCTGAATATTCCTTTTCAAGGCTCTCCACCTGAAAAGGAGCAAACAGCATATCGTTTTCCAGCAATTGGTGGATATAGTCGCGTATATGTGACGCAATTAAAATACTTTGTCCGCTTAGTTTCAGGCGTGCCGACTCTGACGGATCCATCTGGTAATATTTCACAGCAACAGCCTGAAGAACAACTGCTTCAATTCTTCGTTTATCGGCCCGCAATAATTTCAGGGCTGATGCTTCTACTGTTTTGTTTTCAAACGGTTGGTATAAAATCTCGATGGCATAATGAAAAAGATTCCCGAAAAGCACGGCATCAATTTCTTCCTTCACCTCATCTTTTTCTTTGATTCGGGCGATGTATTTAAAATAGAATTTCAGTTTACATTCCAGATAGGTATTGATGGCGCTCGGACTCAGATTCCGGGTGGAATATCCCGAAATTAACTTCTGAATATGCGACTCGTTGGCTTCAATCCGGATAGGCTCGTTGGTTGTGCCCTTAAAGTTGAAACTCAGGTTCAGCTCCTCAATCGCAAATTCAGAATCATACAGAAGCTGATACAAAAACCTGCTTTTTTCGGATGACGCAACTCCTTCGGTAATCGAATTGTACACAATCACTGTTTTTTCGGTTCGCTGAATGAGCCGGTAAAAATAATACGCGTACATGGCATCCCGGTCTTCGTAGGTTGGCATTCCGAACCCCTTTCTCAAATGATATGGGACAAACGAATGACCGGCAGCAATCCGGGGCAAAAATCCTTCATTGGCCGAAAACAAAACCAGATTTTCGAAATCGAGACACCGGGTTTCTAGTAAACCCATTACTTGCAGACCGGTTAGCGGTTCTCCCTCAAACGGAATAGATATTCGCCGCAAACTCTGATCGAGCAAACGATATAAAATTTTAACCGGAAAATCAGGAACATTTAAATCGGTCAAAGTATCTTTCAATCGTTGAATGGCCAGAAAAGCCTGGAAAAGATACTCCGACTCCAGCTTGACCTGCTCATTTTCAGTGCTGTTAAATTTCAATGAAAGCTCTTTGATTACATCCAGAAAATAATCAAGAATATTAAGCCAGGATTCAGGACATGAAAATATCTTCGTTACAAACAGGCTAAAATTAAGCTCTTTGGCATCAATATAAACTTTATTCTTTTTGTGAATTCCGGATACAAACAATTTGATTTCCGGATTAACAACAAACTGATGATTCAGAAGTGCAACCACTGGTTTGTAATAGAATACCAATGACCGCGACGATTTCCGGATGTTTTTCTGCAAACTGATTAACTGCGAAATAAAACCATAAACAGGAGTATTCACAAACGGATACCCCATGGTAATGTTGATTTCCTCAAAACTGGTTCCTACGGAGGAAATGACCGGAATCAGCAAATTTTCATCAGCCAAAACAAAGGCAGTATTGTCGAAACGTTTACTTAGCCCGAAATCATTCAAAACCTGCGGAAGATTAATCGCCTGAGCCTGAGTAATATTTCCGGGAACTGATACCATGGTAATTTTCCGATCTCTGGCCGGTAATTGATTTTCAGGAACAAAACCTTTTGGTGCAGGAAATAATACCAGGTTGGTTCGTAGAAATCGTCCGGCTTCATTCTCAGGATCCTTCAGGTAAAAATCGTCATAATCCCAGAAAAACATGGCTTTGTGTTGTTTTTCAAGTTTCCTGAAAATTGTTTTTTCACAATTATTCAGCGCATTAAACCCGATAAATACATATTTTTTTGCATCAAGTCCAGCTGCCTGATCTTCATTCAGTGCTTCGGCCACTTCTCGGTAAATCATTCCGGAATAAGCAATACTGTTCTGCTTCAGAACGTCCTTAAAACGATGGTAAATCGCAGCCAGTTTGATCCAGATACCTATGAACTTATCTTTATTGAACGAATGAGGAACTTTATCCAGATTACCCCAAAATTCATCGATCGCTTTTTTCTGTTCCTCGCTCAGATAATCAAATTGATTTTCGAGTTCTTTTATATCCGAAAGATTTGTGAACAAATCGTCGGCATTTAAAAGGTATTTGTCGATGTCATCAAAATCGGCCAGCAGGATTTCACCCCAAAAGAAAAATTCATCCAAGGGTTCCTGATGACCAGTTTCTTTACTGTAAACCTCCTGAAGTTTTAGTACCAGAGAAACCGGATCGGCCTGTTGCAAACCCGTCAGCGAAGAAATTAATTCGTTGATGGTTATGATTTCAGGAGAAAGCATGGGCTTTTCAATCAACTCGTTCAGGTAGGCCGTAAAAAAAACGCCCGCTCTCCTACCCGGAAATACAAGGCAATATTCGCTCAATTCCGGGCGGTGATTCGTATAGAGATAATTAGCAACTTGCTTCAAAAAAGGATTCATGGGCCGACAGATCAAGGATTCAGTTTTATTCTACGAAAACCGATTATGCTCAAATTCAATCGCACAAGTATCACAACATAAACAAGTTGAACGCCAGTTCTCGTTTACCTTGTTCCTTTCGCCTTGTTTCAACAGCATAATCTGGCTTAAAGGTAAAATTAAATCACTTCTCTACCGAAAGAAAAAATAATGAAAAACACAACAGCTAACCGGAGTGTCAAGTTGTACTTGTTTCAATAGCTCTCAAAAAAGAAATGGCACACTTAAAAACTGTTTAAATTTGATTTATTCAACATGTATCAAAGTTCAACCCAGGGTTGTTGGATTATATCATTCATTTTCCGTGGGTTAACACCCACTGTTATTAAAATCACACCCTATCAAGGTTGTAAAGAACCAAAAGTCCGAAGGACTTAAATTTGAATAACCTCCGGGGAAACCGGAGTCAAATGAAACAATCAACTTGAGAACCCCGAAGTGGTTTCAATATAAAATTAAACAGTATTTTAACCTCACATCTTTAATTTATAAAAATTTAATCTCTACTTCTTCTCCTTTTTGATTCAGATTAAACAAACCTTTTGAAACCAGGGTACTCCGGTGTTTTTTAAACGTTTGGGATAAATCATTCATGATTTCCCTTTCTGAATCGGGCAAACAATCTTCATGAAAATAACAGAAATAATTATTCTCATTATCGTCATCAAACTGAATAATAAAGGCTGTATGATCCGGAAAAACCAGATCGTCGTACGCATAAGCAATGTCTAATTCAGTAGCCTCTTTGAGCATTACCCGTACTTTTTCCAAATCGCGAAGTATCATAACTATATCATTTAATGTTGTTTATTGGCAACAAATATTATTCGCCCTAACTATAAAAATGCAAACCAGAGTTTTACTTGCTGAACACGATCAGCCTCCTCATACGACTGGCATTTGACCAGCTGCATATTGATGGCATCGTCGAATTCCAATTCGGTAAAATCGAGTTTACTTAACAAATCAAGCTTCGTACTTTTGTTGCATTCAGACCTGAACTCCTGATCGCGAATGAATTGTTTGACAAAATTGATAGATTTTCCCAGTGCCATAATGATTCGAATTTATGATTTACAAGTGGTGTGACAAGAACTGCAGGAACCTGCACAATCAGAACTATTTTGTACGGTAGCATTGGTTAAGGGCTGAAGCTGATTAGCTGTAAAGAGTTGAATATTTTCCTCAATGCTTTCACTTTCAGCCTTATAAACAGTTACCCCGCTTTCGGTAAAAAACCCAAGTGCCATTAATGGCATATTCTTACTGATTACCACGCTTATTCCGTTGCGTTTAAGTTCAGTACTTAAATTGCTTTCCTTTTTGATTATACTTTGTGTAGCTATCCATTCGTAAGATAGCATACTGCAGTTATAAATGCAGGCATAATCCGTATTATGAAAACTTCCGGCTATACTATTTTTTGCTTTGTTATTATCGATAACTGGTATAATTATTTTCATAGCTGTATCGGTTTAATTCAACATTCGATTCCTTTATAAAATCCCTATCTGAAAATTATTGTCTGGCCTGTTTCAATCCTCATACCACAAAACCTACCACACTGATCTACTGTACACATAACTCAAATAGCCGAATAGCATCCTACATTTTCGTATGTTTTTTAAGTAATAACTTACTAAAAGGTAATCGATAGTTTATTTGGCTTATACAACTGGCTTTGCATTTTTCAGCATTTTAGTGAACGAGATCAGGATAATCCTACCAATAAAACCAACATTTCAGGGAAAACATGGGTGTTATCTGTCAAACCGGTTTGAAATGGCCGTCGCCGAATGTACCTTTGAACATTCTAAAATTCAGCTGATGATACTTAAAATATTATTCGTGATAGCGATTGTCCTCCAGTTTTTTGCTGTAGGTGTGGCTATAAAACTTACCCGGGTAACCAAATTTAATTTTTCGTGGATGTTGCTTACTCTTGGATTCATCCTCATGGCTGTCATGCGTCTGGTCGAATTTCTTCCTTATGTAACCGATATCGAACCTCAGGATTACCGCGAAATATTTGTCTGGATGGGGGTAATCACTTCGCTGGCATTTGCCATTGGTGTATTTATGATTCAGAAGATTTTCAAATACATGAAGCGGGTTGAAGATTCGCGTCGGCTTACCGAAAAAATGTTCCTGAATGCCATTATCCAAACCGAAGAAAAAGAACGCAAACGATTCGCCAAAGATCTGCACGACGGGATGGGGCCGCTGCTTTCGACCGTGAAAATGTCGGTTTCATCGCTTGCACAAATGAAACACGATGATGCTTCGCGCGAGATTGTCGAAAACACGGAGTTGGTTATCAACGAGGCGATCAAAAGTCTGAAGGAAATTTCGGACAATCTGAGTCCACATATTTTAAATAACTTCGGATTGCTTCGGGCGCTAAACAATTTTTCGAACAAAATTAATGTTACCAAAACAATCCGCATCAATCTGAAATCGAACCTGAAAGATGAACGTTTTGATACAAACGTAGAAGTTGTACTGTACAGGGTTGTCTGTGAGTTGATAAATAATACGATCAAACATGCAAAAGCAAAAAAGATCGACATATCTTTGACCAAAGAGGACGATTACCTGACCATCGTTTATGAAGACGACGGTAAAGGTTTTGATGTAAGTAAGGTGATTGAACAACCTGCCACCAGTGGAATGGGTTTTTCGAACATCTATTCACGCATTAATTCGCTTAAAGGCGAAATCAACATTGAAAGTGAACTTAAAAAAGGAACTTTTGTAACCATTAAAGTACTGATGAATGGCGAGTAATCAATTGAAACGAAAAATAATTCTTGTTGATGATCATACCTTATTCCGGAATGGTCTGCGAATATTATTGAATAACATGGAAAACTATCGTGTTACCGGCGAAGCTGCCAACGGGAAGCTATTTTTAGACCTGCTGGAAAAGGATGTTCCTGATCTGGTTTTGATGGATATCAGCATGCCTGTTATGGATGGTGTTGAAGCGTCAACCATTGCCCACGAGAAGTATCCTGATCTGAAAATAATTACCCTTTCGATGTATGGTGAAGAAGATTATTATTATAAAATGGTCAATGCCGGGGTAAAAGGGTTTCTTCTGAAAAACTCCGACATCAAAGAAGTAAAAACAGCTTTGGATGTGGTTTATGACGGTGGTTCATTCTTTTCGACCGAACTGCTTCAAAATCTTGTAAACAGCCTAAAATCTTCACCCAAAAGCAAAGAGTTTCATGCTGAACTTTCGGAACGTGAAATGGAAATCCTGATTTTAATCTGTCAGGGATTATCCAACCAAGAAATTGCCGATCAGCTTTTCATCAGCAAACGAACAGTCGACAAGCACCGCGCAAACATTCTCGAAAAAAGCGAAAGCAAAAACACGGCACAGTTGGTGGTTTATGCCATTAAAAACCGGTTTGTGGAGTTGTAAGTCGGTCGAAAACAGCAATCATCGTTTTTGATTCAATGGTCACCATCATTTCGATTTTATTCGTTTGATTATCAGAAAAATAGAAGAAAAAAAAACACTCTTTAAAGAACAAAAAAATAAGAACTTCAGCATCCGAAACTCCCTTCCCTCATTGGGGAAGGGCTGGGGATGGGGCGATTATACAATAATCGTATAAACAATTTTAAATCGAACTCAGGTTTTTCAGTTTTTTTTTGTCTTTGGGCCTTTGTGGCTAAACATGCTTTTCGAAGTGGACTCAGCTTTGTAAACTTAAGGTTCAGATCTGTTTTTTGTTTTCCGAAATTTATTCTTTATTCTGACGAGAAATTCCTTACCAATTAAGAAAATACTTAAGTAGAAAGTGATCTCACCAGCGATGACTAATCCCGTCGTCAGGATTACAATTTGACCGGCAGAAAAACCAAGCCACGGAACAACCAGAATTAATCCCCAGAATACACATGAAATGCCAAAAATGATAAACCCGATTAGTTTAGATTTCTTCATTGTTGATATTCTTTCGCAATTTCAAGAGCCTGCCATCCATACGAACCGCCAAACAGCAAATAGTGATTTAACACATGATAGAGTTGATACAAACGAATTCGTTTCTGCCAGCCATCCGGAAGCGGAAATGCTTCCTGGTATGCACCCCAAACCCGGGTAGAAAAGCCACCAAACCACTGCATCATTCCCAATTCCATTTCACGATCGGCATAATAACAGGCCGGATCGATCAAAGCCGGACCATTAGCGGTGTACATGTAATTACCAGACCATAAATCGCCGTGAATCAGCGAAGGAACTGTTTGATGCGACAGCAATTGTGGCATTTTGGCAACCAGTCGTTCATAAATACGGAGCTCATTGGACGGCATTCCACGCGAGCCGCTGATCTGTTGAACCAAAGCCCAAATTCGATGCTGACCGAAAAAATCAGGCCAGTTGCTGATCCATGTGTTCTCCTGAAGAGTTGCACCACAATAATTCGGATAATGAAAACCATATGCAGAAGCCGTTTTGCGGTGAAGCCGAGCAATTCCCCTGCCCAGGCGTTCATCAAATCCGGAAGTTGTTTTTGCCGGAGATAAATATTCCATAAGTAACAAGCCGGGCCATTCGTCGGCTTCCTTGCTCCAGATAACATTAGGAATGATTAAAAATGGATTATCCGCCGAACTCATTTCAGCCAGACCGGCGGCCTCTTTCAGAAACAGATCAGAAGGAGCCGATTCATTCCACTTCAGGAAAAAATCACCTGCAGTACAGCTGATTTTCACGGCATGATTGATGCAACCCCCTCCTACCGAACGCGTATTGTTTAACCTAACCGAAGTGCCGTATACATCAGCCAGTTTTTCGATACACCATTGAATAATATCCTGATCTTTAAAATTGGACACGAGTAGTGAATTAGTTATTTTATTTTTGCCTGAAGGATCTCGGTCCCTTCCACCAGAAGAAATCCAGCGGTTTGACTGAGCGACAGAAGAATCATTTTTCCGGCTAATACTGAAACTGGTGTTGGTTTGTATTTTTTCAGCATAACCCGGGTTACAAGCCTACTGATTACCAAACCGATCTTCTCTCCTGGCCTTTTCTCCTGACGATTACCATCCAGAATTGAAGGGCGGAAAATGAGCAATTTTCTGAAATTCAGTTTTGCCACGGCATCCTCCAGTTCACCTTTCATGCGGGAATAAAAAACTGAAGATTTGGAATCTGCACCCATCGATGAAACCAGAACATAAACCGGAACACTATTTTCGGCAGCCGCCCGGGCAAATTCGTATTGGTAGGTGTAATCAACACGGTATTGATTTTCTTTCGTCCGGGCCGTTTTGATGGCTGTGCCCAGCGTCGAAAATAACACATCACCTTTCACCAAATGGCTCCAACTTTCAGGTTGATCAAAATCAATGATTTGTTCGTCGATTTTAGGATGCCGAAAACCACTTGCCTTCCTGACAAAAATCCGGATGGTATTAAATTCAGGATTTTCAAGTAATTGAGCAACCAACTGTTGTCCAACCAATCCACTGGCTCCTATTACATTTGCAACTCGTTCCATACTATAATTTTTTAACAATTCCATCGGCTAATAACTGTTCAAAATGATCGGTTATGGTTTTCTCAAAAGGGATAAAATCCAGCGATAAATCTTTTTGAATATAACTATTGTCCATTTTCAGATCGATTCCAACATTCAGTTTCACATATTTACGCGAAAACCCCGCAATGGGGGCAATCAGCCAAAACAGCCATTTGGGTACAAACTTCGTGGGAAGCGGATATTGTGGATATTTAGATCTGATTGCATTCGCCAGATCCAAAAAGTTTTTATGAGCGCTGACACAAATATGACGACCTGAGGCCGTTGAAGAATATCCTGCCAGAATATGTGCCCGGGCCACATCACGAACATCCACAAAGGCCATTTCGCCGGAAGGCACACCGGTTTTGAATTTACCTTCAGCCATTTGAATCATGATGTCAATACTTGTTGAATCTGTTCGCTTGGTGAGTGAAGGCCCCATAATAAATCCGGGATTTATGACCAGAAGATCCCAGCGATTTTGTTGACCGGCCAAATCCCAGGCGAACTTTTCGGCCAGTGTTTTCGAATAGGAATACGGCTGATGATCGGCCGAACTCGAAAAATTCCAGTGCTTTTCAGTAAAAATACCCTTTTCGGTTTTTTCCATATCAATAGCATCGCCATAAACGGCTGCCACACTGGAGGTCAGCACGACCCGGGTTACACTTTTCGTTTTATTCGCCGATTCCAGTACATTTTTCGTTCCTTCCAAGGCAGGTTCAAGCAATTCTTTTTGTACATTTTTTACTCCTGAAATCTTAAATGGGGAAGCAGTGTGAATAACCAGTTCACATCCATCCATAGCCTCCGAAAAACTTCCGGAGTGGAGTAAATCAGCTTCGAAAAACTGAAGTTTTCCTTTGCCCTGAGCAGCGATTTTAGTCAAATGTGCATACTTGTCTTTTTGTGCAAGGTTTCTGACTGTTGTTCGAACTTCTCTTCCCTCGTCAAGTAATAATTTGACTATCCAGGAAGCCATATATCCGGTACCTCCGGTAACTAAAACCGGTTTTGTATGATCAAATGTCTTCATATTTCTTATGTTTTATCCTGCATCGTTTAATGTTCATATTCACATATGAACGGAACCTTGAAGATACCAAATTGTTTAACCAAAAGTCTAAAAAAAATCAGATCCAAATTATAATCCTCACTCCGGATCTAATTTAAAGCAGTTCATCTTTAGTTTATTTCACACCGAAATAGAACCTGATTTCTGACAACCAAATCTCATTTAACTTGTTAACTATACTAAATTTTCAGACGAACAGATCCTTTTTTTTAACCTAAATTCAGATCAACGATGACTTCAAAAATTCACAGTCTGGGCGGTTACATCCACGAGTATCAGAAAAGCATTGCCAATCCCGAAGCCTTTTGGGCTGAAGTTGCTGAAGGTTTCTACTGGCACAAACGCTGCGACAAAGTTCTGGAATGGGACTTTGAAAGTCCCTCCATCAAATGGTATTCCGGAGGGAAACTAAATATTACAGAAAATATTTTTGAACGAAATCTCTATACAATTGGAGACCAGCCGGCCATTATCTGGGAACCGAATGATCCGACAGAACAAACCCGAATTTTAACTTATTCCGAATTATACCGGGAAGTTAACAAGTTCGCCAATACACTAAAAAGACTCAATGTTCGCAAAGGCGACCGTGTGGCTATTTACATGCCAATGGTTCCGGAGTTAACCATAGCGATGCTGGCCTGTGCCCGTATCGGCGCCATTCATTCGGTCGTGTTTGCCGGGTTCTCGGCCAATGCGCTGGCCGACCGTATTATCGATGCGGAAGCCAAAGTAGTTCTGACAGCAGATGGTGGTTTCCGGGGAGAAAAAATTACGCCGCTCAAAGATATTGTTGACGAAGCGTTGAATAGCTGTCCGTCTGTCGAAACCGTTGTGGTATATAAACGAACCAAATCGAATATAAACATGGTTGTGGGTCGCGACATCTGGTGGCACAAAGCCATTGATGGCCAATCGGAAGAATGCCCGGCGGAAGAAATGGATGCTGAAGATAATCTGTTTATCTTATACACCTCCGGATCAACCGGCAAACCCAAGGGAATTGTGCACACGATTGGTGGGTATATGGTTTACACAGCTTATACCTTCCTGAATGTATTTCAATACAATGCCGGCGACATCTATTTCTGTACAGCCGATATTGGATGGATCACCGGTCATTCGTACATTGTTTACGGACCACTGCTGAACGGGGCAAAGACACTGATGTTCGAAGGTATTCCGACCTGGCCGGATGCCGGTCGATTCTGGGATGTGATAGACAAACATCAGGTCAATCAGTTTTACACGGCACCCACAGCCATCCGCTCGCTGCTTGCCCTCGGAATGGAGCACATTTCCAACAAGGATTTATCATCGCTCAAAGTTTTGGGAACAGTCGGAGAACCCATCAACGAAGAAGCCTGGCACTGGTATCACGACCACATTGGACGAAACCGCTGCCCGATAGTGGACACCTGGTGGCAAACTGAAACCGGCGGAGTGATGATCAGTCCTATTCCCGGAGTTATCCCGACCAAACCCTCTTTCGCGACACTGCCATTACCCGGAGTTCAACCCGTCATTATGAATGGAGACAACAAGGAAATGAGTGGCAACAGTGTAAAAGGCAATCTTTGCATAAAGTTCCCATGGCCGGGAATGGCACGCACCATCTGGGGCGACCACGACCGTTTCAGGCAAACTTATTTTTCAACTTTCAAAAATCTGTATTTTACAGGCGATGGGGCACAACGCGACGAAGACGGCTATTATCGCATTCTGGGCCGTGTCGACGATGTGATTAATGTTTCAGGTCACAGGCTTGGAACTGCTGAAATTGAAAATGCAATTAATGCACATCCATTGGTGAACGAATCGGCAGTGGTGGGCTATCCGCACGCGATCAAAGGACAGGGAATTTATGCTTTTGTGGTTTGCGGTGAACTTTCAACCGGCGGAGAAGAAGGAATCCGGAAAAGTATAAAGATGGCGGTTACCAATATGATTGGTCCTTTTGCACGCCCGGACCTGATTCAGCTGGTTCCGGGATTGCCGAAAACACGTTCAGGAAAGATTATGCGTAGGATACTCCGGAAAGTGGCCGAAGGTGATGCCACCAATCTGGGAGACATAACCACTCTGTTGGATGAAGATGTTGTTGTTCAAATTATTGACGGAGCGCTGGTTGAAGTGAAACGATAAAAGGTTTGTTGTAAGGCCACGAGATCTCGTGGCCTTACGATTACTCATTCTTCCATCAAACCCATTGACTTAAAGATTTTTTCAGTAATTCCACGGCGGCTTTCCTTGAATTTTTCAGTATTATCAGTTCCTGATTCCATGTTGCAAACGTAAAGCCATACATTTCCGTTTTCTTCCAGGTACCCAACCAGCCAGCCAATATTTTTTCCATCCTGAATAGTCATTCCGGTTTTTCCCCTGAAAATCCATTTATCAGTCTGTTTCAGAATAATCAGCTTTTTAACCAGATCAATGTTTCCCTGATCAAAGGGCAATTTATTCGTGTAAAAATGAAGGAGAAAATTCATCTGTTCCCATGGAGTAATCCGCGAATCGCCCCAAAGCCAGAAACGATCGATGTTCACTTTGGTAATATCCATGTGGCCATAATCCGTATCGTCAACATATTCTTTCATCCGTTCAGGACCAATTCTTCGGGCCACCTCCTGAAAATACGGAACGACTGAATATGGAATAGCTGTTGCAAGTGAATGATCTTTATTCCATTCTTCAACCGTTCGTACAACTCCATCCCAAGGAATCACCATATTTTCATCGGTTATCACTCCGGTTTCCAGACCAATAAGGGCATTCAGGATTTTAAACGTCGAAGCAGGTAAAAAACCTTGCTCACAGCGTGTTGAATTGTAAATCTGATACAAATCATTTTTTACATCGTATAACAAAAAGCAACCACGAACACCATATTCTTCGAAAAAAGGCTGAAATTTCGGGGATACTTCTTTGACCGTTTTTACGGTACACGATGCAAGCAGAATCAAAAGAGCAAAACATAACCGGTTAATTAGAAATCTTGCCTGCATAATTTAAATTTCGTTGTTTGATAAAATCAGGTAGCTTATGTGAGTTTTTCAAAAGTATATTTTTTATCGATTGGGTTAAAACTTTTTTAGTACAAGAATCTGAACAACAACAATGAGTTGAAATTACCTGTTGTTAATGGGGAACATTTTCATTATAAACCCGTCTTAGCCAGGGAAGCAATAGTAAAATAATTAAGAAAGCCCCAGCTGTCAGAAGTGCGTTGGTGAGAAAATAATTGGACTTTTTCTCAAACAAATCCCACATACCCGATAAAACACCTGACAGTTTATTCCCGATTGCAGTCGAGAGAAACCAACCTCCCATCATTAAGGCAGCAAGTCGTTTGGGCGCCAATTTCGAAACCAGTGATAAACCCATGGGGCTCAGACACAATTCACCAACGGTTATCACCCCATATACCCCGAACAGCCATCCAACAGATGCTTTATCCAATCCATTACCTGATGCAATTGCTGCCGCGACCATGGCCAGCCAGGAGACAGCCGATATCAACATACCCCAGGCAATTTTTCCGGGTGTTGATGGTTCCTTTTTCCTGCTTCCTAAAAAAATGAAGAATGCGACGACCAACGGGGTAAGGATAACCACAAAGAAAGGATTAATGGAAGCCTGCAGTTCGGTTGGCCACAAAACCAACTTCCCGTATTGATCTAAAGAACTTTCCGGGACTTTTTCCCATTCACTTTCAGTCAGGTCCCGGGGCTTTCCTTCCAGATTACCTGCAGGCAGCTCTTTGGTATAATTGTCAAAGTAATAACTTGGTCCTGTTTTCGTACCCAACTCTTCACCGTGTACTCCAACCAAGCGGATTTCTCTAGGCACAGTAGATACTTCTTCAGTACTGGCAATCGTATTCATTACCTGTTCCATTTTGGGGCCGACTTCACGACTGGTATTATTTTTTGCCCAATAGGTTAAAGCCGATCCGTTTTGATGAAATACAGCCCAGAAAATGATAACCACTCCAAAAATAGAAAGTAAGGCTGCAATGGGTGCTTTCTCATGTTTATCGGCTGTTCTCCATGTATTGTAAAAGAATAACAGAACTGGCAAACAGAAAAATATAAATGCATCGTTCGAGTCTGATCCGAAAATATTGTCAGGAATAAACCAACCGAGAGTAGCTGCAGCAAAAGCTGGTAAAAATAAGACAGCGAATATTTTTCCAAGAGATAAATCACCCGCCCGTTTTGGTGAAATTTTGTCGGCTTCCTTAATTTCAGGAACCCACATGTTGCCAAACGCAAACCACACCATACCTACAAGCATTCCAATACCTGCAGCAGCAAATGCCCAACCCCATCCATAGGTAAGGCGCAACCAGGCAGCAACAAAATTACAGACGAAAGCACCAATATTAATGCCCATGTAAAAAATATTGTACCCCGAATCTTTTAAATGTACGTATTCGGGTTTTTCGTATAACTTACCCAATAAAACCGATACATTGGGTTTAAACATACCGTTTCCCAGAATGATGAGCAGCAGTGAAATGTAAAATGTCATCACACTGTCCGGGATGGAAAGGCCAATGTAACCTGCCGCCATTAAAAACCCACCAATGTATATAGACTTGCGGTAACCCAGAAACCGGTCTGCAATCAGACCGCCGAAAAATGGGGTGAGATATACCATTGCCAGATAGCTTCCATAAATATCGGCCGCCTGCATATTGCTTAATCCTAAACCTGCAAACTTGGCTGTCTCTGGTGCAATCATGTATAAAGTAAAAATACCGAGCATCAGATAATAGCCAAAACGTTCCCACATTTCGGTAAAAAAGAGGATCATTAATCCTTTTGGATGTTTGTTTAGTAGCATAATTGATCTTGTTTTGGTTATTTTTTACAATGATATGTCATCCATCAGGTAATTAAAATGATAAAAACACAAATTTTCCAGTGGTAGTATTTTCGGATCAATTGACATTTCAGGGGACTAATATAGCACAATTAAAAAATAAGTAAAAGGTGTATTTTTGGCGCTTGGCCTGCGAGGGTTTTGAATTAGAGAATAAGGGGAAATTTGGATTGGGGCTGGCAAGCAATTATGCTTCAGGAGTTTCCTCATGAATATAAACTTATCATTGATTTCTGTCAAATAAAAAAGCCCGGACAACTTGCCCGGGCCGGATATATTATTGAGATTACCCTATTTAATACCTTTCATCATACGTTTTAGCCAAGGCGAAAGCACGACCAGAATGACTGCAATAATCGAAGATTGAATGGCAATCAACCAGAACACCTGAACTTCCTGACCAAGTGCTGCTTGTAGATGGATAGAAATGGCCTTCATCTGTGAAGCCACAAAATTACCGGCAGCAAATGATCCCATCCAGACGCCCATCATGGTTGAAACGAGTTTTGGGGGTGAAAGTTTGGTTACCATTGAAAGTCCGATCGGGGACAAACACAGTTCGCCAAAAGTGTGAAGCATAAACACAAAAACCAACCAAAGTGGGCTGACCAATAAAATCGAGCCATCAGCCGAGCCAGTTGTTGATCTGGTGTAGGCAATAGCCATCACTACAAATCCAAGACTAAGCAGGATCATTCCCCATGCAAATTTCATTGGAGTATTGGGATTGATTTTTTTCTTGTTGAGTTGAAGCCACAATACACTGAAAAGTGGAGCAAAGACCACGATAAAAATAGCATTGACGCTCTGAAACCAGGTCGCTGGTATTTCCCAGCTACCAATCATGCGCTGGGTGTTTTCTTTGGCAAAAATGGTAAAGGTCGTTCCTGCTTGTTCGAAACCACTCCAAAAGAAAATATTAAAAACGGCCAGCACTAAAATAACCGCTACACGACTCCATTCTGTTTTTCCAGTGGTTCCCCTGAAAATACTTAGCACTAAATAACCAACGCCACCAATAGCAGCCATATAGATTAACCAGCTGCGTAATGTTTCTGAAATTGAGCTCCAGCCAAGAATAAATACCCAAATGAGAACTACAATTCCAACAGCATAAAATAAAATACTCCACCAGTCCTTCAGTGCCAAACGTGTGCTTTCTGCTTTTGCTTTAGGTGGCATTCCGATATTTCCAAGGGTATGGCTGCGAAAAAAGAACCAGGTGGTTCCTATTAACATACCGATACCGGCTGAGAAAAATCCATATTGCCAGGCAATTTGTTCTCCTAGATATCCGGCAACAAGCGGGGAGAAAAACGCTCCAAGGTTGATGCCCATGTAAAATATCGTAAAACCACCGTCTTTGCGCGGGTCGTTGTTGTCGTACAATTCACCCACCATGGTGGAGACATTGGGTTTAAAGAAACCATTTCCAAGAATAAGAATTCCCAGCCCGGCAAAAAAGATCGTATGACGGGAAGCAATGCTTCCTTCGTTGGGCATGGCACTGGTTGCCAGCAAAAACTGACCAATGGCCATGGTTATTCCACCAATGTATATTGTTTTTCGTTGTCCAAGTATTTTGTCAGCAAGCACACCTCCTATGATTGGTGTCACATAAACCAGTCCTGTGAATATACCATATATGGTAAAGGCATCCAGCTCGGCCATTTCAAATCCACCATTGGCATATGTTGCTGTTAAAAAGAGCACCAGCAAAGCCCTCATCCCATAGTAACTAAACCTTTCCCACATCTCAGTGGCAAACAATGACGATAACCCTACCGGGTGCCCGAAGAAGGCAGTGTTGTTATTTTTAGCCAAAATTCTTTGTATTAATTAGAAATTGAATGCAAATGTAATTATCTTTTAGTTTTTATAACTGGTAAAAAGTCAGCAATATCAATTTGTGCCCCCAGACACATTGGGTCTCTGCCGAAATCAGTATTTTTTTTTGTATTTTCGATCAATTTATTAAAAACCTAAACCAACTTATCCCGGTAAAATACAGCTGAATGAAAATATTCGCAACCACGCAAATCGCCGAAATTGACCGGTTAACAACGCAGATGGAACCCATTTCCTCTATAGCTCTCATGGAAAGAGCTTCAACTCAAGTGGCGAACTGGATCATTAATCATTTTGGAAACAATCAGCCGTTCTGTTTTTTTGCCGGACCGGGAAATAATGGAGGTGATGCGTTGGCCGTTGCCCGAATGCTGGCCTTTTGCAATTTCAGCTGCACCGTTTATCTGACTTGTTTGGGCCACGATTTAAAAGGCGATCCGGCCATCAACTGGAAGCGTCTTGAAGAACAAAATAAGGTTCTTTTGAAAAGAATTGATTCGGAAGATTCAATTCCATCAATTCCTGCTGAAGCCATTGTAATAGACGGACTTTTCGGTTCCGGATTAAACAAACCATTGTCCGGATTGGCCTTTGGAATTGTCCAAAAAATAAATCAGTCGGGAGCAAAGGTCATTTCCATTGATATTCCGAGCGGACTATTTGGTGAAGATAATTCTCAAAATAATTTTTCAGGAATAGTCAGGGCTAATCAGACACTCACTTTTCAGTTTCCAAAACTGAGTTTTCTTTTTCCTGAAAACGATGAGATTGTTGGAAATTGGGAAGTTCTGCCCATTGGATTAAATTGGGAAGCTATTGAACAGACAGAAAGCAACTATTATTTCCTGACGAAAGAATTCATTTCAGGAAAGATTAAAAAGCGCGACAAGTATTCTCACAAAGGCACTTTTGGACATGCTCTGCTTATTGCCGGGAGTTATGGGAAAATGGGCGCATCGGTTCTGTCTTCAAAAGCTTGCTTGCGCGCAGGAGTAGGCTTGTTAACAAGTCATGTTCCACGTTTGGGTTACGAAATTATTCAGAATTCAATTCCTGAAGCCATGACTTCGATCGATCCATCAGATTCCGTTTTTTCACAGATTCCGGATATTTCAGCATTTTCGGCTGTTGGAATTGGGCCGGGGCTCGATAAAAAAGCAACAACTCAGGATGCTTTCAAAAAGCTGCTCGATGCAAAACCAAACAAATTGATCATTGATGCCGATGGGTTAAATATTCTTTCTCAAAATAAAGATTGGTATCAACTACTTCCTGAAAATACCATTCTGACTCCGCATCCCAGGGAATTTGAGCGTCTTGCCGGTTCATCAGCCAACTCATTTGAGCGCTTGCATATTCAGCTTCAGTTTTCAGAAAAATACAAAGTCATTGTCGTTTGCAAAGGCGCACATACCTGTATTACGTTTCCTGATGGACGGGTTTTCTTTAACAGCACCGGAAATCCGGGAATGGCAACTGCTGGCAGTGGCGACGTACTGACCGGAATCATCCTTGGGTTGCTGGCACAAAACTATACTCCGGAAGAAGCAGCATTAATCGGCGTTTTCCTCCACGGACTGGCCGGGGACTTCGCAGCTGTCCAATACAGTCAACAATCACTCATCGCCGGGGATATTATAAATCAGATAGGATCAGCTTTTCTACAGCTTGAATAATATTTTGGCTATTTTTGAGTTTTTAAGCAGAGGAAGAAATCCGTAAAACAATAATCAAACTTTACATTTCAGTAATAATTACAGTTATAAAAAGGAAACAATTTTAAATATACAACCATGAAAACATCAGTAATCTTTCTAACTATGATCTTCCTGGCAGGATCATTATTTGCGTCAGACAAAGACGATAAGAAAAAAGAAGCAGACAATACCGGCTCTGTTGAAGGGGTAGTCTACTCACTTCCACAAACAGGTATCCGCGTTCACGTAAAAGCCACCCGCGAACGCTTTGTGAATGGCCCATTTTACATGTATGCCCAGAAAATGCTTGGAATCGACAATGTTCCGACCACCAGCAGCGACCGATGGAATATGGACGATATGCATATCGAAGTATTCAGTGAACCGGATCCCGATCAGGTTCATAAAGCCATAGGCCAGGCAGCACAAATGGTCAGCCTGACCGAATCAGGAATTCTTGCAGGAATTAACACCGATGTTAAAATACAGGAATCCGGAATTCAAACCCAATCATTCCTGACCAAAAATCTGGATGAACAGGTTAAATTCACTGACTTGTCAATCTGGAGTTTTTATTCGCCGGCCGACTCAGCTAAAAGATATAAAATGGTTTCAAAGAATATGGATCAGAAAGCAGCAGAAGCAGCAGAAACCATATTCAACCTGAGAAATTCACGTTTTGCCCTGCTGACCAATGAGAATGACGAACCACTTCCTGATGGTAAATCATTTGAAGTAATGACCAAAGAACTTGGCGAAATGGAAGAAAATTATGTGGCACTTTTTATCGGGAAATCCTCCAGACAAACCTATGAATTCAGCTTCGATTTTATACCCGGACAAAAAACAGTGAAAGGTGAAGTTTTTTTCCGGTTCAGCGAAGACCGCGGCGTATTACCAAAATCTGATTTATCAGGACGGCCAATCGTTATTGAAGTGATAAAAGCTGAAACCCTGGCTGCAAAACAAAACGGACTAAGTACTTCTGACAATTTAGAAGCCGGCAAAAGCGGTTTGTACTATCGGATGCCTGGCATCGCCGAGATCCGCATTTTGGATGGAAGCACCGAACTTGCCGGAGCAAGAGCTCCAATCGCCCAATTTGGAACAACTGCGCCAGTTCCGGAGAGTTTGCTCGAAGGAAGTTATAAACTGGAATTCCATCCAAGCACCGGAGCGGTTAAAAGCATAACAGAAAAGAAATAAGAAACGGATACAATCACGTTTGTGCAAAATATTTTCCCGGGAGCAAAGCTTCCGGGATTTTTTTGTCCTGTTTTTAAAGTGTAGCTTGAACTATCTGTTTTTTGAGTATTGGAAACGATTTATGGTCTTATTTTCCACCAAAACCCCTAAATTTACTTTTTACTTATACCATCATAAATACATAAGGATAAAACGATTACCCTTTCAGAAATTTACGACTAAAGGGAAAAACTTATGCCCATTATTTCATTCTTACTACATATATTAGTACACGATAAAAAAAATAGAATTTAATATGGAAACAATAAATATAACATAATAATATTTCAGGTAGCCTACATAAATTATTCTTTCATTGACCACACTTGCCTCGTGGATTTTCACTAAACACAATTCACAGGTGAGACCAATTCCGGTAACAAGTCAGTTAGATGAAAATCAAAATAATTTATTTCAATAACCATTTTACCTCTTAAAAATGCAGGAACATAAAAAATCACTTCGCGACTCGAAATCAGCACGTTGGATAATGCTTGGGCTGGTATCATTTACCATGATGTGTATGTATTACCTGACGGATGCTATGGCACCTTTGCAGGAACGCTTACAGGCTGGTTTATCATGGTCGGCTTCCGACTATGGATTATTTACAAGCGGTTATGGCTGGTTCAACGTATTTCTGCTGATGCTTGTTTTCAGCGGAATGATCCTTGACAAACTGGGAGTCCGGTTCACCGGAGTACTTGCTATTGGAATCATGCTGATTGGCGGATTTATTAAATACTGGGCTATTTCGGGACACGTGGAGGGCATGTACGAGTTAACCATCGGTTCGTGGCAAATGATTACTCCAACCGCTAAATCAGCAGTAGTAGCAGGATTTGGTTTTGCCATTTTTGGAGTAGGAAGCGAGATGTTTGGTATTGCGGCCAACAAGGCAGTCGTGCGCTGGTTTCGTGGAAAAGAAATGGCATTGGCCATTGGATTAAACACTTCGACAGGTCGTATCGGAACTGCTTTAGCCATGTTCACACCAATCCCTCTGATCAAAATGACTGGTGATATCAGTGCACCGGTAATCCTTTCCCTTTTCTTACTGGGTATTGGAATGCTGATTTTTATCCTGTTCATCTTTATGGATCGGAAATTGGATCAGGAAGATGCTGATGCCGGCATGACCGATGAAGAGTTTAAATTCTCGGATATTGTAGAAATAGGTAAAAACCGTGCGTTTTGGTACATAACCATTTTATGCGTCTTATTTTATTCAGCAGTCTTCCCTTTTATTAAGTTTGCTACCAATATGATTGTCCAGAAATTTGGAATTTCAGACTCTTTTGCTGGTTATATTCCTGCCTTATTACCCTTTAGTGCATTACTTCTAACTCCGGTTTTTGGTAGCTTGTTCGACAAAAAAGGAAAAGGCGCCTCGATCATGATTATTGGTTCCATTCTGTTGGTTTGTGTTCATTTATTATTCGCCGCACCTTCATTAAACAGCCTCCCTGTAGCCATTGGATTAGTAATGGTTTTGGGCATTTCCTTTTCAATGGTTCCATCAGCCATGTGGCCATCAATTGCCAAGATCATTCCTGAAAGTAAACTGGGCACAGCTTACGCCATGACATTCTGGGTTCAAAACTGGGGCTTGATGGGCGTTCCTTTGCTTATCGGTATTGTGTTGGATAAATATTGTATCACTGGAACTATAAATAAATTGGTAGATGGCAAAGAGCAGGTTATTACACAATACAATTATACAATCCCGATGTTAATATTTGCCTTTTTCGGGTTTCTTGCCATCGGGTTTGCTTTTCTGCTAAAAGCCGAGGACCGTAAAAAAGGATATGGACTCGAAAAACCGAACATAGAAGCTTAGTATTAAATAACTTTTAAAGTTATGAAATACAGTGCCAGCATCCGTTTTTAAAGAATGCAGTTTTTAAAAAGGTTCTTCTCTGAACAATCTCCATGGATTAATTGTACTTTTAGCTTCTGCCTTTTTCCATTGAATTTTATTCTAAAAACAATTATATGAGTAACGAAATCTCAAAATTAACTCCCATCGAAGTTTGGGAAAATTTTTACCAGTTGACACAAATTCCACGACCTTCCAATCACGAAGAACAAATCCGGAAATTTGTTGCCGACTTTGGGAAAAGTCTTGGATTGGAAACCATTCAGGATGAATCCGGGAATGTGATCATTCGCAAACCGGCAACTGCAGGAATGGAAAAACGCAAAGGCGTTATTCTTCAGGGGCACCTCGACATGGTACCGCAAAAAAACAGCGATAAGGATCATGATTTCACCAAAGATCCGATCGAAACCATGGTCGACGGTGAATGGGTAAAATCCAACGGAACCACGCTTGGTGCCGACAACGGCATTGGAGTTGCAGCAGCAATGGCTGTATTGGCATCCAAAGACATTGCTCACGGACCAGTTGAAGCTATTTTTACTGCTACCGAGGAAACGGGCATGGATGGAGCAAACGGTCTGAAAGGCGGCATTCTGAAAGGTGACATCCTAATCAACATGGATTCGGAAGACGAAGGTGAATTGTATGTGGGCTGTGCCGGTGGCGAAGATGCCAATATTCAGTTTAATTTCAGCGAAGTTCCAGTACCTGCAGAGTCGATCGCTTTTAAACTGAATGTTACCGGACTAAAAGGTGGACATTCAGGTTTAGACATTCCATTAGGACGTGGAAATGCGAACAAAATTTTCTTTCGTGTACTGAAAGAAGCTTCTAAAGTTTGTGGCTTACGTTTATCCTCAATCAATGGCGGAAACCTGCGCAATGCCATTCCCCGCGAGTCATTTGCTATTGTTACAGTTCCGTATGAAAATGCCGATAAACTGGTAGGCTTAGTAGCAGGACTTGCTACGATTATCAAACGCGAGCTGACGGCAACCGAACCTACGCTGAAAATCGAACTCTCGAAAACGGAGATGCCAGAATCGCTGATTGACGAAAAAACGCAGACCAATCTGACTCACTCCATTGTGGCTTGTCCCAACGGAGTAATCCGCATGAGCGACAGCATGCCCGGACTTGTTGAAACTTCAACCAATCTGGCCATTGTAAAATCAGATCAAGAAACGAAAACAATTCAGATTTCATGCCTGATGCGCAGTTCTGTCGATTCGGCAAGAGCTGAACTGGGGTCCAGAATGGACTCAGCATTTACACTAGCCGGGGCCAAAGTAAGCTTTACCGGCGGTTATCCGGGATGGAAACCGAATATGAATTCGCCTATTTTGAAAACCATGCAACAGATTTATCAGGCCAAATTTGGTCGTATTCCTGAAATCAAAGCGATTCACGCCGGGTTGGAATGCGGAATTTTGGGTGGAACTTATCCCAATTGGGATATGATTTCTTTCGGACCAACCATCCGTTTTCCACACTCTCCCGACGAAAAAGTAAACATAGAATCAGTCAGCAAATTCTGGGATTTTCTGCTTGAAACACTAAAAAACATTCCGGCCAAATAATTCTGCATGTCCGGAATATAGAAATTTCATATAAAAGGATTTCGTTTCGAAAGGAGCGGAATCCTTTTTCATAAATAAAAATCACCGGTTTCGAAAATTCACATAATAATCGGTTTTAACTAAAACTTCCAAGCATGAAAAACTTGCTCCTTTCTATCATTTTGGGATTTACCATCAGTTCAAGTATGGCTCAAAACCCAAATCCACGAAATCCGGATACGAATTTTGCGCCGAAAATTCCAGGTATGAAACTGGTTTGGAATGAAGAATTCGAAAACTGCGGCAAGCTCAATCCGGAGTATTGGAAATTCGAAAAAGGATTTGTGCGCAACGAAGAATTGCAATGGTATCAGGAAAACAATGCCATTTGTGCCAACGGAGTCCTGATCATAGAAGGACGCCATGAGAAAATAGCCAATCCGAACTATCAGGCTGGTAGTCAGAGCTGGAAAACGAACCGGGAATTTGCGCGATACACCTCGTCAAGCATCAACACCCGCGGGCTGAAACAATGGCTTTACGGACGGTTCGAAGTTAGGGCCAGAATAGATACAACAATGGGATCATGGCCAGCCATCTGGACTCTTGGATTGGAAAATTCATGGCCTTTGAACGGAGAAATTGATCTGATGGAATTTTACAGAATTAACGACACACCAACAATTTTAGCGAATGTAGCCTGGGGAACCAATCAGAAATATGTGGCTAAATGGCAATCCAAAAAAACACCCTTTTCAGAATTTAAAACAGCTGATCCTGACTGGGCCAAAAAATTCCATATCTGGCGCATGGACTGGACTCCGGAATCGATCATGCTATATCTGGATGATGTTTTATTGAATACTACCCCACTCAGTGAAACAATCAATCCAGATGGAAGCAACCCGTTTACAAAACCTCAGTATCTGCTACTGAACCTGGCCATTGGTGGAAATGGAGGAAATCCGGAAACAAGCACATTCCCGATCCGTTACGAAGTCGATTATGTAAGAATTTACCAATCGATTGAAAAATAAGGGTACTGGCAAATACAATCATCCACTGAAGACAAAAAAAAGCCGTTTCAGATTGGTTCCGAAACGGCTTTTGGGAATGGTAAAATCTTATTTATTCTCTTTTTGGTTTAATACCCCCACCTTTGGGTCGGTTCTGATTTTGCCTTGTCCGTTAGTTTTTTTGATACCTCGCGGGCTTGCCCCAAGGTTCCGAGATTGTTCATTCAGTAAGAAATGTTTAAAATCATCGAAATCAGTACGGAGTTCGATTGAAAGTTTTTCACCTTTCATAAAGGCCGCCAGTTTTTCAGGAAGAATTACTGTTCCTTTCCCCAATACTCCTTCAACGGTTTCGGTGAACTTGGCAGGATGTGCCGTTTCAAGAAAAACACCAACCTCACCAGCTTTCAAATCAGCTTTCAAGGCCCTGTAACCCACAGCTCCGTGCGGATCAACCATATACTTGTCATCTTCGAAAACCTGTTTCATCGTTTCACGAATTTCGTCGTCAGAATAACGGTAACCAACAGTGTCAGCCGAAATGTCCTTATGCGAATGATTGTATAATTCCAGGATACGGGCAAAGTTACTTGGATCACCCACGTCCATTGCATTGGCAATGGTAGCAACCGATGCACGTGGGTTATATTTTCCTGTTTTCAGGTATTTGTAAACGATATCATTTTCGTTGTTGCCAGCAATAAAACGCTTTACGGGCAAGCCCATAAATTTGGCAAACAATCCGGCAGTCAGGTTCCCGAAATTACCACTGGGCACCGAAAAGACAAGATCGTCTGTGATTCCGGCTTCGCGCAAACGGGCGTAGGCATTAAAATAATAAAATGCCTGCGGGAGAAAACGCGCCACATTGATTGAATTGGCAGAAGTCAAAACCAAAGCTTTATTCAACTCTTTGTCGAGAAAAGCTGACTTGACAAGTCTCTGACAATCGTCAAAAGTACCGTCTATTTCGAGCGAAGTAATGTTATTTCCAAGCGTTGTAAACTGCTTTTCCTGAATATCGCTCACCAGTCCTTTAGGGTAAAGCACATAAACCTTAATCCCGGGAACTTTGTAAAATCCATTGGCCACGGCGCTTCCTGTATCTCCGGAAGTGGCAACCAAAACGTTGACTTCCTTTTTAAAACCCTGAAGGAAATATCCAAGCAAACGGGCCATAAACCGACCGCCAACATCTTTAAATGCCATGGTTGGCCCATGAAACAATTCAAGCGAATAAATATTTTTATTCACCTGAATAACAGGACAATCAAAGCTAAGAGTGTCGTAAACAATATTTTTTAATATTTGATCAGGAATATCCTCTCCGAAGAACTTTTTGGCAACTTCGAACGAAATTTCCTGAAAACTCATCCGATGTATATTCTTGAAGAAATCAGGATGGAACTCTTCAATCTTTTCAGGCATAAACAAGCCGTTATCGCTTGCTAATCCTTTGGTTACTGCTTCCATCAGCGAAACTGAAGGAATTGATTTATTTGTGCTGAAATATTTCATGGTAGTAATTCAAAGTTCAAGGTATAAAAATAATAATCATATGATTTACTTTTCATTCTCAACTTTAAATAATTATTAGTTAATTGATAATTTTAACGCAGTAGTTCTTTCATAAACTGATCACCTTTCAGTACTCCATAAGAGCCTTTTGTGACTTCAAATTCGTCGTAGAACTGAGCATTATCAGGTGTTTCGCCCGGCCGGTAAATGAGAAACGGCACAGCAGCTCTCGTATGAATTTTTGTTGCACAAGGTGTTGGATGATCAGGTAAAACAGCGATCGTAACCGGTTCATCCATCTTTTCTATTTCTTCAACCAGGTATTTCACGATCCTCTGATCGAGGTACGAAATGGTTTTAGTTTTCAGCTCTACATTACCTTCGTGACCAGCCTCGTCGCTGGCTTCCACATGCAGATAGACCAAATCATGATCCTTCAATGCTTCGATCGTAGCCTGCGCTTTTCCTTCGTAATTGGTGTCGTACAAACCAGTAGCGCCTTCCACTTTGATCACATCCATTCCGGCATAAATACCAATTCCCTGAATGAGATCGACAGCCGAAATAACAGCAGATCTTTCGATACCAAACAATTCCTTTAAAGTTGGCATTTGTGGCCTGTATCCCGGCGACCATGGCCAAATGCTGCTGGCCACATCTTTTCCGGCTTCTTTTCGTTTGATGTTGATGGGATGATCAGCCAGCAAAGCTTGAGAACGTAAAATCAGATAATTCAACAATTTGGCAGTTGCAGCTGCTTCCTGATTTTCTGTCTGTATCAAATTTGGACGAAAAGGCTTTCCGGGAACATCGTGAGGTGGAGTACAATTCAGGTACTTGATGCCTCCTTTAATGACCAGCAGGTGCCGGTATGAAACACCCGGATAAAACCGGATGATTTCGTTGCCCAGTTTTTTGTTCAGAAATTCAATCAGCTCATAAGCTTCAACATTCGAAATATGCCCGGCCGAGTGGCTTTTGATATGCTCATTTTCAATGCAGATCAGGTTACAGCGCATAGCCATATCGTTCTCTCCCAGTGTTACCCCAATGCTGGCTGCCTCAAGCACACCACGACCTTCGAAAACATGATGCACATCATAACCTAAAACTGACATATTGGCGATTTCGCTTCCCGGATGCATGTCTTCAGGAACAGTATTCAAAAGACCTGTCCTTCCTTTTTTCGCCAGACTGTCAATGACAGGTTTATCAGCCATCTGAAGCGGAGTTTTATCGCCATAATCCGCTAATGGCTCATCGGCCATTCCATCTCCCAATACAATTATATATTTCATAAAAAAGTTTCAAGTTTCAAATTCCAAGAGTGGTCATTCATGATATTATTGTATTCAATAAATGATGTGAAACTAATGACAATAATTAATGAATGCTTTGACAGATCAATGAACACTTATATTTCCTGAAGGTTCAGATTAGAATGACAACGAAATTCATAATATTCATTAAATCTTTCATAGTCAAGAGTACCAATCAACAAATGGTGTGAAAATTAATAAATCCAATTTCTTACCTGCAACAAAATTTCACTGATGAGTATTTCCGTCAAATATTAGATACACGGATAATATCAGCAAATACACCAGCTGCAGTTACGACAGCTCCGGCTCCGTATCCTTTGATAATCATCGGGAACTCGTGATAACGTTCGGTGGTGAACATCACCAGGTTGTTAGAGCCCTGAAGATCGGTAAACGGATGACCAGCTTCCAGCTCCTGAAGTCCAATTTCAGCTTGGCCATTTTCGAACTTGGCCACAAACCGCATGTAACGTCCATCATCTTCCAGTTTTTTCCGGTTAGCTTCAAATTCAGCGTCCATATCTGGCATATTCTTCCAGAAATCATCCACACTTCCTTTGAAATATTTTTCAGGAATAAATGTGTTGATCCGAATATCTTTCATCTCGAACTGGTATCCCGATTCCCGAACCAGAATCAACAGTTTGCGGGCAACATCTACGCCGCTCAGGTCGATGCGCGGATCAGGCTCGGCATAACCCTCATCCTTTGCCATCCGGATAGTTTCGCTCAACATAACCGTTTCGCTGATCGTATTAAAGATGAAGTTCAGAGTTCCGGAAAGTACCGCTTCAATTTTCAGAATGGTATCGCCTGAATTGACTAAATCGTTCAAAGTGGTAATAATTGGCAAACCGGCGCCAACGTTTGTTTCGAACAGAAATTTGACTCCTTTTCGTTTGGCTGTTTTTTTAAGATGTGAATAATTCTCGTAATCCGAAGAAGCTGCAACCTTGTTGGCAGTTACTATAGATACATTGGAATTCAGTAATTCGGAATACAAACCGGCCGCCTGATCGTTGGCCGTACAATCCACAAAAATGGAATTATACATATTCAGCCTGATGATTTCGTTTTTAAATGCGTCCAAACCTGATACCTGTCCTTCTTCCATTAACTTTTCACGGAAATCAGCGATATCAATACCTTCGCGGCTGAAAAGCATCTTTTTGGAATTGGCAACACCTGCGAGTTTAATCCTAAGGTGTTTTTCCTTCAGGAGCTTAGGTTGCTGTTGTTTGATTTGTTTGAGCAGATTTCCACCAACCAAACCGATTCCGAGCAAAAACACATTCAGTTCAACATTTTCAGAAAGGAAAAAGGATTCGTGAACGACATTCAGGGTTTTGCGTAAATCGGAAACTTTCACTACCCAGGAAATGTTCAGCTCAGAAGCACCCTGCGCAATGGCAATGATGTTGATCCCGTTTTTCCCAATGGTATTGAACAGTTTCCCGGCAACACCACTGGCATGTTTCATGTTTTCGCCAACGATGGCCACAATGGCCAGGTTCTCCTCGATGGTAATTTTATTGATCTGGTCGTGCAAAATTTCACGATCGAACTCCAGCCTGATGGCAGATTCAGCCTTAGCGGAACTTGCCGAATCGATGGCAAAGCTGATTGAATTTTCAGAAGAAGCCTGAGAAATCAGAATTACATTGATGTTTTGACGAGCCAATGCACCAAACAGGCGTGCTGAAATACCGGTGACGCCAACCATTCCCAATCCCTGAATGGTAATCAGCGTAATATTTGAAATGGAAGAGATCCCTTTAATTGGTAAATCTTTTCCGTTGAGTTTGCTTTTCGTAATCAAAGTTCCTTCGGCATCCGGATTCATGGAATTTTTTATCCGGACAGGAATACCTTTCTGGTAAACCGGTAAAATAGTAGGCGGATAAATCACTTTGGCACCAAAATACGAAAGTTCCATCGCTTCTGAATAGCTGAGTGTTTTGATGGTATATGCTTTGCTGATCACACGCGGATCGGCTGTCATAAAACCATTCACATCAGTCCAGATTTCGAGCGATGACACATCCAGAGCGGCAGCCAGAATAGCACCGGTATAATCTGAACCTCCGCGCCCAAGCGTAGTGTATTCACCGGCCTCGTTGCTCGAAATAAAACCCGGAAGAATTGCTATTCCGGAGAATGAATCGAAAGTCGACCGGATAAGCTGATTGGTCTGTTTAAAATTGACGAGGGCTTTGCCAAAATCGCTGTTCGTCAGGATTAGTTTACTGGAGTCGAACCATTGAGCTAAAGGAATGTATTCAGAAATGATAAGTGAAGATAAGCGTTCGCCAAAGCCGCCAACTTTATCCAGCGTTTTGGGAGTCAATTCGCCAATGAGTGAAACCCCGTGAACAATGCGTTCCAGTTCTTCAATCATTACCTGAACTTTCTCTTTGACCTCCGACTGTCTTGCACCTTCAAACAATTTTTCAATGGCTTCAAAGTGACACGTGCTGATTTCCGTCAATTCAGCCTGAAAGTAGCCGGTTCCAATCGCAGCCATTCTTGCTGCACTCAAAATTTTGTCGGTAATTCCACCCATCGCTGACACCACAACGATGACATCATCGTCCTGCCTCATCAGAATTTCCTTAACCCCTTGAATATTTTCAGCACTTCCTACTGAAGTACCTCCAAACTTTAAAACTTTCATAACCCAACATTTAACGGAAGCCTTCAAAATACAAGCTTTTCAGGCCGCCAGATTATAATTCATTACAAATACGCCCCCATTCTGAATAGATCCATAGAATGAGGCGCAAAAGATAGTATAAAAAAAATCCGGATGAAACAGCTCAGCTGTTAAATCCGGACATTACTGTATTATTAAACTTTATTTAATTTGCCAGTGTTGCTGCCGTAACAAATTCCAAAATTTTCGCTTCCAGTTCCAGAGCCAATTCCGGATTATCATGAAGAATCACTTTAACGGATTCACGTCCCTGGCCCAATTTGGTTTCGCCATAACTAAACCATGAACCGCTCTTCTTAATGATGTTCAATTCAACACCCAGGTCGATGATTTCGCCGGTTTTTGAAATTCCTTCACCATACATAATATCGAACTCAGCTTTTTTGAATGGCGGAGCGACTTTGTTTTTCACGACTTTCACCCGGGTATGGTTTCCCTGTGCTTCATCTCCATCTTTAATCTGACCAATACGACGAATATCCAAACGAACTGAGGCATAAAACTTCAAAGCATTTCCACCGGTTGTAGTTTCAGGATTACCGAACATGACACCGATTTTTTCACGAAGCTGGTTGATGAAAATCACACAGGTTTTCGTTTTATTAATATTGGCGGTCAGCTTCCGTAAAGCCTGCGACATCAGACGAGCCTGAAGTCCCATTTTCGAGTCACCCATCTCTCCTTCAATTTCAGCCTTGGGAGTCAAAGCAGCTACGGAGTCAATAACGATGATATCCACAGCACCCGAACGAATCAGGTTATCGGCAATTTCCAAAGCCTGTTCACCGTTATCAGGTTGCGAAATCAACAACTCATTGATATCAACTCCCAGTTTGGCAGCGTAACCCGGATCAAATGCATGCTCGGCATCAATAACAGCAGCGATTCCGCCTGCTTTTTGAGCTTCAGCAATCGCATGAATTGCAAGAGTTGTTTTACCTGAGGATTCAGGTCCGTAAATTTCAATAATTCTTCCTTTTGGATAACCTCCTACGCCCATCGCAATGTCTAAACCGATTGATCCGGAAGAAATAGCGGGTACCAGTTCAACTACCCGGTCACCTAATTTCATAATCGAGCCTTTACCATAGCTTTTCTCGATTTTATCCATTGTCAACTGTAGAGCCTTCAGTTTTTCCGCGTTCTGATTTGATTTTTCTTCTTTTGCCATTTTACTTGATATCTAATGCTTTAATTATTTGATCGGTGTGGTTTTTTGTATCTACTTTTTCGAAAACATCTTCAATAATTCCAACTTCATTGATTATAAATGTGGTGCGCAAAACGCCCATATACTTTCGGCCATACATGTTTTTTTCGGCCCAAACACCGTAAGCCTGAAGGATTTCAGTTTCCGGATCAGCAATCAGGTTAAACCCGAATTGAAACTTATCGGCAAACTTCTTATGCGAAGCAACGCTATCCGGACTAACACCAACAACTTCATAGCCTTTGGAAAGCCAGGATTGATAATTATCGTTCAGATTACACGATTCAGCTGTACATCCCGGGGTGTTATCTTTCGGATAAAAGTACAAAATCAACTTCTTCCCCTTGAACCCATTTAACGAAATGGATTCAGCATTTTGGTTCAGCCCCTGAAATTCAGGAGCTTTATCTCCTTTACTTAAACTTGCCATTATTGGTTGTTTTTTAAGTTAGACAAATATACTTGAATTAATGATATAAAGCAGGACAGGCATAAGCTTGTTCTTAAAATAAACCAGATCAAACATACGCAGTGCTTGGTACATTTTTTGTAATTTTAAGCCCGAATCAATCAGACACTGAAATATGTTAATCCTATATAAAACAATCCTAAAAACAAGTCTCATTCTCCTATTGTTTACAGGCGGAGGATCTTTTTTGTTTGCAGCCAGTCAGCTTCAGCAACATCCGGATAAAAACAACAGACATTTACCTGCGTCTACATTTCCGGAAGATACCATTACAAAAGGAACTACAGCTGAAATACCTGAGATCAGTCCGGAAGCCGAATTCAGCATTCCCGACAAACTGGCCAATCAACCCATCGATTTTCAGGTGAATTCAGAAATCAGCTACTTTCGTTTCAGTCATTTTGTAAATAATGAGTCCAAAGAGATATTTTACAAAGCATGGCTCGATGAAAAGGTTGTTAATATACTTAAAGCTCAGACTGACAGTTTAAGGAAAGCCTACGCCAACTCTTCCAGTGACCGGAAAGAAGCTATCTCGGATCTGATTTTAAAGGCAGAAGAACGTTCAATTGCCTTGAATGAGGAAATTCCGGTTCTGTACGAAAAAGCCAGGGATAAAGAGAACCTGTACTGGCAATCAGTCACTGCCGGTGAGAGAATGATGTTTCAGGAAAAAATTAAACTATTTCAGGATAGTATCCGGCAAATTTCTACCTTGAAAAGCGAACAAACTGCCCCGTTCAATCCGAAACGTTCAGATACCATTACCTATTACAAATCATCACAGTCACCCGTTCTGAAAAAGGAGGTTTCTACAGGAATCATATACAAAATTGAGATCGGGGCCTACAAAGGGAAAGTGCCATATTCCGCCGGAAAATCAATTAAAAAGCTTTCCATATTGCGACAAGTAGAAAACTATACGAATGAAGACGGTGTTAACGTCTACACAACCGGAAATCTAAAAAAATATGAGGAAGCAGTTACGATGCAGAATCAGGTTAAACAGGAAGGTATAAAGAACGCTGCAATTACTGCTTATAAGAACGGGAAAAAAATATCAGTTAATGAAGCCAGAAAATTAAACAAAGAGCTATGACATCAAAAGAATCCCCTCAGAAAGAAAAAGATGAACAAAATGAGCATCGAAAAAAAAGGGAAAGAATGCTGATTTTGCACAACGACGACTATCACACGTTCGACTATGTGATCAGTGCATTAATGGAAATTTGCAAACACGATTTGATTCAGGCCGAACAATGCACCCAGTTGATTCATTATAAAGGAAGATGTGATGTTAAAAAAGGAAGTTTTTCTTACCTTAGACCGATGAAAAATGCGTTGGTCCAGAAAGAGTTAAAAGCAACTATCGATTAATCCGAATTTTATGAACTTCCTGATCATTATATTTCTCGTCATTCTTGGTATTATTTTGTTGCTCATTGAATTCACTATTTTGCCCGGAATAACCATTGCCGGAGTCGGTGGGTTCATGCTTTTCATATACAGTATTTATCTGGCATTCACCAGCTATGGAACACTTGCCGGTTTCCTGACTCTTGCTTTTGTGTTGATTGTTTCTCCTTTACTTATCTTTTATCTGTTTAAAGGAAAAAGCGGAAAAAGAATGTTACTCAGTGCCGTTATTACAGGTGTGGCCAACGAGGTGAATACGGATAAGGTAAAAATTGGCGACATTGGCCTTACCATTGGGAGACTGGCTCCCATGGGTAAAATAAAAGTAAACAGTGAAGTCGTTGAAGTCAGATCGAACGGGAGTTTTATCGATCCGGGAGTACAAGTCAGAATTGTGGAAATTAAAAAATCATTAATTACAGTTGAACCTTTAATATAATAAGAATGGAACAAATTCAAGGCCTTGGAGTATTTGGAATGATCGTGGGAATTTTTATTCTTCTGGTCATTATTTTGTATTATATCCCTGTCGGACTTTGGTTTTCGGCACTCGTTTCCGATGTACGGATTTCACTGTTACAATTATTCCTGATGCGGTTCAGGAAAGTACCACCATCAATCATCGTTCGTGCAATGATTGAAGGAACGAAAGCCGGTTTGGTGCTTAACCGTGATGAATTGGAAGCCCACTATCTGGCAGGTGGTCACGTCGAAAAAGTAGTTCATGCGCTGGTTTCGGCACAAAAAGCAAATATCGAACTCAGCTTTAAAATGGCTACTGCCATTGACCTCGCAGGACGCGATGTTTTTGAGGCTGTACAAATGTCGGTAAACCCGAAAGTACTTGACACCCCCCCCGTTGCCGCTGTTGCGAAAGATGGCATTCAGTTGATCTGTAAAGCCAGGGTAACAGTTCGTGCCAACATCAAACAATTAGTTGGAGGCGCTGGCGAAGAAACGGTGTTGGCCCGAGTTGGTGAAGGTATTGTATCATCCATCGGATCGTCTCACACCCACAAAGCGGTTCTCGAAAACCCGGATTCAATCTCGAAAGTTGTATTGGGTAAAGGTTTGGATGCAGGTACTGCTTTCGAAATCCTTTCGATTGATATCGCTGATATTGATATCGGTAAGAACATTGGCGCCGGTTTGCAAATGGACCAGGCAGAAGCTGATAAAAATATTGCCCAGGCAAAAGCTGAAGAACGTCGCGCCATGGCTGTTGCCCTCGAACAGGAAATGAAGGCAAAAGGTCAGGAAGCACGTGCCAAAGTAATTGATGCCGAAGCACAAATCCCGATGGCAATTGCCGAAGCTTTCCGGAGTGGGAATCTGGGAATCATGGATTACATGAAGTACAAAAACATCATGGCCGATACGTCCATGCGTGAGTCAATTTCGACCGAAGAACAAAACAAAAATAAAAAATAGTTGTAGAGCAGGGCATGCCCTGTTTACCCACAAAAAAAACCTTGTCGTTTGTTCTGCAAGGTTTTTTTATGTCCATTTTTCTCCGGATTCAAATCCAGACAACAACAGAAATCATTCCTACGGAATCTATTCGTTGCATTTCATTCCCTGATAACCTGAGTTCGATTTAAAATTGTTTGTACGAAATTTATATAATCGCCCCAGCCCCAGCCCTACCCCAATGAGGGAAGGGAGTTTCGGATGCTGAAGTTCTTGTTTTTTGTTCTTTAAAGAGTGTTTTTTCAGAACTTGCAGGATGCAAAATCCCAAGCTTGGGGGATATAAGGGACTATATCGAATTTAATCTTTTTATGTGGTTTATTCTCAGAAACTAATATATCGAACTCAGGTTGATATGTCCGCCTTAGTCTCGCTTTATCTTAAATACTTCCATGCGCGAATCAATATCGCCCAATGAACACACCAAAAAGAAAAAAAATAAAAATACCTGTACGGCCAGGACATGTTCTGGCCATTGTCTAGTTAAATCCAAACTCCAGGGCCAGGACATGTCCTGGCCATACTCGCCTAAAAAAGTTTGGTTCATACTCGCCCTAAAAATGAAACACATCGAACAAAATTTGTTCGATGTGTTTCATTCCTACCCCAATTGCGACCATTTAGATCCCGACATTGAGGTTCCCGAGCCTGATGGGTTTTATTTTCACCTCAGTGGGTTTCATTTCGACCTTGATATTGAGGTCAGCGACCCCGGTTTCGATCATTTCAACCCCGACATTGAGGTTCCCGAGCCTGGTGGGTTTCATTTTTACATCAGTGGGTTTCATTTCGACCCTGACATTGAGGTCAGCGACCCCGGTTTCAATCATTCTGACCCCAACATTGAGGTTCACGAGCCTGATGGGTTTCATTTTCGGTCCGGCGACAGGATTTGTGAGGAAATTATCGGGATTTTGTGCCGGGCCGAGGGTTGGTCGGTCGGTTGGTAGAGACAGGGCAATGCCCTGTCTCTACAGCATTACCCTGTCTCTACAACATGATCTTCAGATAGCGATTGTAGGCATCTTCCCAATCAAGTTCGGATGATGGAACAAATTGCACTAAATCGAAAGAATCGGCAACGATCTGGCGGATTTCAGTCAACGAACCTACATAACCCAGGGCTTTTGCCTGAATCAGAATATTACCGATGGCAGTTGCCTCAATCGGACCGGCAATAACACGCAAGCCAGTAGAATCAGATGTCAGCTGGTTCAGAAAATGGTTGTTGGCACCCCCACCGATGATATGAATCACCTCTATCGGCTGATCGGTAACATCATGTATTTGTTCCAGCGTAAAACGGTATTTTAGTGCAAGACTATCGTAAATACAGCGAATCACTTCGTCGTGTGTTTGTGGCGTTCCCTGTGCAGTTTGATAGCAAAAATCCCTCACCGCCTGCGTCATATCTTTGGGATTTAAAAACATCTGATCATCAGGATTGATCAGAAATTTAAACGGTTGCGATTTTCGGGCCAGTTCAACCATTGCAACCCAGGTATAAACAGTCCCCTGTTCAGCCCAGATTCGTTGCACTTCCTGAATTAACCACATGCCCATAATATTTTTCAGGAACCGCGTTGTCCCATCAACCCCACCCTCGTTGGTAAAATTCAGCTGATGTGTCTGTTCCGAAATGATTGGATGATCACTTTCGATTCCCATAATCGACCAGGTTCCGGAACTGAGGTATACGAAATTTTTTAGGGTACTCGGCACCGAAACAATGGCAGAACCGGTATCGTGACCGGCAACAGCAATGACCGGCACCGATTTACTACCGGTTTCATCGGCCACATCTTTTAGAATATCACCAAGAATAGTCCCCGGTAGAATAATATCATGTAGAATTTCGGAAGGAATTCCGGCTTTTTCAATCAGTTCATAATTCCATTTGCACGTTCCGGGAACGATCATCTGGCTGGTACTGGCAATCGAAAATTCACTCTTTTTGACTCCTGAAAATAAATAATTCAGCGCATCAGGCATAAAAAGAATTGATTCGGTTATTTCGAGCAGCGATGATTGATCCTTCACCATCGAAAACAACTGAAATAAGCTATTGAATTGCATAAACTGAATACCGGTTTGTGCATAAACTTCTTCTTGCGGAACAAGCTGAAACAAATCGTCCATGGAGGTATTTGTACGCGAATCGCGATAGGCAAAAGGAAGCGAAAGGATGAGGCCTTCCCTGTTCAGATGTACAAAATCGACTCCCCAGGTATCAATTCCAATCGATTCCGGCTGAATACCAAATTCTTTGATACACTTTTTCAGGCCGGTTTTCAATTCATAAAACAGGCTGAAAACATTCCAGAAATAGTGTCCGTTAATCAATTGCATCTGATTCACAAAACGATGTATTTCCGTCAGTTCAAGATTACCATTCGATAAGGTACCCAAAATAGCACGGCCACTTGACGCGCCAAGATCAAAAGCCAAAAAATATCTTTTATTCATCATTTTAGAATCATCATTTTTTGTTCAAAACAAAGAAAGTCAGAATCAACGAAAAGTGTATCCTGTGCAATCCTGAAGAAAGAGCTGCCTGAAGCTGGAAAATAATCCTTCAGTCCTTCAATCCATCAATCCTCCAGTCCTTTGAAGTGTTTATCAGCAAACCGGATGTATTGTTGCCAGTCGTATAAAGTCAGGTCATGTTTCCCGGAACGGATGTGGTAGCCAATGGTACCCATTACCGGATGATTCACTTCAGGCATATTTTTCGCAGGAAGGCCCTCCAGGCCAAGCATCTCATAAACGGCTGATGCATATTTCGCCGATAAAAATTCACCTCTCGGATCAGACCATTTGTCGTCTTCGGCACTGGAAACATACAGGGGACGTGGAGCAATCAATGCAAGCAACATATGCTGATCAACCGTAAGAAGGTCCTCATTATCGTTGTACTTCAGAAAATTATCACAAAACCAATGAGGAAAAGAGGTATTGATAATCTGAATGGTTTCGCCAAATTTCCGGTGTGAAAGGGCGGCCCCTCCACAGCCCGACTCGTTGGAAATGACCATCGCAAACCGTTGATCGCTTGCTCCGGCCCACAAGGCAGCTTTTCCAAGCCGGGAATGGCCCAGCACGGCCACTTTTTTTGAATCAACCAAAGAATCTGTCTCCAGGTAATCCAAAACCCGCGACAAACCCCAGGCCCAGCCGGCAATCGAACCCCATTCATTATATCTTGGCTGCGTTTGATTTTCCTGATAAAAAAATGGCTGAATGCCATCCGAAAAATCATTTTTATCCGGATCAATATCACCGTAATAAACCGTTACCAACCCATATCCGGCCTTAATAATTTCATCAACCGGCCATCGGTTCGAAGCTGTTGCTCTCGATTGTTCGGTCAGCTGGTTATTAATGATTCCCAATGAAGGATTATTGTTTACCCAAGATTCGGTCAGCCGAATATTTGGATCGTTATAAACGGCATGATTTCCGGTAAAATTATAAGCCAGAAAAACCGGTACTTTCCGGTTTGTTTTGGGTAAATACATCAGCACATTGACCTCCAGATTCCGATCATTTTTTTTGAAGAACAACGACAATTGTCTGCGAATGGCTAAACCACCAACCGCATCATCCGAAGTTTCCCAAACTTGAATTTCAGAAATATCCTGAATGCCGGGCACTTTTCCGTAAACTTCGCTGGTAAATAATTCAAGGATCTCAGGACGTCGCTTTTTAAACCACACTTTCGCTGACTTGACTTTGCGTCCATTAAACCGAGTAAGCACATCAGGGAGTTGATATTCGGGAACTTTCGATTCATTAGAGATGACATTTTCATGCTGTGCGTAAACAGTCGGCAGAATCAGGAAGGAAAGTAGAAATAAAAAAGCAATACCTCTCATTATTTAATGATTTCAGGATTTAGATCATAAAGGTAAAAATCAGTTGGGATATTCCAAAGGTTCAATTTCCCCGGTAGCGACCCTCATCGCATTTAAGGCAAGAGCTTCCAGCTCATCCTCTCCCGGATAAACATGAACTACCGAAATGAATTCAACCTTCGAAGTGATGTATTGTGTCAGATATTTGCTGTAAGCCATACCTCCGGTGAGAATAATTGCATCAACAGATCCGTTCAGCACAACGGCCATTTCGCCAATAGCTTTGGCAACCTGATAAGCAAGTGCATCCTGTATTTTGATAGCCAGTTCATCGCCGTTTTCAGTCCGTCGCTCAACTTCCAGCGCGTCATTGGTTCCCAGATAGGCTACATAACCACCTTCGCCAATCACCATCCGTCGAATCTCGTCTTTCTGGTATTTCTGACTAAAACAAAGATCAATCAGTTGTCCGGCAGGCAGTGTTCCACTACGTTCCGGACTGAATGGACCTTCACCATCCAAGCCATTATTAACATCAACAACCAGACCTTTTTGGTGTGCTCCTACCGTGATGCCTCCACCCAGATGAGCCACGATCAGGTTTAAATCTTCATATTTGCGACCTGTTTTTTTTGCATAAAGACGGGCTGTTGCTTTCTGATTCAGTGCATGGAAAATGGAACGCCTTTCGAATGCCGGATGTCCGGAAAAACGGGCAATTTCTTCCATTTCGTCAGTCACTACCGGATCGGCAATAAAAGCCCGCGCACCAGGAATCTGTAAGGCGATGTAATCAGCAATCAAAGGACCGAGATTACTGGCATGTTGACCGTAGATACCAGTACATGCGTGCTCCAGCATCCGGTTATTCACCAGATAAACTCCCGATTTCAGAGGATATGTCAATCCTCCCCTTCCTATGATATACTTGATTTTATCAACATCAAAACCTTCCTCAACCAATGAGTCAATAATCAAACCTTTTCGGAATTCAAACTGATCGATTGTATTTTCGTACAGGGATAACTCTTCGATGGAGTGTCGCAGGTTTTTTTTCAGCTTGCATTCCCCGTCAAAATAAACAGCAAACTTGGTTGATGTTGAACCGGGATTAATGGCCAGTATCCGAATTTCGCTCATTGATCAGATTTATTTACTTAACAACGCAGCAAGAGCAATTGAGTTCAGTTTAGTCCGGATGCTATCTCCTCTGGAAGACAAAACAACAGGTATACTGGCTCCCATAACCACTGCTGCCTGTTCGGCACCGCACAATTTAGTGTTAGTTTTATAGAAAACATTACCGGCATCAATGTTTGGAAATAGCAGGCAATCCACATCACCGGCCACTTCAGAAGTAATCTGTTTAATTTTTGCTGATTCCGGATCAAGAGCCACATCAAGAGCCATCGGGCCAAAAACGATAGCTGGTTCAAACTGCCCGGTTTCTGCTGCTTTCATGATTTCAACCGCATCGGTACACGAAACCAGCGATTTCAGGATCTGCTCGGTTGGTGCGATCAGTGCAATTTTAGGCCTCACAATACCGAGTTCTATGGCCATGTCTTTTAAATAATGTGTCATGGCTATTTTTTGTGGAATGGTGGGATATGGAATAATAGCCACATCGCTCACAATTAAAAGCTTGTGATAATTCGGATTATCAATGACCGAGACATGGCTCAGAATTCCGCCCGGAGGTAATAATCCGGCATCCTTGTTGAGAATAGCCCGCATAAATTTATCGCTGCTGATTAATCCTTTCATTAAAATACTGCCCGGAATAGTCCGAACCTGCTGTACCGCAAGGACAGCTGCTTCTTCCTTCGTTTCAGCATGAATGATCTGAAATAATTTGTGATCAATCTGATGAATTTCACATTGTTTCAAAATTTCATCCTGATTTCCAGTCACAATAGCCGAAACGATTCCTAGTTTCACTGCTTCAGCAATTGCTTCCAGACTATGAACATCAGCAGCATTTACAGCTACCAGAGTCCTCTTCCGGAGAGATTTTGTATATTCAAATAAACCAGTTAACCGCTCCAATTTCATTCGAAATTATTTTAATTAATTAACCAGATGTACGTTCCCATGGAACTCTCCTGCCAGGTTACTGCCGGAAGTTTTAGGATGACACGCATCAGAAAGGTAAAAATACCATTTCGTTCAAGATAAACACCAAACAAACATCATCAAGCTAAATGTTTTTAAACTATTGAAAAAAGAAGGTCCGATGTTGTTTAACACCGGACCTTTCAATACGTTCACGTAAGAAGTAGCTTGCTTCTGATTCACACAGAAGGAGTTCAATCCTGCTTACAATTTATTGCGTGTAAATGCGATTTCTTCCGTATCAAGAGCAATCACCAGCTCTTCATCAGTAGGAACAACAATGATCTTCACTTTTGATTCAGGAGAACTGATAAGCCCTTCTTTCCGAAATCCTTTATTTTTTTCTTGATCCAAAGAAATACCCATGAATTCAAGATCGCTGCAAACACCATGACGGGTAAGATCGCCATTTTCGCCAACTCCTCCCGTAAAAATCAGGATATCCACACCACCCATAGCAGCAATGTAAGAGCCAATGTATTTTTTAATCCGGTAATCATACATTTCGAGGGCAAGGCTTGCCCTTTCATTTCCTTTTTCTGCAGCAGCTTCAATTTCGCGCATATCCGATGAAACTCCTGAAACCCCAAGCATCCCGGCATGTTTGTTAAACAAAGTGCTTGCCGATTTGATTCCGATTTCTTCTTTTCCCATGATGTAATGAACCACACCAACATCGAGATCGCCGCAACGGGTTCCCATAATCAATCCTTCAATTGGAGTAAACCCCATCGAAGTATCAAACGATTTGCCATTTTTCACCGCAGCAATTGATGCTCCATTACCCAAATGGCATGAAATAATTTTCTGAGTATTGTAGTCAACACCAAGCAAATCACAGGCACGTTTGGTTACAAAACGATGACTTGTACCATGAAAGCCATAACGGCGAATTCCGTATTTTTTATACAACACATAAGGAATGCCATACATGTAAGCTTTGGGTTCCATCGTTTGATGGAATGCAGTATCGAAAACACCTACCTGCGGTATTCCGGGAATCAACTCTTCCATTGCACGGATACCCTTGAGGTTTGGCGGATTATGAAGCGGAGCGATATCAATACATTTGGTTACTTCGTCCAAAACCTCTTCGGTTAAAAGCACACTTTTATTGAAACGTTCTCCTCCGTGTACAACCCGGTGACCAACAGCATCCAATTCCTGAAGACTTTTGAGACAACCGTATTTTTCGTTGGTTAAAATTCCAAGAATGTATTCAACTCCTATTTTATGATCTAATATTTCACCTTCAAAAATAACAACCTGACCATCCTGACGGACATGTTTAAGAAAACTTCCCTTCATCCCAAGTTTTTCAATTCCTCCCTTGGCAATAACCGTTCGGTTAGCCATGGTAAAAAGCTGGTATTTGATGGAACTGCTTCCGCAATTTAATACAAGAATCTTCATTCTATTTCTTTTTATTTAATTATCGGGCTGATGGAAATCAGCATGTTTTATTTTCCGGAATTATTCGTTTTCCGTTTTCGTCATATTTATAAAACCCTTCCCGTGATTCTATTCCAAGATGTTTGGCCCGAACCAGTTTCCGAAGAACAGGATTTGGTTTATAGCGGATATCTCCAAACTCATTGTAGATGTTTTCCATCCAGCGAACAATTTTATCGAGTCCCATCTTATCGGCTATTTCGAATGGACCAAGTCGCATTCCGTAGCCAACTTTCATCGTCAGGTCAATGTTTTCAATGGTCGAAATACCTTCCATCAGAATTTCACAGGATTCATTCAAAAGTACCACAAAAATCCTGACACTCACCAGTCCTGCTGATTCCTGAACCGGTACCATTTTCCGGTTGATCAGATTGACAAATTTGCACACTCTCTCATAAGCCTCGTCGGAGGTGTATAATCCCCGGACAACTTCCACGATTCGTGCTTCCTGAGAAGAAACCATGAAATGAAGGCTTACGCAACGGTCGCGGTTAATCAGATCAGCAGCAAGTTCAGTAATCACAATGGTGGTTGAATTGGTTGCAATGATACATTCCCGGTCAACGACTTCTTCTATCTTTTGGAAAATCTCCTTACGTTCCTTAATTTTTCCACCACGATCAATAGCCCTGATGGCTTCAATCACGAAATCGCAACCTTTCAAATCTTTGTAATCAAGCGTTCCCTTGATTCTCGACATGATGGCACGTTGCTCTCCCTGGGTTAATCCCCAATGTTCAATTCGTTCATCCAACACGTTTCCAATGTTCTTGTAGGCTTCACGAATTTTATCTTCGCTGACTTCAATAAAAACAACTTCAATTCCGTAGAAACTGGCAACGCGGGCTATATTCTGACCAACCAGACCACAACCAACAATTCCAATTTTGGAAAAAAGAGTTCTACTTGCATTTTTTTTACTTAAACCGAATTCTTCGATCGGTTCATAAATAACTTCACTCGCCATGATTATATCTATTGAGTATTGTTTATTCGAAAAGGGCAGCAGCCTGATTGGCTGTAATAGCTACCATATTAACAATGTCGCTGACCGAACATCCTCTTGAAAGGTCGTTGATCGGAGCAGCCATTCCCTGAAGTACAGGTCCAACAGCTTCTGCTTTCCCGAGTCGCTGAACAAGCTTGTAACCAATATTGGCAGCTTCAAGACTTGGAAAAACAAGGATATTTGCCCTGCCTGCCACTTCGCTGTTTGGCGCTTTCAACCGTCCGACTTCAGGAATTATAGCGGCATCGAGCTGCATTTCACCGTCAATCTTTAAGTCCGGATCCATTTCACGGGCGATACGGGTGGCGTTCGCCATTTTATCGACCATTGGATGTTGTGCGCTTCCCATGGTTGAGAAACTCAGCATAGCAACACGTGGATCCATTCCAACAATTGCTTTGGCTGTTTTTGCTGTTGTAACAGCAATTTCGGCCAACTGCTGTTCGTTAGGATCGGGCATTACAGCGCAATCGGCAAAAACCAGAATACCATCATGACCAAAATACGGATCAACAAACATCAGAAATGCTCCTGAAACGACACTCACACCAGGCATGGTTTTGACATATTGCAAAGCTGGCCGAAGCACATCGCCGGTCGCATTAATAGCACCAGCCAATTCGCCGTCAGCATCACCGCTTTTAATCATCAAAGGAGCAAAATAAAGTGGATCGTTAAGCAACTCAAGAGCAGCTTCACGTGTCAGACCTTTTGCTTTTCGGATTTCAACCATTAAATCGGCATACGCTCCTCTTCTTGGATCCGTTTTAGGATCAACGATTGTAACTCCCCCGATGTTAACTCCAATCTCGCTGGCAGCTTTATTTATTTCTTCCACGTTACCCAATAAAGTAAGCTGGGCAAGATTTTGGCTAAGAACGATTTCGGCTGCCCTTAAAGTTCTGGGTTCTGATCCTTCGGGTAAAACAATCCTTTTCTGGTATTTTTGGGCGTTTTGAAATATACGTTTTAAGATTTCCATTGCTTATTTAAAGTTTAAACTGCAGAGTAAAAAATTCGAAACAAAAGTACTTAAAATATACCTTTCTGTATCCTGAAATCAATTAAAATATGCTTGGAACTAACAAAATTAATTATCCTAAAGCACTTTCCAATAACCTATTTGTTTTTAAAACAATCGATTGCCTAATCCTTATCTGAAAGTTAATTTAACTATTTTTGAAAAAAAATCCATGAAACCTACCGATCCTTTCTTTTCGCTCAAACAATCTCTTGATGGAGATGTATATACCGATCAGGTGCAAAAAGTGATTTATGCTACTGATGCTTCTTCGTACCGTGAAATTCCGGCAGCAGTTACCCGGCCAAAAAACAAGGAAGACATTCGCAAAATCATCGACTTTGCCCAACATACAGGCAATTCAGTGATTCCGCGTGCCGGAGGAACATCGCTGGCTGGTCAGGTTGTGGGTTCAGGAATTGTGGTTGATATTTCGAAATACCTGAATAAAACCGGAGAATTAAATATCGATGAACGCTGGATTGAAGTGGAACCTGGAGTTGTTCTGGCTGAATTGAATCAGTTTTTATCGAAACATGAGTTACAATTTGCTCCGGAAACCTCAACAGCCAACCGCTGCTGCATTGGCGGAATGCTGGGAAACAACTCCTGTGGACTTCACTCTCTGATTCATGGAAGCACGCGCGAACATGTTCTGGAAGTTGAAGGCATTTTGGCTGACGGCTCTGAAGTAAAATTTAAAGCGCTGACAACCGAAGAATTTGAAACCAAATGTGCAGGAAATCCGGAGATTTTAGAAACAAAAATATACAAAAACATAAAAAAAACCCTTGCAGATCAATTCAATCAGCAGGAAATCAGGAACGAATATCCTGATCCGAAAGTAACCCGAAGAAACAACGGTTACGCGCTGGATGTACTGCTCGAAACCGATCCGTTTACTCAAAATGGAAAGCCTTTTAATTTCTGTAAGCTGTTGGCTGGATCTGAAGGCACCTTGATGTTTGCGACTAAAATAAAGTTAAACCTGGTTCCTCTTCCTCCTAAATTTCAGGGATTGGTTTGTGCACATTTCAACACACTCGAAGATGCTTTTTACGGCAATATCATTGCGCTCAGGCACAAACCAGACGCCATCGAACTGACTGACCATATTATCCTGAACTGTACGCTTGAGAATATCGAACAACGCAAAAACCGTTTTTTTATCGAGGGCAATCCAAAGGCAATTCTGACCATTGAATTCTCAGCAGAAACCGAAACTGAAATTCAGGAGAAGGCAGCAAAACTCGAAGAAGATCTCCGGAAAGAAGGTTATGGTTATCATTTTCCACTTTTCACCGACAAGGAAAGCATCCGGAAAATCTGGGAACTCCGGAAAGCCGGACTTGGATTACTTTCAAATATTCCGGGTGACAAACGCAATGTAACAGTTATTGAAGATACAGCTGTTGCTCCTGATTATTTACCAGATTATATCCGCGAATTCGACCAGATTATTGCCAAATACCAATTGACCTGCGTGTATTACGGTCATATTGCCACCGGAGAATTACACCTTCGTCCGCTCCTGAACCTAAAAGACCCGGAAGATGTCCGGATTTACCATTTGCTGGCCCGGGAAGTTGCTCAATTGGTGAAAAAATTCCGTGGCTCACTCAGCGGCGAGCATGGCGACGGACGATTGCGTGGTGAATTTATCCCGCTCATGCTGGGAGACCACAATTACGAACTGATCCGAAAGCTGAAACACACCTGGGACCCACAAAACATCATGAATCCAGGGAAAATTGTGGACACACCGATTATCACCAAAGACTTGCGTCTGCTCATGGGTCAATCTTCATTTCAGGCAAATACGCTATTCGATTATGCTCCTCATGGCGACTTATTACGTTCTGTTGAGATGTGCAACGGTTCGGGCGACTGCCGTAAAAGTAACCTGATTGGCGGAACCATGTGTCCGTCTTACATGGCCACTCGCGACGAAGATAAGTCGACCCGTGCACGGGCCAATGTTTTACGCGAATACCTTACCCGACCACAAAAAGCGAATATTTTCGATTCGAAAGAAGTGCTTCAGGTGCTCGATCTTTGCCTTTCGTGCAAAGCCTGCAAATCGGAGTGCCCGTCGAATGTCGACATGGCTAAATTCAAAGCCGAATTTTTACAGCAATACTACCAGAAACATGGTTTTCCCATGCGATCGTTATTGATCGCGTATTTACCACGAATCAATAGTCTGGGAATGTTTTTCAGACCGGTTACCAACCTGATTACCTCAACCAATCTGTTTAAAAAGATGATCGGTTTTGCTCCGGAACGCAAAATTCCGGAATTGGCTGCCCAAACACTCCGGAACTGGTCGCGAAATCAGCCGATGTTGCAGGAAAAGAAATCCGGAAAAGTCTATCTGTTTGCCGACGAGTTCACCAATTTCAATGAAAGCCACATCGGGATAAAAGCTATTTTACTGCTGAACAAACTGGGCTACGAAGTCGTCATTCCGAAACACAAGGAAAGCGGACGAACTTATTTATCGAAAGGGTTGGTGCGAAAAGCCAAACAAATCGCAACGTTTAATGTCGGACAACTCTCCGGAATTATTTCGGAAGAAACACCGCTAATCGGAATTGAACCATCGACCATCCTCACCTTCAGGGATGAATATCCGGAATTGGTTGAAAAGCCACTTCAGGAAAAAGCCCGAAATCTGGCAAAAAATGCACTGATGCTGGAAGAATTTATGGTTCAGGAAATAGAGAAGGGAAATATCCGGAGCGAGCAATTTTGTTCGGATGAAAGAACGATCAGATTACATGGACATTGTCAACAAAAAGCGGTGGCCTCAACCCTGGCCACCAGAAAAATGCTCGAATTGCCAGCTAATTATTCTGTTCAGGAAATTAGAAGTGGCTGTTGCGGAATGGCCGGATCGTTCGGCTACGAAAAAGAACATTACGAATTAAGTATGCAAATTGGTGAACTGGACTTGTTTCCGGCTGTACGAAAAGCGACTTCCGAAGAAATTATTGCAGCACCCGGAACCTCCTGCCGCCACCACATCGAAGACGGGACCGGACGGAAAGCGCTGCATCCGGTGGAAGTGATGTGGGAAGCAGTGAAGAAATAGTATGTGAACTGATCTGACTTCATGTTCACCGAATCAGGAACATAAGTTTATTCTACCTGACAAATAATCACCACATAATTCTTTCCATATTTTTTGGCACATTTGGGGCAAGTGGTGTACCACATGTACCACTTTTTGATAGTGAATCCGTTGGTTTTAGCGATGCTTACACCATTTCCCGGTATCCCGAAACGGGCCTTCATACACTTTACTGTAAAACTTCCCACTCAGTGTGGTATTTTCGGCATCAGGAATTTCCTTGTCAACCGCGAGATAGAGATCCATGTTCCATTTCGAAGTATGGTCCGACAGTCCAAGGTAATCGGGCATAGTTGCTCCAGCTTTGGTCAGTTTTTCATCGAACCGTTTCATCACCTGCCCAAAATTCACGGGCATGTAAAAGAGAGTAAAAACTTTGTCCTTGATGAACTTTTTGTTTTCCCAAATTACTGTTTGATCATCCCATGGAATTGTGTCAAATTCAGGACAACAGATCAGATTTGAATCAGCTGAACTTGCCATAATTGGTTTTTTTAAAAATTCAATTAAAAGTTTTTTTTTCAGAATTACGGAACAAATGCTTTTCAGGTTGCTTTATAGAAAGATTTTTTCCTCAAAAATAGATTATACTTTTCTGTTCTTCAGGCAACTCAAAATACACGGTATCTAATTCCAAACGACAAACCAACAATCTCTTTTAATCCGATGGTTTCATTACCAAAGGCACTTATTAAATAGAGATCATTGGTGTTAAACTCGTAAAAAAAGGACAACTCTTTTCCCAATGTTTTGGTTCCCATCCTGAAAGCTACCGATTGACCAAGAAAAACATTGAATCGTGTATTTACCGCCCAGAAATAATAATTCTTCGGATACTTTTCGGGTAATTTACTCCAAAAATATTCACCGAAAATTTTGTTAATATAAATTCCTGTAGTTACAGGTTCCAAACTGATAAAATCATTCACCCGAATTCGAAAAGGGGTATAAGTTTGTTTGATTGTGGTGGTCATATGTCCCTGAACCTCCTCAATCTCCGGTATAAATCCAATGAACCAATCTGTTTCCCATTGATTCCTTTTTCCGTAACTCCACCCTGGCCCGGCCGAAAACATTCCCATCGATCCGGCAAATTGAAGTTTCGTTTGGTTGGGCATTATCCGATTCCAATTCCGTTGATATCTGGCAAGTTTTTTATCATGCGGCGTTTCAGCGTGAAGCTGATTCATACAAAGAATTGAGAGGACAAAAAAAACAAAAGAAAAATTCTTCATAAATCAGGGATTAAAAATTGACAACGCGATAGCTATATGAATTTCCGACGATAGTAAATAAAAGGTAATTTCGCCCGGAAATATCATCGCAGCCATAATAGAGTATTCCATTTTTAAAACAATCGGTTACACTAAGTTCATGCAGGTGTGCATGAAGGCAAAACTGCAGGTTTTTATACCGTTCAATTATATAGTTGAACATTAAACTTGAATTATTATTAAACTGTTCATCAAACGGAGGAGCATGCATAACAACTACTGTACGTTCAATTGATGCCGTATCACTTAGAAAGCCAGACATAAAATCAAAATCAGGAACTGGCGTTGCATAATTAAATTCAAGAGCACTGGTATTCAGACAAATGAAACGTGTCTTTCTGAATTCAAACGAAAAATTAAAATCTCCATAAATTTGCTGATATACGTCTTTCCCATGTCCCAGAACGTCATGATTTCCAATGAGGGCCACGTAAGGGACAGTTAGATTTTTCATAATATCATGAATCCATACATACTCCTTACTCATGCCGAAATCGGTAATATCACCTCCGTGAATAACAAAGTCAATATCACTACGTTTATTTACATCATTCACAAAATCAGTAGTTTCATCATAAAACCGCTGGGTATCACCCATAAAAACAAATCTGATCGTATCCTTATCGTCACTCAATTTTTCAATCTGACTAATGTAAGTTTGATTGAGGTTTGACGGTTGATTTTTAGAATTCAGATCATAGGGATGGTATTCGATCATGTCGCACGACACGAAAAGCAGAGCTGACAGCAGAAATTGAGCAATTCCCACTTTCCTCCAATAGTTTGTTTTCATGTAATTGTTTTCATTTATGAAATAGAAACCAAATTTAGTCGAATAATACAAGCCGACAGAAAAATACAGTTAAAATGAACCAATGTTAAGTTTTCAAGAACAAGCTACCAATGACGATTTCAGTAACTATCCTAAATTTTAGAGAATAAGGCTGAACTAATCTCAATCCCGGTAAAATCTTCTGCGAACAAAAGGTCATCCCGAATTTTACTTCAGAATGACCTTTTTAATGGGAAATTTCACGCCAATGGTGAAAAGTTGATTGTGAGGATGCCGATACTCTGGGCAAACATGGAACTTGAAACTTTTTTAATCCTTGTATTCGTCCCAGCTTTTGATAGACAAATCTTCAACGCTGTATTTGCAGAAGGCGTAAATAAACGCACTGGCAACACGTGAATTGGTAATCAGCGGAATACTGTAATCGATCGAACTCCGGCGAATAGTATAACCATTACTAATTTCCCGGGTGGTATGGTCTTTCGGTATATTGATCACCAAATCAATTTTCTTTTGCTTAATTAATTCAAGTGTATTCGGGTGTTTATCAATTTCATCAGGCCAATACACACATGTTGATTCAACACCGTTTTCGCTCAGAAACTTTTGCGTTCCACCTGTCGCGAACAGATTAAAGCCACGTTCAGCCAGTAACAGGGCACTTTGCAGCAATTCGATTTTAGACCGTGCCGGACCTGACGAAATCAGGATATTTTTCTTCGGAATGGTATACCCCACCGATAGCATCGATTTCAGAATCGCTTCGTAAAAATTCTCACCAATACAACCCACTTCTCCGGTTGACGACATGTCGACTCCCAGAACAGGATCGGCATTCAGCAAACGTGCAAATGAAAACTGTGGCGCTTTAACACCTACATAATCGAGTTCAAACAACGATTTATCCGGTTTCCGGAACGGAACATCCAACATGACCTGAGTCGCGACTTCAATCAGGTTGTATTTCATGACCTTCGATACGAATGGAAAACTACGAGAAGCGCGAAGATTACACTCAATCACTTTGATATCATTATTTTTAGCCAACAGCTGCATGTTGAACGGCCCGGTTATTTCGAGTCCTTTGGCAATCTGTTTAGCTATTTTTTTGATTCTGCGGATGGTTTCCACATATAATTTCTGCGGAGGGAAAACGATGGTAGCGTCGCCCGAGTGAACTCCGGCAAATTCAACGTGTTCCGAAATGGCATAGGCTACCAATTCACCGTTTTTGGCAACAGCATCAATCTCTATTTCTTTAGCCTGTTCAATAAATTCGGAAACAACTACAGGATGTTCTTTCGAAACGTTGGCTGCCAAAGTCAGGAAATGTTCCAGCTGGTCTCGGTTCGAAACCACGTTCATGGCAGCACCCGAAAGTACGTAGGAAGGGCGTATCAAAACAGGAAAACCAACTTCATCGACAAACCGAAAGATATCTTCAATGGTGGTCAGTTCCGACCAGCGTGGCTGATCAATCTTAAGAACATCAAGCAGTGAGCTGAATTTTTTGCGGTCTTCAGCCCGATCAATATTCAACGGAGAAGTACCCAGAATCGGTACTTGCTGGTGATGCAACTTCATCGCAAGGTTATTCGGGATCTGCCCACCCATCGAGAGTACAACTCCTTTCGGAGATTCCAGATCAACAATATCCATCACACGTTCGAAAGTCAGTTCATCAAAATACAATCGGTCGCAGGTATCGTAATCGGTACTCACGGTTTCCGGGTTGTAGTTGATCATGATCGAACGGTAATTTTCCTTGTGAATGGTTGTAATCGCGTTCACACTACACCAGTCGAATTCAACCGAACTTCCAATGCGGTAAGCTCCCGAACCCAATACAATCACCGATTTATTATCGTGCTGAAATTCAACATCATGTTCATTTCCGTTGTAGGTCAGGTACAGGTAATTCGTTTGTGCGGGATATTCTCCGGCCAGTGTATCAATCTGTTTTACTGAAGGCAGGATGTTTTTGCTTTTACGCCATTCACGCACTTTCAGCAAGTCATCATTAATATTTTTATTCGAGGATTTCAAGACCAGACGCGCAATTTGAAAATCGGAGTAGCCTTCTTTTTTTGCCTGAATCAAAAGCGAGTCATCCAATGTTGGCAACGAATTTACTTTCTCCAGCTTATCTTTGGTCACATGGATATTGTGCAGTTTTTGCAGGAACCAGCGATCAATTTTTGTTTTTTCGTAGATTTCGTCAACCGAGTAACCTTTATTGAAGGCTTCTTCGATGGCAAAAATCCGGCGGTCTGTCGGATGGATCAATTCCTCATCAATCTGCTCAATAGTGATTTCTTCATTATTGGCAACGAAACCATGCATTCCGATTCCTACCATCCGGATTCCTTTTTGGATAGCTTCTTCAAACGAACGGCCGATTGACATGATTTCGCCCACACTCTTCATAGAACTTCCCAGGTTTTTCGATACTCCTGAAAATTTATTCAAATCCCAACGTGGAATTTTACAAACAATATAGTCGAGTGCTGGTTCGAATGCAGCAGTAGTCACTTTGGTAACCTGATTCTTCAGTTCGTGCAGTCCGTAGCCCAGACCAAGTTTGGCAGCCACAAAAGCCAGCGGATAACCGGTTGCTTTTGAAGCCAGAGCAGAAGAGCGCGACAAACGGGCATTGACCTCGATCACGCGGTAATCTTCCGAATGAGGATCAAGTGCATATTGAACATTACATTCGCCCACAATTCCGATGTGACGGATAATTTTGATCGCCAGTGCCCGTAATTTATGGTATTCAGAATTGGAAAGTGTTTGCGAAGGTGCAACAACGATACTTTCGCCGGTATGTATACCCAAAGGATCGAAGTTCTCCATATTACAAACGGTGATACAGTTGTTAAAACGGTCGCGAACCACCTCGTATTCGACTTCTTTCCAACCTTTAATCGATTCTTCGACCAAAATCTGGGGAGAATAGGTAAATGCTTTTGATGCCAGTGACTCCAGTTCCTCATCATTGACACAAAAGCCACTACCCAGGCCACCAAGCGTATAGGCCGCACGAATAATAATTGGATAACCAACAATTTTTACCGCGGCGTAAGCTTCTTCCATATTCAGACAAGCAATACTGCGTGGCGTTAAAACGTCAATTTCAGCCAGCTTTTGAGAGAAAATTTCGCGGTCCTCGGTGTCTATAATTGACTGAACCGGAGTTCCGATCACTTTCACATTGTATTTGTCCAGAATTCCGTTTCTGAATAGAGCAACACCGCAATTGAGAGCTGTTTGTCCGCCAAAAGCGAGAAGAATTCCATCTGGTTTTTCCTTAAGAATAACCTGCTCAACAAAAAAAGGAGTTATCGGCAGGAAGTAAATCCGGCTGGCAATATCTTCCGAAGTTTGTATGGTCGCAATATTGGGGTTGATCAGGATGGTTTCAATATTCTCTTCTTTCAGCGCTTTCAGTGCCTGCGATCCGGAATAGTCAAACTCTCCTGCTTCTCCAATTTTTAACGCTCCCGAGCCCAGAACGATTACTTTTTTTATTTCCTTATTTATCATGATGTTTGTTTTTTCGAGTTACGAGTTGCGGGTTTCGAGTTACGGTTTCTTTCAGCCTCCATTTTCCTATCTCCCGTATCCATTTTTTACTTCTTCGTTTTTTTGTATTCGATCACATTATTCATAAAATCATCGAATAAAAACTCGGTATCAACCGGTCCGCTGGCTGCTTCTGGGTGAAACTGAGTTGAAAAGAACGGTTTTGTTTTGTGGCGGATTCCTTCGTTGGTATTATCGTTCACGTTGGTAAACATAGGCTCCCAGTCGATTGGCAATGTTTTCGTATCAACAGCAAACCCGTGATTCTGAGAGGTGATGAAACAACGGTCGGTTCCCTGTAGCAATACCGGTTGGTTGTGGCTGCGGTGACCAAATTTCAATTTGTATGTTTCTGCACCGGCTGCCCTTGCCAACAACTGATTTCCCAGGCAAATTCCCATAATTGGCTTTCCGGCATCCATTGTTTTACGGATATTTTCGACTGTTGCATCACACAATGCCGGATCGCCCGGGCCATTCGACAGGAAGATTCCATCAAAATTCTCCCCACTGAAATCGTAATCCCAGGGCACACAAATAACTGTTGCATTGCGGCTCATCAAACAGCGAATGATATTGTTTTTTACACCACAGTCAACCAAAACAATGCGATGTTCTCCGTTCCCGAATGTTTCAACCTTATCGCAACTGGCAATTGCAACTAAATTTTCCTGATTTGGATCGTAAAAATCGATGGCTTCGTCTTCAAATTCTATTTTACCAAGCAATGAACCTTTCACCCTGATTATTTTGGTCAACGCACGGGTGTCGATCCCAAACAAGCCCGGAACTTTATTTTCCTTCAGCCAGTCGCCCAAACTTTTGATAGCGTTCCAATGACTGTATTCAAATGAATAATCCGAAACAATTAAAGCTGTGATATGAATCTTGTCTGATTCATAAAATTCAGACAAACCCTGTACTTTCGAATCGTTTGGGACACCGTAATTTCCAATTAAAGGGAAAGTTGATACCAGGATCTGTCCGGTATATGAAGGATCTGTTAAACTTTCAGGATAGCCAGTCATAGCGGTGTAAAAAACGACTTCTCCGGCTACTGATTTTTCATATCCAAAAGATTTTCCTTCAAATGTTGTCCCATCTTCAAGAATCAATCTGACTTTTCTAAGTTGTGTCATCGTTGCAATGCTAAATATTATAAAAAATGCGTTTGGCTACGGCTGTAGGGCAAACGCATGGTTGTTATTTCTTAACAAACTCTCGTTACTATGTGACTTCGTAATTTCGACCTGGTGTCTTTCAAGTTTCAATTCGTTGGTATTTTTCATTTCTGGTCACAAAAATAGATATTTTTTTTCGAAAAAAAAGTTTGTTTTATTTATTTTATGCATATTTTTGCACCGTAAATGTATAAATATTCAAAATGAAGAATCGCACCAAAAGACAGCTGGCAATTAAGCAGGTCATCATCAGTGGTCGGATCAGCAATCAGGATGAGCTTTTGCGCATCATGAAAGATCAGGGCTTCGAGTTGACCCAGGCTACGCTTTCGCGCGACTTGAGAATTTTGAAAGTTGCAAAAGTATCAGATCATACACTGGGGTATGTTTATGTAATTCCTGAAGGTGCAACGATTGAATCGCAGCGTGAGAATACACGGATTAATTTTCTGGCTGATGGCTTTCGCGATTTGCAATTTTCAGGAAACATGGCTGTAATGAAAACCATGCCTGGCTATGCAAGCAGCCTCGCATCGGCAATCGATACAGCCCAACCGTTTGAAATCATTGGTACAATTGCCGGCGACGATACCATACTGATTATCATGCGCGAAGGAATCACTCACAGCGACCTGATCAACAGCCTGATACTTGTTATGCCAAAATTAGAAGAGAAATTTAGATAGTACAAAATAATAAACACTGAATTAGTCAAGGATAAAGGGCAAAGAGGATTTATTCCGAATACCTGAATAAAAAATGAACTTTATTTACAGAAGAGAATGAAAGATTTAAAAAACATTCAAGTATTAGTCGCAACTGAGGAGCATTTAAAGTATGTCGATCAGGTAAATGATGCCATTGAAAGCGCTTCAAAAGAACGCGGAACGGGTATTGCACGCCGTACGCACGAATACATTGCAAAAAAAATGTCGGAAGGCAAAGCCATTATAGCTCTTGAAAACGGGGAAACCTTTGCCGGATTCTGCTACGTTGAAACCTGGGGAGAAAAAAGGTTTGTTGCCAATTCCGGATTGATCGTAGCAAAAGATTTTCGCGGAATAGGTCTGGCTACTGAAATTAAACGAAAAGCATTTATGCTTTCGAGAAGACATTTCCCCGACGCCAAAATATTCGGATTGACTACCGGATTGGCTGTAATGAAGATTAACCACGAACTGGGCTACCGACCCGTTACTTTTTCAGAATTAACTACTGATGAAGATTTCTGGAAAGGATGTCAAAGCTGTGTGAATTACGATATTCTACAGCGTACCAACAAAAGCAAATGCCTTTGCACTGCCATGGTGTTTGATCCAACCTGGGAGAAAGATAAAAAAGGGGAGAAAAAACAAAACGGTGGCTGGGCCATTAAAGGCACGTTACTGGATATCGTCAATAAACTAAAGCGAAATAAAAACGGAACAATACCTAAAGAGGCAGCAATTTTGACCTTTTTATTTAAAAAGAAAAAATCATGAAAGATAAAGTAGTTTTAGCATTCAGCGGAGGTTTGGACACTTCGTATTGCGCAAAATACCTGTCGGTTGAAAAAAATCTGGATGTTTACACCGCGATTGCAAACACAGGTGGTTTTAGTCAGGCAGAACTGGATGCCGTAGAGAAAAAAGCTTACAATCTGGGAACAGTCAAACACGTAACGCTTGATGTGACTGACACTTACTATGAAAAAAGCATCAAATATATGGTCTTCGGAAATATTCTCCGGAATAATACCTATCCGATTTCAGTAAGTTCGGAACGCGTTTTTCAGGCCATTGCCATTATTGAATACGCAAAAAAAATCGGAGCAAAATATGTAGCACACGGAAGTACCGGAGCAGGAAACGATCAGGTTCGTTTCGACCTGACTTTCCAGATTCTGGCGCCGGAAATTGAGATCCTCACTCCTACCCGCGATCTGGAACTGAGCCGTCAGGAAGAAATTGATTACCTGAAAGCCCACAACGTCGAGGCTGACTGGAAAAAAATGGATTATTCCATCAACAAAGGACTTTGGGGAACAAGCATCGGAGGAAAAGAAACCTTAAAATCGGACAAAACTCTTCCTGAAGAAGCATACCCCTCGCAATTGACCGAAACCGAAGAAAAAGAGATTACACTCGATTTCGTGAAAGGCGAATTGAAAGGAGTAAATGGCGACAGCTTTGAAAATCCGGTGAATGCCATCCGTGCGCTCGATGCATTGGCTTCGCCTTATGCCATCGGCCGCGATATGCACATCGGCGATACCATTATCGGCATCAAAGGTCGTGTCGGATTCGAAGCTGCTGCGCCAATCATTGCCATTAAAGCTCACCAGATGCTCGAAAAGCACACACTCACCAAATGGCAGCAATACTGGAAAGAACAACTCGGAAACTGGTACGGAATGTTTCTTCACGAAGCTCTATACTTCGAACCTGTGATGCGCGACATCGAAAAATTCCTCGAAAACTCGCAGCAAACTGTTACAGGGAAAGTGATTATTCGCCTGAAACCGTACAATTTCATATTGGTTGGAGTTGAATCTGATCACGATTTGATGCGCTCGGAATTTGGAGAATACGGTGAAAAAAACTCGGCATGGACCGCCGACGACGTGAAAGGTTTTACCAAAGTACTTTCAACATCGCTCAAAATCCACAATTCTGTTAACAAGACTTTTTAGAGGCCCCCTCTAACTCCCCCGTGGGGGGAGAATTTTGCGAAACACTGATTATTTGCTCATTATTCAAAGCATTACAAAAAATTAGAATTACAATTTCTGAAAGCATGAACAAATATAAATTAATTGACGATCCTACCGAGTCCGAAGCTTTCCCCCTCCGGGGGAACGGGAAGGGGACCGTTAAAGTTGGAATTATTGGGGGAGCCGGTTATACAGCGGGCGAACTGATCCGCATATTGCTTAATCATCCGCAGGCTGAACTGACATTTGTGCAAAGCAGCAGCAATGCCGGAAACCTTTTATCGGATGTTCACACCGACTTATTGGGAAATACGCATATCAAGTTTGTGAGTGAAACCAATTTTTCGCTGATCGATGTAGTCTTTTTTTGCATGGGTCATGGAAAATCGAAAGAATTTCTTCAGAAAAATGCCGTTCCTGAAAATGTAAAAATCATTGATTTGAGTCATGACTTCAGGCTAAAACGGGAAGGAAATGATTTTGTATACGGATTACCTGAACTGAATCGCGAACTTATTCGCCAATCCAGTAAAATTGCGAACCCAGGTTGTTTTGCAACCGGAATTCAGCTCGCCATATTACCATTGGCAGCTGCCGGTTTAATTCAGGATGAATTGCACGTAAACGCCATTACTGGTTCTACAGGAGCTGGTCAGGCGCCAGGTTCAAGCTCACACTTCAGTTGGAGAAGCGGCAACATTTCGGTTTACAAAGCTTTCGAACACCAACACCTTGGTGAAATTGGAGAAAGTCTGAAACAATTGCAACCGGGATTAAGCCACGAGATCAATTTTATTCCTGTTCGCGGAAATCATACCCGTGGCATATTTGCTTCGGTTTACACCAAATTTGACGGGACACTCGAAGATGCTCAGAAGATTTATCAGGATTATTACGAATCACATCCGTTTGTTTTTGTAAGTCGAACCAATCCGGATTTAAAACAGGTGGTGAATACCAACAAAGCCATTGTTTATCTTGAAAAACACGGCAATAAACTCATGATTCTTTCAGTTTCCGACAATTTACTGAAAGGTGCTTCCGGACAAGCTGTTCAGAACATGAATTTGATTTTTGGTCTGGCAGAAACTGCTGGACTTGGTTTGAAAGCAGTGGCGTTTTAAAAATAGAAGCCTCCCCAGCCCCCTCCGAAAGAGGGGGAGTTTTTCAGCATAAAAACTCGGGAAGAATTCGCTTAAAAATAGAAAATAATCTCGCACTTTTTAAGCCTCCCCTTTCGGGGGAGGTTTGGAGGGGGCTTTTAAACTCTTTGACAATGAATTTATTCGATGTATATCCACTTTTAGACATAACACCTGTAAAAGGCGACGGCTGCTATATTTGGGATGAAAATGGCACCAAATATCTGGACTTATACGGTGGCCATGCTGTTATTTCTATCGGTCATTCGCACCCACATTATATCAGCAGAATCACCAATCAGATTAATCAAATCGGGTTCTATTCCAATTCGGTGCAGATTCCGCAGCAAAAAGAATTGGCTGACAAATTAGGCCAACTCTCCGGATATCCCGACTACCAACTGTTTTTGGTAAACTCCGGAGCTGAAGCTAATGAAAATGCACTCAAGCTGGCCTCTTTCATAACCGGACGAAAAAAGATTGTGAGCTTTAAAAAAGGGTTCCACGGACGTACCTCTGCCGCGGTTGCAGTAACCGATAATCCCAAAATTATCGCTCCAATTAACGAAACCAGCAATGCGGTTATCCTTCCGTTCAACAATCTGGAATTATTGGAAGAACAACTGAAAACCAACGAAATTGCAGGTGTAATTATTGAAGGGATTCAGGGAATCGGAGGCATTCATGTCCCAGCCGAAGGTTTTTTGGTTCAGGCTAAAAAACTCTGCAAACAATACGGAACATTACTGATACTGGACGAAGTACAATCAGGCTACGGGCGAAGCGGTAGATTCTTCGCTCATCAGTATACAAAAGTTAAACCCGATTTAATTACTGTAGCCAAAGGAATGGGCAACGGATTCCCGGTCGGAGCACTTCTGATTGCCCCTGAAATCAAAGCCTGGCATGGTATGCTGGGAACTACCTTCGGAGGAAATTACCTGGCTTGTGCAGCAAGTCTGGCCGTTTTGGAAATCATGGAAAGTGAAAAACTGGTTGAAAATGCCGAAAAAGTGGGTAGTTATCTCATCAGTAAACTGAAGGAATTTTCAAAAATAAAAGAAGTTAGAGGACTCGGTTTAATGATCGGGCTGGAATTTGATCAACAAATAAGTGACATTCGTCATGTTTTGTTAAAAAAACATCATATTTTTACCGGAGTTGCCGGAGCAAATACCATTCGGTTACTTTCTCCGCTAACTTTGAATCAAGAACAGGCTGATGTTTTTCTAGATGCACTGGCTGCTACAATATAAAAGCATAATCTATTCAGAAAAATAAAATGATTGATCAGAAAATAACCATCATCGGAGGAGGAAATCTTGGAAGTGCAATAGCATTTGGATTAATCAAATCAAAGTTGCTGCCACCAACAGCCATTACTGTTACCCGGCGGAGGTTAAATTTATTGGAAAAACTTCAGCAACAGGGAGTTTGTGTTACCACCGACAACATTGAAGCTTCGCTAAATGCTGACATTATCATCCTCGCAATCAAACCGTATCAGGTTCTTTCGATCATCGAAGAAATCAAACCTGTTTTAAAACCCAATCAAATATTGATTTCACTGGTAGCTGGAGTTGGACTTCCCAAACTGGAAGAAACGGCCGGTACAAGCGTGCAGATATTCAGGGCGATGCCCAATACGGCCATTGCCATTCAGGAATCGATGACATTGATTTCAACCAATGTAAAATCAGAAGAAACACGTAATCAGGTAATTCATATTTTTGATCAGCTGGGAGAAGCAATGATCATCACCGAAGATTTGATGGCTTCAGCCACGGTGCTTGCCTCCTGCGGAATTGCATTTGCTTTGCGGTATATCCGTGCGGCCATGCAAGGTGGTATCGAAATAGGTTTTGGAGCTGAAATGGCCCAATTCATTACTGCGCAAACAGTAAAAGGTGCAACCGGCTTAATCCTCGAATCAGGACAACATCCGGAGCAGGAAATTGATAAAGTTACCACACCCCGGGGAATCACCATAACCGGGCTAAATGAAATGGAGCACAAAGGTTTCAGTTCTTCATTAATTCAGGGATTACTCGCCTCTTTCAACAAAATTGAAAAAGGTTAATCAGACCGTATTGAAAATGAATTTGCGATATAAAAAAATCACTGTCAAAGTTGGCAGTAACGTTCTAACTAAGTCTGATGGTACGTTAAATGATGCGAATATTTCACATTTGGCCGACCAGCTAGCTTTCCTTCATCAGAAAGGTGTTGAAATTGTGCTGGTTTCGTCGGGAGCTGTAGCTGCCGGAAGGGGTGAAATCGGAATCCGAAAAAAAATGGACACCGTATCGGCCCGGCAGTTGTGGTCTGCAGTTGGTCAGGTAAAACTCATTAACAGTTATGCTGAAGCGTTCAGGAAATACGGAATGTCGTGTGCTCAGGTACTCACCACCAAAGAAAATTTCGGTGACAGAGTTCATTATCTGAATATGAAAAACTGTATTTCGACGCTGATTGAAAACAAGGTGATACCCATTGTAAATGAAAATGACACCATTTCTGTCACAGAACTAATGTTCACCGATAACGATGAACTTTCAGGCCTGATCGCTTCAATGGTAGACTCAGAAGCCTTGATTATTCTGAGCAATATTGATGGCATTTACGATGGTTCTCCTGAATTACCCGAATCAGAAGTAATTCGAGAAATTACCTCAAAGAGCAAACCGTTGAGTGGGGCTATTTCAACGATCAAATCGGGTTTTGGACGAGGCGGAATGCTGACAAAATACAGCATAGCAAAGAAAGTCGCCAAAAGCGGCATCAATGTACACATTGCCAACGGATTAAAAGAAAATACACTTCTTCTGATCATGAATACAGAAGAGAACATCGTTCATACCAGGTTTTTATCGGATAATAAGAAATCCTCCAATGTTAAAAAATGGATTTCGTATTCCGAAAGTTTTGCCAAGGGAGAACTTGTAGTTAACGAAGGTGCCAGTAAAGCACTTTTATCGAGCCATGCATCAAGTCTTTTGCCGATAGGAATCGTTTCCATTGAAGGTACTTTTGAAAAAGGTGACCTGGTGAAAATTAAAGACGAAAGAGGAAATCTGATCGGAATTGGAAAATCAGAATTCAATTCCGATAAAGCTGAAAAATTAAAAGGAAATAAAAATAAAAAAGCTGTAGTTCATTATGATTATTTGTATTTGATGGAATGATAAAAATATTAACTCGGGATTTGTGTACTGACACCCCTTTTCATAGACCCTTTTTAATTGCCTTACCCTTGGCAGCAAATCCCTGAGTTATACCCCCTTCCCCCCCTGGAAGGGGGCTTTTCATTTTTTTTGTATCTTAGCACGTCAAAAAAAGTGGAAGGTTGCTGCTGTTTGAATGGGTGAAACTATTGAATTATTTGAATGAGTAAACCGTCATTTAAACTCATATACGCATGTACTAAAATTCTATATGATGACAGTAAAAGAACAACTTATACTGGTTTTAAAAGCCAGCCGAAAGCTGAACCTCGTTTCAGTTAAAATAATAAATCAGATTTTAGAAGATGTAGCCACCGCTGCAATCGAAAACACAGCGTTTATCCTTCAGGAGAATTCCAAAGATTTGAGCCGTATGGATCCAGCTGATCCGAAATATGATCGTTTGATGCTGACAGCTGACCGGATTAAAGGAATTGCCTCTGATATCCGCAATGTAGCTTCCCTGCCCTCTCCTCTTGGACATATCTCAAACGAGACTGCCCGTCCGAATGGTCTTCTGATCAAAAAAATAACAGTTCCATTCGGGGTAATTGGGATCATTTTCGAAGCCCGTCCAAATGTTACTTTTGATGTATTTTCCCTGTGCCTGAAATCAGGAAATGCCTGTGTTTTAAAGGGTGGAAGCGATGCAAACGATTCGAATGTTGCCATCGTAAAAGTCATTCAGGAAGTTCTCCAAAAGCATGCAATAGATGTGAATATACTTTCACTTCTTCCGGTTGACCGTGAAGCTACTACGGAACTTTTACATGCACATGGACTGGTTGACCTGATTATTCCCCGAGGTTCGCAGAGTTTGATTAATTTTGTTCGCGAAAATTCATCCATACCTGTAATTGAAACCGGTGCCGGAATTTGTCATACTTATTTCGATGAATTTGGTGATACAGCCAAAGGGAAGGCCATTGTAAACAATGCAAAAACCCGACGTCCGGGTGTATGCAATGCACTTGATTGTCTGATTATTCACGCAAAAAGGCTGAACGACCTGCCTGTATTGACCGAATTATTACCTCAGAGTCAGGTAGTTATTTATGCCGACGAAAAATCATTTCAGGCCCTTAAAGGGAAATACCCGCCAAATTTGCTTGAACCGGCTACTGAAGAATCGTTTGGAACTGAATTCCTTTCGTATAAAATGTCAATAAAGACAGTTGACAATTTCGACGAAGCACTGGATCATATTGCAACATACAGTTCCAAACACTCCGAAGCTATTGTTTCAGAAAATAAAGATACTCTGGAAGTATTTCGAAAATCGGTTGATGCAGCGGCTGTTTACTGCAATGCTTCAACTGCTTTTACTGATGGAGCACAGTTTGGGCTGGGAGCAGAAATAGGCATTTCAACGCAAAAACTACATGCCCGTGGACCAATGGCGCTTGAGGAACTAACCAGTTACAAATGGATTATTGAAGGTAACGGACAAATCAGACCAAAATAAAGGCATTAAATTAACATCTAAAGAAGAGGAAAATAGGCTTATCTTTAGGCGACAAAACCGACCTAATTAAACTACTGTCATACAGCAAACAGCATTAATTTAAGCCAATAATATTCATTACAATGAGACACTTCACATCAGTTCACGACCTTAATAATCTGGACGAAGCATTAAAACTCGCATTTGAAATTAAAAAATCGCCTTATAAGTATCAGTATTTAGGAAAAAACAAAACGCTTTTGCTTGTCTTTTTCAACTCAAGTCTCCGCACCCGCTTGAGTACACAAAAAGCCGGATTAAATCTGGGAATGAATGTTATCATTTTTGATATCAACGAAGGTGGCTGGAAACTTGAAACGGAATTGGGCATAATCATGGATGGTGACAAACCTGAGCATATCCGTGAAGCAGTTCCCGTAATTGGACGGTATTGCGACATTATCGGCGTCCGGTCGTTTGCCAGGTTCGAAAACAAGGAAGACGATTACGCTGAAAAAATCATTCAGCAATTCGTTGACTATTCAGGAGTTCCTGTTGTAAGTATGGAAGCTGCGACCCGCCATCCGTTACAGTCATTTGCCGATCATTTAACAATCGAGGAATTTAAAACCAAAGAACGTCCAAAAGTAGTTTTAACTTGGGCACCGCACCCACGGGCATTACCACAGGCTGTTCCGAACTCGTTTGTGGAGTGGATGCGTAAGACTGATTACGAACTGGTAGTAACACATCCTCAAGGTTATGAACTCGCTCCTGAATTTATGGGCAATCTGAAACCTGAATACGATCAAATGAAGGCTTTTGAAGGTGCTGATTTCATCTACGCTAAAAACTGGGCATCTTATACCGACTACGGAAAAGTTTTATCTAAAGATCGCGCATGGACTGTTTCCGAACGACAGATGGCCGTAACAAACAATGCCAAATTCATGCATTGTCTACCGGTACGACGAAACATGATTGTTACCGATGCAATAATTGACAGCCCAAATTCAATCATTATTCAGGAAGCAGAAAACCGTTTATATTCTGCGCAGGCTGTATTAAAAATGATGCTGGAAGAATTGAATTAACCTGGAATATTTCAATTGAAAAGATTTATTTCAGACACCTTAGACACTTATTAATCAATAAAAATGGAAAGATTAACGGTAGTAAAAGTTGGTGGAAAAGTTGTTGAAGACAAAGAATCTCTTGAGCAATTACTGAACCACTTCTCTCAAATTCGCGGAAAACGCATTTTGGTACACGGAGGCGGAAGTCTGGCAACCAGTCTTGCCGATAAACTTGGTATTGAAACAAAAATGGTTGAAGGTCGCCGAATAACCGATGCCGCCACTCTTGAGATTGTTACAATGGTTTACGCTGGCATTGTCAATAAAAATATAGTAGCAGGACTTCAGTCCAGAGGAAGCAATGCTGTAGGACTAACCGGTGCTGACCTGAATGTGATCCGTGCAGTGAAACGACCTGTAAATGACATCGATTATGGCTTTGTTGGAGACATCGTGGGAGTAAATACTGAAGAATTACGATTGTTATTAAACGAAGAAGTAGTTCCCGTAATGGCCCCAATAACACATGACACGAAAGGTCAACTGCTCAATACGAATGCGGATACCATTGCCGCCAGCCTTGCTGTTGAATTGTCGAATTATTATACGGTCAATCTGTTCTATTGCTTCGAGAAAAATGGAGTTTTGCTCAATCCAGATGACGAAAATTCGGTGATTTCTGAATTAAGTTACGATCGTTTTAAAATACTTCAGATTGAAGGAATCATTAACAAAGGTATGATTCCGAAACTCGACAACGGATTCAGTGCCATGAAAAACGGAGTCAGTCAAGTTCTGATCACCAATCCAAACCTGATATCTATGGCAAAAGGAACACGCTTAAGCCTGATAAATGATTAGATAAAAAAATCCGAATCAAAATTGAGTCGGATTTTTATTTCCATAGATTATCAAAACCCATCCTAAAATAAGTATAAAAATATACGATCCACTATTTAGAAAACATGAAAGCTGTATGTACAAGAGGTAAAAATTCACAACCTTTTTCTTGAATTTACGTTTATATCAACAGACTTTAAATGATAAAAACGCACAATCATTAGGTCTGAAATATTTTGGGAAGGTTGATTAAAGTAAATGATTTGTTTGGTTTTGTTGGTTAATTGAGTTTTGTTATTAACAAATCATTTTACGCGATTAGGTGGTGATTGGTTTTTTAGTGTGGATTGATTGTGTGGATTAGAAGAACCGTTTCAAGCAAGAGCTTGAAACGGTTTCTTTTTTTATCTTCTCCGAAATACAAACCATATACCGAATAAAAAATCACATTCAGCAATCGAATTTCTTTATTTAAAGTATCTTAAATCTGCTGGAAAAATTTAGATTTGAAGCACAATTAGAAATTCGAATTTTAATCAGTATAAACGATTTTCTCCGATAAAAGAAAACGCGTTTTCAACATGTTCCTCGGGGTGTAGCGCAGCCTGGTAGCGTACGTCGTTCGGGACGACGAGGTCGTCGGTTCAAATCCGGTCACCCCGACAAAACTGGATTACAAACCCAAATAAAAGACCGCAAAACATTAATTTTGTAGTCTTTTTGTTTTTATACCCCATCAAGATATACCTATTTATATCAGTTCGTACGTGAACTATCCGGTGACCTTTTTTAGTTTTTATATTTGGCTCACGAGTGTCGATGTAACCTCATGTATTGCAGTGAATTGCAATCATATCGATTGATCGTTTTTGATTGATTTTGACTCGCTTTGAGATCAAGTTTTATCAAAATCCGTGAACCTTTTTTGTATATAAAAATTTAAAATGAAATCATCATGGAAAAAGTAACATTTGGAATTCATTTTGTTCTTCGTATAAACTAGATTACCAATGGTATAGCGCCAGTCCATGCTCGTATTACCGTAAATTCAAAACGGTGTGAAATCTCAATTAAGCGGAAAATTTATATGGAAAGCTGGAACTTCGGAAAAGGGATAGCTAAACCTTCATCAATTGAGAATAAGCAATTAAACTCTTACTTAGAACAAATTCGAAAGATGATCGTCGAAGCCTACCAGGATCTTGTGTTGAGTAAACAAGTCATCACAACAGAAGCTATTAAAAATAAGTTTTTAGGTCTGGATATTTCTGACATAACCTTATGCAAACTGATCGACTATCACAATACTAACTGCAAAGAAACCCTAAGGTGGGGAACGCTAAAAAATTATTTTACAACTCAGAAATATATTGTACTCTTTCTAAAAGAAAAGTATAAGACTTCTGACATTTATCTA
>DASRMB010000047.1:0-48479 GCA_035648135.1 Prolixibacteraceae bacterium
TTGATTGGGGAGATACCAAAGTGGCCAACTGGGGCAGACTGTAACTCTGCTGGCGTACGCCTTCGTAGGTTCGAATCCTGCTCTCCCCACAAGAACGAATATTGGAATGATAGAATGGTGAATGTTGGAGTAATTCTGATAATCAAGATTCGGAATTCTGATCTTCGAAATGCGGGAGTAGCTCAGTTGATAGAGCATTAGCCTTCCAAGCTAAGGGTCGCGAGTTTGAATCTCGTCTCCCGCTCAATTTTAAGAATAGTTGCTGATGTAGCTCAGGGGTAGAGCGCTTCCTTGGTAAGGAAGAGGTCGCGAGTTCAATTCTCGCCCTCAGCTCTGATGAAAGTTTAAAAAAGATAAATTAAAAATTTACAAATTATGGCTAAAGCAAAATTTAACAGGGCTAAAGCCCATGTCAACATCGGTACAATTGGCCACGTCGATCATGGCAAGACTACTTTGACTGCCGCTATTACAACTGTATTAGCAAAAAAAGGGTGGTGTGAAGTAAAATCATTCGAATCAATCGACAGTGCTCCTGAAGAAAAAGAGCGTGGTATTACTATTAACACGGCTCACGTTGAGTACGAAACAGCAACACGTCACTATGCACACGTTGACTGTCCGGGACATGCTGATTATGTGAAAAACATGGTTACAGGTGCTGCTCAGATGGATGGTGCAATCATCGTGGTTGCTGCTACTGATGGTCCTATGCCTCAGACTCGCGAACACATTTTGTTAGCTCGTCAGGTAAACGTGCCTAAACTTGTTGTTTTTATGAACAAGGTTGATATGGTTGATGATCCTGAAATTCTTGAACTCGTTGAAATGGAAATTCGCGAATTGTTGAGTTTCTATGGTTTCGACGGCGATAATTCACCAGTTATCATGGGTTCTGCTCTTGGTGCTTTAAATGGTGAAGCAGAATGGGAAGAAAAAGTTGTTGAATTAATGGATGCTGTGGATTCATGGATTCCAATTCCTCCACGTGACGTTGACAAACCTTTCCTTATGCCTGTTGAAGACGTATTCTCGATCACTGGTCGTGGTACTGTTGCTACTGGTCGTATTGAAACAGGTCTTGTTCATACTGGTGATGAACTTCAGTTGATTGGTTTAGGTGCTGAAGGTCGTAAGACTGTTTGTACTGGTGTTGAAATGTTCCGTAAAATTCTGGATGATGGTCAGGCTGGTGATAACGTAGGTTTGTTATTGCGTGGTGTTGACAAAAAAGAAATCAAACGTGGACAGATTCTTGCCAAACCAGGTTCAGTGACTCCTCACACAGTATTCAAAGCCGAGGTTTACATCCTGAAAAAAGAAGAAGGTGGACGTCATACTCCATTCCACAATAAATATCGCCCTCAATTCTATATCCGTACTCTTGATGTAACAGGTGAAATTATGTTGCCAGAAGGACGTGAAATGGTTATGCCAGGTGATAATGTTTCTATCGAAGTAAATTTGATTTATCCTGTAGCTATTAGTGTAGGTCTTCGCTTTGCAATCCGTGAAGGTGGTCGTACAGTAGGTGCTGGTCAGGTAACCGAAATAGTTAAGTAATTAACTTTCAAAATTTTCTGATAGAAAGTCCCTGACAACAAGTCAGGGACTTTCTACGGATGATACTCGGTCGGGAGTTTTATTTTTTATATTGAAAAAAGTAAGTTCGAACCTTACCATCCGTACTAAATCTATTAAAATACAAAATGAAACTTATTACTTATTTTGAAGAAGCTTATAATGAGCTTGTTTATAAAGTTTCCTGGCCTACGCGAAAAGAATTACAGAATAGTGCATTCATCGTAATGGTTGCTTCCTTTATTATAGCACTTATAGTTTTCGTAATGGATATTTCTTTTGAAAACATTATGGGCTTTGTGTACAGTTTATTTTATTAAAATCTTTTGGAGCACAACATGAGCGAAAACGTAAAAAAATGGTATGTTCTTCGGGCAATTGGAGGAAAAGAGAAGAAAGTCAAAGAATATATTGAAAACGAGATTGCAAATGCTGGTCTCCAGGATTATGTTTCGCAGGTTTTGATTCCTACAGAAAAAGTCTATCAGATTCGTAACGGTAAAAAAATCAGTAAAGAAAGAAATTTCTTTCCTGGTTATGTGCTTATCGAAGCCTGTTTGGTAGGGGAGATTCCCCACATTTTAAAAAGTATTCCCAATATCATCGGCTTCCTTGGAGATACGAAAGGTGGAGAACCTGTTCCAATTCGTCAGTCAGAAGTTTACCGGATTCTTGGTCGGGTAGATGAAATGGCAGAATTAGGCGAAGAAATGAACGTTCCATTTGTAGTTGGAGAAACAGTGAAAGTTATTGACGGGCCATTCAACGGCTTCAACGGAATCATTGAGAAAATTAATGAGGAGAAGAAGAAGCTTGAAGTAATGGTCAAAATTTTTGGACGAAAAACTCCCTTGGAGCTTAGCTTTATGCAAGTAGAAAAGGAGTAATAAATCTTTTATCGATTTTATTATGGCTAAAGAAATTGCTGCATTTATTAAATTGCAAGTAAAGGGAGGTGCTGCTAACCCTTCACCTCCGATAGGCCCGGCATTAGGTTCTAAAGGGGTAAATATCATGCAGTTTTGCAAACAGTTCAACGGTAGAACTCAGGACCTTGCAGGTAAGGTTTTGCCAGTTGTAATTACTGTGTATGCAGATAAATCGTTTGATTTTGTAATTAAACAACCCCCGGTAGCCGTGCAACTTATCGAAGCTGCAAAGTTGAAAAAAGGTTCTTCAGAACCTCATCTTAACAAAGTTGGTTCTGTTGACTGGGAACAAGTAAAGGCGATTGCTGAAATCAAAATGGAAGACCTTAACTGTTTCACAATTGATGCGGCTATGAGCATGGTAGCTGGTACTGCCAGAAGTATGGGTATTACTGTAGAAGGTAACCGCCCATCGACAAACTAATTAAAATTACTAAAATGGGCAGAATTACAAAGAATAAAAAGCTTGCTCTTGAAAAACTCGAAAAGGGGAAAATCTATACTCTGAAAGAAGCTTCACAACTGGTAAAAGAAATTTCTTTTACCAAATTTGATTCTTCTGTGGATATTGATGTTCGTCTTGGAGTCGATCCGAGAAAAGCAAATCAAATGGTTAGAGGCGTGGTTACTTTACCTCATGGAACTGGTAAAGATGTACGTGTGTTGGCCTTGGTTACTCCTGAGAAAGAACAGGAAGCCAGAGATGCCGGAGCTGATTATGTCGGTCTTGAAGACTTTGTTGAAAAAATCAAAGGCGGCTGGACTGATGTAGATGTGATTATTACTATGCCACCTGTTATGGGGAAAGTTGGAGCTCTTGGACGTATATTAGGTCCTCGCGGTTTGATGCCAAACCCTAAAAGTGGTACAGTTACAATGGATATTGGAAAGGCTGTTGCTGAAGTTAAAGCGGGAAAAATCGACTTTAAAGTTGATAAATTTGGTATTGTTCACACTTCAATTGGTAAAGTTTCATTTACTCCTGAGAAGTTAATTGAGAATGCTACTGAATTTATAAGTACCCTGAATAAACTGAAACCTTCTGCAGCTAAAGGTACTTACGTGAAAAGTATATACCTGTCTAGTACAATGAGTCCTGGGATACAAGTTGAACAAAAGTCTGTTTCTGAAAAGTAAATATTGATATGAAAAGATCAGAAAAATACGAAATTATCAGTCATCTTACAGAGCAGATCAATTCATCAAGTCATTTTTATCTGAGTGATATTGAGAAACTGAATGCTGCAGATACTAGTAGTTTGCGACGTTTATGCTTCAAGCAGAATGTAAAACTGGTTGTGGTGAAGAATAACCTCCTGCGTAAAGCATTGGAAGCTTCGAATAAAGGTGCTGAAGAACTTTACGATGTATTGAAAGGAAATACATCTGTCATGTTTTGTGAGAATGCAAATATTCCTGCAAAGCTGATTAAAGATTTTAAAAAGAAACATAAAAAACCAATTTTCAAAGGTGCATATGTTGAGGAATCTGTTTATGTTGGTGAAAATCAACTGGATGTATTAGTGTCGATTAAGTCTAAAAATGAACTTATTGGTGAAGTTATCGGGTTATTACAATCTCCAATCAAAAATGTATTGGGTGGATTACAATCCGGAGGAACTATTATCCATGGAGTTTTGAAGACATTAGCAGAAAAGAAATAAGTTAGTTATAAAATTATATTATAAATTATTATCGAGATGGCAGATTTAAAAGCACTTGCGGAAGAGTTGGTTAACTTAACTGTAAAAGAAGTAAATGAATTAGCCGGTATTCTAAAATCGGAGTACGGTATTGAACCTGCTGCAGCAGCTGTTTCTGTTGCTGCTGCCGGCCCTGCAGAAGAAGTAGAAGCCGCTGTTCAAACTGAATTCGATGTTATTCTGAAAGCAGCTGGCCAGTCAAAATTGGCTGTTGTGAAATTGGTTAAAGAATTAACTGGTCTTGGGTTGAAAGAAGCTAAAGAAGTAGTTGATAATGCTCCTAGGGCAATCAAAGAAAAAGTTTCTAAAGACGAAGCTGAATTATTAAAAAGTCAATTGGAAGAAGCTGGAGCAGAAGTTGAACTTAAATAAAAGTTTACGACCTTATTCTTAGGTTGATATGGTTTAGAACCTCACATACGTGGGGTTCTATCCCTTTTTGTATATTTATCTTATAAGTTCAATCAATTAATATACATCGATGTCAGTAAAAATTGAAAAGCAGAGGATTAGTTTTTCTTCAACAAAAACTGTCTTCGATTACCCTGATTTCCTTGAAGTACAAGTTAAGTCCTTCGTTGAGTTTTTCCAATTGGGAACTACTCCGGATCAGCGTAAAGAAGAAGGTTTATACAAGGTGTTTGAAGAGAATTTTCCTATATCCGATACCAGAAATAACTTTGTTCTAGAATTTGTCGACTATTCGGTTGACCCGCCACGATACTCAATTGATGAATGTATTGATCGTGGCCTCACCTTTAGTGTCCCGTTAAAAGCTAAATTGAAATTGTATTGTACTGATCCTGAACATGAGGATTTTGATACTGTAGTTCAGGATGTTTATTTGGGAACTGTTCCGTACATGACTCCAAAAGGGACATATGTAATTAACGGAGCTGAACGTGTGGTTGTTTCTCAGTTGCATCGTTCTCCCGGGGTTTTCTTCGGACAAAGTATGCATGCTAACGGTACAAAACTTTATTCAGCAAGGGTTATTCCTTTTAAAGGATCATGGATCGAATTTGCTACTGACATCAATAGTGTGATGTTTGCGTACATCGATCGGAAGAAAAAATTACCGGTAACTACATTGCTTCGTGCAATTGGTTATGAAAGTGACAAGGATATCCTTGAAATTTTCGACCTGGCTGATGAAATTAAAGTATCAAAATCTGGTTTGAAGAAAATCGTTGGTCGCAAACTTGCGGCCCGTGTTTTGAAAACCTGGGTGGAAGACTTCGTTGACGAAGATACCGGTGAAGTGGTGTCAATCGAACGTAACGAAGTTGTCATCGACCGTGAAACAATTATCGAAAATGATCATATTGACGAAATCATAGATTCTGGAGCAAAAACAATCTTACTCCATAAGGAAGATCAGAATCTTCAGGATTTTGCTATTATATACAATACACTTCAAAAAGATCCCTGTAACTCAGAGAAAGAAGCTGTGCTTCATATCTACAGACAGTTACGTAATGCTGAACCGCCAGATGATGCGACTGCAAGGGATGTAATCGATAAACTTTTCTTCTCTGAGAAAAGATATGACCTTGGAAAAGTTGGTCGTTACAGAATCAACAAAAAGCTGAATCTCGATATGGAAAAGAGTATTCAGGTTCTGACCAAGGAAGATATTATTGAGATTATAAAATATTTGATCAAGCTGGTCAACGCTAAAACAGATGTTGATGATATTGACCACTTGAGCAACCGTCGTGTCCGTACCGTTGGTGAACAAATGTTTAACCAGTTCGGTGTTGGTTTGGCGCGTATGGCGCGAACCATTCGTGAACGTATGAATGTACGTGATAACGAAGTGTTTACACCAATCGATCTGATTAATTCAAAAACACTCTCATCTGTAATCAATTCTTTCTTCGGTACAAATGCTTTATCTCAGTTTATGGATCAAACAAATCCATTGGCTGAAATGACACATAAACGCCGTATGTCTGCTTTGGGGCCAGGTGGTCTTTCGCGTGAAAGAGCCGGATTTGAGGTTCGTGATGTTCACTTTACTCATTATGGACGTTTATGTCCTATCGAAACTCCTGAAGGACCTAATATTGGTTTGATTTCTTCCCTTTGTGTTTTTGCCAAAGTAAACGATTTGGGGTTCATCGCAACGCCATACCGTAAGGTCGAAAACGGGAAGGTTGATTTGACAAAGGAAGGCGTTGTTTATCTTACTGCTGAAGAGGAAGAAGGCAAGATTATTGCACAGGCCAATGCTCCTATTGATGACGAAGGTTATTTTACAAATGACAAGGTGAAATCCCGTCTTGACGGTGATTATCCAATTGTGTCAAAAGCTGACGTGATCATGATGGACGTAGGTCCAAACCAGATTGCTTCGGTAGCAGCGTCGTTAATTACTTTCCTTGAACATGATGATGCCAACCGTGCGTTGATGGGATCTAACATGATGCGCCAGGCAGTTCCGCTGCTCCGTCCCGAAGCACCAATTGTAGGTACAGGGCTGGAGGCTCGTGCTGCTCTCGATTCTCGTGTTTTGGTTGTCGCTGAAGATGATGGTGTCGTTGAATTTGTGGATGCTGAAGAAATCTTAATTCGGTACAACAAGAGTGACGAAGAACGCTTTGTCAGTTTTGATCCTGAAGTCATATCTTATCGGATTTCCAAATTTCAAAAAACGAACCAGGGTACTGTTGTCGATCTTAAACCAATCGTGATGAAGGGTGACCATATCAAAAAAGGTCAGGTTCTTACTGAAGGATATGGCACACAAGGTGGAGAACTGGCTCTTGGACGTAATCTGAAAGTGGCATTTATGCCATGGCAGGGTTATAACTATGAAGATGCAATCGTAATTTCTGAACGCGTTGTTCGTGAAGATATTTTTACATCGATTCATGTTGACGAATATTCGCTGGAAGTACGTGATACCAAACGTGGAGTTGAAGAATTTACTTCGGATATTCCAAATGTAAGCGAAGAAGCTACAAAGAATCTGGATGAAAACGGATTGATTCGTGTTGGAGCAGTCGTAAAACCAGGAGATATCCTGATTGGAAAGATAACTCCTAAAGGTGAATCTGATCCTTCTCCGGAAGAGAAATTGCTTCGTGCTATTTTTGGTGATAAAGCTGGTGATGTAAAAGATGCTTCTTTAAAAGCTTCCCCATCACTCAACGGTACAATTATAGAAAAGAAACTATTCTCGCGGGTAGTAAAAGATAAAAAAGGCAAACTGGCAACTAAACCTTTACTCGACTCAATCGATGAAGATTTTGATCGTCAGGCTTCTGCTTTACGTGCAAAACTGGAAGACAAACTTTTCACTTTAGTGAACGGAAAGACCAGTCAGGGCGTTAGAGACTATTATGGCGGCGATATTATTGGCAAAGGAATCAAGTTCACTTTAAAACAACTTCAGGAAATTGAATATCTGACTATAAATCCAACAAAATGGACAACAGATAAAGATAAGAATGATATGATTTTCACTCTTATCAACAATTTCATCATGAAGCATAAGGAGCTTGAGGCTGCATCAAAACGTAAACGATACAATGTAACCATTGGAGATGAACTTCCGGCAGGAATTATTCAGCTTGCAAAGGTTTATGTAGCTAAAAAACGTAAACTGCAGATTGGTGATAAAATGGCAGGTCGTCACGGAAATAAAGGTATTGTATCACGTATTGTTCGTGATGAAGATATGCCTTTCCTTAGTGACGGAACTGTAGTTGACATTGTTCTTAACCCACTTGGTGTTCCTTCGCGTATGAACCTTGGACAGATTTACGAAACTGTTTTAGCATGGGCCGGGAAAGAACTGGGACTAACATTTGCCACTCCTATTTTTGATGGTGCCACTCTTGATCAGGTTTGCGAATATACTGATAAGGCAGGCGTTCCCCGTTACGGTCAAACATACCTGAGCGATGGTGGAACAGGTGACCCATTTGACCAACCGGCTACTGTAGGTATTATCTACATGTTGAAACTGGGCCATATGGTTGAAGATAAAATGCATGCCCGTTCAATTGGACCATATTCTTTGATAACACAACAGCCATTGGGTGGTAAAGCTCAATTTGGAGGTCAGCGTTTCGGGGAAATGGAAGTTTGGGCACTCGAAGCATTTGGTGCATCCAACATTCTTCAGGAAATTCTGACAGTTAAATCAGATGATGTATTAGGTAGGGCTAAAGCATACGAAGCAATTGTAAAGGGAGAACCAATGCCTGCGGCAGGTATTCCTGAATCGCTTAACGTTTTGCTGCACGAATTACGTGGTCTTGGGTTAAGTGTGAGCCTGGATTAATTGAAGGGAAATCGGTTTGATTTCCCCTGATATAAACTTGATAAAATAAACATCGATATATGGCATTCAGAAAAGACATTAAAGTTAAAAGTAACTTTGCCAAAATTGGTATCAGTCTTGCTTCACCTGAAGAGATTCTCGAACGGTCTCATGGAGAAGTATTGAAACCTGAAACGATAAATTACCGGACTTATAAACCTGAACGTGATGGTTTGTTTTGTGAACGAATCTTCGGTCCAGTCAAAGATTATGAGTGTCATTGCGGTAAATATAAGCGGATTCGTTATAAGGGTATTGTTTGTGACCGTTGTGGTGTTGAAGTAACAGAGAAAAAAGTCCGTCGCGAGCGTATGGGACACATTTCTCTGGTTGTTCCTGTTGCACATATCTGGTATTTCAAATCGTTGCCTAACAAAATCGGGTACCTTTTGGGATTACCGACCAAAAAACTTGATGTAATTATTTATTACGAAAGATATGTTGTTGTTAATGCAGGTATAAAAGCTCAGGATGGAGTGAAGTATCTTGACTTCCTTACGGAAGAAGAATACCTGGATATTTTGGATTCTTTACCCAAAGAAAACCAGCATCTGGATGATACTGATCCGAACAAATTCATAGCCAAAATGGGTGCCGAAGCATTGTATTCATTGCTTCAGCGTCTCGAATTGGATGAAATGTCGTTCGACCTTCGTCATAAAGCCAACACTGAAACCTCACAGCAACGTAAAAACGAAGCTTTGAAACGGTTACAGGTTGTTGAAGCTTTCCGTTCCAGCAAAAATATCAACCGTCCGGAATGGATGATTGTAAAGGTCGTTCCTGTTATTCCACCTGATTTGCGTCCGTTGGTTCCACTCGATGGTGGCCGTTTTGCCACTTCCGATTTGAACGATTTGTATCGCAGGGTGATTATCCGGAACAATCGGTTGAAACGATTAATCGAAATCAAAGCTCCGGAAGTTATCTTACGTAATGAAAAACGTATGCTTCAGGAAGCTGTTGATTCATTGTTCGATAACTCGAGAAAATCAAATGCTGTTAAAACTGAGAATAACCGTGCTTTAAAATCGTTATCCGATAGTTTGAAAGGGAAACAAGGTCGTTTCCGTCAAAACCTGTTAGGTAAACGTGTGGATTATTCAGCTCGTTCGGTCATTGTTGTTGGACCGAAACTGAAACTCCATGAGTGCGGTATTCCGAAAGATATGGCTGCAGAGCTTTTCAAACCATTTGTCATTCGTAAACTGATTGAACGTGGTATTGTTAAGACAGTTAAATCGGCTAAAAAGATTGTTGACCGTAAAGATCCTGTCGTTTGGGATATTCTTGAAAACGTATTGAAAGGGCATCCGGTAATGCTTAACCGTGCGCCTACTCTTCACCGTTTGTCTATTCAGGCATTTCAGCCTGTCATGGTAGAAGGTAAGGCGATTCAGTTACATCCACTTGTTTGTACCGGTTTTAATGCCGATTTCGATGGTGACCAGATGGCTGTTCACGTTCCACTTGGTAACGCTGCAGTTCTTGAAGCTCAAATGTTGATGCTTGCATCTCATAACCTTCTGAATCCTGCAAATGGTGCTCCAATTACGGTGCCTTCACAGGACATGGTTCTTGGTCTTTATTACATGACCAAACCTCGTCCGGGAGCACGTGGAGAAGGAATGACTTTCTATTCTACTGAAGAAGTTGTTATTGCTTATAATGAAGGTGCAGTTGAATTACATGCGATCATTAAGGTGAAAGTAGAAGATAGGGATGAACAGGGAGAAATGTTCAAACATATTATTGAAACAACTGTTGGCCGGATTATTTTCAACCAGTCGGTTCCAAAAGAAGCTGGATACATCAATCAGTTGCTGACGAAAAAGTCACTTCGTACTATTATTTCAGATATTTATAAATTAACAGGAAACGCTGTAACGGTTCTATTCCTTGACTCTATTAAGGATTTGGGCTATACAATGGCTTATCGCGGAGGCTTGTCGTTCAATTTGAGCGATGTTGTTGTTCCTCTTGATAAAAAGGAGATTGTTGATGCCGGTTATGCAGAAGTTGAAGAGGTGATGTCCAATTACAACATGGGATTCATTACCAACAACGAACGATACAACCAGGTTATTGATATATGGACACATGCCAATGCCAAATTGACCAATTCGGTAATGAAAACATTAAGTACCGACCGTCAGGGTTTCAACTCTGTATATATGATGCTTGATTCCGGAGCCCGTGGATCGAAAGAGCAGATTCGTCAGCTTTGCGGAATGCGTGGTTTGATGGCAAAACCTCAAAAATCCGGATCTACAGGATCTCAGATTATTGAAAACCCGATTCTTGCAAACTTTATGGAAGGATTGTCGGTTTTGGAATACTTTATCTCCACTCACGGTGCACGTAAAGGTTTAGCCGATACTGCCCTAAAGACAGCTGATGCCGGGTATCTGACCCGTCGTTTGGTTGACGTTGCACAGGATGTTATCATCCAGGAAGAAGACTGTGGTACTTTGCGTGGTTTGGTGGCTTCTGCAATTAAAAATAATGAGGAAGTTGTCGCTTCTTTAATTGAAAGAATACTTGGACGCTCAACTGTGCATGATATTTTCAATCCGCTTTCGGGTGAATTGATCGTGGCTTCCGGTGAAATTATTACGGATGAAGTTGCGCGGAAAATCGAAGATTCACCGATCGAATCAGTTGAAATACGTTCGGTATTAACCTGTGAGTCTAAAGTTGGTGTTTGTGCTAAATGTTACGGATTGAATCTGGCAGGAAGTACGATGGTTCAACGTGGTGAAGCTGTAGGTGTTATTGCGGCGCAATCAATTGGTGAGCCTGGAACACAGCTTACTCTTCGTACATTCCACGTAGGGGGTATCGCTGGTAATATATCAACACAATCATCTATTGAATCGAAATACGATGGTATTGCTGAAATTGATGAACTGCGTGTCGTTGAACAAGTCAATGAAACTGGTGTAAAAACCTTTATCGTGGTTAGCCGTCTTGCTGAATTACGAATCATTGATAAAAACACAAGAATTCAACTTTCAGTGCATAATATTCCTTACGGATCGAAACTGTACATTGAAAATGGACAGGAAGTGAAAAAAGGATTGTTAATGTGCGAGTGGGATCCATATAATGGTGTTATCATCACTGAGTTCAAAGGAAGGATCGCATTCGAACAAGTAATCGATGGTGTAACATACCGCGACGAATCGGATGAACAAACGGGTTACAAAGAAAAAGTAATCATAGAAACCAGAGATAAAACCAAAAATCCAGGCTTACGAATTCTGGATGAAAAAGGTGATACGATACGTACTTATAACTTACCGGTAGGTGGTCACATGTCCGTTGAAGATGGCGCAATTGTTGAAGCTGGTTCTGTTCTGGTGAAAATTCCTCGTGCTGCGGGTAAAGCTGGTGATATCACTGGTGGTTTGCCTCGTGTAACGGAGTTGTTCGAGGCCAGAAACCCATCAAATCCTGCTGTTGTTTCTGAAATCGACGGTGAAATTTCTTTGGGTAAAATTAAACGTGGTAATCGCGAAATAGTTGTAACATCAAAGACAGGAGAAGTTAAGCGTTATTTAGTTCCACTTTCCAGACAGATTCTTGTTCAGGAAAGTGACTACATCAGAGCTGGTACTCCTCTTTCTGATGGTGCTACAACACCTTCTGATATACTGGCGATCAAAGGCCCAACTGCTGTTCAGGAATATATTTTGAATGAAGTTCAGGATGTATACCGGATGCAGGGTGTGAAAATCAATGATAAGCATTATGAAGTGATTATTCGCCAAATGATGCGTAAAGTTGAAATCGTTGATCCGGGTGATACTCGATTCCTTGAAAAACAGATTGTTGACAAACATGAATTCCTACATGAAAATGACTGGATTTATAATAAAAAGGTCGTTGTGGAAGCGGGGGATTCTGAAAGTTTAAAAGCTGGAATGATTATTACTTCCCGCCGGTTGAGAGATGAAAACTCCAATCTGCGCAGACGTGATAAAACACTGGTGGAAGCAAACGATGCCGTTCCTGCAACTTCCAGTCAGATTCTTCAGGGAATCACCCGTGCTTCTCTTCAAACCCGTAGCTGGTTATCAGCTGCTTCATTCCAGGAAACAACAAAAGTACTGAACGAAGCTGCTATTCATGGTAAAGTTGATTACCTCGATGGATTGAAAGAGAATGTAATCTGTGGACATCTTATTCCTGCAGGTACCGGATTGAAAGAATACAAGAATCTGGTTGTGGGTTCACGCGACGAATACGATAAATTGGTTGAGATGAAAGATTCTGATCGGATTTTAAAAGATTAATAATGGAAGATCAGAAAAATAACAATCAGTTGCAGATTGAGTTAACCGAAGATGTTGCTCAGGGAACGTATTGTAATCTGGCTATTATCACACATTCAAGTTCTGAATTTATTCTTGATTTTGTTCGGGTGATGCCAGGAATTCCTAAAGCAAACGTAAAATCAAGAGTTATTTTAACTCCTGAACATGCAAAAAGGTTGCTGGTGGCTCTTCAGGAAAATATTCAGAAATATGAAAGCGTTAATGGCCCGATTAAGAATGTCAGAGGACATGATCCGATTCTTCCTCCTATGTCATTCGGAGGACCTGCACCTATCGCATAAATAATGAATTTTTCAGATAATAGAAAAGGGGGTGTCATTAGACAGCCCCTTTTTCGTTATACAACATTGGAATAATTACGTGTTTTGTTTTATAACGTATGTATTAATGTTACTAAATTGATAATTGTTAAATTTAAGTTAGATTCATGTTAAATGAACGCTTTTATAATTGGTAACATTACCATGAAAATATTTAAACTGGGAAATGTTTTTTGTTCAAACCTAAATACAAATAATCATGAATGACATGGGAATAGCTCTCGAACTTATGGGTGTCGGGATGGTAACAGTATTTCTTATTTTATCTTTGGTAGTCATATTGGGAACCTTAATAATCAAGTTTGTAAATCGATTTATACCCGAAGTTCAAAAAATTTCTGCTCAAAGGGGTGATGTTGCAAAAGCAACAATTCATCCTAAAAAAATGGCGGCAATCGTTTCGGCGGTAAATATGGTTACAAAAGGCACTGGCCGTGTAAGCAAAATTGAAAAGCTATAGCCGGCTTAGCTTTAAATACTGTATACTAAATACAATAGAAAATAACTGAATAAAAGAATATTAACTTATGAGTGGAAGAAAAATTAAATTCTCATTGGTTTATCGTGATATGTGGCAATCTTCGGGTAAGTACGTACCGCGTGTTGATCAATTAGTGAAGGTAGCTCCGCATATTGTGGACATGGGATGTTTTGCGCGTGTTGAAACTAATGGAGGAGGATTTGAGCAAATTAATTTGCTTTTTGGAGAAAATCCGAATAAATCTGTTCGGGAATGGACAAAACCATTTAATGATGCCGGGATCCAGACCCATATGCTGGAACGTGCATTGAATGGAATTCGGATGAATCCTGTTCCTGCTGATGTGCGGAAACTGATGTTTAAGGTAAAGAAAAAACAAGGAACTGATATTGCCCGTTCTTTTTGCGGATTGAATGATCCACGGAATATTCTGGATTCAGTAAAATACGCCAAAGAAGGTGGAATGATTGCACAGGCTACTCTTAGTCTGACGTATTCAAAGGTTCATACTGCTGAAAGCTTCATTAACCTGGCTGATGAGCTTATTCTTGGGGGAGCCGACGAAATTTGCCTGAAAGATATGGCTGGTATTGCCCGTCCGGCATGGTTGGGCAGAATCGTCAAAGGGATCAAGGCTATGCACCCTGATATTCCGTTGGAATACCATTCTCATTCAGGACCTGGTTTTGCGATGGCTACAATTCTTGAAGTATGCCGGGCAGGTGTTGATTATATTGATGTCGCTATGGAACCGCTATCTTGGGGAACCGGACATGTTGACCTTTTAGCCGTTCATGCCATGCTTGAAGACGACGGATTTGATGTGCCTGCCATAAATATGGATGCATACATGAAAGTTCGCTCGTTGACTCAGGAATTTATCGACGATTTCTTAGGTTATTACATTGACCCGAAAAATCGTTACATGAATTCAATGCTTATTGGACCGGGATTACCTGGTGGAATGATGGGTTCTTTGATGGCTGATTTGGAAAATAATCTGGCAAGCCTGAACAAATGGATGGCAAAACGCAATAAACCACAATTGACTCAGGACGAACTGTTGATTAAATTATTTAACGAAGTTGAATACATTTGGCCAATGCTGGGTTATCCGCCATTGGTAACTCCATACAGCCAGTATGTGAAAAATCTGGCCCTTATGAATGTGATGCAGGTATTAAAAGGCGGAGACCGCTGGAGCATGATAGCTGATAATATCTGGGACATGTTGTTAGGTAAAGGAGGCAGACTTCCTGGGAAATTAGATCCTGTAATTGTAAAATTAGCCAAAGAAGCTGGCAAGGAATTTTTCACGGGTCGTCCACAGGACTTATATCCTGATGCGTTGGATGTTTTCCGAAAGGAAATGAATGAAAAAGGGTGGAATTTTGGTCAGGATGATGAAGAATTGTTCGAGCTTGCCATGCATCCGCAACAATATCGTGCTTACAAATCGGGTGATGCCAAAAAAGAGTTTGAAGAAGATTTGGCAAAACGCCGCCTCGAAGGCGGTGGTCTTATTGCCGGAACTGCTGCTGCAAATACTGCGGAAGGTGCAGGTTCAGTCGCTGATTTGAAACCATCGACGATGTTTATTGATGTGGAAGGTGAACGCTTCAAAGTTTCTGTTGAATATGGCGAAGCAGGTTCTTCTGCTGAATCTGCTTCAGCGGTATCTCAAGCAATTCCGTCACCATCTGCTCAGGGACCAGTAAAGCAGATTATTGCTCCTCTCGAAGGTAAATTTTATCTGACTAAAGAAAGCTCTGAAGTTGCGATTAAAGTTGGTGATTCAATTAAAGTTGGTGATCTGATTGGTTATGTTGAAGCAATGAAAACTTACAATGCCATCCGTTCGGATGTGGCAGGGACTATTGTTGAGATTTGCAACGCTACAGGAACTGATATTGAAGAAGATGACGTTTTAGTTAAAATCAAATAACCAAACTGGAAACGATGGGTATATTAGAGAATCTATATAAAATGACTGCTTTCCAGGAGATCTTTAACAATCCTGGTTATTTATTAATGTTGGCGATTGGGGCATTTCTCTTGTATTTAGGGATTCATAAGAAATACGAACCTTTGTTGCTTGTTCCAATTGCATTTGGAGTCATATTGGCTAATCTTCCGGGAGGAACGATGGGCGTTGTTACTGCAGATCATATTAATCTTGCAGATGGCACGAATTTGAATCTGCTTGAAATCGCCCACGAATATGGGATCATGAACTTTTTATATTATTCATTGATCAAAACCGGATTTTTACCTCCGATCATCTTTATGGGAATTGGCGCCTTAACCGATTTTGGTCCAATGTTACGAAACCTGAAACTGGCCTTTTTTGGTGCTGCTGCACAGCTGGGTATTTTTACCGTATTGATCGCAGCCATTCTGCTGGGTTTTACCGCAAAAGAAGCTGCTTCGCTCGGAATCATTGGTGGTGCCGATGGCCCGACTGCTATTTACACTACTATAAAACTGGCTCCGCATTTATTAGGACCAATTGCAATTGCAGCCTATTCATACATGGCTTTGGTTCCGGTAATCATTCCGCTGGTGGTGCGACTGACCTGTTCTAAAAAGGAACTTTTAATTAATATGAAAGAGATGGACAAACAATATCCACCGAAGCTGAAAATTAAAAACCTGAAGGCCGTAAAAATTGCTTTCCCGGTTGTGCTTGGAATTGTAATCTCCATTTTTGTTCCTTCTTCAGTTCCACTTCTTGGAATGTTGCTTTTCGGTAACCTGCTCAAGGAAATCGGAACCAGTGTTGCTCGATTGAGTGAAGCAGCTACGGGTTCAATCCTGAATACAGCTACTATTTTTCTTGGATTAACTGTTGGCGCAACGATGACTGCCCAGGTTTTTCTGGATTTTAAAACCCTCATGATTATTGTTGGAGGATTTTTGGCATTCGCAATTTCTATTTTTGGTGGAATCATGTTTGTCAAAATCCATAATCTATTCACTAAAAAGAAGATTAATCCATTGATTGGAGCAACCGGACTAAGTGCTGTTCCGATGGCATCGCGAGTGGCCAACGAAATTGCATTAAAATACGATTCTACAAATCATGTTTTGCAATACTGCATGTCGAGTAATATTTCAGGAGTAATTGGTTCGGCTGTTGCAGCCGGTGTGCTGATTTCGTTCCTGCAATAGGAATATACAATTTTTGTAAAAAACGCTCTTCAGAAACGAAGAGCGTTTTTTTGTGAAAAATAATAAGTGTAAAGTTGCCCTATAATATATTGCTGAAACATATTGAAAAGGTAAAGAATGTTATCTTTGATTCTGGCATGAAGAAAACTACTGCATATTTTATCGGGTTTTGGTTTGTTATTCTCTCCGGAATATTCAATCGTGCAACTGGTTCGGTAACGACCTCTAATCTTCGTTTTCAATACCTCACCACTGAAGAAGGATTGCCACAAAATACGGTAGATTGTATTTTTCAGGACAGCAGGGGTTTTATGTGGTTTGGAACATGGAATGGACTTTGCCGATATGATGGCTATGCCTTTAAAACTTATCAGAAAGGAAATCAGCAAAACGGATTGCCTGATAATTTTGTTCGTTCATTGGCCGAAGATCATTCTGGAAATTTATGGATAGGAACAGCTCAGGGTGTTGTCTTATTTAATCCGGTCAAGGAAGAATTTTTTCTGCCTGAAAAGATACAGGAAACAATTGCAAATTCAGCAGTAACTAGTATTCTCTGTGACCATTCGGGTGTAATTTGGATCGGCGACGAAAAAGGTGAGTTGTTCTGTATCGTATCTGTTGATTCTGTAAATGGAATTCATGACCGGATCATTACTCAAATAAATACTGATGTTCTTATTGGACGCAGTATTAATGAAGTATATGGTCAGAAAAATGGGACAATTCTGGTTGGTACAGCTTCCGGAGTTTTTAAAGTGGAATCTGAGATGCTTCAGAAGTTTAAATTGCCTTCCATGAATGCTTCAGTTCTTGATAATGTGAATGTGAAGAGCATTTATGAAGCTCGTAATAGCGACTTGTATATTGGCACAGATATAGGCTTGTATTGGATTCATAATCAGGAAACCTTATATCTGACACCTATTGTCAACGATCCAACGAGTTTAAGTCATGCGACAATTACTGCCATTACTGAAGATAATAGAGGAACAGTACTGATTGGAACTCTGGGCGGGCTCGATTTTTTTTATCCTTCGGATCGTCGGATTGAACGGATAAATGGCAGAGATGACGAAAATGGTCGTTTGAATAATGAATTTGTGAATTCTCTTTTTGTTGATTCAGGTGAAAATGTTTGGATTGGAACCGATAAAGGAGGAGTAAATAAATTCAGTATGTTCCAAAAACCTTTCTACTCGATGCGAAATCACCGGGATGAAATAAATAGTCTGAGCCATAATACAATCAATTCTATTTTTAAAGATGGCTCTATTTTGTGGGTGGGAACTGCTGGTGGAGGATTGAACAGGATTGACTCAAAATCTGGAAGAATTAACAGGTTTATATTTTCTGCCCAAAATACAAATGGTTTACATAACGATTATATATCGGCCATTTGTAAAGATCATAAGAACCAATTGTGGGTGGGAACCTGGGGTGGGGGGCTGAGTAAACTATTGTCGGAGAATAATAATGTATTTCAAACTTTTATAAACCTTCCAAATAATCGTAATAGTGTAGCAAGTAGTTTTATTTCAAGTATTTATTCGGATGATCGGGGTTTTTTAGTTGTAGGAACACTGGGTGGCCTTGATATATTTAATCCCAAAAGTGAATCATTTTTACATTTTAATGCACAATTAGGTGAAGGATTTGAAAATCCTGAAGTTGGATGTATCTTAAAGGATCGGAATGATTTTTACTGGATTGGATCACGGAAAGGCCTTTTTCGTATTCCTGCCCGTTTGGTTAATCTATCCGGAGAAAAATTAAAATCTTCAGACTTTAGTTTTTTTACTAATAATCCGAATGATTCGTTGTCAATCCCCGGGAATTATGTTATTTCTTTGCTCGAAGACCGAAAAGGAAATGTCTGGATTGGAACCTATGGAAATGGAATTTGTAAGGCTGAAGTAACTATTGATGGAAAGGTTTTCTATAAGACATATACTCAGGACGACGGTCTGTGTAACAATGTAATTTATTCCATGGAAAACGATCTGGATGGAAATATCTGGATTAGCACAGATAAGGGCTTGTCGAAATTTAATCCTGACCAGGGCACATTCGAAAATTTCTATACCAAAGATGGTTTGTTGAGCGATCAGTTTTACTGGTCAGCATCTGAAGCGGATAGTGCCGGTATTCTGTATTTCGGAGGAGTCAACGGGCTTAATTATTTCAAACCTAAGGAAATTGTTTCATATCCCAGAAAGCCAAAGATTGTTTTTACCGATTTTCGTGTATTTAATCGATCAGTTGCAATAGGTGAAAAATTACATGGCAAAATAGTTCTCGAAAACTCCATATCAGGAACCAAATCGCTCGAATTATCCTATCGTGACAATGTTTTCTCAATTGAGTTCTCTGCACTCGATTATTTTCTTCCGGATAAAGTGACCTATGCTTATAAAATGGAGGGTGTCGATCAGAATTGGGTGATTGTTCCGTCATCCCGCAGGTTCGCCGGATACACCAATCTGGCTGGTGGTGAATATCGTTTTTTAGTGAAAGCTGCGAATAGTGATGGTGTTTGGTCTGACGAAGTTTCGGTCCTTGAAATTGTGATTCAACCACCTTTCTGGCAAACGGGATGGTTTAGGTTTGTATTTCTCCTTGCAGTTATTTTGATGGTTCTGGGTTATATTCGATATCGGACCTACTTGTTGCACGCGCAGAAACGAAAACTGGAAAAGCAGGTGCATGAGCGTACGCTTCAAATTGAAGAACAAACGCAAAAACTTCAGGAACAATCTGAAATTCTGAAACAATCGAACTATGAATTAGCCAATTGGCAGGTTTTAATTGAAGGACAGAAGATTGAGCTTGAAAAACAAAATCAGTTAATCGCGGAGCAACGTGATGAAGTAATTGAGTTGAATCAGAAAGTAAGTTTAATCAATCAACTTCGTCTTCGGTTTTTTACCAATATTTCTCATGAATTCCGTACTCCTCTCACGTTAATTCTTGACCCGCTCGAATCGCTGATGAAAAGTCTGGAAGGCGATCAGCAAACCATACAAACACTCAAACTCATCAACCGGAATGCCCAGCGACTTTTACATCTGATTAATCAATTGATGAATTTTCGCCGGATAGAAACTGGAAAGGTTGAACTTCGGGTTGTAAATGGAGACTTGATCAGCTTTATTCATGAGATTTTTATTTCATTTCAGGATTTGGCCAATCATCAGAGAATTAACTATTCATTTCATGCTGCTGAAATTTGGCCGGCAACTTGGTTCGATCCTGAAAAGCTGGAAAATATTTTCTATAATTTACTTTCCAACGCCTTTAAATTTACTCCTGAGAGTGGAAATGTCTCGGTTAATATTACGTTCGGACAGACAGACAATAATAAACAGGGACTGCCAACCCCATACGTGCAGGTTGATATCATCGATTCAGGGAAAGGAATTGCTTCTGAAAATCTGCCTTTTGTATTTGATCGTTTTTATCAGGCTGAAAGTACGGCAGACAACCGGCTGAAAGGCTCTGGTATTGGTTTGGCATTGACACAGGAACTGGTTCATGCTGTGCATGGAAAAGTTTCTGTTGAAAGTGAAATCAACCGGGGAAGTACCTTTAGTGTTCTGCTGCCATACCGTGCTGAAGACTTTGATGAAAATGAGCTTGATCGCACTGGTAGTGTTCTGTCAGTCAATCTTCAGGCAAAAGTTGATTTAATGACAGAAGAAATTCTGAGAACAGAATCATTTGAAGATATAGAACTGCAATTGGTTGATAAATCAAAGTCTTTGATTCTTATTGTGGAAGACAATTATGACTTACGCACTTTTCTGTTGCAGTCCATGAGGACAGAGTTCAGAGTGATGGGTGCAGAAAACGGGAAAGAGGGATTTGAACTGGCTAAAAAATATACTCCTGATCTGATTGTTAGCGACATTATGATGCCTGTAATGGATGGACTGGAACTTTGCAGCCGACTAAAAAAAGAGATTCATACCTGTCATATCCCGGTAATATTGCTCACTGCAAAAGCGATGATCGAACATTGGATTGAAGGTTTGGAGACCGGTGCGGATGAATATATTCCGAAGCCGTTTAACCTGCAAATCCTTGAGGCGAAGATGAAGAATTTGATTGAGTCGCGACGAAAATTGAAGCGTATGTTTAGCCAGGGTGAAACAGTTGACCCGTCTGAACTGACTTCGAACTCGGTTGATGAGGAGTTTTTGGCTAAGGCCTATCGAATTTTGGAGAAGAATTACCTCGAGCCCGAATTTTCGGCCAGTCAGTTTGCGTCAGAAATGTTTGTGAGCCGAAGTTTGCTGTACAAAAAAATCAGAGCAATCACCGATCTAAACATCACCGACTTTATCAACTCGTTTAAGCTGAAAAAAGCAGTTGAATTGATTCAGGAAAACAAGTTGTTGATAGCTGATATTGCTTTCAATGTTGGCTTTAATGACCCGAAATACTTTAGCCGCATCTTCCGAAAATTCTATGGAATGAGTCCTTCAGAATTCAAATCCAAAAAATAAACAACTGATATACTGTTGTTTGTGATTTGTTTTTTCGAAGGATAAAATGAATTCCTGTTTTGTCCACTTCAAATATCCTTTCGTCCTCGTTGGGCAATCTTCCTTAATTTACTTTTACTAGGCTTAATTAAACGACACAAACCAAACTTATGAAGAAACTAAAAGCTGTTGTTTCGCATATGCTTTTTGCTTTCGCATGTGTAATATTTCGGCTGCAACTAAATCCGCTTGTAGTACAACAATTCACAATAAAAATAGACATTGATCCGCAGATCGGCGACGATTCCAAAAAGGGACCGCCGGAAATAAAAAACTATTGATTTGGCATATTTGATTGCCGCAGATCGAACCATCGCAAATGATGGTACAAGTAATTACATCATCTCATCCATGCAAATGGGGAAAGGAAGTATAGACGAACTGTCAGATGACGTTAATAACAGGACAACTGCCCATATCAAGAAACTAAATCAGAGTATTGGTTACAGGACTAACGACCCATATAATTATAAAAAAGAATGAATTCAATTAAATTTAAATTTATGAAAACAACTAAACTGATGAGGAGCACTTTGTACGCAGCAGTTTTTGCAGCAGTTTTTGCAGCATTTGGCTTAGGTGGGTGCGAAAAGTTGGATCTTTATTCAATTAATGCGCCCTCTGACCTGCAGAGCAGGATCGACTCAATTGAAGCTGCGAAACCAAATACAGGTGACACTACTTACATCACCATCGCTACAGCGATAGTCGGAGCTGAAGATAACAGTGCCGCCTGGTTGACTGCATTCTCTGATTACTTTACAGTTCCTACAAACAAGCTATTGCATTTGGAGTTTATTAACCACGGTACCGGAGTTAACAACTGGAACAACTGGAATCTTGCCGTCACCAATGAAATAGCAGATCGTTCTGCCGCTGACTATAAAGAATACTTTGTTCTCCGTTCTGATGCTTACGGATGGGGTGGAGGAATGGTAGGTGATGGTTATGCCTTCGATATCAACATGATCTCCCAAAACTATCCCGACACCGACGGAGATGGCAATATTTGGAACGACTTCCGCACTACCATGCAAGGTGCTCATGTTTCTATCGATATTGACCACTCTTCTACCGGAAATGTATTTGTAACAGCCACTGCAGTTGGAACAAATGGTACAACGCTGGTAGAAACATATCAACAACAGGTTTCTGCCACAGCTGATATCGTGGCTTTCTTAGTTTGCGATGGCAGCCATTTCGAGATGAAAAAAGCATACCTCATACCTTCTAAAATCACTGTTGTAGAAGACGTTAATCCGGTTTCGATCGCTATAGAAGGAGCTTCTGCTTTTGTTGAATTAGGCAACGAAAACTTCTGGGGTGATGCATCAGCTACTGTTACTTACTCTGACGGATCTTCTGAGCAAGTTGATTCTACAGATATATCATTCACCGTTATTCCTGACATGACTACACTCGGAGTCAAGACAGTTATTGTAGCTTATAGCAAAACCAAGCAAGGCGCATACTGCCAAGCGGTATCAAACTACTACACTCTGGAAGTAACTAACTCTGTTTCAAGTCTGGAGGTTACTGCTTTGCCAAACATAACCACATACTATTACTTCAGCAGCGACCCTATCATATTCAACACTAAAGGTATTGTCGTAACAGCTACATATTCCGACGGTACAACAGGTATCTTACCAAACGCAACTCTTCAGTTTAGCAAGATTCCAGCTGCCTCAGGTTCTCAGGCCGCTGTCATTTCTTATGTTGGTGCAACAAGCACAGTAACTACAACTTGCCCACTAACTCTTGTAAAGGGTGTTAGTCAGGTAGGTGCAAATGACTTCTCTACCGGTTGGTGGACGGTATTCTCGGATGACTATACAGTCGCATCAGGTTCGAGTAAGACAATTACCATGTACTGCTACTCCGACAATCTTGAAAACTACCACAGCCCTAGTACAATTCTTCGCAAAGCTGACAATACTGAATATGGTGTAGTTCGCATGGACAGCTACGGATGGGGCACCGGCTATGGCACAGCCACCCTCACATCTGACTGGAATTGGGATATATTCAAATCAAGCATAAATGGTTCTAAAGTAGTCCTCACTGTTACAAACAATGGTAACAATACTGCTGATATACTTTACAATGTTACTTACACCAACGGCGAAACGCATTTCCAAAAGTATGCGGGTGTAACGGTTGACAGTTCTGATTTGAATTGCGCACTCGTAACAGAGGAGGCCTATCTCGTAATTGTTGAATAATCACTAAGATAAAAAATATTTAAACTATGAAATATTTATATTTAATCCTGTTGGGATTGCTGGCGCTCGTACCGGCAACATATGCAGAAGGCAACGGCAATGGCGACCAGATGTCAATGACTCAAACAGGCAACATAACAGTAAAAGGTAAAATCGTTGACGAAAACGGTGAATCGGTTCCAGGCGCAACCGTACAACAAAAAGGGACAACCATTGGTGTCATTACTGACATTAATGGTAACTTCTCTCTTTCTGTTCCTTCAGATGCTACGCTGATAATATCTTTTGTAGGATTCAAAAGTATTGAAGTAACCGTTGGAGGAAAAACTGAACTCCGCAACATCACATTGGTTTCGGATACAAAAGAACTCGATCAGGTGGTAGTAATAGGTTACGGTACACAACGCAAGGTTGACCTCACAGGTTCAGTTGCTATTGTCAACACTGAAGAGATGAAGAAAGTATCACACTCAAACATCTCAACAATGCTCCAAGGAAAAGTAGCCGGTGTTCAAATTACATCCGACGGACAACCGGGAGCCGACCCTATAGTACGTATTCGTGGTATAGGGTCGTTCGGTAGCACCGCACCTCTCTACGTTGTCGATGGAGTACCAATGGGAACAACAATACGCGACTTCTCGCCAAACGATATCGAAACCCTTCAGGTACTTAAAGATGCTTCTGCTGCCGCAATCTACGGTTCACGTGCTGCTAACGGCGTGGTTATTATCACCACAAAGCAAGGTAAAAAGAACGAAGCTATGAAGATAGACTACAGGGGCTACTTTGGTGTCGACCAGGTGCAGAAAGGAGTGTACGATGTTATGGATTCTTATCAATATGGTAAATACGTCACCATGGCATACAATAACAGTGGCATGAATGTTCCTGCCGGATACGATCCTACAAACGCAAAATATATCGATCCAGGCAAAGTTAACACAAATTGGTTCGATGAGGCGTTCAAAACAGGTATTCGTCAGAATCACAACATCAACATGTCAGGAGGTGGCGCTAACAATACTTACAACGTCGGTCTCGACTACTATGGACAGGAAGGAACAATGGTAGGTGCCGGTCCTAACTTCGATCGTTACACTGCCCGTGTCAACAATACGATGGATGTTAAGTTTATCAAAATCAAAACTAGCATAGTTTATAGCCACAGCAGTCAGGACAATATGGCTCTCAGTAACGCGAACGAGTACGTACAGGGTCTATATGGTCAACAATTTCCTGTAATGGCTTCGGCTCTACTTTTACCTCCAACCATCAAGGCTTACGATGAATCGACCTGGGTTCTCGACGACAAAATTTCGTCTGCATCAGAATACAGCTACGACTCTTACGGTTATGGTACTTACTATGACGACGTTCATGGAGACTTGCGTGTATCGAACGTATTGCTGACCAATAGTTTACTAAAAAGGAACTCAACTGTTGACCGCATTGTTGCTTCAGGTTCTGCAGATGTTGACCTTATCGGCATGCTTGGCCTCAAGAGCAGCAATCACAAATTAGATTACAACATTAACTTGTCGTACAGCAAGACGAATGCAAAGGACTTTACATTCGTGCCTGCATTTATTCAGAGTACAACAAACTACTTGTCAAAGAGCAATGAGAACCTGTCAGAGGGCTATCGTAGCTATAGCGATGCACTTTTAGAAAATACTATAAACTACGATGGTAAATTTGGACGCAATCACATCAATGCGGTTGTTGGTCAAACATTCGAGCGCGAACTCTTTCACACACTCACAGGCAAAGGTGTTAACATGCCTGAACCATATTATCTGCAAGTAAACAACGCAGTGGAGACAGCAGCTACAAGCTATGAAACAGAACACGTATTGGCATCGTACATCGGTCGTATCAACTACGATTTCGATGAGAAATACCTTATTTCGGCAACAGCACGTCGTGATGGTTCAAGCCGTCTTTCTTCAGATGACCGTTGGGATGTGTTCCCGTCGGTATCAGCAGGTTGGCGTATCGAACGTGAAAACTTCTTCCCTGTAGCCAAATCGACTGTCAACCTACTCAAGGTTCGTGGTAGCTATGGTGTACTTGGTAATGAGAACATAGGCGACTACCAATACATGGATGTTATGTCGAGAGGTAACTACACCTATAGTTTTGGAAATAATAAGGTTACCGGCTCAGCAATATCAAACTATGTAAACACAGCCATCAGATGGGAAAAGAAGAAAACTCTCGACTTTGGTCTGGACCTCGGTATGTTCAACAATCAGTTGGAATTTACTTTCGACTGGTATAAGTCAACGTCAGAAGACCTTTTATATAGTGTAGCAGTTCCAAGCAATGCAGGTGCAACCAATGGAACAGTAACGATGAACGCAGCAACAATGGAAAACTCAGGTATTGAGTTCTTGCTTGCCTATCACAATCGTCAACATGCTGTTAAGTTTGACCTTTCTGCAAACTTATCTACCCTCAATAACAAGGTGACAAAGTTGGGCGTTTCAGGCGAACCTCGTACCGATGGCTACAGCCGCACAGAGGTAGGTCGTGAAGTTGGTGCATTCTATGGCTACGTTTCCGAAGGTATCTTCCAGTCGCAAGCAGAGATAGATAACCATGTCAACTCAAATGGCGAACACATCAATCAGAACGGTGCAAAACCGGGTGACGTTATATACGCCGACATTGCAGGTGCCTTCGATGCCGACGGCAACCCAATACCCGATGGCGAAATTACCAACGCCGACCAAAAATTTCTGGGTAGCGGTATGGCAAAGATTCATTACGGCTTGAATGCACGTGCTGAATGGAAAGGGTTTGACTTGAGCATATCGACATATGGCGCTGCAAATTTCAAAGCTGTAGATTTTGTTGACGTCACATTGCACAGCTCATACGGTGCACTCAACAAGAGCGTTGATCAATTGAATGCTTATAATTCATCATCTGATGCATTAATTAATGGATTTCCGGAGAACACAAACACCAATGTGCCTCGCATAGCATACAAATCGACAGGTTCAATCACCAACGATATGTTCAGCCAGCGTTTCATTCAAGATGCATCCTATCTGAAAATTGCCAACATCGAATTGGGCTATAACTTCCCTGATAGATGGTTTGGTGGCTATGTTAACGGCGTTCGTTTGTACGCATCGGGTCAAAATTTGGCCACATTGTCTAAATACAAAGGTTACAACGTAGACTTCGCCGGAGGTACATTCACTCCCGGTTACAACTATGCTTCGTATCCAACACCACGAACCATGATGTTCGGAGTACACTTCTCATTCTAAAAATATAATCTAAAAAATAGGATATCAATATGAAAAGTTTAACTATAATTCTAACAATGTTGGCACTTATTGGAGGCATGACAGCCTGCAATGACCAACTCGATGTTCAGAACCCGAACAATCAGACCACCTACGATTTTGGCAATACAGAGTCAGATCTTCAGGAGGCTGTCATCGCGTGCTACAACCGTATACGTCTCGAAGGTACATTTGCCCGCGTTGGCTACACTTTGGATGCTGTACGTGGCGATGAAGTTTGGAACTCATCTCAACAGTGGTATTTGGAGTACGACAACCTCAATTCTCCGGGTACAATCGGAATAGGTGACGAGTGGCCATGGCGCGATTGCTACCATGTAGTAAACCGCACAAACTTTGTATTGTCGAAAGTCGATGGTGTTAAAATGTCGGAAGCTTCTTATAATCAGATAGCCGGGCAGACTCTCTTCCTCAGATCTTTGGCATACTATGAATTGGCTACATATTACCAGACTGTTCCATTGATTACAGACTATGCTTCTTATTCAGACATCAACACCATGTATGCATCCAACAATACTCAAGACGAGGTGTTTGACCAAATAGAGGCTGACCTCACAAAAGCCATGGAAATGTTGCCATCGCGCGATGAAGGTGGCGAATGGGCTAAAGGTCGTGCTACAAGCGGTGCTGCTGCCGGATATTTGGCTCGTGCACTGATGTTCCGTCATAAATATGCTGAGGCTTATATTGTACTGAAAGACATCATCGCCGGCAAGTACGGACATTATGAGCTTACAGCCGACTATGGTGACAACTTCAGAGAAGGTTCGGCATACGAAAATAACAAAGAGAGCCTTTTCGAAGTTCAATATCTGGACTATGGCACCGGTGGCACCGACGAAGAGTGGACTCCGGTAAATATAAGTTCGCAGGCAACTCAGGGTCACGCTGTAGAAAGCAACTACGCTTCTCAGGAATTGGGTAGCTGGGGCGACCTGGCTGGCTCACCCTGGTTGTATAACCTATTCATAAAAGAAAACTGTACAGATAGCCGTCTCGATCCTCGTTTATACTGGACATTGGTTACATTCGAAGATAAATATAGCAGCTATACCGGTGCTAAAACTGCGGCATATCCTAATGGAGATCCTCGTTCCAACACTGTTTATCAAAAAGACATAACTACAACTCCTCTGTCGAACAATGCCCAGGGTGGAATATCAATAGCTAAGTTCACCAATGCAAGAAACAACATCTACAGTTCTATTACTAACGGATTGCATTGTGGTGTTAACCTGCGCCTTATGCGTTATAGCGATGTTTTACTGCGTGCAGCAGAATGCGAAAATGAAATCAATGGCCCAAGCCAAATTGCTATCGATGATATTAACATCGTACGTCGACGCGTTGCCCTTAAAGATCTTAATCTTTCCGACTTCTCGTCTGCTGATGCTCTTTTCGAACAAATAGCAAACGTTGAACGTCCTAAAGAATTCGGTTGCGAAAACGGACGTGGTATCGACTTACTCCGTTGGGGATTCTTCTACGATGCAACTCGTCTGAATCAGTTGGTTGAACATGGTTATTATAAGCTCGATGGCAAAGCCTCAACAGATGAGCTTACCGCCGAAACCGCCAGCGCTTCATCCTTCCAATACTACTATAAGGGACATGAATATTTCCCAATATTTCAAGGTACTCTTAATGCCAATCCTAACCTTGTAGGTAACTCGGCAAACAAGAATGAAGATAATGGACCTGCTTTCATAGCTAAATGGACTGTTCATCCTATTGTAAAGTAGGAATCGTTCTCTAAATTTAGAGACTTCCTTATCGACGTATTTTTTGTATGTTGATAAGGAAGTTTTTTTAACATAGAACATAATAGATATTAGACATGAGACTAAAGTATTTACTGATTTTCTCTATCAGCATAACTGCTCTATTGTTTGTAGGGTGCAAAAAAGATGATGTTGAAAATAAAGATGATGAACCTGACACCGGTACAAATTTCACCATTCCAACATACGCCGACGACTATTCATCGATATCATCGTGGGCAAACCGAAATGAGTGGAATCTGGGCAACGTTCACGACCCATCGGTTGCCTACTACAATGGATATTACTATATGTACGGCACCGATGCCTCGTATGGTAATGAGGCCGCAGGACATGGACATTTTCAAGGCAAACGTTCAACTGATTTGGTTAATTGGGATTGGGTAGGCGGACCTTTTTATGATGCACCCTCCTGGGTAGCCGACTCGCTCAACGTCATTCGTTCGCGCATGGGTCTCGATGCCATTGCCAAAGACAACATAAACTACCTCTACTGGGCGCCGGTAGTACGCCGGGTCAACGTTGGAGGACAAGAGATTTTGCGTATGTACTACAGCATAGTTATCGATAACTACATCAAAACAGGCAAAGCCAACACCCAGGCAAACTTTGACGGAAGCTGGAGCGAACGCGCCTTTATTGGCATGTGCGAATCGACCGATCCCGCCGGAGCTGTATGGGTCGATAAAGGTTTTGTTACCTGTTCATCATCTGATCGTGGCCTAAACTACAGTCGCCCTAATTTAAATGATTGGAGCGCCTATTTCTACTTCAACGCCATCGACCCTACCTATATAGTAACACCCGGGGGGAAACATTACCTGATACATGGCTCGTGGCACAGCGGCTTTGCACTACTGCAACTCAATCCAACAACAGGTAAGCCTCTCAACAAGCTCGGTAACCCTTGGGCAGCAAGTGTAAGTGAGCTTACAGCCCGATATGGGGTAAGAATAGGCACCCGCACAGCAGGGTCGCGTTGGCAAGCCAGCGAAGCTCCCGAAATCATATACAAAGATGGTTACTACTATTTGTTCATGGCCTACGATGGCCTCGGTGTACCATACAACACGCGAGTGGTCAGAAGCGCAAACATTGAAGGTCCATACCTCGATATCACCGGGCGCAATTTTACCAACGGAAGCGGTGACTGCTACCCTATCGTAACCCACCCTTACAAATTCAATCTTAGCAACGGATGGGTAGGTATATCACACTGCTGTATCTTCCAAAAGGAAAATACCAACGAATGGTTTTACATGTCGCAAGGACGATTGCCTGAAAACGTTGGTGGCAATGCCTACTCCAATGCCATTATGATGGGGCACGTACGCCGCATTGTATGGTGTCCGGCCTCTCAAGGCGAACCCGACAACCTGTGGCCAATAGCATTGCCCGAACGTTACGCCGCCGTACCTGATTATGGTACTATCACCAAAGACTCGCTTGCAGGAACATGGGAGCACATAAACCTTAATTACAGCTTTGGTCAACAAGATGGCGCCTCTGCTCTAACCCTCAAGGCTGACGGAACTATGTCGGGAGCACTGACAGGCAATTGGAGTTACGATGCTACAAAAAAGCAACTTACTTTGGGCAACGTTATTGTTTGCGTTGAACGCGAAGTCGATTGGGAAGCCACCCCACGCCGTGTAACATTTGTATATGCCGGAACTGAAAAAAATCTAAACTCCACCTATTGGGGCAAAAAGACAAAATAATATTAACAAAATGCAACGACAAATGAAAGCACTTAGAAGTTTTGTATTTGCCCTTATTGGGTTTGCAATTGGGGTGCAGGTTCAGGCACAATCCATTATCGTGCACGATCCTGTCATGATCCGGCAGAACAATACCTATTATGTATTTTGTACAGGTTGGGGTATTTCAGTTTTTTCTTCTCCGGACATGAAAAACTGGAAAAAGGAAAAACCTGTTTTTGAAAAAGCACCACAATGGGCTGTGGATGCCATACCTACTTTTAAAGGTCACATCTGGGCTCCTGATATTTCCTTTTTCAAGGGCGAATATTATCTGTATTATTCTGTATCAGCTTTTGGAAAGAATACTTCATGCATCGGATTGGCCACCAATAAAACACTCGATTCGTCCGATCCCGAATTCAAATGGATCGATCAGGGGAAAGTTATTCAGTCATTTCCAGGTATTACCAACTGGAATGCGATTGATCCCAATTTAATTCTGAATAAAGATGGATCTCCCTATCTGACTTTTGGCTCGTTTTGGGATGGAATAAAACTGGTAAAACTCTCACCGGATGCAAAAAGTGTTGCCGAAGATATTAACAGGATTCCAACCATCGCTTCCAGAAAATCAGATCCGAATGCAGCTAATCCTCCTTCGGTTGATAATAATCCGGTCGATGCTGGTGGAAATGCCATTGAAGCGCCGTTTGTTTTCAGGAAAGAAAACTATTATTATCTGTTTGCCTCCATCGATTATTGCTGCAAAGGGGTGAACAGTACCTACAAAATGATTGTTGGCCGTTCAGGAAAGCTTACCGGGCCATACCTTGATCGTTTAGGAAAACCGATGGCTTCAGGTGGTGGATCACTTCTTTTGGAGGGAGACGAAAACTGGTATGGGGTAGGGCACAATGCAGTCGTCAGTTTTGATGGAATCGATTTCCTTGTTTTCCACGGTTATGATGCGCACGATGAAGGTAAGCCAAAATTGAACATTCGTAAACTTGATTGGGACAAAGACGGATGGCCGGTTGTGAAATAAAAGCCCCCTTCCCGTTCCCCCAAGGGGGAAAGCTTTGGGCAACGGTTTGCTATTGTGTTTGTTCTGAAAATATGTTGCAATTAATCCTGATTAAGCCATTATCCTTTGCCGTCTGCTTTAGCTGACGGATATGATTTATAAATTTAATAAAAACACCATGATGAAAATGAGTTTAAAACCCTTACTGCTGCTGGCTATTACTGGATTTGTACTGCAAGCCGGAGCACAAAACGCACGGATAAAAATTGACATTGAGCGCAAAATAGGTGAGGTAGATAAACACCTTTACGGAAATTTTGTGGAACACCTTGGCCGTTGTGTCTATGGTGGAATTTATGAAGAAGGTTCGTCGCTCTCCGATGACAAGGGAATCCGCCTGGATGTGCTTGATGCAGTTAAAGATTTAAATGTGTCAATCACCCGTTACCCGGGCGGAAATTTTGTATCGAATTACCATTGGAAAGATGGTGTCGGGCCAAAAGATCAGCGTCCCCCACGCATGGAACTGGCATGGGGACGACTGGAGTCGAACCACTTTGGTACCGACGAATTTGTGGATTATGCCAAAAAAATGGGTACAGAACCCTATTTCTCTGTCAATATGGGTACCGGAACCATCGAAGAAGCTCAGCAATGGGTGGAATATTGCAATGTGAAAAGTGGCCCGTATTATGCCGAACTCCGGAAAAAGAACGGATACCCCGAACCTTACCACATTAAGTACTGGAGCTTAGGTAACGAAATGGATGGTTTCTGGCAGATGGGACACCTGAATGCTGAAGATTACAGCAAGAAAGCCCGTGAAGCCGCCAAATTAATGAAGCTGACTTCTCCGGACATTAAACTGATTGCGGCTGGTTCGTCGAATTACCGGCCCAATGCCGATCCGAATGAATGGAATGCCACCATTCTGAAGGAACTTCGTGATGTGGTTGATTACATCGCACTTCACATGTATGTTGGTAATCCGGATGACAATTACTATAATTTTTTGTCGACACCTTTGGTTCTCGAAGAGCGAACAAGGGTGGTAAGAGGTTTAATTGACCGGGAAATGCAGAATGCTGACCGCGGAAATCGTCCGCCGATTTACATTGCCTGGGATGAGTATAACATTTGGTACCGGGCACGCGGTGAAGACACCATGGCCGGAACACGCGCTTTGGAAGAACATTATAATCTCGAAGATGCATTGGTCATCTCAGGTTTTTTAAACGCTTTTATCCGCAATGCCGATATTGTAAAAATGGCCAATATGGCTCAATTGGTGAATGTAATTGCTCCCATTTTTACCAACGAAAAGGGGCTGTTTAAACAAAGCATTTACTATCCGCTTCAGTTGTTTGCGCAGAATGTACACGGAACTGCTCTTGATGTTTTGGTCGATTGTGAAACCTACGATACCGAAAGATTTTCTATCGGCCTGGGCGAATCAACGACTCAGCAGAAAAATGTTCCTTTTCTGGATGTTTCGGCCACTTATAATAAGGATGAATTGATTCTCTGTGTCGTCAACCGGAACAAAGACAAAGCGATTACAACTGATCTGATTTCGCAGGAAGGACAGTTTACCGGAGACTTCGAAGTTTTTGAAGTGAATGGTCCGGATATTAAATCGGAAAATGACTTTGGGAAAACGACCGTTCAAACAGTAAGCAAACCGGCACTTAAAGTGAAAACCGGCGATCAGATGACGTATTCGTTTCCTCCACATTCGTTCACGATGTTAAAAGGCAAAATCGTGAAAAAATAGTAGTTTAGTGCTAAACAGTTAACTGAAACATGAAACGACCATGAGAAAATCTTTCTCACAAAGGAGAATTATCCCGAGTACTCGGGATGGGAGTTTCATGTCGTTAGAGACTTAATGATTAGTAAGTAAGGTTGTTACGAAAGTTACAGGATCTCGATTGAAAAAATAAATACATGAAATATTCTAATTTGATACGGGTCATAGGAATTCTTCTTTTCGCCATTTCTTGCGGAAAAGATAATAATGAAGAACCAGTTGTTCCTGATCCGATCGTTGTTCCTGTCGAAAATACCAGAAATGATTCTTTTGTTGGTCCTGCCTATGCCGATAATTATACCCCAATTGCAAACTGGTCAACAAGGGATCAGTGGAATCTGGCCAATGTTCATGATCCTTCAGTCGAAAAGTGTGGCGAGTATTATTACATGGTTCAAACCGATGCTTCCTACGGAAATGCTCACGAGGGTCATGGTCATTACCCATACCGGCGCTCGAAGGATTTGGTGAACTGGGAGTTTCTGGGCATGGCATTCCAATCGGTTCCGGCCTGGGTGAAAGATTCGTTAAACAACAAACGGGCACGCATGATTCCGGCTTTACCTTCAATTGAAAATCCTAATTACGGATGCTGGGCTCCCTGTATTCGGAAAGTGGGAAGCAAATATCGCCTTTATTACAGCGTAGTGGTTTCGAATCCCATTGTAGGGACAGATACCAATACGTCGTGGAGCGAAAGGGCTTTTATCGGATTGGCCGAATCAGACGACCTTGCAACCAATGTCTGGGTCGATAAAGGGATGGTTGTTTGCTCCGAACCTGATGGGGTGGTCGATTATTACCGTTCCGGAGGGAATGACTGGAACGGATATTATAAATTCAATGCCATCGACCCCAGCTTTATTGTGACTCCTGAAGGCCAACACTGGTTGATTTACGGATCATGGCATTCAGGAATTGCTGCAGTCCAGTTAAATCCTGATACCGGGAAACCGGATCAATGGGAGAGTAGTTCTGACTATGGCGTTCGGATTGCCGGAAGAGGAAATGTAACTGCAAACCGTTGGCAGGGGCTTGAAGCACCGGAAATAATTTACAATCCGGAAACCAAATATTATTATCTGTTCTTAGCCTACGATGAACTTTCGGTGGCATACAATACCAGGGTTGCCCGTTCCACCAGCATTACCGGACCTTATCTGGGTATCGACGGACAAAATGTAACCAGCGGTGCCGAATGCTGGCCGATGCTTACTCATCCGTATGCCTTTAATAACCATACCGGATGGGTCGGAATTTCGCATTGTGGAGTCTTCCAGAATCCGGATACCAAACAATGGTATTATACCTCGCAGGCCCGGTTGCCCGAAAATGTACCCGGAGTCAACGCTTCGAATTATGTGATGATGGGGCATGTGCGCGAAATACTCTGGACTGAAGACGGATGGCCCGTTGTGTCGCCCGAGCGATATGCAGCCGTTCCGCAATTGCCGTTGGATGCTGCAGCTGTTGCTGGAAACTATGAAGTCATCATCCTGGACTATCAATACAAAACGATGCAGAAATCAGGAATGTTAAGAATCGTTTCCAATGGAACTGCATCCGGAATTCTCAGCGGAACCTGGACCCTTGATGCCGATAAAAAAATCATCCAAATTGGGAATCAAAAACTATTTGTAAATGATGGTTACAATTGGGAAGGTTCACCCCGGAAAGCGACTCTGGTATTATCGGGTCTCACAGCAACTGGAAGGTCTGTCTGGGGAAAAATGATCAGGTAAGCTTGGTGCCTGAAAACATCATATGGCAAAGTTTGTCGATTACTATACTCCTTGCGAATGATTTTATTTTAATCATTCGATATTCAAGGAATAATTCAGGTGTAGTTGGCTCGGCTGTTGCAGCCGGTGGACTGATTTCGTTCCTGCAATAAGAATATACAATTTTTGTAAAAAACGCTCTTCAGAAACGAAGAGCGTTTTTTTATGAGATCTTTTTTCAACCGCATTGTTCGGGTTCTGGAATTCCGGATTTCAGATATCTGCCACGATGGCAGATATCTGAAGTGGAATAAGAATTGCGTATCCGAAATTATTATTCATCTAAAAATAGGAAGTATGAAACTGATATCGAGTTATACTGACCGGACAAATGCCACCTATTTGAACAACAATGAGGATGAAATTCTGGATTCTTATTCCAGCACAATTGTTGATGTTGCTAAAAAAGTGAGCCGCTCAGTCGTACAAGTAAGTGTAGTGAAAAATGCAGCTAAAAACCCGAAGGCAAAGCAGCGAACAAATAACCGACCGATGGAAGCCAATGGCTCCGGATTTATTATATCGACCGATGGTTTGTTAATTACGAATAATCACGTAGCCGGCGATTGCGAAAAAATAACAATCACATTGCAGGATGGGCGATCGTACCAACCCATTGTGATTGGTCTCGATCCTTATACCGATTTGGCTGTGTTGAAAATTGATGCCGATGGTCTAAAAGCGCTCAGTTTTGGTAATTCGGATCACTTGCAGGTTGGCCAGATGGCCATTGCTGTTGGAAATCCATATGGCTTTAATTATACCGTTACCGCCGGTGTGGTGAGTGCTTTGGGGCGTACCTTGCGTTCCGAGTCTGGTCGTATGATTGATAATGTGATTCAAACCGATGCTGCGCTTAATCCGGGGAACTCCGGAGGACCATTGGTAAACTCGCGGGGCGAAGTGATTGGCGTAAATACCGCCATTATAGCTATGGCCCAGGGTTTATGTTTTGCTGTTTCGTCTAATCTTACCCGGTATGTAATAGGAAAACTTATTTTGGAAGGAAGAGTTAAAAGAGCATTTCTCGGAATAGCCGGTCAAACGATAAACCTGTCCGAACGGATCATTTCGTACAATAAGCTGGAGGTAAAGAGCGGTGTTTATGTAGCCGAAAAAGACCGTTATGAAGGAGTTTACAATACCGATTTATTCAAGAGTGATATTATTGTCGGCTTAAACGAAAATCCAATTCAGTCGGTTGACGATTTACATCGTCTATTAGACGAAAATATGATTGGCAAAGTGGTTGATTTGGCCGTATTGCGAAACAATATGAAGACCAGGGTTCAGGTCATTCCGGGCGAACTGGTATAAATAAGGTAATCCGCCATCATTTTGGTGTGCCATTTAAAGGGTTCAGATCGGTTCGGTTTGAACCCTTTTTATTGGTCTGAAGATTCATCTCTTTGCGGAAACAATGTGCAATGGTGTGTTCAAACATGTTTTATATGTTTTTTAATCTTATTATTGTAAGCCATCCGTAAAATGGTAGATTTAATGTCTTGTTTTTTTATCCTGGCGGGAAGTACTAGGCCCTTCCTGCAATTTACTAGTTATAGCAAATGCTACAAAACTATTAACCTGAGTTCGATATAAAATTGGTTGTATGAAATTTGTATAATCGCCCCATCCCCATCCCTTCCCCAATGAGGGAAGGGATGGGGATGCTGAAGTTCTTGTTTTTTGTTCTTTAAAGAGTGTTTTTTTTTAGAACTTGCAGGATGCAAAGTCCCAAGTTTAGTGAATATAGGGGGCAATATCGAATTCAATCTTTTTATGTGGTTGATTTTCAGAAACTAATATATCGAACTCAGGTTATTAAAATGAATACTCATGACGGAGAAAGTAGAAATAAAACGAATAAATAAAAATGAATTCCATATAAATGATATGGTAGTCATGATATTAGAAGATAATATTATAGAATTTAGCGCAATTGGTTCGCCGAGCGAAGAATTTGCGAATGCTTGTTATCAATTGGATGCTGAAATGTTAAAAGAAATAGAAGGCAAAGCATATCGAATAATTAATCTGAATAAAGCAGGAAAGCCTTCTAAAAAAGCAAGAGAAATTTTTCAAAAACTTTTAAAAGAGCATCCTGTTGAAAAAACAGCTTTCATAGCAGCAAATCCAGTTGCAAAAATTATTGCATCATTTATTATTTCTTTTTTAAATAATGATGATATAAAGGTATTTTCTTCACAGAAAAATGCGATCGAATGGTTCAAATCGAAATGAAAAGTATTCGGAATATGGAAATCGAACAAAAAAGAATTAGAGAAATACTTGATGCAATAATTGAAATAGCGCAAGGCGATTATTCCGGTCAAATTGAACTAACTAACAAAAATGATGATATTGAAGCGATTGCTTTTGGCATAAATATGATGATTGATGATCTGAAAAATAATGAAGAAGCCACATCAAATTTATACCACCAATTGCAATATAAAGAAAATAGATTGCAAACAATAATAAATAATCTTGGAGAAGGATTTGGTATAATGAATTTTGACGAAATATTTACTTCTACAAATTCTATTGCATGTGATATTTTTGGTGTTCAAAAAAATAGCTTAACAGGCAGAGATCTTCATGATTTTGTTGATGAGGTTGAATGGAATAAAATTAAACAACAAACGAATAATCGTAAATCTTCTGAAAGTAGTACTTACGATCTGAAAATCACACTTTCCGATAAAATCAAAAAAAATCTAATAATAACAGCAACTCCAGATTCCGATAAAAATGGAAATATCATTGGCACAATTGCTGTTTTTAGAGACATGACAGAACGTATACAGGCGGAATTACTGCAGAAAAGAAACGAAGAATTAATTATTGAAAAAGAAAAGGCAGAAATTTCAGAACAAATCACAAAAAGTTTTTTACATGAGTTAACCATTGCTAAAGAAAACGCTGAAAAAAGCGACCGTTTGAAGTCAGCATTTCTTGCCAACATGTCGCATGAAATACGAACGCCAATGAACGGCATTTTAGGTTTTTCCGAATTATTGAAAAACCCTGATCTTACAGGTGACCAACAACAGGCGTATATCAGAATTATTGAAAATAGCGGAGCACGAATGCTCAATATCATCAATGACATTGTTGATATTTCGAAAATTGAATCCGGTCTTATGAAATTGGATATGAAGGAGTCGAATATCAACGAACAAATCGAATATATTTATACTTTCTTCAAGCCTGAAGTTGAAGCCAAAGGGATGACGCTTTCATTCAGAAACTCCTTGCCCGCCAAAGAAGCCATCATTATTACCGACCGTGAAAAATTATATGCCATTCTTACCAACCTTGTTAAAAATGCCATTAAATACACACCTAAAGGTTCAATTGAATTTGGTTATGGTGTTTGTAGAGACAAGGCATGCCTTGTCTCTACAATTGAATTCTATGTGAAAGACACAGGTATAGGAATTCAAAAAGACCGTCAGGAAGCCATTTTTGAACGTTTTATTCAGGCTGATATTGAAGATTTGCAAGCCCGCCAGGGGGCCGGGCTAGGCTTGTCAATTACTAAAGCATACGTGGAAATGCTTGGCGGAAAAATATGGGTTGACAGTGAAATTGAAAAAGGTTCAACATTTTATTTTACATTACCTTACTCTGTTGAGCGGAAAGAAATAATACCTCCCCAAAGATTGTCTTTTGATAAATCAAATAATAACGTTAAAACCCTGAAAATATTAATTGCCGAAGATGATGAAGTATCGGAAATGCTTATCTCGATAATGATTAACAGTCTTGGCAATGAGATTCTAAAAGCACGAACCGGAATTGAAGCTGTTAAAACCTGTAAGAATAATCCCGATATTGATTTAATTATAATGGATATTCAAATGCCCGAAATGGGCGGATATGAAGCCACCCGGCAAATCCGTCAATTCAACAAGGATGTTGTTATAATAGCACAGACAGCTTATGGATTATCCGGCGATAGAGAAAAGACCCTTGAAGCAGGATGTAACGATTATATCTCAAAACCCATTAACAAAGTTGAATTACTTGCATTGATCCAAAAATATTTCAAGCAATAAATTGATTCTCCCGATTTTGCCCCCTCAAACCCGGAGGTTTTGCCGATTGAGAAATCCGGAATTGAAGTTCAGAAATACAAACCCTTGCCAATCGTCAAAGTTTTTCAGGTTTCTTTATTTTGCTTGTGCCAGTTATGTAAATAAACGTAGCTTTAATGCCACATAACTTCTACTGACGGGAAGTCCTATAAGCTCCCTGCTATTTACCAGTTAATGCCAAGGTTAAGAGCGATCCCCTACAAAAAAAACAAAGCAGAATAATGAAAGAATTATTAGACTTAGACAGTAAAGAAGTCATCCTTTTAATGAAAGAAACAGGACTTGCAGCGACTAGTGTTGAGCAAGGGTTAAATGCTTTGAGAAAGGCAAATTTCAGTAATAAAAAGTTGTACTATCATTCGTTTTTCCTTTTAAGTATTGGGATTGAACGAATATTAAAATTAGTAATCATTGTAAATAGTATCGTTAAAAATGACAAGTTGCCTGAAAATAATGAACTTAAAATATATGGGCACAATTTAATGGAGCTTTTTTCAAAAGTGACATCTGAAATAAGACCTTCTGACTATTTCTTGCGGCAAGATGATCAATATCTTTCTATTCTTGGATTTCTTTCTGATTTTGCACAAAATAGTAGATACTTTAATCTTGATACACTGAGCGGTAAAAATAAAGGAGTTGATCCTTTACATGAGTGGCACAAAATTCAAACTGTTATAAAAGCTAGGCATTGCAAAATAAAACTTTCAGAATTTGAATTAGCCATAATAGAATCATTAAATAATAATGCAATTTTTAGATTCCGAAATGAAAGTGATAATCCGATAAATACAGCGACAGAATATGTTATTGAAGGTAAGCTGGCAGACCAAATTCAAGGATACTCTGTCCAGTATATTTATAAGATTATTAACTATTTAGTTACAATTCTAATTGAACGTTCTAATGAGAAACATATGCTTCCTGTATATCAAGAATTTTTCCTTTTATTTAGGAATCCATCTATGAAAGACATAGAAGTTAGGCGAAAAAAGGATTGGAGCAGAATATAATTGATAAGAACTCTGGCGCTAACAGCAAAATGCCCGTCAAGTCTGGCCGCTTTACTTCATTGACCAGAAATAGATCCTGATATTCATCGGAATAACAAAAGCAAACTTCCTAACCAGTTCTCCGAAGCAATTCCCAAAGCATACCTTTCCTTACGTTTAGCTCAATTAGGAGCAGAATGCACGCAACGTTTTCAATATGTTTTTCATCTATGATTCGTATACCCCAGATGAAAAAAAAATCAAAAATGAAAAAAATCTATTTAGTTGCAGGCTTCCTTGTTTTAATTCTGTTTTTTTCGGGCTGTCTCAAAGAAGAATCCGGAGATAAGGAAAAAATTGTTGAAATGACTGTGTATCCTGAAACCGGATATAGTGGTTATTTTATGTCGGATAATGTTTGGGGAGAGTTTTTAGTCATTTCGGACAGCAACGATAAAAATAAACGATTGCTGACATTCTCTATTACCGAAGGTTTTTCCGATTTCAATTACGAAAAGGGTTATGAATATAAGCTTCAGGTAAAAAAAATATGGATGAAAGAACCACCTCAGGACGTATCTTCAATTAAATATGTATATCTGGAAACGCTTTCCAGGGAAAAAGTGATCAATGAAGATAGTGAAAGTGAGATTGAAGTCTCGGTTGCAGCTGAAAAAGTCCGGTTTATACCGCGCCTGGCTGACGAATCGACCGAAGCACTGTTTGTTAGAGAAAAAGGATCGGTTAATGGGTATCCAATACTGGACATCGAAGGTTTTGATTACGAGGAAGGATTCGAATACACGCTTCGGGTAAAGAAAATGACTCAGGCAGAACCGTATGCAGTTAAATATATTTTACTGGATATCTTATCGAAAGGAAAAACGAACTAAAGAACCACCGCACAACGGGAACTCATCTTTTTTAAAAACACAAAACCCGCCGATCTGATTCAACAGACCGACGGGTTTCTTCATTCCACCAAAAACAAAATTTTTAGACCACCGGTTTTTCTTTTTCGGCTTTGGGTGCGATACGCCGTGCCAGCATGTCGGAGTAGTATTTACGGGCGGTGTTCAGCAGGCTGAGTGCTTTTGCGAACAGCTGACTGTCGGTAGCTTTGCCCATGGCCAGCACATATTCGGTAAAATCGGTATAGATATCCATTAATTCGGCACGAATGACTTTCATGTCAAAGATTTCGGTCATTGCCGTAGATACCATACGTCCGCCAAACAGGTTCTTGAATTCAGTATTGGAGTCGGCCATCCGGTCAACATACCGATCCATTTGCAGAAGGCTGATTTTTTGGCTGTAAGCCGGGCCGCGTAACTCTCCGGTGAGTTTGTCGATGCCAATTGTTTCTGCTTCGTAGTTTAAGGCAGGCAGGTTTTTATACATGCTAAATAATATACTGATACCGCGGCTGGCTTCCACCTCTTCCGGAATATTTGACAGTGCATGCACTTTAAGTGTACCATAAAACGCGTTCACCGATTTGTCGCGGTTTTCGTCGGCCAATACGATTTTCAGGGTTTCTTCATTTTTCCGTATTTGTGCCAGCCCCCTTTCGCACAAATCTGTTTGACCAATTATTTTCTGTACGTAGGTGTTGTATGGTGCATCGGTGAGTAATCCCTGATCAATGTCGTTTAAATCGCTCAGGTGCCGGTGCATTAATTGTGTGAATTCCATGTTCGACAATGCACTTGTTCGTAGTTTTTCAAGCATCAATTTCATGGTGTTTAAGTTTAGTTGATAATTATGAAACAAGTTATGACATTATTTTAAATAAATAACTCTTTCCGTATGTTAAATTACGACGGAAAGACATCTTTTCAGTTAGTTGCCCGAATCTGCCTGAAAAAAAAGCCCCCGACGAACTCAATCCGGGCCGTTTGAAGGCTGCTGAGCCTCGGCTGATGTGAATTGAAGTCAGTTGGGACTATCTGAGCCTCGGCTGAAGAGAACTGAAACCAGTTGGGATCATCTGAGCCTCGGCTGAAGGGAACTGAAACCGGTTGGGCTTAGCTGAGGCTCAGATGAAGAGAACTGAAACCAATTGGGCTTAGCTGAGGCTCAGAAGGGGTGGAGTTAAAATCAGGATTCACCGGCAAAGGTGGTTCACCTCAAAACTGGAAAGGAGCTCGGAAACAGATCCGATCACCGGATATCGACCTTTTTTTATGGATGGATTTCTGATGATATGTTTTTTAACTCCTGAAAAATAGGGAGCCGTAACATGCGGATAAAATGCTTTCATTTTTATGCTGATCAGCGTTTCTGAATTCAAAAACATTATTTTTAATTGCCCGTCATGCTGTTTATTATTTTAATTCATTTTAAATAGAATGCCGGATGCGACTAAACTATTATTTTTGAAAAATAAGGTCGATAGTTTTAAATGCTTTGCCTGTGAGCGATTCAGGGCATAAGCGGGAGCCAAACGGGCAATCAGGATACTTTTGAACAGGAATAACTTTCTTCGCTTATGAATTGCCTGTCGAACTTGCTTGATTTCTTTAGATGAATATCTATATTTGTTTCCTTTTAAAATTCGGTCTTAACGAAAGGCCGGTTTTTTTATTTAATAGAAGGAGCGACGCGAAGATTTTTCGCGACGGTTAAAGCTAAGCTATTACATTATTAACTCAAGTGTTTTCGAATGAGACGGATTCTGGTAGGTCGGGATGTGTTTTCGGAGAACGTGTTCAATTAAAAACTATTAACAACAATAATTTCTCATGAAAGGTTACAAAATTATCGTTCTTGCTAAACAGGTACCTGATACCCGAAACGTAGGCAAAGATGCAATGAAAGCCGATGGGACGGTCAACAGAGCTGCGCTTCCTGCTATATTCAATCCGGAGGATTTGAATGCGTTGGAACAGGCGTTAAGAATTAAAGACAAATTCCCGGGAACAACGATTACTATTTTAACAATGGGGCCGGGCCGTGCAGCTGAAATCATCCGTGAAGGAATGTTTCGTGGTGCCGATGATGGCATTCTGCTTACTGACCGCGCTTTTGCCGGTTCTGATACGCTGGCCACCTCGTATGCAATCGGGCAGGCATTGAAGAAAATGGGAAAGATTGATCTCATTATTGCTGGCCGTCAGGCTATCGATGGTGATACGGCCCAGGTTGGACCTCAGGTTGCCGAAAAACTCGGTATTCCACAGATTACCTATGTCGAGGAGATTCAGGCCATCAGTAACGGTAAAGTTACCGTGAAGCGTCGTCTCGAACGTGGGGTAGAGGTGGTTAAATGCCCGATGCCGCTGGTTATTACCGTAAATAGTTCAGCTCCGGATTGTCGTTCGCGCAATGCCAGGCTGATTATGAAATTCAAACATGCCAAAACGATTTCCGAAATGCAGGACGCAAACGATGATTATTTGCGACTGTATAACGATCGCCCGTTCCTGAATATTCAGGAATGGACCGTTCAGGATATTGAAGTTGATATGAATGAACTTGGATTAACCGGTTCGCCGACCAAGGTTAAAAAAGTAGAGAACGTTGTTCTTCAGTCGAAAGGAGCCAAAGTGATTTCTTCTTCCGACGAAGAAATGAATCAGCTGATGCTTGATTTAATTGAAAATCATACTATCGGATAATTGATAAAACATCCTGACAATTATGAAATGAGCATGATTCGCTAAGATGCCAATCGAAAGTAAATTCGATATCATGCAAATTCCATACGGCAATTAAAAAAATAAAAAATATACGTATGAATAGTGTTTTTGTTTATTGCGAAATAGAGGACGGGCAGCTTGCCGAAGTCAGCATGGAATTGCTGACCAAAGGGCGTTCGCTGGCCACCGAATTAAAATGTAAACTCGAAGCAATTGCCATCGGGTATAAGCTTGATGGAATTGAAAAGGATATTTTCCCTTATGGAGTAGATGTTTTACACCTGGCCGATGACAAACGACTGGCTCCATATTCCACCTTACCTCATGCTTCAATTGTGGTGAAACTTTTTCAGGAAGAAAAACCACAAATTGCCCTGATGGGAGCCAGTTCTGTTGGCCGCGATTTAGGCCCCCGTGTTTCATCGGCTCTGCACAGTGGTTTAACTGCTGACTGTACTTCATTGGTGATTGGTGATCATGAAGACAAAAAACTGGATAAAGTATATACTGATTTACTATACCAGATTCGTCCGGCTTTTGGTGGAAACATCATTGCTACCATTATTAATCCTGACTGTCGTCCTCAAATGGCAACGGTTCGTGAAGGGGTAATGAAAAAGACCATACTTGATGCCAGCTACAAAGGTGAAATCAAGAAGCTGGATGTATCGAAATACACCAACGACCTCGATTTTGTGGTTGAACTGATCGAACGTCACATGGAAAAGAGTAAGGTCAACATCAAAGGTGCCGGTATTATTGTGGCCGGAGGTTACGGTGTGGGTTCAAAAGCCAATTTCGATCTGCTGTTCGAACTGGCCGAAGTATTGGGTGGCGAAGTAGGAGCATCGCGTGCGGCAGTCGATTCAGGATATGTTGATCACGATCGCCAGATTGGTCAGACCGGAACAACGGTTCGTCCGAAACTTTACATTGCCTGCGGAATTTCGGGACAGATACAGCATCGCGCCGGAATGGAAGAATCTGCTCAGATTATTGCCATCAATACCGATCCTGAAGCTCCGATTAATTCCATTGCTGATTATGTGATCACAGGCAATGTTTCTGAGATTCTGCCAAAGATGATTAAATATTATAAAGCGAATACCAAGTAGTCTTTCATCCGAAAAAAGTAAATAAAATGGCTAATTTTTATACAGATAATAAAGACCTGAGATTCCATTTGAGCCATCCGTTGATGGAGAAAATTGTTCGGCTGAAAGAACGGAATTTTGAAGAAAAAAAGAAATATGATTTTGCTCCGCTGGACTATGAAGATGCTTTGGATAGTTTCGACATGGTGCTCGAAGCAGTAGGAGAGATCTGCGGCGATATTGTAGGTCCCAATGCCGAGAGTATTGATGCCGAAGGACCGCGGGTTGTCGACGGACATGTTGTCTATGCCCGTGGAACCGAAGTAAACATTGATGCCTTGCGTAAAGCTGGTTTAATGGGTATGTCGTTGCCACGCAAATACGATGGGCTGAACTTCCCGATTGTACCTTATATTATGGCAGCCGATATTGTTTCGCGTGCTGATGCCGGATTTGTTAACATATGGGGACTTCAGGATTGTGCCGAAACGATTAACGAGTTTGCTTCGGAAGAACAAAAAGCAAAATATCTGCCTCGTGTTTGTGCGGGCGAAACCATGGCTATGGATTTAACGGAACCGGATGCAGGCTCCGATCTTCAGGCCGTTCAGCTAAAAGCTACCTGGAACGAGAAAAAAGGCGTTTGGTTAATGAACGGCGTGAAACGTTTTATCACCAATGGCGATGGCGATATCGCGCTGGTTTTGGCCCGTTCAGAAGCCGGAACAAAAGATGGACGTGGTTTGTCGATGTTTATTTATGACAAGCGCAATGGTGGTGTTTCTGTTCGTCGTATCGAACACAAAATGGGTATCATTGGTTCTCCGACTTGTGAACTGGTTTTTAAAGATGCTCCCGGCGAATTGGTGGGCGACCGTAAACTGGGATTAATCAAATATGTAATGGCGCTGATGAATGGTGCCCGTTTGGGTATTCATGCTCAATCCGTAGGTGTTTCTGAATCGGCTTATCGCGAAGCTTTGTCGTATGCCAAAGAGCGGATGCAGTTTGGTAAAGCGATTATCCGTTTCCCTGCCGTGTACGAAATGATTACAACCATGAAGTCCAAACTGGATGCCTCGCGTACCTTACTTTATGAAACAGCCCGTTTTGTCGACTTATACAAAACATATGCTCACATTGGAGAGGAACGTGCTTTGGACAAAGAAGAAAAGGCTGAAATGAAGAAATATCAGCGACTGTCCGATTTGTTCACTCCAATGGGTAAAGGTATCGCGAGCGAATTCTGTAATCAGCTGGCTTACGATGCCATTCAGATTCACGGAGGGTCAGGATTTATGAAAGATTACCCGGTTGAACGTATTTACCGCGATGCCCGTATTACTTCCATTTATGAAGGAACCACCCAGTTGCAGGTTGTTGCTGCAATTCGCGGGGTTACAACCGGCGGATACCTGGCTCAGATTCGTGTCTATGAGGCTCAGAAGATTACTCCTGAACTTGAATTCATGCGTCGTACCCTGATTATACTTACTGATGACTATGAACAGGCGGTAACCAAAGTGGTTGACAGCGGCGACAATGAATTTATTGATTTCCATGCCCGCCGATTGGTCGAAATGGCTGGTCATATCATTATGAGCTACCTGTTGGTACTCGACAGTAACCGCGATGTAGTATATACAAAATCAGCCAAAGTGTTCATTAAACTGACTAAATCGCTGGTGAAAGGACATGCTGAGTTCGTTCGCAGTTCAGTTGTTGAGGACCTTGCCGCCTATAAGATTGAAATGTAATTATATTTTTTAGAATAAATGCAGCGAGGGCTTCACGTCATGTGAAGCCCTCGCTTTTTTTTGTAGAATGTTTAGACCTTTCAAATCAGATCCATTGTCAGTCATGAGTAATATTGGAAGCCTTTAAAAATGGTGCCCGTATGGCCCTATTTAAAATGCTTGTCCGTTTATTCACCTGTATGCTCCTTCATGGCGTCAATGTTGTCATTCATAGTTTCAGGATAATCTAATGACCAACTAAATGATCCTTGAATGACTTTCCCTGCCGAATCTATTTATTTCTTAATTTATAGCTCATCAGTTCGTGTCCCAGCTTTTGCTCGCGTAATATTCCACTTTTTCTAAGCTTTTCAAGATCGTCCTGTACTTCAATTAGTCTGGTTCTGGCTTCTTTGACAACCTGGTGACCTCGTTTATACATCAAAAACAAAATGGTACTGATAAATGCCAGACAAAATATAGCTCCCCACATGATTAGTCTGTAGGCGCTCTTACTTACTCCCATTCCGAGTAGCTTGATGCTGTCTTTTGTATCCTTGGTTGCTGACAATTCTTCTTTTAATTGTGTAATCTCTGCATTGCTGGTTTGCAGTTCGGTCTTCAGACTATTAATCTCCTGCAAATGATCAGTCGCTTCTTTTTTATACATTCCGATACTGTCAGTCGCATTTTGCTTGAGCGTATTATAAGCAGTAATCGGAATGACCTTGTATTGCTGGTAAGTATTTGACTTGTTATACAAATACTCGAACTGTCCTCTTATTCCTGTAGAGTCTGCAACTGAAGCTGCGAAATTACTTTGCACAAAAGTAAATAGGGGGACAGCAGTGATCATTAATACAAGTAAATGTTTTTGTAAGGTATTCATCTTTTTTAGCATCTTTTTGTGTTATAAATTTTTCACCATTAATACATATGTGATCTTTCACTTAATATATCGGTTAAAATGGTTTATACGAGGAACGAAAGTTAAGGTTTTTTATTGCAATTTGCTGGTTTTGGTTTGTTGTTGTAATTCCCAAATTCAAATTTCTGCTGAAAAACATGCAGTAGTGGATAGGATACCGAATGCATTTCCCCAGAACTCCGCGGTAATCCTTAGTCCATCTTTTGATGTTGATTGTTTGTTCTGAAGTATTATTCTGTCTCCATGTTGTGTTTTTAGGCTGCAATCCGGGACAAATAATGTTTTATAACAGTCTGTAAAAGAGGGATGAATGAATGCTATTACAAATAGATTAAAAATAAAGGATGAATATTGGGTAAAAATGCAAAAAAGGTATCTATATTTGCAGCCGCTAAAGAGGAAAACAGAGATGCAGACTTTGAGGCGAAAGTTCTTTAAGTGATTGAGAGGTAAGCATTTCAGATGAACTAAAAAATAAGTTCAAAAAGATTAGGAAGCTTGGAATAAAAGGTATTTCTTTGCAGCCGCTTTCAACGGAAAGCAAGTGACCAGCAAGGGTGATAAAGGCAAAAGGGAATTACTGGAAATAAAGGCTAAATAAATTTTAGAATAGTTTAGGAAGTTTGGAAATGATGTTTACCTTTGCAGCCCTGTTAGAAACGAAGGCTTACCGCCGGAAAGAGAGACAGGGAAAAGAATCACAAAAATAAGATTTAAAAATTCCGGAAAGAAGGTTTGCTTGAAAGAGGAAGCTGGGATTAAGGGACAAAGATATTGAAAAGTGTAGCGATACACATAAGTTCATTGAAAATATTGGAAAAGGAAAAACAAGGAAGGTTACGCAAGTAGAAAATTGAGTTACGTCATAGAGCTGGAGAATATTTAACTTTTATATTACAACGAAGAGTTTGATCCTGGCTCAGGATGAACGCT
>DASRMB010000048.1:0-9233 GCA_035648135.1 Prolixibacteraceae bacterium
CATTGAATTAACAGGAGAATCAATGAGAAAAAACAAGATGAAAAAAACTCAAATTAATTAATAAATTTGGTCACGAAATCATCCCTTTTTTTGTGGCACAACATCACCGAAACAAGTGGCACAATATCACCGAAATATCAATTCAGGCAAGTACAAAACTGAAATAAAAGATTATTACTTCAATAAAAAATATTTCAAGGATAAAAACAAAGTTGAACTCGATGACATATTCTATTTTATCTACGATGATTTGCTGGTTGACTTTGATACCAATAACTCCAGGGTTCGCTTCCTTTTCAAAAAAACAGAGACTGCAAAAATCGATGAGATTATTTCCGGGATTAAAAAGTTCAAAAAAAGAAAGGTTTTCAACCAGCCTGAAATTTCACTTTTGATTAATACGCGCAATGGCATTGATACAAAAACGTTGAAAATAACACGACCTAAACTAAACATTGAGGACAATTACAACGACGATTTCAAAGAGATTCATCAAACTATAATAAAGAGGTTATCGAAGAAGAATGACAAGGGTTTAATCTTGTTGCATGGGAAACCAGGCACCGGAAAAACTTCTTACATCCGATACCTGATATCGACGCTGAAAAAGGAAGTAATATTCTTACCTCCAAACATGGCCAATGCCATCACAAATCCGGATCTGATTTCAATTCTGATTGATAATCCCAATTCGATCTTTGTGATTGAAGATGCTGAAAATATTATTATCGACCGTGAAAAGAATGGTCATTCTCCGGTTTCAGCATTACTTAATATTTCGGATGGCTTACTATCGGATTGTTTAAACATCCAGATTATTTGTTCTTTCAATACCGATATTTCGCAAGTTGATAAGGCTTTATTGAGGAAAGGAAGATTAATTGCCAAATACGAATTTAAGGAACTGGAAGTTCACAAAGCCATGGCGCTCTCCAAAAAATTAGGCTTTGAAACGACTTTTAATTCCCCAATGACCTTAACGGCTATTTATAATCAGGAAGAAAAAGATTATCAGGAGATAAAAAGAAAAAATCCGATTGGATTTAATGCTTAATGAAACCATATGCTAAATTCAATTTATTTTCAGCAATTTTAATCCACCGTTAAAATCAATGATCCATGTCAAAAAGAGAATGTATTTCACGTTATAGCCTGATCATAAAGAAACTCCGGAAACATCCGTCAAATTTCAAAGAGATTTCTGCTTATCTGGCACTTGAATCTGAAATTGAATCTTACAACTTCAGTGTTTCAAAACGTACCTTTCAGCGCGATCTGGAAGATATCCGGTCATTATACAACATTGATATTCAATACGATTTCTCACGCAAGGTATATTTTATCGATTTGGATGATCAGCCTGAAGTTAATGTCAGGATTCTGGAAGCTTTTGAAACCTTTAATGCACTGAACATTTCCGATCGGCTCTCGAATCATATACATTTTGAGAATCGAAGACCTGCTGGAACTGAAAACTTATACGGATTACTTCATGCCATCAAAAACAGACTCCAGATCAAATTCACCTACCACAAGTTTTGGGATGAAGATTCCAGCGAACGAATTGCTGAACCCTATGCTTTAAAAGAGTTCAATAGCCGTTGGTATATTTTAGCCAAAGAAAGAAATGGCGATATTGTAAAAAGCTTTGGATTGGATCGCCTGACAAATCTTGAAATCACCCGAACGACTTTTAAATTTCCCAATGAGTACAATATTGAAGAAAGCTATCGCTATTGTTTTGGGATCATTAGCCCCAACGGAGAAGAACCACAGGAAATAATACTATCCTTTGACCCGGTTCAAGGGAAGTACATCAAATCGTTACCACTTCACACCACCCAACAGATATTGGTTGACAATGCGAAAGAGTTGCAGATAAAATTAACACTTTTTGTTACGTACGATCTGATTAAGGAGCTGCTTTCTTATGGCGAATACGTGAAGGTAATACAGCCCGCTTCATTGATTGATGAAATTAGAAAGACACATAAAAGGGCCTACAAACAATACTGAATGTTAAAAAGTTGACTTTTAAACAGTCATCTTGTTGATGCAGTCGAAAGCGGATGGTTACGTTAGTGTCTGTTATAAGTGTAAAGGAAACCTGAAAAACATCGACAACTACGGTAACGATTACAGTAAGGATCTGACCGAAATACTTCCACACAACTTCAAAATTCCAAACCAAAATTGTAACAGTTCCGTCTCCTAAGCCTATCAAAGTTCTCCGAACATTTTAGAGAAACTATGAAAGCAGGATGCTGATTTTCTATGAAAACAAGACGGGATTTACGGAATGATTTCAAATTAATTGTACAATTTTATTGACAGGTATAAGAATAAAAAAGCTGGTAGTAAGCTTAATTGAGATGTTGCAGGATGCAATCAACAAACCGAAATTCTGGAAAGATCGGGATTCGGAAATCAGAAAATTGCAGGGAGAAATTGACGATTTATTTGATTTCTCAGGTATTGCCGCATTATCCGATTCTCACGAAAAATTAAGCATTAAGTCAATTATAATTTCCGCAGGCTTTTTATTCCGAAATGGAATTAATTATCAGGTTTCATCGGATTAATGTAACTAATCTTCTGGTTCCTTTCAAAATCATACAGAGTCAGGATGCGAAGTTTGTAAAATGCTTCCCAATATGTTTGTAGAGATCGTATATAATCCCGTTTGGCATCTTCACGCTCTGCAAGTGAAATATTCAGGTCAGTAATACTTATTTCTCCATTTTGAAACTGTTTTAAGGCAATCTGGTATCCGTTTTCCGATACTTTATCTGCTTCGTTTGCAGTCGTCAGCTGATCTTTCATCAAGCTGAACTGTTCAACCTGAACGGTCACGCTGCGTTCAAAATCCTCACGGTCTTTCTCCACATCGTAAATCACCAGGTCTCGCTGCGATTCAGCCAGTTTAACTGCTGAAGTAGACTGCCCCCAATCGAGGATTGGAATACTTAGAGCAAGTTTCAGCGTTTGCTGCCGTTCGGGCTGATCGTAAATACCGGCCATCGATTCGGCACTGTTCGACAATCCATAACTTCCCTGAAGTGTTGCGCTTAATCCTGTACTGCGTTTGGCATTGAGCAAATCGCGGTCTGCTACAATCAGTCTGCGTTTATATTCCGATCCCTCTTTCCGGTTTAGTTTTGCCTCTTCCAATGCTTTTATTTTATCAATTTCAAATAAGGTAATATTCAGCGGCAATTCCAATTCAATCTTCCGATTCTGTGCAAGTCCTACATAAGATTTTAGTTCAAAATCAGCATTTTTCAAATCCATATTTGCCTGGTTGAGTGCCTTCTGTGCATTCAATACAGCCAATTTGTTACGTGCAAAATTATTGTCCGAAATTTTTCCCAGGTCTTTTTTTGTTTGGGCAATTTTCAGGTTATTATTGCTGTTCTTCAGGTTGCTTTCAGCCAGTTTGTAATTGGTTTGCACCATTAAATACCTAAAAAAGCGGTGAATAGTATTCAACGAAATTTCTTCAATCGATTGAATGAAATCTTTCTGGGCTTCATCATAAACCAGTGGTTCGGTTTTTTGCTGCCATTTCATCCAGTTGATTGAAAAAATAGGTTGTGTAAATCCAATAGAGAAGGGACTTCCGGAGAAACTCACAAGGTCTTTATTGTAATCCTGAAAACGGTAGGCTGAGGTTGATGCGTAAACGTAGGTGCCAGTAAGTGGAATTGACTGATTGAGCGACAGCCGGGCAGATGTTGACAAATTAGTGACTTGCTTAAATTCCAAACTCCCATCAGGTTGGGTCACACCAACAGTCGATTTGGTAAAATCAGGAAGATTCCCTGATAAGACCAATTGCGGGCGATACTTAGTCTTAAAATTCCTCCATCGCCAGTAATAATTCTCGTTTCGGTTTTGTGCATATTTAACTGCCGAAGATTGTTCAATTGCCAAAGAAACAACATCCTGAAGTTCAAGACTATATCCAATAGTATCTTGCGCGCGGGAACTTAAGAATGAAATCATTAAAAAACAGATGATGATTCCTGATAATCTCAATTTTATAATTATTCGTTTCATTAAATTCTAATTCTCTTTTGTTTTTGTTTTCCAGATAAAAGGTTTAGCAGATAATACAACTATTTCGCCTTCATTCAATCCTGATATTACTTCCTGATAATCATGTCCTTTAATACCAAGATTGACCAATCGTGATACCTCCTCGCCCGAATCGAGTACATAAATGGTTTGTTCTGTGTTGGCTTTAAAATTATTGTTTGCCCTTATGCGCAGCACATCGTTCTTGAATGACTTCAAAACCTGAAGTTTAATGGATTGATTCGGGATCAGATTTGGATTATTGCTATGTTCAAGGTGAACGTTGAATTGAATTTTATTGTCGGAAACCGTCGGAGTAATATTCCCGATCGATCCCTTCATTTTTTCGTTTTCGGCCAGAACAAAAACAAGATTCCCTGTTTTTACATATTCCGAATATTTTTCATCAATTAATCCCTTGATCTTGAATGTGGACAAATCAGAAATGGTGATCAACATTTTATCACTACTAACTTTTTCACCTTCTTTTCCTGAAACAGAAAGAATAATACCGTTTGAAGGTGCTTTAATATTCAATTTACTGAGCATTTCAGTTTTATCAGCCAATTGCTTTTTCTGAATCTCAATTTGCAAATACAGTCCGTTTTCCTCGGTTTTCATCTGCTTTAGACGAATGGCATTTTTTTTCAGCACCATATCCAGATCCTTTTCAGCCAGAATCAGATTTTGTTTTGTTTCGTCCATTTTTGCCGACGATATACCTCCAACACTCAGTAATTGTTCTTCATCGGTCAACTGGGCTTTAATAGACGTGATTCTCAATTTCTTCACTTCCACATTGTAATCCAGATCGATACGGGCCATTTGACCTTCCAATTTCGATCTTTCAAGTGAATTGCATTTTACTTCAAGCTGATCAGAAATTTGTCCGATTTCGTCACGGGTTGGTTTGTCTTCAAGTTCAATAATTACCTCTCCTTTATTTACCCGACTACCCGGCTCTTTTTTTATTTTTTGGATAAGACTGTTAGTTGGACTAAGCATTATTACCTCATTTTCGGGTTCAACAACTCCGGAAGCTTCAATTGGAATAAAAACCTGTCCACGATCAACCACACAGGTCTGATACTTTTGGGAATCAGAAGTAAAAAATGAGGGAATTCCAAAGATTCGGAATATTATAAAAAGCAATACGAATGCAGACAAAACGAGAACTGCAATCAAGAGTCCTTTCTTGTTACTCATAGTCAAAATTGTTTGTTGGTTTAGGCCGGGCTTTTTATTATATTTCTGAATGTATGAAATATAATAAAAAGCAATCCGTGGATAAAAATAGATGATTATTTTGGCAAAATCCATAAATCATCAGTAAAAATTGGAAATTGCATGACAGATTTCTTATTCTAAAAGTTTATTTCACTAAAAAATCAAATTTTCTCTTTCCTTCCAGATATTCGGTTTCCCCTCGATTGCAACGATGGGTTAGTGGTTGATTGTAACGATATCAAACTTTTACAAATCAATATGATCCGAAAACTAAACCACACCCACACCCCTGATCTCATTTTTTGTCACACTTTTTGCTAGCTTGATACACAGTAAAATCGCATTAAATTTGCTAAAAAATGAAACATTGGAAAGGCAAGGAATCACAGGGAAAAGGTTAAACGCTGCTTATGACCATAACGATATGATTAAAATCCTTGGGGAAAAAAGTATGAGTTTCCCCGGATAGAAATCCGGATTATCATCAAATAAATTGTACAATTTTATTGACAGGGGCTACACTCCATATTTGTTTGGGGCATCTTTTTACGAACTTTTATTTATTGTACCGGAATAAATTCTATCGACCAGATACTATTGTTTGTTCCCTTGCGCAAAACAGACAATTCAGTTCCCGAACTATTCGCGAAAACATAGCGTGCCTCAACTTCGTACGCGGCAGTTTGGGCGTCGGGCTGGTACATGTTGTCGTAGGTGTACGTTTTTAGAAGCGTGTAATCGTTGTCTTCAAATTGGTAAATGGTTGCTTTAACGGGAGGATAATAAGATTGCGTGTAATAACTGAATATGGCCCAGATACTGTGATTGGCTTCTGAATAGTCGATCCACCATGATGTAGCCCGGTTTTCGCTGTATTTTAATTCTCCGATAGAAGTAGGACCATTTAGTTGACTTCCGGAAACTGCTGTAACAGAAGAAGTCCGAACGATGTAAGAATATCCGGTTACCATTAATTCGTTTCCCTTGAAAAACCAAACATTGCCAATTGATTCATGAGAATAACTTTTCTGTGTTTTTGTATCGAGATCAAACACAAAAATGCCTGTTGGAGAAATATTTTTTCTTGATGCAATGATGTATGGCTGATTGGGGATTTTTTTCAAATCAGCAGTGCCTAGCATATAATTGGTTGGTGTTTCGTAGGTTTCATCAGTATTGATATTTATCCAGAATAGATTGGAGCTTGTGCTGTTTTCTTGTGAATAACAGTACCAGTCATCTTTTGCCCACTCCACGTCGTAAACGGTATAATTCAATTCGTAAGTTTTGCTTACTACGTAACTGGTTAAATCCACAGTACTGATCATTCCTCCGTGGCCTACCAGGGCTTGTTTGAAATCTTCCCTAATTGTCAGACAAGTTGGGGCTTTGCTTAAAGCAACTTCATGTAAAACAGTTTTGGATGTTACGTCATAAGCCACCAGTCTATTGGGCTGCTGTGCCGCGTAATATAAGATATTGGTGTTTTTGTCAAACGTGGCATCGACGATATTGCCCTCCATTGCCTTAATGTTTGCACTGATACCAGGAGCGCGAAGGGAAACCCGAATAGCAACCGAAGATTTATTGGGATCGTTGGACTTCAAATAAAAAGTTGCTGAATTCAGTCCGGGCTGAAGATTACTGCGGTTGCAAGTAAAGATAAGATCGCTGGAGGAAGAATAGGGAGGAACTATTCCGTTGGCAGTCGAAACTGTCAGCCATTCCGGCAATCTCTCAAAACTCCAGATGAGGATACCATTTCCCGGATTGTAAATTCTGGTGGGTATTGTAGTTTCTGAACTTCCAAAATCGAGCTGTTCATTTAAAAATGAAAGACTTGGTGTTCCTGTATCGGCAGAAACGGCTATTTCGACCAGCGGGTTATTTTTGTCGTTGGTTTTCAGGACGATGGTTCCTTTCATATTGTTTTGAACAGCAGCCTGAATATCGAAGGTGAACGGGAGAGTTGTAGCTGCCCCTTCCCCCAGTATGACCGACATCAGGTTGAACTGGCTCATGTTGACCGTCAGCCAATAAGGTATGCTGACGATGTCCCAGAGCAAAATACCATTGCCCGAATTGGAAATCTGCAACTCATTGCTGTAGTTGTTGTAACTTATTTCAAATGCCCGATTTACCTCAACAGAGGGATTTCCTTCAGTAATATAATACACAGGAATGGCGTATTTTTTACCAAATGTAGTGATCAGCATCTGATCGACATAAATGCCTGTTTTTGAAAAACGCGGTTCCGGATTTGCTGAACCATGAATTGTGGCAAGGCTATCAGCAAATTTTCCTGAATTGCTGTCAACGATCAGCCAATCGGGTTTACTGTTGATACTAAAATCTGCATTTTCCACACCTTCGCATTTAAACTGGTAATCGTCAGGGTCCCATTCGGGTGAAATGATAATAGCTGATTCGGCCACGCCTGAAATATCGAGCTTCTCGTTTATAAACTCATCGCTACACGAAAAAAATGCGAGGATGACCGTCAGAAATATGATGATTTTTAAAAAGTTGTTCATACGGATAATTATTTATTTGTCAGGGCAGCATTGGTTAAAAATTGTAGCGGACAGTAAAACCGTAATCAATGTGTGAAATGTTAATGGGCTTTTCAAGTTTCTGATCTTTCGTATCGGATGTCAAACTTTTCACCGAAAATTTATGAAGTTCTGCCCACATAAAATTGCCGGCCAGCCCTGCCGAGAGTTGCGGCGTAATGCCGTATTCTATCGACAAGCCGCCTTTTGCCCCAAAGGTGGTGCTTTTAGTTATGCTATTAGCTTGGTCGTAATATTGTGGGGGTTGTCCGCTATAAGAATCATTACCGCCCCAATAAAATTGAAATTCGCTGCCCCTGCTTTCATCGCGAAACAAAACAATACCAGGAGAAATGGTTTCCGAAATTTTAATTCTTCTTTTTTTGTCAGGAAATTGCTGAAACAAAACTGATGCACCGGCAAAATGGATATACAGCCTTTCATCAAGTCCTAAATTGGAGTAAAGCGGAAGGTTCATCTCTCCATATCCCTGGGACAAAAACTCGCCTTTTGATGCCGAATAGAAAAGATTGTAATCAACGCCAAAGCCGAAAAAAGTTGTCACCAAATAATGAAGACTTGTGTTGATGTGATATCCGTTTTCGAGTTTTCTGATGTAATTGGTGGCTTCCGATTCAGAACTCCCACTGTTGAGCATGAGATTTTTAAAATCGCTGTAGTCGGTTAACGAATGAGCCAACCCGCCTTGGAACGAAAACAGCCAGCAATGCTCGGGGCGTTCCCGTTTTGTTTTTTCATGATCAATAATTTCACCAAAGCTGTCAGTCTTCTCTGTACGAAAATATTGTAACACATCTGAAATTGAAATTGACTTTCCGACAAAGTGTTTGTCAGAAGTTTTTTGTTCGTAGCTTATTCGCTCTGCATTAACTGATACGATCCGGCATTCAATTGTATCTTGCTTAATTGTAATGATTTTGTCTTGTGCTTTCGCAGCTGCCAATGACACGAAAAACGAAAAAATAAGCAGTAGTTTTTCCATCGGTAATAGGTTGTTTGGGCTTTTGGTAGTTTTGTTTTTTTTATTTTAAATTAAGGTAATATTTCTACTTTTAGCAACACCTCTTGGCGATTTTACAGAAAATATTTTTTGCATTTGTTGATCTTACATTATTCTACTCAATGACCATCTTCCATGGCATTTTTGATTAAATCGGTAATAAAACAAACAGGAAATTTAAGGTTAAATATATTTGTATTGCTGACCCCGGTCTCCCCCTTCTATGTTGTAATCCAAATTTTCGGAGCATTATTTTTTAACTACCTTATTTTTGTTGCTTTTTAAAACATTTCGTTACCAGTATATTAGCTTTACACGTAGTTAAGATGAAGAGGACACAGGCTCTACTGGGGAGC
>DASRMB010000049.1:0-7585 GCA_035648135.1 Prolixibacteraceae bacterium
GGCTTCTCAAACTTGATCTTAAAATCTTCAAATAGTTTCATGGTGTATCTTTTCTTAAAACTAATAAAAATGGATACACAATAAAAGGCTGCATATAATTAATTATCAACAATTTGATGTTTATAGACAGACTCTAATTAAGCTTGAAATACTTTTATTATGGTTCTGCCTAATTTTTGATAAAAGGCTATAATCTGAGGGTGTCATATTAATAGTTAAAGTTTTGTTTTTAAGTTCTTTCATTACTATTATTTAATTTTTAGGTCATACGTTTTGAGGTGGTTTCTAATAACCTCAACTTTCGTTTCTGGTAGTTCTTCAAAGCTTAACCTTTCTTTAGTACCACTATAAATTGGCAGCGTTTCAATATCATTCATTACCTGTTGATATAAAAGTCAAGCTGTAAATAGTTCTTTATCCATTGGTGAATTATTTACCTAAATTATAGGTGTAGGTGAGCAATTTTTTAAACCCGTTTCCTTTTTCTTTGATAATGGTTGCATCTGAATTAAGAGCAAAGAAATTAATCGTTTGTAAAAGATTCTTTGAAAGAATTGTTTTTTGTTCTGTGTTCAATCCCTTAGTGAATGAATCAAATCATTTTGAAATTGCTTTATCAATCGCAACCGTATTTTCAATTAATGTTTTATCAACAGTTTCAATACTAAACGGTTTTAAATCATAATCAGCATTTAAAAGGAAACTGACACTATCAAAACCATTTACCTGTTCAATTTTCTGATTAATATATCTTACTGCATCATCAAAATTTAAGGAATACGCCAAATCATAAATCTTATCCAATTTTGGGTTTAATTCAGATAGATAAGTTGACACGACAAATGTTTTTTCATTTGACCATCCGATATTTGGATTATCTTCTTTATACTTTCTGTGTGCAGGATGATTAATAACACTATCAGAAAATGAATCTAAAATTATTCTAAATGTATTCTCCCTATTGAATCTGTTTAGTGTTTTAATTTCATAACCATTCTTTTTAAGAAATGTTTTGAGTTCTGCACAATCTGATTCATTAATATATTGTGCCTTAATTGCTTTAATATCAGCAATTTCTTCAAAAGTTAAATATGTATGATTATTCCGGAGTAAACTGAACCACCATTCCGGGGCAAACTGAACCAAATGTTAAAATGGTGGATTTGCAATTCAAATATAGATTAATTGTTGATACTTTTCTTTCTCAGTGATTCTCCTTTTAAATCGAAGCGATGTGCATTTCCTGACAATCTGTCCATAATAGCATCGGCAATTGTTGATTCACCAATGTATTCGTGCCAGTTGCTAACGGGTAATTGCGAAGTAATAATCATCGATTTTTCCCCATACCGGTCTTCAAGTATTTGTAATATTGCAAGTCTCGAAGTTACATCTAAAGGATGTAGCCCAAAATCATCGAGTATGAGCAAGTGGGTCTTTTCTAATTGAGCGAGGAACTTGAGCAGGGTGCCTTCCAACTTGCAGAGAGTAATCTTTTCGAGGAACTTACTCATCGAAAAATACAGGGTTTTGTATCCAAAAGCACAGGCTTGCCGACCTATGGCACAAGCTAGATAACTTTTTCCACAACCTGTTGCTCCGGTAACCAGGACGTTTTCGGCACGTTTTACAAAACCACAATCGGACATGGCAGCAATTGACTCCCGGCCTAAATTACGGTCGGAAGTACAATGTACTTGTTCCAATACTGCATCATAGCGGAGCTTGCTCAGTTTCAGATACATTTCCGTTCTGTTGTGCAATCGTGACTGTATCTCCGCCTCAGAGAGTTGTGCCATAAAATGATGGATCCCGGGTTGTTCCTGCTGGGGCATCGAGATAATCTTTTGATACGTTTGAAGCATCCCTTTTAGTTTGAGTTGCTGTAACTCGTAGATCGTGTTTTCAGTGTTCATTGTGTTTTAAATTAATGGGTTAATACTACAGTAATGATTATTTGTTAGTTGTATGCTGTTTCTCCCCTGATGTTTTCGTGGGTTGGAATGTAGGCCGTTACCAATGTTTGTTGGGCTACTTTGTCCTGATTGTTTTCCAATATGTTTTTAATGAAGCCATAAGTAACCACCGGAGCTGGAAGTGCCCGGGTGCAGGCAGCCTCGAGCCTTTGGTGCCCATACTTTTTACTTAGGGCAAGCAATCCCAGGCAGGCATTGTATGTTTGTTCCGGAAACCTTTTACTGGCCAGTATTCGTTTGAAGATTACAATCGAGTTAGCACCAATGATTACTGCCTGGGCGATAAAATAATCGGCATCCCAACCTTTGGTTTGTTTGTAATGAAGGTGGCTTTCGGGCATGTGTTCTTCTTTGGTTGAATAACCATTTCTACGGGGATCTCTGCGGTGCAGGGCAATTCGTCGCATGTTCAGGAAGATCTCCACTTCAGTATAATCGTAAACGATTTTAACGGTTTCGCCCACATGGATGAAGGGAACGCTGTATTGGTGCATGTCCTCACCCAATATGACGTGGTAATTGCGCTGTACCTTTGCTTTGACTTCCTGCCTGACAACAAACTCCGACAATGGCAACGGTTTCAGTAAGGGCTTTTCGTTCTGTTCAAATCGTTCCTTCCGGCTTAATTCATAGCGTTGCATGGGTGTGGCGTTATGTACCGCCAAGCACTCACGGATGCGGTAATTGAGTTCGGAAAGGCTGTAAAAGGTCTCGTTGCGCAAAGGGGCAAATATCCTCAGGTAAGAGATATGGACTTCTTTTTCGACCGATGGCTTGTCTTTCGGTTTGCGCACTCGGGCGGCTGATAAGCTGGTGTTATAGTACACCGACCATTGTTCTGCCATTTCGTTGAAACAGGGTTCATAACGGCTGGCTTTCACTACAAACTGTTTCATATTGTCGCTCAGTACGTTTGCAGGTACGCCGCCAAAATAGCTCAAAGCCCTGCCCAACGATTCGTACAGGTTCCGTTGTGAAGCATTTATCAAAGCCTCCACGTAGGTATAGCTGCTGAATGGAAGGGTGCACACCAATATTGGACATTGCGTAATGTCACCGGTTTCCTGGTCCACATACGACAGTCTCTTGCCAGCAAAGTCAACCTGCATCCTTTCGCCTGCAACGTGTTCCAGATGCATCGTTAAGGTATTGTTGCTCCTGCTTTTGAGTTGGTTCAGCCGCTCACAAAATTGCGAATAACTATAACCATCGGAATCTTGCCTGAGATATTCTTTCCAGAGCAATTGGCGGGTAACACCAACTCGTTTTAGTTCAGCTATAAAATAATCACTCAACGAATCGAACCGCTCTTGGCGGGAACTCTTGGCGGGATTGGCTGGCTCTCCGTAAACCAGGGAATTTAGATTCTGATCGGAGAGTGATAATATTTGATTGTATGATAATCCGGAACCTTGAAATTTGGATTGGTAATGACGCAACGTGTTGCGGCTTATTCCCAATTGAGAAGAAATGGAACGCTCTGAGCGGCTCTCTTCCAAAAGTTGAAGTGCTTTTTTGATTTGTAACATACTTGTGTTTTTATTAGCCATCGTACCTTGAGTTTTGGTCGAAGGTACGTGTGGCAAATCTGTTACAAATCCACCTTATCGTAATTTTAACAAATGGTTCAGTTTGTGCCGGAATGTCAGTTGAAAATTTACAGCCAAATCTGTTTGGTTTTGTTAATCTATTTTAACAAATGGTTCACTTTCGTCCAGAATAAGTGGTTCACTTTGAATCGGAATAAATGGTTCACATTGATCCGGAATAATCAAAGAAGCGACTAAACTGCGTTCCTAGTTTGGATTATGATCTAATTGTTATGGGTTAGGCATTAATTAATCAAATATTTATACATTAATCATTAAATTTAAAATTATGAACGTCACAGAATTATTGCACAAAAGAGTACTTGTCACAGAAAAAGAACGAGGTTATTCGTCTTCGTCAAAAGTTGAAGAAATTAAAATACTCGAAATTTCTCCAAGCGGAACATGGGTCAAAATACAGAATATGAACGGAAATAAATTCTGGAAACATTATTCAGATATAACTCCTGTCGAAATTCTGTCAAATTTAGATCCGAAACCAACAACATAAACTTGTCAAATGGGTAGGCCGAAATATGCTTACCCATAACGTTCCGCAAATACACGCAGGGCGGGAGTTTCCCGATGAACTTCCTACGAAGAATTGCTTTTCAAATTTATTAATTTCCTGTCCTACGAAGCAGGATGCCCGGCTTGCGGGTATTTTGCTGTTACCGCCTAGTGGTTTGATCGTGCTGACAATAAGTTAAATAATGGTTCATTCACATAGTAATTCCCTGTGCCAATTCGCTCTTTCTTAAGCAGTCCATCTTCTGCAAGTTTATTCAAATAGTTTGCAGCAGTTATCCTTGAAACTTTTAAATCGGTAACGATAAATTCAATTTTTGTATAAGGATGCTTAAATAAATTATTCAACAAATCTTGGCTGTAAAATTTATAATTATCTCTCAATTTGTGTTTGTAATTCATCATTAACTCTTTGATTTGAATTATCAATTCAATCGTTTCTCTTGAAGTCTTTTCGATGCCATGAATCATAAATAATAACCACTCTTCCCAATCCTCATCGTCTCGAAGTTGTTGTAACAGTCTGTAATAATCAGATTTGTTTTCTATAATGTAGTTACTTAGATACAAGATTGGCAGATTTTGAAGTTTTTCTATAATTAAATAAAGAATGTTGATTATTCTTCCGGTACGACCGTTTCCATCATAAAATGGATGAATGCTTTCAAATTGGTAATGAATAATGGCCATTTTAACAATTGGATCATAGTCACATATTGATGGATCATTCATAAACTTCTCAAGATTTGACATTAATCGATTAATCTCGCTAAAGTCTTGGGGAGGAGTATAAATTGTTTCTCCAGTTGACGAATTCTTTAGTGAAGTTCCAGGTAATTTTCTAAACCCTGCATTATTGCCTTCTAATTCTTTTTGAATCTCAAGAATTACACTATTGGTAATAAATCCTTTACTCTGAATTAGTTCAAATCCTTTTTTCAAGGCTGAAATGTAGTTTTGAACCTCTTTTGCTTCGAGTGATTTGAAGGAGTCAAGATTTAGTTCTGATTTAAATAGATCATCATGTGTCGTAATAATATTCTCAATCGCAGAACTGTCTTTTGCTTCTTGAAGTCCTAACGTGTTGATCAAAATGATTTGATTAGGGATTGTGGATGCAATCCCTTTTAATTCAGCCAATGCTGCATGAGCTGAAGGTAAGCTTTTAAGCACAGCTTTTGTTTCAACATCGATAGGCAAGGGGAGTTCCTCTAATTTCCAATTTTCATTTTGATCCATATTGTAAAGGTTTTAGTGTTTTCTTTACAAATATAAGCTATTGTGTAAATAAAATTCAATTTTCTATACATTTGATTTTTCGTTTGTAAAGATTAGAAGCTTTTCTTTACGCACGACGCACCTACCATTGGCGGTAACGTTCCGCAAATACACGCAGGGCGGGAGTTTCCCGATAAATTTCCAACGAAGATTTGCTTTTCAAATACTAATTTCCTGTCAACGAAGCAATGAAACCCGACTTGCGGGTATTTTGCTGTTATCGGCTTCCCTTCAGTCCATCATTATTGTCTGTGAAAAATACATTGTTCTAATTCTTTGTAAACGGACATTTCTTTTGTTACACAATTTGATAGAGAAAGTTTAAATGATTCCGCATTGATACTTGTAGTAATTCCGCAATAGTTTTTTATCCTGCCAGTTGCGTCCTTTAAGTTATTGTTGTCAATGTCCGTTACAAATTTATCGTACTCCGTTTCATTGAAAATTAAACTATTCCTGTCGCAATATAACTTTAACACTTCTTTGTCATAAAGATAATTTTCAATTTCCCAACGTTTCATAATTCTATAATTTGTTGGATTATTTTGCAAATATACCTGTCTGTCATTTTCGGTATTTGATTTACCAGAAGAAACGTCTCTGTCTTTTAATACGAGGATCTCTATGTCAGAAAATACCTTCGTTAATATTGCCAATGCAATTTCACTTCGTTGGTCAAGTTCAGTATTACCACCACTTGAAATAAATAATGTATCGTGATATTCTTCACCATAAATGTTATTGAAAACCTTCGCATCAAAACCTTTCTCTAATCCGTTTACACCTGGACTGTCTTTGCCTTCGCAGTATATTATTCTTCTTGGACTAATTAATCCCGTTAAATCGTCAAGTGCTGTTTCAAATATTTCTTTCCATTTAGACAGAGACTTTTTTATTGGTGTAAGAGTTTGAATAGTTGAAGCCCATTTAATTCCTTGTTGAAATTGAATTATTTGGCAATCATTTTTGAGGTCTTCTTGTAATGCTCTCAAAAAACCAATACTATGAGTAGCAATCCAAATTTGGCAATTTTGTCCGACTAAATTATTTATTTCTAATAAAAGCTTTTTCTGAATAGATGTATTTAAATGCAATTCAGGCTCATCAATTATGAAGACTGTATCAGTATATTCATCTTGTCTTAAATAAAGATCAAGTAATATATCTACAACTTCTTTTTCGCCTGATGAAAGCACATTGAATTCAAATTTTCTTGGATGGTCTGCTTTTTTAAAATATATAGTTCCTTCGCCTGCTTCGATATTTCCTATACTTTCTATTTTTAAGTCAAGACAATTCATTAATGAATTATTTAGGTCACCAATAATTTTAGTTTTTGCTTGGCTTGGAGTACAATCTTGTTCATTTAAATATTTATTGTACTTAATATTTAGACGCCTATAGTTTTCTTCCATTTTATCATCAATATCGGAAGAAGTTGTCGCTCCATAGTTATTTAATCTTATTTCTGTTGTTGCTTGAGATTGTTGCACTTTTAAGTTGCTATTGTAACGATATGGACTTCTAAATGAAAACATTGTTTTTTCGTTCCCGATCTTTCCTCCTTTAAACTTTGAAAGTTACTTTCAGCTAATTCAATGATGATATTTGTGTAATTAAAATTAGGGGTTTGGTTCATTGAATGATAATTGTGGTCTTTTCCACCTTTATTCCCTATTGCACCATAGGCGTTATTGAGAAATAACATCCCGTCAAGTACACTACTTTTACCACAGCCATTCGGACCGACTAAAGCGATAATTCTCTTAGGTTCAACACCCAAATCTATTGTCAAATCGTGAAATCTTTTGTATCCGTTTTTAAGTTGTATTTTTTTTATTCTCATTTTATAATAGATATTGTTAGTTGCAATGTCGCATTTAGGGTTGCCGATAACGTTCCGCAAATACACGCAGGGCGGGAGTTTCCCGACGAACTTCCTACGAAGATTTGCTTTTCAAATCCAAATTTCCCGTCAACGAAGCAGCGAAACCCGGCTTGCGGGTATTTTGCTGTTGAACTAAACCTCCTTTGGAGGTGGATTTCGCAGCATCATTGTTTTGTACAACAGAGCTGTTGTTATCTTTAGCCCATCATCTATAAAAATTAAAGATATGAAAAAAAACACGATTCGGCATTTGATGTCCAGTTAGAAAAATTCAGACAACGCATGGTGGTCAACCATTTTTCGGTCAATACCATCAAGGGCTACAT
>DASRMB010000050.1:0-27312 GCA_035648135.1 Prolixibacteraceae bacterium
CACACAATATGCACAGTCAAATTAGATACTGTGTGACCATTTGATCTTTGGTAATCTGGCATATAACAAAGATAACCTTTTTAGAAGCTAAAGCCAGATGCACTAAAGTGCATAGTTTTAACTATTGTTGTGACCAATAAAACCTGTTGGAATCGGATCAAATTGTTGTTGTTTTAGATAAACGAAAAATCATGACATCACATTATTCAGGATTATTCCAGCGATTTAGTTAAGTTTGAAAACAAGTTAATCCGAATGAAATGAATAAGAAAGAACGATTTGAGCGGGTGATCAGTTATTTTCAGAAGGAAATGCCCATTGCGGAAACAGAGTTAGATTATGCCAACCCATACGAATTGCTGGTGGCGGTTATTTTATCGGCGCAATGTACCGACAAGCGCGTTAATCTGATTACTCCTGAATTATTTAAACGCTTCCCTACTCCTGAAAAGCTTGCTGAAGTTGAGGCAGCTGAAGTTTTCGATTACATTCGTTCGTGTTCGTATCCGAATAACAAAGCCAAACATCTGGTTGGAATGGCGCAAATGCTGGTGAACGATTTTGGATCTCAGATTCCGGACGACATTACTGAATTGCAACGACTTCCTGGTGTTGGTCGGAAAACTGCCAATGTAATTGCCTCGGTGGTTTTCAATAAGCCGACGATGGCCGTTGATACACATGTTTTCAGGGTAGCCGCCCGCCTGGGATTGAGCGACAAGGCCAAAACGCCACTTGAAACAGAAAAACAACTTGTTGAATATTTCCCTGAAGAATTAATTCCGCTGGCTCATCACTGGTTGATTTTGCACGGAAGGTATACCTGCCTGGCCCGTTCGCCGAAATGCGTAAAATGTGGGTTGACTGATTTATGCAAATACTATGAATCCAATCACTTAAATCAATAGCGAGTATGCATTGGCCTACTTTTTCTGATTTCAGATTCATTTTAATATTAAATGTTTACCATTTGATATAAAATAAATTTGTTAATTTTTTTATTTTTTACCAAACTTTGTACATTTGCTGCAATTAAATCCAAATAAAATTAGAGTTATGGCTTATAAAATTTCAGAAGAATGTATTGCTTGTGGTACATGCATCGATGAATGTCCTGTAGAAGCGATTTCTGAGGGAGATATCTATAAAATTGATGCTGACCTTTGTACCGATTGTGGTTCATGTGCAGAAGTTTGTCCGGTTGATGCGATTTCTGTTGCAGAGTAATTTCCGGTCGACATAAATCTTAAATAAGCTGATCCTTAGAGGTCAGCTTATTTTTTCTCAAATGCAGCAACTATCTGGTCTGATTTTTGTCTATTAAAGTGGTACTTAATACGATTAACTATGAAGACAACTTTTACTTTTCTATTATTAATGATAGTTGCAATAAACAGTTACTCCCAGAAAACAAGTCCTGTTAATCAAAAAAGCGAAACATTTTCTTCAGGAATAAACACTGACTCCCAACAATTTTCGATTACAAAAGTATATCCAAACCCTGTTACTGATTTTGTAACCGTTGATCTTCATTCCGAAGTATCGGCAACAGTTCAACTTAATTTATTCAATATTTTAGGAACCGAAGTCAAAAAGTGGGAACCAATCTACACCTCTCAGGGTGACCAAAAGATAAAAATTGATCTTTCATTCGTTAAAACAGGAGTATACATTTTAAAAATTTTCAGTTCCGGCCAGACCTGTACTCAGGTTTTGAAGAAAATATAGAAATTTATCCGCTTATCGAGTCGTTTTATTATCGCGGCAAAGCTCTATTCTGTTTTCACCTCCCACTCTACTTTCCCTGATAAATCAGCACCAGCGCAGTCTCACCAGTACACCATATTCCGCAATCAATCAATTCACTTTTTAAGCGAAATAATATTGCAATGATAGTCTGTGAGTTGCAATCATTTCTTAAATTTAGCTCCTTCATAAAAATGATTGTATGTTGAATTTTAGTAGCCTAAAAATCACGAATAAACTCAGGGTATTGAGTATCATTTCCATCATTAGCGTGGTTGTTTTAGGATTTGTCTCCAATTATTCTTTTAATACCAGCAAATTGCTTGGTATTATTATCAATGCAGAGCGGATTCAAAACAATACCTTTCAGGATGGAGTGGAAGATTTTTACAAATATCAGGTGAGCGGAAACAAACAATTTCTCGATTCAGCTTTAGTGAAAATCGAAAATGCCAACCAGATGGCTTATCACTTTGGCATCATCGATCAATTGTTGAATCTGTCTAAAAAGGAATACATTGATATTCTATACGATCAATACAAGGTCGCTTTTAATTATGATCGAACAAATGCGTACCTGATGGCTAATCGGGTGAAGCTTTTTTTAATTCTCAAGCCCGTAAAATTGTTCGAAGCGCAGCAAATTGCAATGAAGGGTTATCTGTTGGGTGAAAAAATAAAGAATAAAACGCTGGCACAGAAATCAGATTCGCTAAACATAACCGGCAATACTGTTAATGCAGATTTAATTCAAATGAGAAATTTTTATGGAGATTTTGCTCTTGCAATTTCTTCGTTGAATACGTTCGCCAATACTCTTTTATTTGTTAGTATTTTATTGATTGTCATCTTATTGATATTGACAATTGCGATAATTTCCACTATTATATCCAGATCTATTGTCAGTCCGGTTCAGGAAATGGTTCAGAAATTTGGGATAATCGCCAAAGGAAACCTGAAAATGGAACTTTCGATTCATACATCCAATGAAATTGGGAATCTGGCCAGTTCTTTCCGCGAAATTCAAACTGGTTTACGCGAGGTTGTTGAATACACCAGGAATGTGGCTGCCGGCGATTACAGCACACAAATTACTCCACGTTCGGCTGAAGACGAATTGAGCATAGGCCTGAACAAAATGGTTGTCAAACTGAAGGAATCGTATGACAAATCGGAACAGGAATCGTGGTTTACATCCGGAATTAACCGAATCAATGAAGAGTTGCGGGGCAATCAGAAACTTGAGGACATATCAGCACATGCACTTTCGTTTATGATGGAATTTTTGCATTCCCAAATGGGAAGCGTGCTGTTGTATCAGGAGGAATACCAGTATTTGAAACTGATGAGTTTCTCTGGGTTCGATCAAAAAAAACTAAAAGAACGAATCAAACTCAACGAGGGAATCATTGGGCAGGCGGCATCTGAAAAACGAATGATTATATTAAGCGATGTTCCTGATCAATCGTTTGTGACGTATTCATCTTCAGGCGAATTTATACCCAGGCAAATTGTGATAGTGCCTCTTCTTTTCAATGAAGCACTGATAGGCATACTCGAATTGGCATCGATACAAATTTTTACTGAAATTGAAATACAATTTATAAAACAGGCTTCTGAAATTATAGCCATCAATCTGAATTCTGCCGAGAACATCCACAAAACCAATATCTTATTACAAAAAACGCAGGATCAGGCCAGCGAACTTCAGGTGCAACAGGAAGAATTGCGGGTTGCCAATGAAGAATTGGTTGAACATACCAAAGTTCTCACCGAAAATGAGAAAAGACTTCAGGTTCAGCAGGAAGAATTACGTGTTGCCAACGAAGAACTCGAAGAGCGAACTCGTCAGCTTGAAGTTCAAAAGGATGATATCAGTTCTAACAATACTGAATTGACGGCAACCAGGGACAAACTGGAAATCAAGGCCAAAGAATTACAGCTGGCAAGTCAGTATAAATCAGAATTTCTGGCCAATATGTCGCACGAGTTAAGGACTCCGCTAAACAGTTTGCTTATCCTTTCAAATCTGCTGGCAAAGAATAAAAAAGGGAATCTGACTGACGATCAAATACAATCGGCAAAAATTATTCACAAAAGCGGTACCGACTTATTACAGCTGATTAATGAGGTACTTGATTTGTCGAAAATTGAGGCTGGGAAAATAAGCATTGAAATTAATACCGTCAAAACTCTTGAGATAAGGGAAGAGATTTTGATGAATTTTAAAGCGTCGGCCGAAGACAAAAATCTATCATTCGAAGTCCGTGTGACCAATGATTTTCCTCAGCAAATAAGCACCGATTCTCACCGCTTGATGCAGATTCTGAAAAACCTTCTTTCGAATGCATTTAAATTTACCAGCAGCGGCAGCATTTCAGTGGATTTCATGTCAACACCTCAGGGTGTTAAACTCAAAACTTCCGGACTTAACTCTGACAACACTTGCTGCATAAGGGTTTCGGATACCGGAGTTGGAATTCCGGCAGAAAAACTGGAAGCCATTTTTGAAGCATTTCAGCAGGCCGACGGAAGTATTTCACGAAAATTTGGAGGTACTGGTTTAGGATTGTCAATCTCGAAAGAGCTGATCAGAATGCTTGGAGGTGAGATTCAACTGGAAAGCAAAGTCAATACCGGCTCTTCGTTCTTCATTTATCTGCCCACACCAATCATTTCAAAATCAGTATTGCCTGATGATTTGCCGGTTCAATCCAATGCATTGGCTGATCAGACTTCGGTACAAAAACCGACTGATGAAACCAAACAGTATGCGGCTGAAGCTCCGTTTATTAATGATGACCGTGATAAAAGTATGAATGAGCGGACGGTACTGATCATTCATCCTTCCAGGCAACAGGCTGAAAAATTTCTTCAGCAGGCAAGGTCAAAAAACTACAGGGCAATTGTTGCCCCAACAATTCAGGATGGGATTATTCTGGCCGAAAAATATCATGCCGGAGCCATTATGCTGGCAGCAGAATTTGCAAACGTTAAAAACCCTAATTATCAGAAGTTGAGAACACACTCGCTGATTGGTAAACTTCCGGTTCATCTGATTACTCCGGTTAATTTTGAAGGGACTGTTGAGCATGCCGGACTCCAAACACTTGAAACCATTGGATTTTCAGATGCGTTAACAATGGTTGACCGTCATTTTATTTCACATTCCAAAAGGATATTGGTCATTGAGGATAATGCCATAACTCTGAAAATTATCCGTCATCTGCTATCTAAACTTGATATTCAACTTGAAGAAGCAAATCTTGCTGAACAAGCCTTCGGAATTTTGACCAGAGAAAAATTTGACTGCATTATTCTTGACCTGGGATTACCTGATTATTCAGGAAAAGCATTGCTTGAAAAGATGAAAGAGAACAACATTGCCATTCCAAAAGTTATTGTCCATACCGGAAAGGATATGTCGAATGAAGAAATAAAGGACTTAAAAATTTATACTGATACGATCATTCTGAAAGGAATAAAATCAGACGAACGCCTGATGGATGAAGTTACACTTTTTCTTCATCAGGTTTCAAAAACGATCCCTGGTGTGAAAATGAAAACTTCAACTGCTGATGAAGACGTTTTGTTTAAGGGCAAAAAAATCCTCGTGGTCGATGACGAAATCCGAAATGTATTTGCACTTGGGAAACTGCTGGAAGAAAGAGACATTGAAGTTCTGCAAGCTGAAAACGGACAGATTGCCATTGATTTGCTAATAGAGAACAAACAGATTGATTTGGTGTTAATGGATGTGATGATGCCTGTAATGAACGGATATGAAGCCATGAGGATTATCCGGAATACACCTGAGATTAAGAATATACCAATTATCTGCCTTACTGCCAAAGCGATGAAGGAAGACTATGAAAATGCACTAAAGAACGGTGCAAACGATTATTTATCGAAACCGTTGAGAGAGGATAAACTATTTGCAATGCTAAAAATCTGGCTTTACAGAAAATAAACATCGAATTTATGAAACCTAGAATACTGATTGTTGATGATCTGATCGAAAATCTAATTAGTCTGGAGGCGATTCTGGAAGATTTTAACATTGAATTAATCAGAGCTCATTCCGGAGAAGAGGCATTAAAATACAGTTTAAAGGAAGAGTTTGCCCTGGTCATACTCGATGTACAGATGCCGGGGATGAATGGCTATGAAACTCTTGAACTGATGCGGCAACGTAAAAAAACCAAATATCTGCCGGTTATTTTCGTTTCAGCCATCCATCAAAGCGATCTTCATATCATCAGAGGGATTGAAACCGGTGCAGTTGACTTCATTCCAAAGCCAATCATTCCTGACATTCTGAAGGGAAAAGTCAGGGTATTTCTCGATTTGTATTTGCAGCGCAAAAAACTCAATGATTTGTTGTCGCAAATGGAAGAGGCTAATCTGAATCTGAAAATCTCCAGAGATCAGGCAGAGGTTGCGACCCGAACAAAATCGATGTTTCTGGCAAATATGTCGCACGAAATCCGCACACCACTAAATGGCGTCATCGGTTTGTCGAAACTTCTCCATAAAACTAATCTGGATGATCAGCAGATCGAACTACTCGATATTATCACCACTTCAGGAGAAAATCTGTTACAGATTATCGACAACATTCTGGATTTTTCAAAGATTGAATCCGGACAGATTCAGTTCGAAAATATTGATTTTGAATTGAATGGATTGATAAAAAATGTATTTCAACTGATGAAACTTAAAGCTGACGAGAAAGGTCTTGAATTCGACTATCATATTTCGCCTGAAATTCCCGAAATACTGAACGGTGATCCTCTTCGAATCAGTCAGATTTTGTTAAACCTGATCAATAACGCCATTAAGTTTACCCACAAGGGCAAGGTTTCGCTAAATGTTGAGTTGGTTGGCCATGCAGTAAATACCGTGCGTGTGCTTTTTAAAACAAAAGACACCGGAATTGGAATCTCGGAGGAAGGAAAGTTGATGTTATTTAAAGAATTTTCGCAATCAGAATCGTCAATCAGCCGAAAATACGGTGGAACAGGGCTTGGACTTGCTATTTCAAAAAATCTGGTGAGTTTGATGAATGGCGAAATTGGTGTTGAAAGTGAGTTAGGTAAGGGTTCCGAATTCTGGTTCAGGCTTCCACTCAAAGATGCAGTTTCGTTCACAGCTAAAGAAAAAATCGATTCAGGTCATCTTCCCAAAACGATCAGGATACTTTTAGCTGAAGATAATCTGATCAATCAGAAGGTTGCTGTTTTAACCTTAAGGCAGCTCGGATTTGAATGCGATCTCGCAAATAACGGCGAAGAAGCTTTCCAAAAGTATAAAGAAAAGACATATGATCTGGTTTTGATGGATATGCAAATGCCTGAATTTGATGGATTACAGGCAACTCAAATGATCAGAAAACACGAACTGGATGAAAATGTTTTACGTCCGGCCTATGTTGTCGCGCTTACTGCCAATGCCTTATCTGAAGACAAAAAACTTTGCCTTTCAGTGGGAATGGATAATTTTTTAAGTAAACCATTTACCGAAGGTGACTTACGGCAAATTATAATGGATGTAGCAAGACGGCAAAAAAAATAGAAATTTCATGGCAGGTGCATACGATCAATCGAACTCTGAACTGCTGAATATTGAGTTGCATTTGCTGCTTGAAGCAATTTTCCTGAGGTATGGTTACGACTTCCGGAACTACAGCAAAGCTCATATCAAAAGACGTATTTTGCACCGTCTGAGTTTAAGCCAGCTTTACACTGTTAGCGAACTTCAGGATAAAATACTGAGAAACAGAGATTTTTTCAGAGAATTACTGGATGACCTTTCGATCAATGTGACTGAAATGTTTCGCGATCCGGATTTTTATAAATCATTTCGCGAAAACATTATTCCCAAATTACAGACTTATCCTTTTTTTAAGGTTTGGCATGCCGGATGTGCTACCGGCGAGGAAGTCTACTCACTCGCAATTTTGTTGCATGAAGAAGGTTTGCTCGACAGATGCCAGGTTTATGCAACCGATTTCAACCCGAAAGTCCTTGAAATTGCCAGGGAAGGAATTTATCAGGAAGTGGATATGGGGCAATACGAACGGAATTATCAACTTTCAGGCGGAAAGAAAAAATTATCTGAATATTACCAGTCCATGTATGGATCGGTCATGTTCAACAAAGAGCTTTCGAACCGGATTATTTTTGCCGACCACAACCTGGTAACCGATAGTATTTTTGCCGAAGTTAATCTGATCCTGTGCCGCAATGTGTTAATTTACTTTGAGAAAGAACTTCAGGAAAACGTTTTAGACTTGTTTTACGAAAGCCTTATTCCTTCAGGAATTCTGTGTCTGGGAACGAAAGAGAGCCTGAGATTTAGCCGGCATGAGAATTCTTTTGATGTAATTGACGAAAAACAAAAAATATTCAAAAAGAAGATTGTCTGATGTATAAAGCAATTGTAATCGGAACTTCTTATGGCGGGCTCGAAGCGTTGAAACTTATTCTTCCGGAATTTGAGGAAGGATTTCCGTTGCCTGTTATAGTGGTCTTGCATATTGGCGAGCATAACAATGATGTATTTATAAACCACATGAATGCGATCTGCAAGTTGGTAGTTAAAGAAGCAGAAAGCAACGAACTTATTTTGCCTGGAACCATCTACTTTGCGCCTCCCAATTACCATCTTATGATTGAGGATAATTATACCTTTTCATTGTCGATTGCTGAAAAAATCAATTTTTCGAGACCTTCAATTGATATCCTCTTCGAATCGGCTGCATGGGTGTATACCAATAGTCTGATTGGAGTCATTCTGACCGGGGCAAACCCGGATGGGGCAAATGGGTTGAAGATCATTGGTGAACTGGGTGGCAAAACCATTATTCAGAATCCATGTTCGGCCATTTCTCCGGCCATGCCACGTGCTGCACTAAAAATAGCGAAACCTGAAATCAATTTAACCCTGGAAGATATCGCCGGAAAATTAATCGAATTGGCGTATTCCAAATAAATCCAAAGGCTGTCATCAAACGAATGCCGACGGCCCTTATAATTGGGTGATCCGGAAAGTGATGATATCCGAGCTAATTATACACGTAAATTGGGTTTGCTGAAAAACCCGAAGTAAGTTAGAAAGACCTCAGAGAGGTCATATGTTTATAGAAAATGATGATTAGACCGCTTTGTATGGGTAAAGATAAAACGGTTCTATGAAGAATCGAGAGGGGCATGTAAGAGAAGGATTGCAGAAAAATCAATATTGTTAGTCAAATTCAATGAAGCATATACTACGAAGTAGTATAATATTAATCACCCCCAGTAATACTGGGGTAAGGACGTACCACCGAAAACAACCCTGACCAGGGTTGAATATTAATTACAGAACACTTATTCAACCCTGGTCAGGGTTGAAGTCACAGCTTATTTTTACCCCCAATTTTATTGGGGGTCATTCATAATTTAGCACCTCTGGTGCATAAGCCCAAATGATCATTGAAGTAAATACCCACACCAAACATTATAGAACCGTTTTTATACTATTCATTCTCAGAAATTAAACCATTTTAGACGCTGTTTAAATTCCCCGTAGGAGATGTATCTGGGTAGAAAAATGGCAACTTTCATTCACCGTCTTGTCCCGTACGCCCGCCTGACAAGCCAGCGGCGGGCAGGGGACAAAATAGATTCGTCATTCATCCCCTTTCTACCCACATTTTGTTCCTAACGGAACAATCAAATAAAATTTAAACAGTTTTTAAGCAAACCCTAAATAGTTCACACAAAAATTAAGATTTCGTTTTTCCTCAACGGCGTACAATTCTGCTTTTTGCTGTATCCTTTGGTATTTGTTTTATTCCGGCCAGCGACCCTGCATTTGACGGGTGACCATCCATCCCGGGTATTCGGGAGCCAGAGCACTAACCTTATTGAGTTGATCCAGATCTTCCGGAGTCAGCTGCAAGTCAACCGCGGCAATATTATCAGCCAGTTGTTGCAGGTTTTTGGCCCCAATGATGGTACTTGTAATGGCAGGTTGTCGGATAACCCAATTGAGGGCAACGGCAGCAACTGAGACCTTGTGACGCTTGCCAATTTCAGCCATTACGTCGATGATGTCGTACGCAAGACTTTTATTGATGGGTGGGAAGTCGAATGAATCGCGACGGCTGTTGCCTGCCACTTCCTGATCCCGGGTATATTTTCCGGAGAGAAATCCTCCAGCCAGGGGACTCCATGGCATAATGCTGATTCCTTCGTTCAGGGCCATGGGTACTATTTCGCGTTCGATATCGCGACCGGCAACACTGTAATAGTTTTGCGAAGCCACAAATTTAGTCCAGCCCATTTTGTCAGCATAACTGTTTGCTTTCACCACCATCCATGCCGGATGATTGCTGATGCCGATGTACCGCACTTTGCCCGAGCGCACTACATCTTCGAGTCCGCGCATCGTTTCTTCGAGTGGAGTAATCGGATCGACTCCATGAATGTACAGCAAATCAATGTGTGAAAGATTCAGCCGTTGCAGACTGTCGTTCACCGAGTCAGCAATGTGCGATCGGGAAAGACCTACCTGGTTTGCTCCTGATCCCATGCGAATCCTGACTTTGGTGGCAATAACCACCTCCTGGCGCGGAACTTCCAGTTTCTTCAATGCCTCGCCCAACATCATTTCTGATAATCCTTCGGAATAGGCATTGGCCGTGTCGATAAAATTAATACCACTGTCCAATGAGGTTTTTACGATTTTATTCACTTCATTCTGAGGCACCTGACCGATAGCCTGCCAGTATCCTTTTCCTCCGAATGTCATGGTTCCGAGACAAAGTTCCGAAACCAAAATTCCTGTTTTACCCAGTTCATTGTATTTCATATCTGTATCATTTTTTGTGGGTGCGAAAGGGCATCCTGTTATTTTCTTCAGTGTGGTATAAAACAATTGGATAAAAAAAAGGTTCAGGATTAATGAGCTTGTACCCTGCTAAAGTCAGGGAACAAAACAGGGTTAGAAACAGGAAGAAAAATAGTAATGAGGCTGTCTCAAAACTAATTTGGTAATTCTTAAAACTTACAGATTCAAAGACCAGTTACCATTTGCACCCCTAAATCCCCTGAAGGGGACTTCAAAGCCGCCCCTTTAGTGGAGGTTTGGAGGGGTAATTTAAAACTGAACTTACAAATCGAAAGCACAGGATTTAATAAATCTACTTTTGAGACAGACTCAGATTTGGGAATAGCCATTTTCTACCCATATATCTTCCCTTCGGGAAAATTTAAACAGTATGTAAACAGCTTCTGAAATTATTTTGTTCGGTTCACTTGCCAAACTGACCCCTCTCGTGCAAAAAATCGGTCATCTCATTAAATTTATTAAAACCCATATTGATAAATTGCTTCTGCTGTTTTATATTTAATGTAATTATATTTTAAATTAAACTAATAATTTATGCTTTATGGAAAACAAAATTAATTTACCCATCCCGGAGGCCGATATCGACTTGGTGACTTCGAAACTCGAAGAAGTGATTACCGTGTTAAAACCCCACCTGATTGCACTCACCCCAGCCGAGCGTCAGGAATTGCCTAAAATGAGCGATGGTACGCTGCCATTTGTTCAGAAATGCCTGAGTTATTGCAAGTCGAACCCCGAGTTTGCTCCGGCTTTTATCAATTTTGATGGATTAGATGCCGATATGAAAGTTTACCAACAGTTACTCCCCATCTACCGGTTGATTCTTCAGCTCGAAAACAAACTGAACGATACCACCATGCAAGCCGGTGCCGAAAGTTATGTCAGCTCACTGAACTATTACAACTCGGTAAAATATGCTGTCCGCTCTGATATACCGGGAGCTAAGGCCATTTATGAGGATTTGAAAAAACGGTTTGTGCACGCCGCCAAACCTGCTGCTACTGCTGAAAATAAATAATCAGATTGAGAACAATCCGGAAAGGGTGCCCGCAAACGGCGCCCTTTTTTTATGAGGCTGACTCAAAACGAATTTTGTAATTCTTAAAACGTACAGATCGAAAGTACAGTTACCTTTTGCACCCCGAAATCGGATCACATGATAAAGTTGTGAGGAACGATATGAAATTGAATCTTTGTTCTAAACAAATTCCCCAATCCAGATGCCGAAGGCATCAAAGGTTTATAGAAAAATTGCAATATCAACCAAACGACTCCGAAGGTGTCGTACAAAAATCACAACAATGCCCGGAACATTTTCGCAGATTTAACTGGCAGGAAGGTTTTGGTGCATTTTCATATAGTCACTCCCAATTGGATCAGGTGATTAAATAGGTTATGAATCAAAAAGATCATCACAAAAAAAGAGTTTCAGAGAAGAGTGTGGGCCAGTTGATCTAGCTGTGGGAAAGGTATGGTCTGGTTTTCAAGTATCGAATCAAAATACGATTATTTAGTCCGAAATCAAAGATGCAGTCATCAAGCCGGACGGGCTTTTTCTTCTTAGGCGGAACAACAGCAACACTGCATAAATTCCCGAATAAATTGGATTGAAACATCATTCTTATAATTTGAAACAACAGTTGATCGGAGCGAGTGCGAGGGGCGTCAAAACGCCCGGCCGAGGGTTCGTTTTGACAGTCATCCCGATGAAAATCGGGATCTCTACTTTTCATCGATTGGAAAAGTAAGGGCCAGTCCGGCCTAAGGACAGAATACGGATTTGAAACTGACCGTTTTAATATTGCTCCACAACTATTTGAAGTGATCCAAGAGTCCCTTGATTTATTGAAGAAATTTGAGATTGAATATGACGAAAAGTATTTATTTGAATGGATTGAATAGTTCGATACCTTCGGTATCGATGTTCTTTTACGGATTCATTTTCTATAAACCGGATATCCCTGCCTCGTCCGTCAGGCGGGCCTTCGGGATAAGAATCCCAAACGAGTAAGCAATCTCTAAAAAATAGTATTCAGAAATACAATAAATCAAATTCCCCACAAGAAATTAAAGTAATCCCCGAAATCCCATGAAGGGGACTTCCTAGCCGCCCCTTTAGTGGAGGTTTGGAGGGGTAATTTAAAACTGAACTTACAAATCGAAAGCACTGGTTTTAATAACTGTTTAAACGGATAATGTCAGGACCAGTTTCGACCCTGCAAGACTAGGGAGGGGGTACTTCGGAAGTACCCCCCTCCACTTCAAACATGAATCATTGCACCTTTGAAGTACTCCACCCCACTTCAAACACGAAACGCCGGACCTCCGAGACGAAACCTTGCATGTTTTAGGCGGAACGTTTCACCTTTGAGACGAAAATTTGCGGTTCGGAAGTACCCCTCCCCACTTCCAAACCGCAAGCTTGCCCCTCCGGGATGAAACATTTCATCTTTGAGGTGGATCGTTGTGTGTTGGAAGTACCCCGCCGGTTTTTTTTTCGATTGTGTGGTTGTCTATGGTGTAATATGATCAGGTTAAACATGACCGCGGTATTGTACATTTTAGACGCTGATAGGTTTGTAAATGCTGGCCGGGTTACTTTCTGTTTTAATTAATAACTTCCTTGCTCAATAAATAACCCCTTTTCAAAACCGTCAACCACCACACCAAAAGAATGAACATGGACATTGATGAGGGAGGTGAGTTAAAAGAGAATCGTATTCCCTTTATTACTTACGTTAAGGATTTATCTACCCGTGTTAATATTTTTACACATTTTCAATTTGGAATCTTGGCCATAATAACAATTGATTTGCAGCTGTCAGACTTGGAACAGAGATAAATAATCTATTCTTCGCCCGGCTAACTGCCACATAGTTTATCCGTTGTTCTTCTGCAGCATTAGTGTCTGAATTAATATCAGGAATAAGAACGAAACTCAAATCTGATTCCTCGTTTAACACTAGTAAAACATTATCAAATTCATCACCTTTAGATTTATGAATCGTTTTATGCTGACTCATATCTTCTGGTACATTTACGCATAATGCAAATTGTTGATATGTATTACTATCATAAAATGTTTTTGCCGCTCCATTTCTCAAACCTGAAATATCTTTATTTATTTCAGATTTTACAATCGTAAAGAAATGATATAAGGAGTTATCCTTAAAAGTATCATATTTTGCCAGTAGTGTCATAATATGTAATAAAGATTCTTTTCTACTTCGATTTTTGTCATTTTTGTATTTAAATTCTTTCTCTAATTCTTTGATCGCATCTTTAAATTTTTCTTGACGAGCATATTCTGATGCTTTAATGCAAGCCATCACAAGTTTACTTCTATACTTATTATTGCTACTTGGTTTATCAATCTCAATTAGTCTATTAAAGAGCCCTCCATTCAAAGCTATTCCTCCAATTTCATTTTTCATTGCATTAGAAGTAATGTTCTTTCTTGATAGAGAATATACTTTTTCTTTTCCACAAATCGTTTTCACCCTTCTCAATGCCAGACTCATATCTCCCACTAAAATTAAAGGCTTTGTTGAAGCAAAATTTCTAAAAGGATTTTGTGTGATATCGCTTCGTAATCCATTGAGGACTCCAATAATTTCATTTGAACTTCTTCTATTGTCAGACATCTGATAGTCAATCATTCCTTGCAAACTGAAAGATTGGAATTGAGATGGTTCTGCACCCTGAAAGCCATAAATAGATTGTGCTTTATCTCCAATTATTCCAATGATGGTTTCTCTTTGTCCTAAAAAACTCAATATCACAACCTGTATTGGATTGCAATCTTGAAATTCGTCAACAAAAAAATACGGAAATTTTGCTCGTAATATCTCCAAAACAAATGGGAACCTTTGAACTATTTGATAACTAAAAAAAAGCACATCATCGTGATGAACAACTCCTTTTTCCCAAGTCATTTTCTTGTATTCAAAGTAAGAGCTCGATTTAATAGCATAAGCACCAGATTTATGTGGATAATCTGTTTTTGCAATTAAATTGCCAGCATTGTCAAACTTCCATTTTATTACTTTAAAGGCTTTGACTAGATCGTTATCTTCTCTAATCCTTTGTTGACCTGTTCTTATTTTCCATTCATTCAAAAAACCATAATTTGAAAGAATCACATCATCATGACCATCCATTTCATTGATATTTAGTCCATATTCAGCCGAAATAAATGAAGCATAAGGCTTAACGATATGTTTGTATAAAAAACTATGAATAGTTGATACTTCCACATGTTCAGCAGAGGTCCCTAGTCGTTTCAAGATTGTTTCAACCGCAATATTAGTAAATGTAATACATGCAATTTTTTTTGTTTTCGCCAATCTATCTGATCGATGCAATACATTTTTGATATGTTCTACCAACCAGTATGTTTTCCCAGCCCCAGGGCCTGCTGATACTCTAAAATGATGTTCAACATCATCAAGTAAAGTGTCTGATGTGATTTGAGTTACTGACATATCCAATCAATTGCCTGTTTTATATAACCAGGTACAGTAAATTCTTTATACTCTGGGTTACCTTTTTTTTCTAAATTGTCTATTAATGCATAGGATAATTCTAATGCGTTTTCACCTTTCCCGACTGAGTTAAGATAACGAGATGCAATAATTGCTTTTTTCAGGTCAACTTCTGCCCATAATCCAGCGACTGCGATACTTTCTTTAATCCTATTATTGTCTTTACTGACTCTCAATTTAGCTTCAAAGTCAGCAATTGAATTTCCATCAGAATAAAGCTTCATTAAATCTCTTATTTCTTGTTGACTACGCATGGAATCAGTAATTAAAAGATCCAAAACTGGATTATGTAAGACCAAGTCATATTCTAGTGTTTTCCCTTTATTTGCATCTTGGCTAAAAAAGGTAATATTTGGATGTGATCCAATTGGATATTTAGTTGCGCTTGGATTTGATCTATAATCATAAGTTTCAACATCCTGATTAAATTCGTATGGATAGCATTTTTTAAATTTACTTTCTGCTTTTGGTTTGCTCTCCGGATCCCTATCTGTAATGCACAAAATTTTCTTATGAATAGTATTTGGTTTATGGCTATCAAATAGATGTAGGAAATGGTCAAAAAAACGTCCACCGACATTTATAACTGCAACATGGTTATCTTCTAATGATTTTCCTAAATATTGAGCAAAAGTTGACATTAATAATTGTTCGGCAAGACCTTCAACCAATATTACTTTTTGTGCAAAAAGCATATCAGATTTTGTGGCATCTAAAAAGCGCTGTACGTATTTTTTGCTTTTTCCATCATTTGGAAATACTAGCCCAGGATAGCCTACTGTTGTTATGCCGTTATCATTATGCAAACAAATGATTTCATCTAGGGATACTGCTGATGTAATATGGGTTGAATGTGTTGTAACAAATATTTGTCTTACTTTCTTCTTGTTTTTATTTTCTTTTAAAAATTTCAAAAACTTATATTGCATTGCTGGATGTAAATGGGCTTCTGGCTCTTCAATTGCTAAAGTTGCAAATACTTTGGAATTACTTCCCATATAATTGCCATCCGAATTCACCTGCATCTTTGCTAATAACAAAGACATATATATTAGGTTATTATAACCTAACCCGTTATGTGTAGCTGGCACTTTCACTTTTATTCCTGTACTATATTCTACAATCAATTTCAAAACAGAGAACATTTCCACATCGGAGATAGATCCTTCAAAATTTGGTTCAGCATTATTGAATGATGCTCCTGTTTCTTTTGCATAAGAAAGTATTTGCTCTTTACCATCTTCCATCCTTTTTTGAAGTACATCTATTAAGTCATCTGCTTTCTCAGAAAAATCAATTCTTTTCCGTTTTATAAGTGCGGCCTTTTCTTCGTCTGATTTTGTATTATCCGATTTTATTTCGTAATCCATAAAGAAATTAAATACATCTCTTAAAAGTGTATTACGTCCAGTGAGCATATCTCTTTCAACATCACGGATAGCATCTAAAAACTGAAAATCAAATTTTTGCAGTGAATCCCCATCTGCAACAGACTGGTTTGATATATTACCACCCCATATTTTGTAGGTGTATAGTCTAATAAAGTCTTGTTTGAGAAATTTCCAGATCTTATCAAGAGCCTTTGGGTCATCATCTGTAATTTCAGCTATCGCATCATCATATTTGGGACGTTCTTTTTCAGGAAGAAAAAACTCATAAGTTAGCAGTGCTTCGTAATCTGAATCCAATTTGGTCAACCAATTGGCAATAGTTACAAGGTCATCAGGTTCCTCAAATTTTCCCTTATTAATTGTTACAGCAATACTAATTTTAGGTGGATTTAATTTCAATTCAGCAAGTGAAGTGTGTTTATTAAAATCATCAACTTCCAATCGTTTTGATGATTGACAATCGATTACTAAAGAAAGTGCTTTGATTAAATTTGTTTTTCCGGCATTATTATGCCCAATAATTACATTTACACCTTCATTAAAAGTAATGTCTTTGCATTTAAAGTTTCGAAAATTCTCGATCTCAATTTTTGAAATATACATATTTGTTAGTTAGGTGGTTCTTATGTTTGTTGATTAGTTTATAGGATTGACAAAAACTTATACCGACATTAATTCATTATTGCATTGTTTTATAAGTCTATGATTAGTATTTCTAAAGATAGGTAGGTTTTATATATGTAAATAACCATTGTTAAACTTATTTCTCAACTAATTATTAACAAAGTCTTTCTCTTGGTAATAGATGGAGCAATTTAAAACCCAAAAAGCGACGAAACACAGACTTTTAATCCTTTATTTAAGCGCATTGGGGTGTTTTCATCTTCGAATGTATCCAATAGGCTTGCGTATTTTCGGTCGAGTTCGGCATAGCCAGGAGCGCATTTCGCAGTGCAATAAATGCGCTCCCCATTGAACTATTTATTTCGATGGCCTTTTCATTTCTCAGAAGTTTGGAATGGAATGATTCTCAATTTTCCTGAAAATCAAAAGCGGTTGAATGAAGATTTGAAGCCTTCATTCAACCGCTGTCGGTGATTATATAAGTTCCAACTCATTTTAAATTCTTCAAGTTTTTATTGCCAAGCAACTAATCCTGCCTGACTTTTAATTATGGCGAAATCGCCATAATTAAAGGCGCTATAACGGATAGTGTGGGATTTAACTTATAATCGCAAATAGAACCGCTTGTTTTTATTGTCTAAATAAGGTAATAAGGTTGTGTTTTAAAAATAAGGTTCCAAAAATATTTAATGGACTAATTGTCTGTTTACTAAATACATTATTATAAGAATAGCCTTATTCGTGTTTTTTAAACCTTAGTAGAACATTTAATACTACACCAGGCTAAACCTTATTAATCAGCTATGAATTTGAAAAAATCGTTACCCACACAAATCGTTATAGAACCTAATTAAAAGTATATGAAAATCACCGCCGATCTTTATTTTTTCCTGATAAACAAACGAATTTCCCAAAACAACAGCGGTTGAATGAAGATTTGAGCCCTTCTTTCAACCGCTGTTCCGGATGCGGAGATTTTATTCTCCGTCAATAAGTTAACGCGCAATCAGAGATCGCACCACCCTTGATTCACCACCTTATTTTGCACTAGCAACCTCATAGCCCCGATCTTCAATGGCTTTGGTAATTTTAGCCAAATCGGTTTTTGATGCATCGAACCTTACAAAAGCGGTAGAATCCATGTGATTGGCACTGATGCTGTCGATACCGGCCAATTCGTTGACTCCCTTTGCAACGGATTGTTCACATTCGGTACAGGTCATGCCTTCAATTTTCAGGTTTACTTCAACCATTTCTGCCGGAGCAGTACTTACTTCTGCTGTTTTTTTTTGAGGTGCATTGCAGGCAGCAAATGCAAAGCTGATTAAAAGGATAAAAAGAGTTTTTTTCATGATATGGAAATTTTGTAAAATAATTGGTGCAATTTAGCCAAACAAACCGTATGGTAATTAAACCTGAAGAAATTCCAGATAAAAACAGGACCATATTGTTTTAACAGACTGAAGAAAAAACAACAAGCACGAACATTTGTTTATATAATTTGTACGTTTTGGAATGTACCAGATCAAGTTTTGCCGCACTGAATTTATCCCTTTGCCGGGTATTTCAAGTTGTCGGCTGAGAACTGAAATTTGGATTCCCGTTTTTCAGAATAAGGAAGTAATTTTCCTTTCTTTCGCAGTTCGTTTTTGAGCTCGCAACTGGCACAACCTCCGCAAATACTTTTGTCTTTGGTTGTAATTGACTTGTAAACCGAATAAATGGTTTTTATCGCAACCCCTCCAACGATGATCAGTGCAAGAATATTTTGTATCATTTTCCAGATTTTAAAATTTAGTCCACTCCGAAAAGTCAAAATGTCAAAAAATAGTCCTGAAAGGACTGAATATTAATAACCGTGGGTGAAATCCACGGAATAATGGAAGTTGAACACGCAACCCTGAAAGGGTTGAATATTAACTCACTAAATGTTCAACCCTTTCAGGGTTGCACATTTTAATTTCATTTCTTTTCCACCGGTTTCACCGGTGGTTATTCAAATTTTATCCCTTCGGGATAATTAATCAACTTATCGGAGCGGACTCAAAATTAAATGAATAAACTTCCGATTTGATAGATGGCAAAAGCAGCAACCCATGCAATCGCAGTTGTATACACTGAGGTGAAAATGGCCCATCGCCAGTTGGCTTCTTTTTTAATGGCCGCAATCACTGCCACACAGGGGAAATAGATCAGTACAAAAATCATCAGGCCAAATGCCACCAGTGGCGAAAAAACTTTTTGTCCTTCCTTCGGGCCGCTGGTAAACTTTTGTTCCTGAAGTTTTTCTTTCAGCGACTGAGAGTTTTCGTCAGCATTGAGGCCTGCATGATATAAAACGCCCATTGAGCTCACCACAATTTCTTTTGCAGCCATCCCGGTAATGATGCTCATTCCGATTTTCCAGTCAAAACCAAGTGGCCGGATCACGGGTTCAATAAAATGTCCGGTCATTCCGATGTACGATTTTTCCTGACGTTCTTCTTCCATCGATAGTTGAATCTGTTCCGACTGATCTGTTTTCTGATCCGGAGTCAGCGTGGTATTTGCCTCCACTTGTGTTAACAGACTATTGTAATCTTTCGAGAATTCCACATTCCGGGGGTAATAACCCATGGCCCAAATCAGGATGGAAGCAAACAAAATAACTGTTCCCATTTTGTTGAGGTACTGCGAACCTTTAAACCACATGTGAACCGTGGTATTCCGTAAGGTCGGCATGCGGTATGGCGGAAGTTCCATTACAAACGGAACATCTTTTTTAGCAAAAAAAGTTTTCTTGAAAAGTAAGCCCATCGCCACTGCCAGAAGAATTCCGACCAGATAAATCAGGAATAAAATGGCTCCCTGATAACTCACAAAGAAGGCTGAAATCAGGAGGACATAAACCGGCAGACGGGCGCTGCACGACATAAACGGAATGATGAGCATGGTTAGCAGCCGGTCGCTTCGGTTGTCGAGTGTACGGGTGGCCATAATGGCTGGTACATTGCAGCCAAATCCCATGATGAGAGGGATGAATGATTTACCGTGAAGTCCCATTTTGTGCATCAGTTTATCCATGATAAATGCCGCCCGGGCCATATAGCCGGAATCTTCCATCAGCGAAATGAAGAAGAACAGAATCAGAATGTTGGGCATAAATACAATTACACCGCCAACGCCGCCAATTATTCCGTCAATCAGTAAATCTTTCAGGGCACCATCAGACATAACAGAACCAAGGGTTTGACTTATCCAGCCAATTCCGGCATCGAGCCAGTCCATCGGGTAAGCTCCAAGTGTAAAAGTAGCCTGAAAAGTCAGCCACATGAAAAAGATAAAAACCGGGAAACCCCATATTTTGTGTGTCAAAACCTTATCAATTTCGCGGCTCTGGTCGCGTCGTACCTGCGGCCCGTTTTTGTATGTTTCTTTCAGGGCACCGGCAATAAAACCGTATTTGGCATCGGCAATCAGGGTTTCCGACTCGTCGTTGAACAGCTGTTCCAGCCGACTGGTTTCGCGATCCGAAATTTCTTTTATCACTTCAAATTCCGGATTGTCTTTTAACAGATTCAGCGTGTGCTGATCTTCTTCCAGTAATTTGATTGCTAAAAATCGCGTTGAATAGTTGTGTTTAACCTGAATATCTTTCTTTAATTCAGTTCGGATAGCCTTGATCGACTTTTCAATTTCAGGCCCATAATTGATGTGAATGTGCCGCACAATCGGGTCGCGTTCTTCATACACCTCAATGATCCGGTCAAACAGCGCTTTCAGTCCTTTTCCTTTCGAAGCAACTGTCGGAACAATCGGAATACCCATCATCTCGCCCAAATGTTTGTAATCGAATTTGGCCGATTTTTGCTCCAGTTCATCGTACATATTCAGGGCAATTACCACCTTGATATTCATATCGATCAGCTGAGTCGTCAGGAACAGATTACGTTCCAGATTCGAGGCATCAACCACATTCACAACAATATCCGGACGTTTTTCAGCAATGTGGTTTCTCACAAACAATTCTTCCGGAGAATATTCGGTAATGGAATACGTTCCGGGAAGATCGGAAATTTGAAAGGTGTAAGAGCCTTGTTTGAATTTGGCTTCTTTGGCGTCAATGGTTACACCGGCATAGTTTCCCACCCGTTCTTTCGAGCCCGAAGCGTAATTAAACAAAGTAGTTTTACCACAGTTTGGGTTTCCTACCAAAGCCACTGTGATGATCTTTCCCTTTTCTTCTCCGGAAGCTTTCATCCGGTGTTCGTCGATCATTCCTTCAAACTTTCCTGCCACCAGATCTTTGGCAGCCGATGGCGAAACAACTTCAATCAGGTCGGCTTCGCTGCGTCGCAACGATACTTTATATCCCATGATTTCGTATTCAACCGGATCTTTCATCGGAGCATTTTTAATTACCCGAACCATTTGCCCTTTAACAAATCCCATTTCCGAAATCCGTTTCCTGAAAGCGCCCTGTCCCAGCACATGAACAATCACACCTCTGCTTCCGGTGGATAAATCAGCCAGTCGTTTACTCTTAATTCCCATTCCACTATCCTGAATAATCATACCTGTTCTTTTTAGAATTCCAATCCCAACCTTACCATTCCTACCGTTGCATTTTTCAATTGTACATCAGTTCCACCCGGGTGAACCACATATTGCAGATCGGGCTGCAAATAAATCTGATCGGTAATCTGAGTTTTATAAGTCAGCTCAAACGAAGTTTCATCCCGGCCACGTTCGTCGGTCAGCATTCCCCGGGCCATAGCCAGACCGAGTACATCCGAACCCGATTTGGAGAGCAATCCGGTGTAAGAAAAACCAGCTCCTATGTATCCGAAATTATCGTTGCGCGGGCTTACCCCCAGCTGGTAAAAAACGTTCAATCCCTGTCCGTTTTCTCCTGAAGATGTTATCTGATGATCACCAACCAGGTAAAAACCGTAATCGTGAGTGAGCGTATTTCCAGTTTCAGAATTCACAACATCGCTCTCCGGGCAATGCTGATGAAAGAAGACGCCAGCCTTTAATTCATTATCTTTCTCTTCGTTACCAGTCCACGAATACTGACTTTCAGCCACCCAAAGGATACCACGCAGGTAATTCAGGTTCCAGTTCAGGTTGTAGGTATTCGCATCAAAATCAATGGGACAGCCTTTGTAAATAGCCGTTTTTAGGCTTAATTTTCCGGAGGCTTCCCAGTTCAATGTGATTCCGGGAGAGGTGAGTGGGAAAATCGGCGCCAGGATATTGTCAGCAATTACCGAATGAATACCAAAAGAGCTGTTCAGGAATAAAGAAGCCACGTCGCTGCCGGCAAATTCAGCATTTAAATCCTGAAGGCCAAGGGTGGCAGTAACGTTCCAAATGGTTTGTTTGTACCACAACTCGTACAAAAAGGTATGGTTTCCGGCTTCGATGTTTGAGACAAACTGAAAATCGCCAATTAAACTGGCAGAAGGTTCCCCGCCATGTGAATTGGCGCCGTGAACTAAAAATTCGCCACCTTTCCAAAGTCCGGCCTTTTCGGTATTGAAGTTTAGAGATAAATCAGCCAGCCCCAGGTACGTTGATCCGGTTTTTATTCCTCCCCGGAAATTGGTAACAAAATCACCTTTGTAGGAGGCATTCAACTGCCATGCCTGTGATTTCAGCGCATCAGTGTTTTGCGAAAATCCATATCTCGTATTTAGAATCATCAGCATCACAAATCCTTTCTTTAAATACTTTTTGTTCATCAATCGTTGATTTTAGATGCTGTAAAAGTACCCTTCAGAACAGGAGGCATCAATCCCTAATAATAGGGATATTTGAAGCGTGGAGTTTGGGTGAGTGAAGAGAATACAAGCTATTTCTATCCACTCTCCAGTAACTGATTATTGGGGGAATAGGGTCTATAACGATTTGTATGGGTAAGAATTTTTACTGTTCATTCAATAAATTCTAAAAGAGAAAATCCGATGTTAAGAAAAACCTTATTTCTATCTAAAAAACCTCAGTAGAAAGCATCGTCCACCTTGTTTTAACCTTATTAATCTAACTGTAATTCAATAAGGTAATAAGGTTAAACTCTCTTTCGACTTTTGTTTCTACTGAGGTTCCGCTGGCAAATAAGGTTTCAAAACAATTTATCCTGATATAATCCAAGTTTAAAGAGTTGCTCAATTATGATTTTATTACCCACACAATCCGTTATAGAACCGGGAAATATTACTCATCCGTGTATAAAGGATAAAAAGGAAAAGGTTCTATGACGAATCGTGTGGGGCATGTAAGAGAAGGATTGCAAAAAAATAAATAGTATTACACAAATTCAATGAAGCATATACTACGAAGTAGTATGATATTAATGACCCCCAATTTCTTTGGGGGTCATTAATATTTAGCACCTCCGGTACATAAGTCCAAATGGTCAATGAAGTAAATTGATAACTTTTTAAAAAGTAAATACCCACACAAAACGTCATAGAGCCAAGAAAAACCACGAAGCAAAAAAAGAAACAAGCATACATTCGGATAAAGCAACATTCTTCGCTTCAGGCTATTGCAGCTTATTGATTACTGAACGAAATAATAATATATTTGTGAGACTTAAAGATTTATTCGTTAAATGAACTATTTTTCCTGTTAGCATTATATTTTTACGATATTAGCTTGTTGATACAGTTCGAATTAAAAAACTAATTTTCAAAATTCTATTTCATGAAGACTTACAAGCCTTATTTAAGTTTAAGTAAAACCACCAAAAAGTATGAACTTGGAGTGATTGTTACCGCAGCAAAAGACCAGACAATCACAAGTATCCGTCAGGGAGAAGTAAAAAGTGGCAGTGATTCGTATTGGGGTGTCACCATTACCCTGTCCGATTCAACCCAATTAGTTAATGGACCCGAAAATCCTATTTTTTCTGCCACAGTAGATATTGCATTGGATAAATCAGCAAGCTACAAGAAAATCATTTGCAGTACTGAAATATCATTCCCGGATGGTACTTATGGTCCTCCTGCCGGGGGCAATACGTCTGTCGATTTTGGAGATGCTGTATAACAAAGTTCAAAAGACTACAATAAAAAGGTGTTGTTGGCAACACCTTTTTATTTCTTCATCACTTGAGAATCCTAATTTTTTCACTTTAGGATTCTTAAACTTTCAACTCCTATTTATAGCCAGATATGCATAAGCTTCTCCTGGCAATGATGATTATCTTTTTAGTCGGATTTGCTTCTAAAAAAAGTCTTTCACAGACAAATACGATCGATGATACCACTGCCATCGGGCGCATGCTGGAGAAGTTGCTTCAATTGAAAGAAAGTAATCTGGACAGTGCATTTGCTTTAAGTATAGTCATCCAGCAAAAAGCGGATCAGATCAATGATCAAAAAAGCATTTGGGAAGCCAGGATAGAACAAGGAATAGTGTATAATGGACTGGGGTATCCGGATTCTTCCTTATCAATAATCAGCCAGGTATTAAAAGAGACTCAGAAACAAAGTAACCGTTTAGTAGAAATAAAAGCTCATCTCGAACTTTCATTAATCTTTCAGCAAAGTTTCAATTTCCAGGCAGCAGTTAATCACTTAATTCAAGCTGAAAAACTTCTGAAAAACGATGATACGTTTGATTTGCGTTTCGATATTTTGAACAGATTGGGGATCGTTCATCGTGGAATGAAGGACTACCCCAGTGCACTGAAATATTTTGACATACTAGAAAACAAGTATTTTGATCAACTCTCTTCGAATCAACGGTTTTCTCTTTTCGTGAATAAAGCAAATGTTTTTGCAGTCCTGCAAGAATATGACAAAACAGAAAAACTGTTTAATAAAGCCTATGAAGAAGTCAGGAACACTAACTCCCCAGACGACTTGGCATCAATCACTTACAACCTTGGGACTCTGTTTTACAAGCAAGAACGATACAAAGAAGCAGAAGAATACATCACTAAGTCGTTGGAGGCTCACTTGAAAATTGGCAATCAGACAAAAATTGAACGCTGTTACCGGGTTTTAGGCTCCATTTATTATGACCAAAAAGATTATTACAAGGCTAAAGATTACTATAACATGGCCCTGGAGATTGCCCAATCAATCAAAAATCCAAACTCGATTATGGGCAACTACAACAACCTGTACCTAACTTACTGGAATTTGGGGTATTACAATGAAAACATCGCCGATTTGACTACGGCGTTGAGTTATTATCAGAAGTACACGCTGATGAATGACAGCCTTTATAATATTGATACATCGGCTAAAATATTAGAGCTTGAAAAGCAATACGAAACCGAAAAAAAGAACAACCAGATAGCCTTGCTGGAAAAGGAAAACCAGCACCAGGAAGATCAAATTACGGTACAGCTTGCGCAACGCGATTACCTTGTTTTGATTATTATCCTGGTTAGCGGCACCCTCCTGATATTTGTCTATTTCTTTTATTATTACAAAAAGGTCAATAAACGGTCACATGCTCAAAGTGAAAGCATCCTCGTGCAAAAAAATCAAATCGCTGAACAGAACCTAAAACTTCAAAAATCGCTGAACACACAAAACAAATTGTTCAGTATCATTGCGCACGATCTTCGAAGCCCATTAGCTTCCATTTTCAATATTTCAAATCTTATTGGGTTCTATATTGAGGACGAAAACTATGAGGATCTTGAAAAAACAGTAAAAATGATGGATCAGAAAACCGAACAGATCCTTAGCTTGACCGATAACCTGCTGAGTTGGGCAAAAAGCCAGACCGAAGGTTTGCAACCCTTCTTTATGCCATTGAGCGTGAAGGAAATTTTTGATGAATGCCTCGATCTCTACAGACCTATCGCAGGCGATAAAAACATCACAATTGATTGTTTGGAACAAACTGACCTCATGATTTGGGCCGACCGAAATATGGTAAAAACGATTTGCAGGAATTTGGTTAACAATGCCATTAAGTTTACGCACAAAAATGGACAGATTAAATTCTGGCATGAGCACAGTGACCAATTTGCCCGAATCTCTATAAAAGATTCAGGAATAGGAATCGAAGAAGCCAAACTTCAATCACTGTTTGAAATCAGTCCAGAAAAAGCAACTGCGGGTACAGCAGGCGAAAAGAGCACCGGATTAGGGCTTTCTGTTTGCAAAGAATTCGCCGATGCCCTGAAAGGAAAGATTTGGGTTGAAAGCGAAAAAAACTTAGGGAGTCAATTTAATGTTGAACTTTTATTGTACGATCCCAAAATCCATAAGTTGAAACACAAACAAACGACAAAACCGATCATGCCATCCCACCTTTCAAACTGATAAAAAGCCATTGTATTTTGTTGCTAAAACAGAGTCGCTGACCTAGTGTTGTGTTGAGCATGATGCTGACAAGTCACAGTCACCCCGAATTTATTTCGGTGTCTAATTCTATTTTGGGACGCCGAAACCCCGCCTGTCAAGCGAGCGGTCAGGAAGTTCGGCATGACGCTGCGTCGATTCTTCATTAACACAACACTAGTATACTAAGTAATGAGAACTATTAAATGTCGTATTCTAGTTTTAACAATGTGTTTTTTCAAGCAAGATACCTGTAATTTACTTTACCACAGACTACTCAGATAAGCACAGATTTAAAAACTACTTTATATCTAAATCGGTGTAATCTGTGGTGTTAATTTTTACTCGTTGAAGTAGCATAGTTGCAAAACGAGTATTTATAACTCTGGTTGAAAAACACGACATTATTTCATTCCTATTAACCTTAGTTCGATTTAAAATTGTTTGTACAAAATTTGTATAATCGCCCCAGCCCTACCCCAATGAGGAAAGGGAGTTTCGGATGCTGAAGTTCTTATTTTTTGTTCTTTAAAGAGTGTTTTTTTCAGAACTTGCAGGATGCAAAGTCCCAAGTTTAGTGAATATAGGGGGCAATATCGAATTCAATCTTTTTATGTGGTTGATTTTCAGAAACTAATATATCGAACTCAGGTTAATAAATTTGGTCACGAAATCATCCTTTTTTTTGTGGCACAACATCACCGAAATATCAAATTGACTCAAAAAGCGTATTTCAGGATGACAGTCTTTGTGCTTTTTTCGAAATAAAATTTAATTCCATTCAGGAAAAATCGTTTCCTAATCATTCAGGGTTTGAAT
>DASRMB010000051.1:0-37957 GCA_035648135.1 Prolixibacteraceae bacterium
ATTCAAACCCTGAATGATTAGGAAACGATTTTTCCTGAATGGAATTAAATTTTATTTCGAAAAAAGCACAAAGACTGTCATCCTGAAATACGCTTTTTGAGTCAATTTGATATTTCGGTGATGTTGTGCCACAAAAAAAAGATGATTTCGTGACCAAATTTATTAAGGAATTTTACTCCTGAACCTTTCGCTGATAGGTGCTCCCTTCAGAAAGAAAACATCTGCTTGTCTTCAATTGTTTAGTGTATCTATGTTTAGGTTTTACAAAAACAGACTTAATAACACTTAGAAGAACCCCAGAACTGTTTTTTCTTATATTTGGGGACTGATTTCCAATTTATGTTTGAACAGATTCTCCAATTAGCGAAAGACGACAGAAATAGTTTTAGGAAAATTTTCCATGATTACTTCCAGCCTCTTTGTCATTTGAGCCAATATTATCTCGAAGATGAAGATGAAGCTAATGGAGTTGTTCAGGAGGCTTTCGTGAAGTTGTGGGAAATCAGATACGAACTCAATGCCGATTCAAACATTCGTAATTTTTTATTTACTCTAGTCAAAAACAATTGCCTGAATATCTTGAAGCGCAGGCAGATTATACTGAAACATCACGAGCATATCCGTTGGATGGAAATGCAATACCAGTATGAAAGCTTGAATAAAATAGGCGATGATTACCTGGAATTTAATGAACTAAAAGACAAAATCGATCTGGCCATTCGGAATTTGCCCGAACACTGCCGCGTTGTATTTGAAATGAGTCGTCTGGAGGATTTAAAAAACCGTGAAATAGCTGAAAAATTAGGAGTGACACAAAAAACAGTGGAAGCCCACCTCACCAAAGCTTTAAAAATACTCCGGAAAGACTTAAAGGACTATCTTCCCATGATAGTAGCCATCGCCAAAATTCTAAATTAAGCAGAAACCGGTTTTCTTTTTTATGATTTTTCATTTTTCCCGAAATTTCCTGAATTTCTCATTAGGGTATTTCTATCTTCATTTGTTCATTACTAAACATCAGGGAAAATGGATAAGAATTTATTATCGCGCATTTTAAACGGCGATGCAAGTGAAAAAGAGAAGGAAGAATTTTATCGCAGATTAAAAGATAGCAAGAAAGAGGAGGAATTGTTTTATGAAATGAAAAGTATATGGCTCCGGATGTCCGGGTCACATACCATCGTTGATCTCGATTCTGAATTCGACAAACTTTGGAAGAGAATAAATCATACGGCAAAGAAGACCACATTTTTTATTGGCAAAAGAATCCTTCAATATGCTGCAGTTATTCTGTTTACTCTGGGTATTGGCGGATTATCAGGCTATTTTCTTTCAGGAATCAAGCCTGAAGTTTCAGCCATGGGCATCCAGAAATACACAGCCACCAAAGGGAGTGTGAGTACCATAGAATTTGCTGACGGAACTAAAGTTTGGTTGAATTCCGGTTCTGAACTGACCTATCGCGAAGATCTTCAAACAAAACAAAGACTTGCCGAACTGCAAGGAGAGGCCTTTTTTGAAGTTAAACACCACGATGATTTTCCTTTGTTGGTAAAGGTTGGTCAGCTGGTTGTTCGCGATCTGGGAACTACTTTTAATATTAGAGCATACTCTGAAGATCAGGTGATTGAAACCTCACTCATCGAAGGGAAAGCCGATATTCTTACTAACAATGGAAGTTCATTGGTAGAATTAAAGCCTGGCGAAAGCGCTATTTATTCAACTGAAAACAACAGGATTGAAATAAAGCCATTTACATCAAATGTGCTCTCTGCATGGAGAGACGGCAAATTTGTCATTCGTGATCAGCGGCTTGAAGATATCTTTAATGAAATGAGCCGATGGTACGATGTTGAGTTCATGTTTGAAAACCAGGCACTGCGCGACTACCGGTATACCGGGAATATCAAGAAATCTACCACGGCACAACATGTGCTTAAAATGTTGAAACTAACCACAGATTTCAATTACAGGATAATTGAAAAACCTGAAATGCCGGATGTGATTATAATATATTAATCGGATATAAGAATTGACGGAATCAATTTAGTGTATTGATGCAATACTAGAAACTTTCATACAAATAATTTGCCTATGATGTAATCCTAATGAAGCTAAAAAACCGGGAAGCTTGTGACTTACCCGGTTGGTGTTTTTGAAATTTTATGGTCAGTGTAATTTTGCCGATCACCTTGACCAATCGTTTAACAAATAACAAAACAAAACTATGAAGAAAAAACAACATTTCCCAGACCATCAAAGGTTGGGAATTAAGAAGTTATTACTTGTTATGAAACTAACTACCATTTTCGTTTTCTTTTCTGTGATGGCAATGGCTGTCAATACCTTTTCACAGGAAACCAGGTTTGACCTGAATGTAAAAAATGCTTCCCTCATTCAGGTTTTTGATGAGATTGAACGAGTATCGAATTATGGTTTTCTATTTAAAACAGATCAGTTGGATCTGAGTAAAGAATACACTCTTGATATTAAAAATTCTAATATTGAAAAAATATTGAAAGAAGTTTTAAATCAGGATGAATATTCATACCGGATGATCGACCGTAATATCGTAATTACACGAATTGATTCAAATACCAATCAGGACAATACAAAAGTAACCGGGAAAGTGACAGATTCATCGGGGAATCCTCTTCCTGGCGTTTCCGTCGTACTGAAAGGCACAACCAATGGAACCATTACCGATACAAACGGAAACTATTCCATTTCGAATATTCCATTGAATGCAACTTTGCAATTTTCCTTTGTCGGGATGAAAATGCAGCAAGTTTCAGTAGGAAATAAAACAATACTAAATGTTACTTTGGAAGATGAAACAATTGGAATTGAAGAAGTAGTTGCTATTGGTTACGGTACACAGAAGAAAAGCGATGTTACTGGCTCTATGATTCGTGTTAGCGAAGAGGAACTGAACTCACGTCCAGTTGCCAATGCAATAGAAGCTATGCAGGGAAAGGCTGCAGGTGTTGATATTACCTCTAACGAACGTCCCGGTGAAATAGGTAAAATCTTCATTCGCGGTCTTCGATCATTGACTGCAAGTAATTCTCCACTTTATGTATTAGATGGTATTCCTATCATGTCTTCATCAGGCATCGAAACAATGAATCCTGCAGACATCGAATCAATCGACATATTGAAGGATGCCTCCGCAACAGCCATTTATGGTTCGCGTGGTGCGAATGGTGTCGTTTTGGTTACCACAAAAAAAGGCAAGGCAGGCAAGCTAAGTTTTAACTATTCAGGTTCAATGACTATTGAAAATATTCAGGATCGAACCGAGATGATGGGTGCAAGCGAATACCTTACCTGGAGACGTTGGGGATATTATTATTTAGATCCTGCCAAATACCCAAGAGGTGACCAGCCAACTCAGGAAAATGATTATAAGATTTTCCTTGGTGCCAATGATCAATCTGCATGGAACAATATCATGAAAGGTTGGGATGGTGGCACATGGGATGGTTCAAAAGTGCAAACTACCGACTGGGCTGCCATAGTAACTCAAACCGGAGTATCCTCACAACATAACATTAGTGCAAGTGGTGGAACTGAAAAAATGAAGGCCTACGTATCATTCGGATATTTGGACACCAAAGGCACGATGAAAGGACAATCATACACACGTTACACAACAAAGGTAAGTGTAGATGTGAATCCTATAAAATGGTTTGAAATGGGAGCCAGTATAAATTCTACTTATAGTATTCAGCAGTATGGTCAGTCTCATATAAGCGGTCAATCCACTCCCGGCAGTATTTATGCAGCCGCTAACAGTGTTTTGCCCTATGCAGTCCCTTATGATGCAAATGGCAACCGTATAACCTATCCAGGTGGTGATGATGGGATGAAGACTATCGTTGATGAATGGAATTACTCTATCAATGAGCGCAAAATGTTCCGTGCTATGGGAAGCTTATATGCACAGTTAAATATTTTGCCGGGTTTAAAATACCGTGCGAACTTTGGCCCGGACTTTCGTTTCTTTAAAAACGGCACATACACAGATGCAATGTCTGTTGACCGTTTAGGATCTCCTAATATTGCTTCTTTAAGGAATCAAAACGATTTCTCCTGGACTCTGGATAATTTGCTGTACTTCGATAAAAAAATTGATAAACATACATTTGGAGCCACTTTGCTTCAAACTACTTCAGCATGGAACACCAACTTCTCGACAATGAGCGCTCAAGGTATTCCGTTGGTAAGCCAGAAGTGGAATGCATTAAACAAAAATAACATCGCATCATTAGACAACTGGGATTCAGGTCTTACCGATCGTCAGTTAATGTCGTACATGGGACGTTTCAACTATAGCTTTGCTGATAAATACCTGCTTACAGTATCTGGTCGTTGGGATGGAGCTTCTCAGTTGGCTGCTGGTCACAAATGGGCATTTTTCCCATCAGCCGCATTGGCATGGCGTATTGATCAGGAAAACTGGATCAAGAATATTGATTGGATTAACCAGTTGAAAGCACGACTTGGTGTTGGTACGACTGGAAACTCAGCAATCCAACCATATCAGACAAAAGGTGGAGTAGTATCCTTGTTTTATCCGTTTGGAAGTTCCGTCGTTCCAGGATATGTTCCTTCCGAATCTTTGATTAAAGACGGTAATCTGGCCATGGCCAATCAAAACCTCGGATGGGAAAAAACCACCCAATACAACCTGGGATTCGATTTTTCTCTATTAAGGGGTCGCGTATCGGGTGTACTTGATCTCTACACCTCACAGACAAAAAATTTGTTGATGCAGATGAATATACCATCGCTAACAGGTTACACTACAACTTTTTCCAACGTAGGAGAAACGAAGAATAATGGTATAGATATAACCATAAATACAGTCAATGTTAAAACAAAGGACTTCACCTGGGAAACCAGCTTGAATGCTGCCTGGCAGGAAAATAAAATCGTTTCTCTGTCAAATGGGAAGTCAGATGATATTTCAAACCTCTGGTTTATTGGACAGCCAATTGGTGTTATCTACAGTTACGCCTCAGCAGGATTGTGGCATGAAGAAGATGCAGCAGAAATGGCTAAATTCAATGCAAATGGTCATAAATTCCAGATTGGAGGATCTCGCCCGGTAGACCAGAATGGTGACCACAAGATTAGCCCGAATGATGACCGTGTGATTATTGGCAACACTATTCCTCGTTGGACAGTTGGTTTGACGAACTCATTTACCTATAAGAACTTTGATTTTTCTTGTTTCCTTTATGGCCGTCTGGGTTACACTTTTAACACAGGTGGAGAATGGCAGGGTGGACGTGGTACACAGCGTAGCATTAGCTACTATAACGAAAATAACAAAAATGCGGAATATCAGAAGCCAATTTACAACGTAGGAGTTGGTGACCCTTACTACAATATAATGGGTTACAGGAGTGGTTCATTTATAAAGATTCGCGACATAAATTTAGGTTATACTTTCCCGGTTTTAATTGCCAAAAAACTTGGTCTGGAAACTTTGAAGATCTATGTACAGGCTAAAAATCCTGGTATTCTCTACTCAAAGGTTGACTGGTTGGATATGGACTTGAGTATTTCTGGAAATGGAACCAACAATGACCCAACCATTAGCACTTCAGCTGCGAACCGCGGTTTCATATTTGGAGTAAATGTTGGATTCTAAGCTAATTGTAATTTATAAACTACGAAAGGACTATTGTTATGAAATATAAAAGAATATTAATTGGCATGCTGGCATCTTTTATGTTTGCCGGGACTATTATTTCCTGCTCAAATTTTCTGGATGAGGAACAGGATACCGTAAGAAATACCGAATATTTTAATACAAAAGAAGGAATTAGGGATTTGGCTGCTGGTATGTATTATAACCTGCGTTTCCATTTTGCCTGGGAGTGGGGATTTGCAACAACTAATTATGGTGTCGACGAGTTCCGCTGTGGTGGTGACGCTTCAAACGGAATGTGGGACTCTTATGATGGCGTTTTTGCTTCATTGATTACTCCCGTCAACGTAAACACAGCTTTAGCTGAAACACTTTGGGATAACATGTATATAGGCATCAACTCTGCCAACCTTTTGCTCCAGAAGGCTGAGGTGGTGATGGAACCTGGTGTAGAAAAGGATACCTACATGGGTGAAGCATATTTTCTCCGTGCTTATAACTACTTGAAACTGGTTCGACAATATGGAGGTGTACCTCTGAATTTAATACCAGCTGTTACTCCTGAACGTGAATTCGCTCGCGCAACTGCACAGCAGGTAATGGAACAGGTTATATCTGATTTTACGGAAGCCTATAACCGACTGCCTTCGAGTGGAACCCTTACCGGCAAGTTTACCAAGGATGCTGCAGCCCACTTTCTGGCTAAGGCTTATTTATTCCGTGCCAGCGAAATCAACGACAGTTGGAACAGTGCAACCAAAAGCGCTGACCTGACAAACTCTTTGAATTTTGCAGACGAAGTAATTGCCCATCATCAGCTGGCTCCTGATTTTAAAGATATATTTAACTATACTGGGACAAATGGACCAAACGAAAATTTATCTGAAATCATCCTTGCAGCTCAGTTCAGTGCTGATAAGTCAACATGGGGTACATATGGTAACCAAATGCATTTTTATTTTGTATCACAGTACCTCAATTTACCGCAAATGAAACGCGACATTGCCGGTGGTCGTGAATATCAGAGGTTGCGTACCAACTATTATTCCTATAATGTATTCGATCGTGTTAACGATTCCAGATTTTGGAAGAGCTTCAGAACAAAGCAAGCAGTAAACAATCCGGCTGCAGGTTCTGGTTATGTATTGGGAGACCTTTCGGTCATGTACATTATCAACAATCCTTCGGATACACGTTTTGCCGCTAAAGGAAGTTTGGCAACCATAAATGATCCAAAGACAGGTAAGATAGTCCCAAATGTATTTGCAACTTATGCTGAAGGAGGAGAATACCTAAACGATGATGCATTTCAGAATCGTTTTGCTTCTCTAAACAAATACCTAGATGGTTCCCGACCAGCTATTAATGATGCTGCCGGTTTTCGCGATGGTATTCTAGCCCGTTTGTCGGATACTTATCTGACTGCTGCTGAAGTTTGCATTCGTCAGAACAATTACCCAAAAGCATTGACATACATTAATACTATCCGCAACAGGGCTGCCTATAAAGATGGAGAAGACCGCAAAGCCTATACCGATGGTGGTGGTGCATCTTACAATGCAACCGCTAATCCAGTTGGCTATGCCACTTTAGGAGCAACTAACTCATTTTATCCTGAAAATTCATATTACGAATCGAACAACATTCCTTTGTCAACATCAGGAACAGACTTGACAGTTTCAAGTTTCTCAACTCTACCTGCTGTTGATGAGGAAATAATTACAAAGTTGGGTTATACCAGCACATACGACCGTGCCTTATGTTTTTTATTGAACGAACGATCACGTGAGTTGGTAGGTGAACTTTTCCGTTGGGAGGATCTTTCACGCACCAAAACTTTGGTAGCACGTGCCAAAGCTTTCAACAAGAGAGCTGCACCGAATATTCAGGAAAAACACAATCTACGCCCAGTTCCACAGGTTTACCTCGATGCCATCCAGAAAGATGGACGTGCATTGACTCCTGAGGAAAAACAAGTACAACAAAATCCTGGGTATTAAAAATTTTATAAAAAAATGGAGGATTTAATGCCTCCATTTTTTTTTTGCTTTGAAGTTGAATAGTCCGAGAGTATACGATTGAAGGATTGTGGTCTCCAGCTATAAACCATTAGAAAGTGTGTTTCTATCGAGATGAAATCTGAAGTATGCTGGCTGCGAAGTTTCGAATCAGAAAACATAAACATTTATAAGACACTGGAAATGAAATACATAATTTCAATTACAACTCTATTATTGGCCCCTATATTTCGTTAGGTACAAACTATAACCCTACCTTGGCATGGAATCGCCCGTAAAATGCGCTATCATGCTGATGGGAAATACTTTGTGATTACCAACGGAACGCATCGTTTTAACCGGGCGCTTTACCGAACCAATATTGCTTTTGGGTAGAAGCTGGCGACCTTCCTGAGTTCGCTTTGTATTTGCCTGGAACGGGCGGAAATCTGAAATTGGGACTGATTAAGCGTGATTCGTCGAAGTGGCAGAACAATGCGAGAGCCATCGAAACCTATCGGGTTTATTGCTTTATGTTGTTTGTAATCAGATCAATACAAGAAAAATCAAATCCAGGCTGTTTCCTTCGAAACAAGCCTTTTCTCCAATGCATCTTTCCATAAAACAAAGCCATTACGTTCATCAGAATATATGTATTATTCTGTTCAAGTTATTGGACTTGCTTCCAGAAATACTAGCCTGTATATTTTGTCTGTTATGTTCAGTTGTTGGTTTATTATTGGCCAGCACCCTGGTCGTGTAGTACGGTTTTTGAGCTTTTCCCCGGCGACTACGATTATTGAAAAGTTGCTGACAAAATACCTGATGGTAATTCCATAAACAGATAAGTCGATGAAAAATAGAATTGTCAAAGTAATTCCATATTACTGTTTGATTTGCTGTAAATTAGGAACTGATTTTTATGATGAAAATGGTTCTTGGGAAAAAACGTTGAAAAGGTGTGAGAAAGGGCATAAGAGGTGAGAAGTTTTATTATTCTTGCGTACTGAAAAATAGTTTTTTTTGCTTAAAGATATTATTATTTCCAAAATGGACTCGTATTGGATTGAAGGCAAATAATGTATACTTTTGAAAACTACTTTAAAGTTGGCCATTTGATGAATGATAGAGATATATGGGGTAGATTCAAAACCGGTGACAACGATGCACTTAATCTAATCTATACTGAATATTCAAAAAAACTTTATCTGTTTGGGTTAAAACTAACGCCAAATCATACCATAATTGAGGATTCTATTCAAGATATATTTACAGATATAATAAGGAATAGAAGAAAACTTGGAGATACAGATAATATTTTTTTTTATCTTCTTAAATCATTTAAACGAAGACTTGTGCGTCAACTTCAGAAGGAGAAACGTTACAATTTGAAAGAAAATGATGAAGGTTTTGTATTCGATATCATTTATTCTATCGAACATGAAATTATACAAAAAGAAAATGCCAATTTGAAACTACAATCTTTACATCAGGCAATAAATCAATTGACAGCTCGCCAGAAAGAGGCAATTTACCTGAGATTTACTGAAGAATTGGAATACAAGGAAATCGCTGAAACAATGGAAATGAGCATTGAAGGCTGCCGTAATTTAATTTGCAAGGCGATAAAATCGTTAAAGGACTCACTACAAGGCGATACTCCGATCCTTTTATTCTTTTTACAGAAGTTAGGTTAATGAATTATTAAATAAAAGTTAATTTAATGATGATGTTTTGAATTTCACTGCCTTTATCTATTGTAATCAACCGAAGATTCATAGTTGCAATGGAAGCAAATAAATTCATCAATCATCAAACAACCGAAGACTTTATTCTTGATAAAGAATTCGTCTTCTGGGTTTTACATCCCAATAAAGAACTTGATCAGTTTTGGGAATCATTTATTCGTGATTACTCTGAAAAAGAAGTTCTGATCAAAAATGCGATACTTATTATTGAATCATTACAACCAATTGGGCAGATTGTGCCGCAAGACAAACTCAATGTGATTTTTCAGAAAGTACAACGATCTGGAAGGATGGCGAAATTTAACTGGAATTCAAGCCTGAAATATGCTGCTGCAATAAGCATATTAATTGCAATAGGTAGTTTAATCTATTTATCTGTATATAGAAAAAATCAGTTTCCTGTAGAAGCTTCCACAGAAACATTTGAAAAAGGGAAAGTAATCTTTGCCGATGGAACAACCAAAGAGTTTGATACTAAACAAACAACCATTGAGCAAACAATTACTGGAAACCTAACAATTAACTCGGATACGATTGACCTTAATCCGGATCAAACCAACTCAACGCTAAATCAAATTATTATTCCTTATGGGAAGCGTTCCGAAATTTTACTGGCAGATGGAACACACATCTGGCTAAATTCAGGAAGTCAATTATCTTATCCTACGAAATTTCAATCAGATTCACGGATAGTATTTCTTACCGGAGAAGCTTTTTTTGATGTGAAAGCCAATCCTGAAAAGCCATTCTATGTAATAACGAGAGATATAAAGATCAAAGTATTGGGAACAAGTTTTAATGTTTCATCGTATAGCGAAGACAATTTGGTGCAAACGGTATTGATCAAAGGGAAAGTTACTGCCGGGAAAAATAAATTGTTTGCCGGAACAATTGACCTGATTCCAGGTGAAAGATTGACATTTGATAAAAGCAATTCAAATATTTCAAAAGATAAGGTGGAAGTCCAATTGTATTCTTCCTGGATAAATGGCTATTTGATTTTCAAAAATAAGCCAATAATAGAAGTTTTCACGAAGTTGAAAAGGTTTTATAATCAGGAAATTTCAGTTGAAGATGGACTTGACCAAATAACATTTTCGGGGAAACTCTATTTAGGTGATGATCTAAAGGATGTTCTTGAGAATATCGCGTTTGCATCATCAGTTAATTTTCAGGAAAATAACGGATCATATCTAATAATAAAAAAGTAATGCCAATGAATTGAAGAGCTGACTAGCTTTAAAAAAACCGGGATGCGCGTCGAAACATATCCCGGTTTTAGAAAATGAAATGACACGAAGTCAATTACTAACAAAAACGTTCAAATTTATGAAATTAAAATTAAAAGAAAGAGGCATTTTTCAATGCTTTCTGAAAGTCTTTTTTGTTATGCGAATAACTATCTTCTTCATCCTTGTGAGTTCCGTGTTTGCATTTAGCACTAATAGTTACTCGCAGAATGCAAAACTTTCGTTGCGTTTGCGTAATGCGTCGGTGAGCAATGTATTGAAGGCAATTGAAGAACAAAGTGAGTTTGTATTTTTCTACCAGGATCAACTTGTTGATTTAGATCGAAATGTAAATATCATTGTTGTCGATCGGACTGTCACTGAGATACTCGATCAGTTATTTAAAGGTTCGGATAATGTTTATAAAATCAATGACAGGCAGATCGTTATTGGGAAATCGGAGGAATTATTGAAAATAGTCAGTCTGCCGGTAGAACGAATCTTTCAAGAAGTACAAAAGCTTCAAACAATAAAGTTAACCGGTACTATCTACGACGAGGATAGTAAACCTATTCCAGGAGCGTCGGTAGTTATCAAAGGTACAACCCGGGGAACTATAACCAGTGTTGATGGAGCATTTACTATTGATGTTGAACCTAGTGCAATAATTGTTGTTTCATTTATCGGTTATGAAAGCAAGGAGATTACAGTTGGAAATAAGACGGTAATACATGTTGCTCTGATGGTTTCTAACAAGGAGCTTGACGATGTTACTGTTGTTGCCTTTGCCAAACAAAAAAAGGAGAGTGTTATCGGGTCAATCACTACCGTAAAGCCTGGAGAACTGAAGATTCCTTCAAGTAACCTTACCACAGCATTGGCAGGGCGTATGTCGGGTTTGATCTCCTATCAGAGAAGCGGGGAACCAGGAAAAGATAATGCAGAGTTCTTTATTCGTGGGGTTACTACATTTGGCTATAAGAAAGATCCGCTTATCCTGATTGACAACAATGAGGTTACCACCCAGGAATTATCGCGTATGCAGCCAGATGATATTGCCAGTTTCTCTATCATGAAAGATGCAACGGCAACGGCGCTATATGGTTCACGTGGTGCCAACGGTGTAATATTGGTTACTACCAAAGAAGGAAGCGTAGGTAAGGCGCAAATAAGCGTGAGGTTTGAAGAGTCCATATCGAAGCCAACAAGCATGGTAAAGCTTGCTGACCCCATAACCTATATGCGTTTACATAACGAGGCTGTGAGAACCCGCGATCCACTGGGTATAACGCCATATTCTCAAAGTAAAATTGCAAATACCATAGCTGGGGGTAATCCGTATGTATACCCTGCCAACGATTGGTACAAAACTTTGTTTAAAGATCAAACTACCAACCAGCGACTCAACTTTAATGTAGGTGGTGGTGGCAAAGTTGCCCGATACTATTTGGCTGGTAGTGTGATCAATGACAATGGGATGCTAAACGTTGACCAGAAGAATAACTTCAACAACAACATTAAACTGAAAAGATACATGTTGCGTTCGAATGTCAACATCAATATCACCAAAACAACCGAAGCAGTTGTCCGTTTACAAGGCTCTTTTGATGATTATACCGGTCCAATTGATGGCGGTGATGGATTGTTCCAAAAAGTAATGAGAACAAATCCCGTCCTATTTCCTGCTTACTATAAACCAGATGCTGCCAATGTCTATACACAGCACATTCTATATGGAAATTACGATAAGGGGCAGTATATCAACCCTTATGCTGATATGACAAAAGGATATAAAGATTATACAACCTCTCAAATGTCGGCTCAGTTTGAACTTAAACAGCAACTTGATTTTATTACCAAAGGTCTTTCGTTGCGTGGGTTATTTAATACAAACCGATATGCTTTTTTCGATGTATCACGTTTCTACAATCCTTTTTACTACCAAACTTCGATGTACGACAAAGCTGCGGATGAATACACTTTGATGCCTTTAAATGAGAAGAGTGGCACTGAATACCTGGGCTACAGTGAAGGTAAAAAGGATATTAACTCCACGACTTATTTTGAGACTGCATTGGCATGGAACCGGACATTTGCTGAAAAACATGATTTAAGCGGATTAGTGGTATATACGATGCGTGAGCAATTGTTTGCAAATGCTGGCGATCTTCAAAAATCCTTACCATACCGCAATGTTGGATTGGCTGGTCGCGCCACTTATGCTTATGATTCACGTTATTTTATTGAAGCCAACTTTGGGTATAACGGATCAGAGCGTTTTTCAAAGAAAGAACGTTTCGGATTCTTCCCTTCAGCTGGTTTGGGCTGGTATATTTCCAATGAACCTTTCTATTCTGAAGGATTAAAGAAGACCATCAGTAAATTAAAACTGAAAGCTACTTACGGATTGGTAGGAAACGATGCTATCGGTGACGAAAATGACCGTTTCTTCTACCTATCGAATGTAAACATGGATGATGAAGCAAACAGGTCATCTTTTGGTACTTATGGTAACATGGGCGGAAATACATTGAACGGTGTTTCAATTTCCAGATACGCGAATGATAACATTACCTGGGAAACAGCCAGAAAACTAAATTTGGGTCTTGAAATGAGTTTCTGGAATGAATTGGATATTCAGGCAGACTTTTTTAAGGAAACCCGATACAATATCCTGATGACCCGTTCCTCAATTCCAACCACAATGGGGCTTCAGGCTGCAACCCGTGCCAATGTTGGCGAGGCTGCCAGTAAAGGTGTGGATATCTCCCTGAATTACAGTCACTCATTCAATAAAGATTTTTGGATAACGGGATTGGCCAACTTTACCTATGCAACCAGTGAATTTATTGTTTATGAAGAACCAAATTATACTGGAACGCCCTGGAGATCGCATGTAGGTCTTTCTTTAAATCAAAACTGGGGTTATGTAGCCGAACGACTATTTGTCGATGATGAGGAAATCCGCAACTCACCGGTACAATTTGGCGATTACAAAGCTGGAGATATCAAATACAAAGATATTAACAAGGATGGTAAGATTACCGAACAGGACATGGTTCCACTCGGCTATCCAACCAGCCCTGAAATTGTTTACGGTTTTGGTTTGTCTTGCGGATGGAAATCATTTGACCTATCATGCTTCTTTCAGGGATTGGCCAACGAATCTTTCTGGATCGATGTTCCCTCAACAAGCCCTTTCATTAATTATCATGCTTCTGATTATTATCCTTATCCGGAGGACCTCGACCCTGGCCGTACTGCCAATAATGCGTTACTGCAAGAATATGCTGATAGTCATTGGTCTGAGGATAATCGCAATATCTATGCATTATGGCCTCGGCTGTCTGAAACAATTAGTTTAAACAACAATCAAACATCTAGCTGGTTTATGCGCAATGGTGCGTTCCTCCGTTTAAAATCTGTTGAATTTGGTTACACTCTGCCTGAAAAAATCACATCGAAAGCAAAAATAACAAACCTGCGTGTCTATTTTAGCGGAACCAACCTGCTTACATTCAGTAAATTTAAGATGTGGGATCCTGAAATGGGCGGAAAAGGTTTGGGATATCCAATTCAGAAAGTATATAATTTCGGACTTCAACTTACCTTCTAATAAAAAATGAATTTTATGAAAACAATATATAAACTATTTTTTGCATTGACGCTGACGATCAGTCTTGGCTCATGCAATAGTTACCTCGATATTGTTCCTGACAATGTCGCGACAGTTGATTTTTCATTTCGCAACAGAATTGCAGCTGAAAAATATCTATTTACCTGCTACAGTTACAGACCACAGATTGGTTCGGTCGATAACGATCCGGCTATGAATGGTTGTGACGAAACATGGAGACTATATTCAATAAATACAGAATGGCGAAACTCACAAATTGCAGGTGGCTTTCAAACTTCTACAAATCCTATCTTAAATTTCTGGGATGGGGAATCCGGAGCCAAAGGCCTGTGGAAAGGAATTCGGGATTGCAATATTTTCATTGAAAATGTGGACAGAGTAACTGACTTACCCGAATATGAAAAGAAAAGATGGATTGCTGAGGTTAAATTCCTTAAAGCCTACTACCATTATTACCTTTTCAAAGCATATGGTCCAATTCCGATTGTCGATGTGAACCTTCCTATATCTGCAGGAGTCGACGAAGTACAGGTATATCGTGAACCGGTTGATGTTGTAGTAAAATATATTACAGATCTGATGGCAGAGGCAGCAATTGACTTGCCCAAAGCTAACGAGTTGATTGAAGGAACCGAAGCTGGACGCGTTGATAAATTAGCTGCATTTAGTATGCGTGCTGAAGTATTTGTTTTTGCTGCAAGCCCTTTGTTTAATGGAAATACGGACTATGTCAGTATGGTTGACAATCGTGGAGAACAATTATTCCCCCAAACTTTTGATGCCAATAAATGGAAAGTCGCAGCCGATGCATGTAAGGAAGCGATAGATATTTGTCATGAGCAAAACAAAGCGCTTTATGATTTGATTGATCCTCAGGTTATTCTCTCACCAGAACCATTTAAGTTACAAACAACTTATCGCCAGGCTATATGTGACCGCTGGAACAAGGAATTGATATGGGGCAATACCAATTATGATTGCAATTGGTTGTCATTGAATGCCCAGGCAAGAATACTTCGTTTAGATGCGGAGTGGTCAATTAATGCGAGACAAGAATGGGCTCCTACTATAAAAACGGCCGAAAGATACTATTCAGCCAATGGTGTTCCTATTGATGAAGATATTCAATGGCAAAATAGCGGTTGGTATGATAATCGGTATAAAGTCAGACCTGAAGTGTCATCAGGAGATGAAAAATACTTTATCAAAGAAGGAATGCAAACAGCAAATTTGCATTACAATCGGGAACCTCGTTTTTATGCAAGTCTGGGTTTCGACAAAGGGATCTATTACGGAAATGGTTATTATGATTTTCTTGTTAATGTGAAATATTGTGATTTTTTCTCCAAAGGAATTTCAGGAAGGAATAGTTCGGGTGAATACAGTATTACCGGATATACCGCAAAAAAGATGCACAGCTTCAAAAATGCACTTACTAAAAACAGTCGTAGTACAGAATATTTCCCTTTCCCGGTTATGCGTTTGGCCGACCTTTACCTGATGTATGCCGAAGCACTAAACGAAGCAAACGGACCAGGCAATGAGGTTTTCACCTATCTGGATCTGATTCGCTCACGGGCAGGGTTAAGAGGAGTTAAAGAATCATGGCTCACTTATTCCAACAAACCTAACAAACCCGATACTAAAGATGGCCTGCGTCAGATTATCCACCAGGAACGTAACATTGAACTGGCACTTGAAGGTAAACGTTTTTGGGATATTCGTCGGTGGAAGGAAATTGATGATTTGAATGTTCAACCACAGGGATGGAATACATTGGGTGAAACCACGGAAGATTTTTATAAAGTTATCCCAGTAGCAAGGGTTCCTGTTAAATTCACCGTTAAGGACTATTTTTGGCCTATAAAGGAATCTGATCTTTCGGTAAATAAGAATTTGCTGCAAAATTACGGTTGGTAATTGCCATAGTCAATCTTTAAATTAAAAAATGAAGTAAAATGAAAAAATATTGTCATTTCATGTTAATAATTCTTGGTGTTCTTGCATTTGCATGTACAGAAGAACCAATTGGACAGCAGCCAATAGATAGTATCCCTCCGGGGCCGGTATCTGAAATCAAAATCGTTAATACACCTGGAGGAGCAATCCTTACCTATAAAGTTCCTGAAGATGAAGATTTGCTATACATAAAAGCTGTTTATGCTTTGAAGGATGGAGTTCTGAGTGATTCCCGTTCGTCTTTGTACAAAGATACGCTTAAAGTAGTCGGTTTTGGTGATATCCAACCGCGCGAGGTTAAGCTGATCGCTGTTGATCGCAGCAGAAATGAATCAACGCCTGTAAATGTAACAATCAATCCACTTGAACCATCAGTTGTCACAATAGGCAAGACAATTAATCTGATTGAAGACTTTGGGGGGGTACATGCCTATTGGGAGAATCTAACCCGCGCGGAAATTTCCATTGTTATTCTGAAAGAAGACAACAATAAAGAGTTTGTACCTGTTGAAACGATCTACAGTTCAGTAATCAATGGAGAAGGCGCAAAACGAGGAATGGATACCATTCCTGCTAATTTTCAGGTGTATGTGCAGGATCGGTGGGAGAACCACAGTGAAATTCAAAGTTATACCTTAACGCCAATATTTGAAACTAAATTTGATCGTCTTAAATTTAAGGAAGTTTCACTACCCAACGATGAACCAGCCGCCTTTGGCTGGGTATTGCCCAATATTTGGGATGGAATTGTTGGAGATCAGGGTTTTCATACCGGGCAAGGAACAGGCCGTTGGCCTCATTCTTTTACCGTCGACTTAGGTGTTGCCGGTAAAATTAGCCGATTAATAGAATGGCAAAGACAAGGTGATTATCCTTACCAGCATGGAAATCTGAAGAAATTTGAAGTTTGGGGATGCGAAGTACTCGATCCGTCAGGCAACTGGGATAGCTGGACCTTATTGATGACCTGCAATTCGTTCAAACCCTCAGGATTACCTTTAGGTCAGGTTTCGTCTGAAGATAAAGCCTGGGCCGCAGCGGGTGAAGAGTTTATTAATTCTCCTCAAAATCCGAAGGTTCGTTACATCCGGATAAAGGGTCTTGAAAATTGGTCTGGTGGTGATTTCCTACATCTCTCGGAAATTGCAGTGTACGGTGATAACAGGTAGTTTTTTATCATTTTTTTAAATTTATTAGTATGAAAATAAGTAATATATATATTGTCAGTATAGTGTTGTTGGCAATCTTTGTACAATCCTGTACTAAAATGAATGATTTGCATCAGCCTTATCTGGACGAAGGCGAAATCATCTATGCAGCAAAAGTAGATAGTGTTGCTGCCAAAGCTGGGAAAGGTCGTATTGAACTCGAAATGTTAATTACTGCACAACGAATTGAAACCGTTCGTATTTTCTGGAATGATTATACCGATTCGTTGGATGTTGCCATTGACAATCAAACTGGTGATGTGTCAAAATTTATTGAGAATTTACCTGAAAAAGGGTATATTTTTCAATTTGTAAGCATTGATCAATTTGGGAACAAATCGTTACCTTTTGAAGTAACCGGGAGTGTTTATGGCGACATATTTCAAACTATTATCACAAACAGGCAGATTAAGAGCATATCAGAATTGGTCGATGGAAAAATTACCATAACATGGCAAAGCGCTGTTGATAATGGTGTACGATGTGATCTTAACTATATCAATGCCGTCGGGGTAGAGGTGACAAGAAAAGTCCCTATGACAGAATCTACCACCACACTTACCGACTTAGCTTCAGGTTTGAATTACCGCACTTTATTCATACCAGAGCCCAACGCAATCGATACATTTTATACCGAAACAGTCACTCCCACTGTAATTAGTGTAACAGAGATTTCTTTACTGAATCCAGGTGATCCTTTTGTAGGTAAGGATGTTTCAGGACGTTGGGGAAACCTTGCAGACTGGACTGTTAACGATGCCGCAAAAAACCATGGTGGAATTGGAGGTTTTGACAATTTGAATAACGGTAGTGGTTTTCTATCCATGGAATATTGGGGTACACCAGCTATTGTGAATGGCAAAATCTATCAAACCTTAACACTGCCAGCCGGCTCGTATAGTTTTGTTGCGACAGTCTCCAGTATAGACAGATCACCTGATGCGATTTATGTAACTGCTGCCATTGGCGAAACTTTACCTGACATCGATGCTATTGGAACAGCGCTTGCCAAAACCCGGATAATTGATAACTCTCAAAATGGTAAGGATGTCAGTGCATCTTTTGTGCTTACAGAAACAACTACGGTTTCAGTGGGTTTTTCAATAACAATGTTAGTCAACAATGAGACAAGTGTGAGGATTAAAAAAATCAGGTTGATTAGAAGAATTTAATCAGTTCCTTATTAATCGAAAAAAATCATCTCCCGGTAAGTTTTATTGGGAGATGATTTTCTGATTTAAGCTTATGTCTGCTTACCTTCACTATAAAATATTAAACAATGGAGAAAAGGATTAGTGTAATAATGGTGTTTCTGCTCCTGTTTACAGCAAACGCAGTCAAATCTCAAACGTACCAGGCAAACTGGGAATCACTCTCGCAATATCAATGTCCCGATTGGTATAAAGATGCCAAGTTCGGTATATTTATCCACTGGGGAGTTTATTCAGTGCCGGCTTTTGGAAGCGAATGGTATGCCCGTTGGATGTATAAAGATACCGTTGCATGGGGTAATAATTATTTCAAGCACCATGTAAAAACTTATGGGCCACAAGATAAGTTTGGCTACAAAGATTTTATTCCCATGTTTAAAGCCGAAAAATTCGATGCCAGTGAATGGGTCGAACTTTTCAAAAAATCGGGAGCTAAATACATTGTTCCTGTAGCCGAGCATCATGATGGATTTGCCATGTACAACACCGCACTATCAAGATGGAACTCCGTAAATATGGGGCCTAAACGCGATATTATTGGTGAACTTGCCGAAGCAAGCCGCAAACAAGGGCTGATTTTTGGGCTTTCGTCGCACCGCATCGAGCATTGGTGGTTCATGGGCGAAGGCACAAAATTCAACTCGGATGTGAACGACCCAAAGTATGCCGATTTTTATGGTCCGGCCAAAGTATATAACCCTTTCGATACCATAGCGAAAGCCCCTGTAATGACTGCTGAATTCATGAACGATTGGTTATTACGCTGCACTGAATTGGTTGACAAATACAAGCCTCAGATTTTTTGGTTCGACTGGTGGATTGAACAACCCGAACTTGAACCATACAGAAAAACATTTGCTGCATACTATTACAACCATGCGGAACTGTGGAACAAGGGCGTTGTTCTGAATTATAAAAACAAAGCTTTTCCTGAAAATGTGGCCGTATTCGATATTGAAAGAGGAAGTACAAAGGCAACCAAAAAATATCCATGGCAAACCGATACCGCAATTGGCAAAAAAGCATGGGGATATATTGAGGGTGAAGACAATAAAACACCCGATGAAATTATTGACGCATTGATTGATATCGTTAGTAAAAACGGCAATTTACTGTTGAATATCAGCCCAAAAGCAGATGGAACAATTACTCCGGAACAAACCAATGTTTTGTTGGAAATAGGTAAATGGCTCAATATTAATGGTGAAGGCATTTATGGTACCCGCCCGTGGAATATTTCGGGCGAAGGCCCTACCGAAAATCCGGCAGATGATATTCAATTCAACGAATACAACAACAAAAAATATACGGCCAGGGACATTCGGTTTACAACCAAAGCAGGTTTTGTGTATGCCTTTTTGCTGGATGTTCCAACTGAAAAAGTAAACATTACATCACTTTCAAAAATAGCAGGGCATGGTAGTGTTGAAAAAGTCGAATTGCTTGGAAGCAATGAAACTCTCAAATGGTCACAGAATGAAAAAGTTTTGGAGATAGACAATTCTAAAAATTATCCTTCGCAAAATGCAATTTGTTACCGGATTACATTAAAATAATAGTTTTATATATTTTGGTAAAATTCGTAATCACAAACGATCAGATTAACTTTTAATCTTTAGAAAAATAGTTTAACAAAAAACTATCTCAAATCGAAAAGCAAAACAGTTTTATGTATATGCCAATTTTAAAATGAATTAATTTATGTCCAGAATGAAAAGAACTATACTTGCAGAATTAATTCTTAAACACAATAGTTGAAGGTATTACAGGCAGATGGTGAATTGATTGAAAAGTTACGAAAAGGTGATGTCGGAGCTTTTGATCAGGTATATAAAAAATATGCCGGAAGGCTCTATGCATTTTCATTAAAATACCTGAAATCGAAAGAAGAATCTGAAGAATTGGTTCAGTCGGTTTTTCTTAAAGTATGGGAAAATCAAAATAACCTTAAAAAGGATACATCATTCAAATCATATCTCTTTACGATTGCCTACAACGAGGTCTGTAACATTTTCCGGAGAAGAATTAACCGCCAGAAATTCATGAATGAAACCTTGGCTGGAAATTGGGAATCGTCGGATGAATCGGAAAAGCAAATTGATTACCAATTTGTTTTGGAACAGATAGAACAGATTATTGCCAGGCTTCCTGAAAAACAAAGGTTGGTTTTCAGGAAAAGCAGGGAGGAGGGCAAATCAAGCAAAGAGATTGCGGCAGAACTTGGACTTTCATCTGGAACGGTTGACAATTACGTTTCTGAATCGATAAAATTTATTCGAAATAATTTACAGGAGAAACATTTCTCAGTTTGTCTTTTCTTTTCGTTGTTTTTCTTTTAAACTATTCTGTATCATCAATATTTAACTTCAAACTATCCGTTTATAGGTATCTGATGATTAGCCACTTAATCAATATACCGATTTCTCTTTTTTCAGCATGAATAGTTTTTATAGTTTCTTTAAAGGAGCTCATTAATAGATCAATCTTAGTTAATTAAGCACTTCATGAAGGAAATGATAAAAAAACTCATTTTTTTAGATGAGATTCATATGACTTGTGTGTATAACCAAACAGATGGGGAAGAATAAGAATTCAAAATTTCCTTTCAAATAAATGAAAATGCTAAAAGGTGAAGATATTGAACTTATAGATCGGTACATTTCAGGGACAGCCGATAAAAACGAAATTGCCAGTGTGGAAAATCTCTTTTCAAATGGAAAGAATGATTTGGGCTTGAAAAATCACATTGAAGTGGACTGGGATAATGTTCTTCATGAAACCATTATGGATGAAGTTAATCTCAATAATATGCTTGATCGGGTACACCACCTTATCCGCGAAAAAGAGTTTCAAAAAAGGAAATCGTTTGTTCATCGGATTACCCATATATACCTGAGGATCGCTGCTATATTGTTGCTGCCATTACTATTGGCCGGAGGACTGATTTTCACAAAAAACAGCAACCTTTTTTATTTGGGTTCAACCGAATCAGTTAGTTCTGTAATTCATGCCCCACTTGGTTCACGTGTATCATTTAGTTTGCCTGATGGATCAACAGGGTGGCTCAACAGTGGCTCCAGCCTTACCTATTCAATACCTTTCACTAATAATAGAAAAGTCGCACTTGAAGGTGAAGCATGGTTTGATGTGGCTCATAACAAAAAATATCCATTTGAAATCAGTGCCGGTCAATCAACGGTTAAAGTATTGGGGACTAGCTTTAACATGAGTGCTTACAGCAACCAGCCTTATATTGAGGTTGTACTTCAGGAAGGAAAAGTTGAATTCTCTGTTGATAGCAAGAAATCAAAGATCATTATGTCTCCATCAGAAAGGTTGGTTTTACAAAATGGAGTAGTGGCAATTACTACCACCGATCCTGCAAAATACAGGTCATGGACTGATGGAAAACTGGTTTTCAGGGGAGATGCAATGGCCGAAGTAGCTAGCCGGATTGAGCGTTGGTACAATGTGCAGGTTGAATTGGCCGATGATGAACTTAATCAATTCTCATTCAGGGCAACTTTTGAAGACGATTCTCTGGAAGAGGTACTTAAATTACTAAGTATGACTTCTCCAATTGGATATACGATTATTCCGCGCAAACAAAATTCTGATGGAACTTACCAAAAGGGAAAGGTGATCCTGTTTAAAAAAAGCAATAAATGAAAATCCTTATAAAATTTTAGAATATGATAAAAAACTGTTCGTAGAAAAAAAAAGGAAATCGCGTCAACGATCTCCTCAAAAATCATCCATTAGGAATTTTTTTATTAATTAAACACTACAAATTTATGAAAAAAAATGAACCAATCGGGAGATTTATCTTTAATCCCCTGAAGAAAACTTTTTTGATTATGCGTATCACTATTCTTCTTTTGCTCTTTAGTTTTCTGCAGGCAAATGCAAACAATGCCTATTCGCAAAAGACTAAATTTTCGATTAAATTTTCGAATGCCGAATTGGTAACCGTTCTCGATAAGATCGAAAACCAAACTGATTTTTTCTTCCTTTACAATGAGAAGCTTATCGACACAAACCGTAAAGTTTCTATTAACGCAACAGATCAAAAAATTGAAGAAGTTTTAACGACCCTTTTTGAAGGGACTAATGTAGAGTTTTCGATCATTGACCGGAAGATAATTCTGGCCCCTTCAGAGTTTTCATCGACACAACAACCTGAGAAAACCGTAAGCGGAACCATAACTGACAATACAGGACAACCTATACCTGGGGTAACAGTAGTGGTAAAAGGTACAAATACTGGTGTTGTGACTGGATTTGACGGGAAATATTCGATTGGAAATATTTCTGCGAATTCGTCTTTGCAATTCTCGTTTGTCGGGCTGAAAACTCAGGAGCTTACTGTTGGAAATAAGTCTTCCATAAATATTGTTATGGAAGAAGAAACCGTTGGGATCGAAGAAGTGGTTGCCATTGGTTACGGTACTAAGAAGAAAGTAAATCTTACCGGATCTGTTGCTTCTGTTGGATCGGTTGACATCGTAAAGCGACCTGCCCATAGTGTTGGAAATTTATTACAGGGAAAGGTAACAGGTTTACAGATTGTTCAACAGTCGGGTGAGCCTGGTAATGACAATCCGGTTATCCGTATTCGTGGTATGGGTACTTTCTCCGGTGCAGGAAGTGATCCTTTAGTTTTAGTTGATGGTGTACAGGGTGATTTGAGCAAACTTAATCCTGAAAATATAGAATCAGTCTCTGTTTTGAAAGACGCTGCATCTGCTTCAATTTATGGTGCAAGAGCTGCTAATGGAGTAATCCTGGTGACTACCAAACAAGGTAAATTAGGTGAGTTAAATATTGAATATAGCGGCAATTATCAAATTCAGCAGCCAACAAGGATGCCAAAATTTGTGACTAACTCTGCTAATTTTATGACCGATTGGAACTACGCCAACCAACGGGCAAATCAACCCAACTATTTTTCTCAGGCTGAAATTGATGCCTTCCGGAATTCAAACGACCCCATTAAATATCCTAATTACAACTGGATGGATCACATGATAGGCAATGGAGCAGAACAAAACCATTACCTGTCATTAAACGGCGGGAACGAAAAAACAAGGTTCAATGTTTCTTTGGGATTAACAGATCAGACAGGGATTAATGATGCTTTTACCTATAAGAAAGCGAACATGATGTTTAATTTGAGTTCAAAATTAAACAAGATTGTTACTTTCGGTACAAATCTCTCCATGAATTATTCTGAAAGGTCTGAACCAGTAATGGGAGGCAATGAATTTATGTTGCTTGTTTATACTGCAGGACCTAATTATATGCCAAAATTATCAGACGGAAGTGGTAGATGGACCTGGAGATACAACAATCCGGCATGGCATAACAGAAACCCTGAACAAGCTCTTGCCTATGGAAGTGTAATACATCCAATATATTCTTTAGCAGCTCAAACCTATGTGGATGTAAATATTTCGAAAGATCTTGTTTTTGAAGCTAAAGGGGCTGTAAACTATGATGGAATGTGGGATAGAAGCCATGAGAATGCATTATCTTCTTATTTTTATTCAGACAATACCTTAGCAGCTACAGTGACTGGGTATAATGTTGGCGTTCAGAATAATTTTGGCCAGAATATTCTGACAACCTTTTATTCAACATTGAATTACACCAAGAAAATATCAGATCATAATATTAATGCATTGGTTGGCTATAGTCAGGAAGCTAATAATTACAGGTATTTAAAAGCTTTCAGACAACAATTTCCAACTACTAAATTGGCAGAACTTAATGCAGGGTCAACCACTAACCAGTGGCTTCAGGGATCATCTGAAGATTGGGCAATGCAATCAGTATTTGGACGTGTTGGCTACGACTTCAAAGGTAAATATCTTTTGGAAGGCAATTTCCGGTATGATGGCTCATCACGCATATACAAAGATCAACGTTGGGGTTTGTTTCCATCAATATCCGCCGGATGGCGCTTATCTAAGGAAAATTTCATGCAACAATTTTCATGGATTGACAATCTGAAATTAAGAGCCTCTTTGGGAAAATTAGGGAACCAGAATATCGGATTATATCCATATCAGAGTATCCTTAATTTAAATTCTTATGCTTATGGTTCTACTGTTGATCAGGGTGTGGCAGTAACACGCCTCGTTGACAAAACTTTGAGATGGGAAACTACTTCAGTAACCGATTTTGGTGTTGATTTTAGTATGAAAAACGGATTGCTCTCGCTAACTGCAGACTGGTTTAATAAAGTAACCGATGATATCCTTTACGGGATTGACATTCCTGCCAGTATTGGGTTAGACCCGCCTACAGTGAATTATGCCAAGATGAAAAATACCGGTTTTGAGATTGAACTTGGGCATACCAATAAAATTGGTGAATTAAAGTACAATGTAAACTTCAACCTTTCTGCCTATAAAAACGAAGTTTTAAAGGTGAAAGCTCCAAGTTACGGACAAACAACCATTCAGGAGGGATTACCATGGAATTCATATTATCTGACAGAATGGATTGGAATTTTTCAGGATCAGGCCGAAATTGACGCTTCGCCCAAACAGCCGTATAATCCAAAACCTGGCGATTTAAAATTTAAGGATCAGAATGGTGATAAGGTGATCGATTCAAAAGATAGAGTTGTGGTCGATGGTGCATTCCCGAAATTCTACTATGGTGGTAGCATAAATTTAACCTGGAAAAGTTTTGACCTTAGCGCTTTCTTCCAAGGAGTTCAAGGCCAAAAATATTATGTGAATGGATGGGGTATTGATCCGTTTATTCAGGGATGCCCTCCAACTGTTGATTTTGAAAAAAATGCCTGGACTCCTGAGAATAAATCGAATACTTACCCTGCCATGTATCGCAGTGATTATGGTCCGGTTTCAGGAACACCTTCAACATATTACTTGAAAGATGCTTCATACTTCAGGTTGAAGAACCTTTTGATCGGGTACAGCCTGCCATCTGAGCTTATTCATAGAATAGGGATGAAAAACCTTCGTGTATTTGTATCTGGAGATAATCTGGCAACAATCACCAAGTATCCCTATGCCGATCCGGAACGAACCGGCAGCGGTCAATTTCAGACCTATCCGCAGTTAAGGACTTATACAATTGGTCTTAATGTCAAATTCTAAAAATCTAAACAAAATGAAAAAAATAATATCTATCATTTGTATAGGAACCAGCCTCTTGTTTCTCTCCTCGTGTGATAAAAATTTCCTTGAGAAATATCCAACGGATCAAATTTCAAGTGAAACCTTCTGGAAAACAGAAGCTGATGCAACAATGGGACTGAATGGCATTTATAATGTTATGACCAATCACCAGGCATTTAACCATGGGCGCAGGCTATGGGATGGTTTAAGTGAAATTGCTTATTCTAAGTCATTCCCAACAATCGCCCAGGGGATCATTGAACCATCTTCAGAAAATATTGTATATGGTATCTATGCAGATTGCTACGTTGGAATTTCGCGCTGCAATATTTTTCTGGACAATATTGATCAGGTGGTCATGGATGAACAGACGAAAACGAAATATAAAGGCGAAGCGCTTTTTCTGCGTGCCAGTTTCTATTTCATTTTAACTGAATTTTATGGTGGGGTTCCTTTATACACCAAAGCAGTTACAATCGACGAATCGAAAGTTGCGCAAAGCACCAAGGAAGCCGTGGTTACTCAAATATTGGCTGATCTTGAACAGGCAATTGCTAATCTGCCCAACGATGTTTATACCGGACATGCCGTAAAAGCTTCGGCATTAGCACTTAAAGCGCAGGTTTTGATGCACAATCAGAAATGGGCTGAAGCGGCAAGTGCAGCAAATGAAATTATAAGTGGAGGAAAATTCAGTTTATATGGCGATTATCCTGGAATGTTTCTGAAATCCGGGCAAAACAATAATCCTGAAATCATCTTCTCTGTGAGGTATTTGAACCCTGATGCAAGTATGCCAACAAACAATGAACAGAATGCTGATCTGATGGGTGCACACGCGCATTCATTAGCGCCAACAAAGCAATATGTCGATGCTTTTGAATGTACCGATGGTCTTCCTATTTCTCAATCTCCATTGTACGATGCAACCAACGAATTTGAAAACAGGGATCCCCGCTTAAAATTTACTGCTATAAATTTTGCAGATTTCACAGCAAAGGCTCAACCAATAGGTGAAACCGGAGAAAGCTTTGAAACCGATTATAGTTGCGAGAAAGCGGTGAATTGGGCAAATGGTCCATATTCATGGTCAACCAAGAGTGATCAGGATTATATCATATTCAGGTATGCTCAGGTTTTGCTAATTTATGCTGAATGTAAAAATGAGGCAAGTGGTCCGGATCAAAGCGTATATGATGCAGTTAACCTGGTCCGGGCAAGGCCGGGTGTAAATATGCCACTATTGCCTGCTGGTTTGGATAAAGCTGCCATGAGAGATCGCATTCGTCATGAGCGTATTGTTGAGCTTGGTATGGAAGGCCTTCATTACTGGGATATAAAAAGATGGAAAACTGCCGAAACAATCATTCCAACAGTTCAGGATCGTGGTGGATTATTCAGGAAGTTTGACCCTTCAAAACATTATCTGTTCCCATTCCCATTGAGCGAGCTCGACCGGAATCCAGAATTAAAACAAAATCCAAATTATTAATTATGCTTTTAGATTTGTACAATCGGAAATTAGATCTTTATAGTTAGAAGAAGGTTAGGGCAGGTTCATTTGTTTGGATCTGCCCTTTTAATTCTTAATTTTGAACTATTACTTTGTATAACCTCTTTCAATACCAACCCCAAGTAAACCAATTCAATGATGAATAAAAGAAACATTAAAATACCAGCCAGATTCGCAAAACTTATTTTTTTTCTAATGATTGGCCTGACGGTTTCCGGACAAAGTTTTGAGAAACTTCCTGTCGGATATCCTGATCGTTCATCAAGTATGGACGTTCTTCCCGGTTTTAAGAACCCGCCTAAAGGTTATGGCGATGTAGCTTTTTTCTGGTGGGAAGGAGATACCCTGACACGTGAACATTTGACATGGGAACTCGATCGTTTGAAAGACAAAGGTATTTCGAGTCTTCAAATAAACTATTGCCACACCGATAAAGGCGGATTATCCTGGGGGCTTTCGATGCCTAGTAAACCTGCCTTGTTTACCGATGCCTGGTGGGATTTAATGAAATGGTTTTTACCCGAAGCCAGGAAGCGCGGAATGTCTGTAAGTCTCAGCGATTATACACTTGGAATCGGACAAGGTTTTAGTTTCGATGAGGCCTTGAAGGAAAATCCCGATTTAAACGGTTCGTTAATTAAACAGGTATCAATGGTGCTCGAAAACTCAGGGACATCGAAGTTACCCGGAAATTTGTTGTCTGTTACCGCTTTTAAAATTGAAGATAATAAGGACCAACCCGCGACCAGAATGGATTTGATGTCGGAGGTGAAAAACGGCATCCTAACCTACAATTTCGGGAAAGAAACGTGGCGGGTATTCTGTGTTTATTCTGAAAAAGTTATCCCGTCATTTGACCCGATGAATCCAGCCAGTGGAAAGGCTTATAACACACATTTTTTTGAAAAATTCGAAAATGTATTCCCGGGGGAAGGTGGTAAAGGATTGAACTTTTTCTTCTCCGACGAACTTGATTTTCATTTAAGCGGAAACCTTTGGAATAAAAATTTTGCCGCCGAATTCAAAAAGAGAAAAGGATATGATGTAGTGCCATTTCTTGATGCTTTATATACAGACATTGGCGATAAAACATCCAAAATACGTTTAGACTATAACGATGTGTTGGTTAGTCTCAGTGAAGAAAACTTCTTTAAACCTGTTTTTCAGTGGCACGAAGACAGAGGAATGATATTTGGCTGCGACCATGGTGGACGTGGTAAAAATGTGACTGAGTTTGGTGATTACTTTCGCACCCAACGCTGGAATCAGGGTCCGGGTTCCGATCAACCCATGCTTCAGAAAGATATTATTAAGGCCAAAGTTGCCTCTTCAATCGCCCACCTTTACGAACGGCCCCGAGTTTGGCTCGAAGGGTTTTACGGAAGTGGCTGGGGAACAACAACTGAAGGCGTTTCTGATGCTATTTTTAGCAATTTTGTAGCTGGTTATAATCTGCTGTCTTTCCATGGTTTATACTACTCTACTTATGGTGGTTGGTGGGAATGGGCTCCTCCCTGTAATCACTATCACATGCCTTACTGGCAACACATCAACCCGTTAATGGACTGTGTAGAGCGTTTATCTTATACCTTGTCGCAAGGCTACCATCGTTGCGATGTCGCGATTCTTTATCCGGTTGATGCCATGGTGGCAGATATTGATGGTGAGTCATCCGTTGCAGCAGCGTTTCAGGCTGGCGAGGCTTTGTATGCCAAAAGTATCGACTTCGATTTTATGGACTATGAATCGCTTGCCCGTTGCGAGGTAAAAAACGGTGAACTTGCTGTTTCAGGTGAATTTTATAAAGTTTTGGTTGTTCCATCGATGAAAGCCATTCGTTTTGCTTCGCTTCAAAAGATTGAAGAATTTAAAAATGCTGGCGGTATTGTGGTGAATATTGGAGCATTGCCCGAGGCTACTGAAAAAAACGGAGCAAACGATAAGGAGGTGACTGACTTAGTTTCGAAAATATTCACTTCAGGCAAAAATATAGTAAAATGCAACAAGGGCGATGATGTGCCCAATGTAATTGAAAACCTTTACAGTCCTCATTTTAAAGTATTAACCGCAATCGATCGAACGGCCTATAACATGCACCGCGTTATTGGAGAACGGGATATTTACGCATTGTATAACTATCCCAAGGGAACAAAATGCTTCTTTAAAGCTAAAGGAACTGTCGAACTATGGAATCCATGGACTGGAAAAGTTACGTCACTTGCTAATTTTGCTAAACCGGTTTCAGGAGGAACAGAACTGGAGTTGCCACTTTCAGAAAAAGAAATACAATTGATCGTTTTTAGTCCTGAAGGTTATTCAAAGTCTGGTTTAATTATTCAACCTGCTGAATCAGAACCTGTAAAAAAACAAATTATTGATGGTGATTGGGAATTTGAACTTAAACCAGTACTCGATAACACTTGGGCCGATTACGAATTTCCGGCATTTGAAGGATTTATTGGCGCACAAATGCGGCAGCCCTATTTTGCTGAAAATAAGGATTTCGAAGGAGGAAAGATTACTTTCGATGAAAGTTGGAAACCTGTTACCTGCGCTTTCGGTCCTCATTTTCTGAAGCTTGGGGCTTTAGCTGTTCTGCCATCCGAAGCCGAATTATTGAAATTGGTCCCTCAAAAACCGGGAGACGAGACATTGGTTGACGGCTCAATTTACAAATGGGAAGAATACTGCTTCTCGTGGCAACATGGAGTGGAAGGCGACGCAGGTCATCAAGGATTTCACGGGTTAAAGGGGCAAATGTACGACGACTTTATTCGCCTTGGTGCAATAGGGACAAAAAATCATTCAAGCATACGAATACCGGAAAAGGCGGGTAATTATTATATTCTCAGCACATCTGTAATTGCGCCTTCTGACAGTAATTTTGATCTTCTGACAGGCGAAGTGAAACCAGTCGCTCTTTACATTAACGGCTCCAAAGTTGATTTACAAACACAAACCATAAAATTAAATAAAGGAAACAATCCGGTTTTAGCAGTTTACAACAAGGCTTGCGAAACCTATCTTGTCTTCCGGAAACCCGGCGTTCCGAAACCTCAAAAACAACCAATTTCGATGTGTTGGTATGGCGATGATGCTGTGTTACCCTTCGATTGTTATTCAGCTGGCGGGGCTAAATCGGGCTTGTTTGCTTTCGAATCGGCTCCGGGATTAAGCTCATTCACGTTCGATGCCTATGGAAGTGTATCGGTTTGGGTCGATGGAATTACTGTTAAACCGGTGATTGGTATAAAACAACCTGATGAATTAACTTCTTACCAGGTAAATCTGAAGGAACTCAAGCCCAAAGGAGCTCAGGTGGTGATAAAAATCGGATACAAACCTGGGTACGAAGGGGCGGCCGCTCTTCCGCAATACATTCGCCAAACTTGTGGACAAGGAAGCATTGTTGCCGGTGATTGGTCGAAAATACAGGGTCTAAAAGCCTATTCAGGTGGAGTCTGGTACCGCAAAAAAATAACTATAGATGCTTCGGATATCAAAAAACGTTTGGAACTCGATCTTGGTAATGTGGTTTCAACTGCTGAAGTTTTAGTAAATGGCAAAAGTGCCGGAATTAAACTTACACCGCCCTGGAAATTCGATATTTCCGGGTTGGTAGTTGTTGGTAATAATCAAGTTGAAATTTTAATATACAACACTCTGGCAAACCATTACACCACGATTCCTACGAACTATGGAGGTTCAACCGTTTCAGGAATGCTGGGGCCGGTGAGCTTAAATTATTTTGCGAAATAAGATTATGAATTACATAAATATGAAACAAAAATGCCGCTGGAAATTATTTTAAAGGTGGCGGCACAAAATGGGATGAAAATATTGTTCAAAGCGGAAACTTTCTGGCATGAGAGTTCCATGAGAACACACAGCTAATAAATTCATTAATACCTTTATTTTCTCATGAAATACATTACTCTACGAACATGCTGCCTGTTGTTTATTTGCTTAAATTTTTCCTTTTGCAAGTCGCCCGATCAACAATTAAAACTTTGGTACGATTCGCCGGCAAACAATTGGATCGAAGGTCTTCCGATTGGCAATGGTCTTCTGGGAGCAATGGTTTACGGGCGACCCGGCAAAGAGATTATTACCCTGAATCACTGTACTTTTTGGTCGGGTGCTCCAACAGATTGGAATAATCCGGGTGCAGCAGCCATTTTCCCTCAGGTAAAAGAACTGATGGCACAGAAAAAATTTGCCGAAGCCGAAAACCTCTGCAAAAAAATGCAGGGACCTTACAATCAGTCGTATCAGCCGTTGGGCGAATTGCGATTGACATTTCCTGATTCTTCTAAATCGAGCAATTATAGCCGCGATTTGGATTTGTCGAATAGTTTGTCGCATGTTAATTATACGGCCAACGGGGTAAATTACAAGCGTGAACTTTTTGCAAGTTTTCCGGATAAAGTGATGGTTATAAAACTATCAGCCGATCAGAAAGCAAGTGTTTCATTTACTGCTTCTCTTGAAAGTCAGGTTTTGTTCAAAACCCGATCCGAGAATAATATACTCAAAATGAGGTGCAAAGCGCCCAAACATGTAGAGCCGAATTACCGGAATTTTGAAAAAGATAAAGCCGTAATACAGGATGATTGGGGTGGTGAAGGAACCGAAGCCGAAGTGTGGCTAAGCATTGAAAACAAAGGAGGTACGGTGTCGTTTGATAATGATCAGGTGACTGTTTCAGGAGCCACCGAAGTTGTATTGCTAATTGCCGCCGAAACAAGTTTTAATGGTCGTTTCAAATCTCCCGGATTGGATGGATTAGAGCCGGCAGATAAAGTGAATGAGATCATTACTGCCGCAGGAAAATTTAATTACGATACCTTGCTGAACCGGCACGTAAAAGATTATCAGCATATTTTCAATAAAGTATCGCTCAACCTCGAGCCTAAAGGCGACACAACACTGCCAACTGATAGCCGGTTGGCAAATTTTCGTGCCAATCCCGACCCATCAATGGTTAGTCTGCTGTTTTCCTACGGCCGTTACCTGCTTATTTCATCTTCCCGCTTTGGTGGTCAGCCTGCAAACTTGCAGGGAATATGGTCGAATGAGTTGCGACCACCCTGGAGTTCGAACTACACGATGAATATTAATGCCCAAATGAATTATTGGCCGGCAGAATCGTGTAATCTCCAGGAAACTACCCAGCCCTTGTTTTCATTTATCACGGATTTATCAAAAAATGGAAAAGTAACTGCGCGCACCAATTACAACCTCGATGGATGGGTTTGTCATCACAATGCCGATATCTGGGCGCAAACAGCACCAGTAGGCGACTTTGGCGATGGAGATCCTGTTTGGGCAAACTGGAACATGGGCGGTGCATGGATTTGCAGCAATCTTTACGAGCACTACTTATTCACAGGTGATAAAGATTTCTTAAGAAAACAGTACCCAATTCTTAAGGGTGCCGCTGAATATGTTATCGGAATGTTGGTTGAAAATGAAGAAGGATATTTGGAAACCACCTACGGTTTTTCTCCTGAAAACAAGTACCTGATTGATGGCCGTACCGGTGCTATTTCATCAGGAACAGCAATGGATTTAGGCCTTGCCCGTGAGATAATTACCCGTGTTCGCGATGCAGCAAAAACCCTTAATATTGATACTGAATTCAGTATCCGTCTCGACACGATTATCCCTAAGATTCAACCTTTCAGAATTAATAAAAACAGTGTTTTAATGGAATGGTCAGATGATTTTGAAGAAGTGGAACCACATCACCGTCATTTATCGCATCTCTATGCGCTACATCCTGGTAATCAAATAAATATCTGGGATACTCCTGAACTTTACACTGCTGCTCTAAATTCTTTAATTCGGCGGGGCGATGAGGCAACCGGTTGGTCGATGGGCTGGAAAACCAACATGTGGGCGCGGATGCTTGATGGTGATCATGCTTTTAAGATTGTCAAAAACATATTTGTGCCTGTGTCAGATACAAAGTCTATAAATTATACTGGTGGCGGCGGATTATACCGCAATTTGCTTGATGCCCACCCGCCATTTCAAATTGATGGCAATTTTGGTGTGACTGCAGGTATTGCAGAAATGCTGCTGCAATCTCATGCCGGAGCAGTCCATCTTCTGCCCGCTCTTCCATCCGAATTAGCGAATGGATCGGTCAAAGGCCTTTTGGCACGAGGTGGTTTTGAAGTTGATATCAACTGGGCTGATTCTAAAATTAAAAATGCCCGGATTAAATCATCCATTGGAGGAGTCTGCCGTATCCGTTCCCTGCAAGAGTTGACAATTCCGGAGTCAAAAATTGCTTCCGGCGAAAACACCAATGTACTGCTAAATCCCATTAATCCCGGCAAGCCAGTCATTCAGGGAGGAGTATCAGTAGTGTTGCCTAAAGTCAGGAAATATTATGAGTATGATGTAGAAACCCAGCCTGGTCAAATTATTGAAATCAGCGCTGAATAAATAGTATAAATAAAACCTAATTGACAGAAAATTGGATGGTTATGAATATCAGAAATCAAATTTTAATTGGACTCATTTTACTATTTATCCCAGCAATAATCGTTGCCCAAGGTACGAACTTGCCTTCGGTGCGCCCAAAACCAAAACAAGCCTTTGTTCTGAAGAATAAGGATTTAAGCATCACTTTCGATAAAAATGATGGATTGCCATATCAATATGAACTACTTAAAATCAAAGAGCGTTTTTGGGGTGAGAATTCCGGAAAGAAAATTGAAGTTGTAGTTCGTAAACTTTCAGATCGCTCAGAAACGAAATCTGATGCAACATTAAGTTCTGCGAATATAAAGTCGGGGAAAGCACGTTTCATTTATAATCTTGGTTTTAATGGTGCTGATGCCGGTACATTTGAAATATGTTATGAATTGCGGAATACTACCGTTTTTGTTACGCTTGAAAACGTCTCTGAAACGAATGGATATCATCTCATTGAAGTAATAACAAATAATCTGGTAACACTGAGACAGGAAGACGGCCCATCGTCGTTTGTTTACAACTCGCAGGCCGGAAAACTGGTCGATTTAGCTAATGCCAAACCCGGAGATATTGGCGATGACAATGGCTATTTTGGTGGTTACCCCAATATTAGTGTTCTGCCGGTTGTGGTTTTTATTCAACCCAATGCTTTTTGTAGTATGGAAATCCAGGGCTATTGCAACAAAACAGTTCTGGATGTAGTGAACAATGAAGGGAGTAACCGTGCCTTGATTGGATCTGTTACACCACACTATCAGCGTGGTGGTGAAAATACGCCTGACCTGATTATTCATCAGAACAACATTTGCAGGATTGATTTTGGCGGCGATTACGATGAAAATGGCAAAACTGATTGGCTGGATGCCGCTAAAACAATCGGCGACTATATGCCTGAAATTGCAACTAAATTCTACGACGATAAATACATGTGGATCATTCATGGACAGGTTGGCCGGCATGAAGTGGAAACCACATTTGAAGAAGTTGGGCAACTTGTTAAACGAATCAGTTCATTGATCGACAATAACCCTCAAATTTGCTATGTTTCAGGTTGGTGCGAAGGTGGCCATGATACAGGATATCCAAATGTCACTAAAATAAACTCTTTATTGGGTGGCGAGCAGGCTTTTGTAAAACTAAGAACCGAGGCCAAAAAAAGTTACAATGCAACGGTTAGTTTTGATGATAATTACGACGACCAGTATAATAATGAATTCACCAGTGGTTTTTTCGATCTCGATAATATTGCAAAAAATGCCGATGGAAAACCGATGACCTTTCACGCATGGAATGGCAAAGATATGTCGCACATCACCGGCATGGCACATTACATGCGTCCTGGTGGTCCCGGTGAAGCCCGAGTCGATTATACTGCGACTAAATACGGTATCGAAAATACGCTCCTAATTGATGCCGCAACATGGTGGACAGTCCGTCCTGATTACGATCCCAACCATCCGGCAAGTGCCCCAACAAACTGGAACGAAGGGAAAGTTAAACTGTTCGACCGATTTCAGCATAAATACGGCATAAATATTACTTCTGAATTGTTGCGTTACCCGGCAGTTGGGCAAGTTGCCATGGTTTGTGACGGACCTCACCCTGAAGGTGGAAATCAATACGGAGGTGCCGGCACCGACATTCCGTTTTTATCTGTCGCATACCGTAAATCAATATATTATGGTTGCCCGGGAGGAAAACAAGACCCAAACAGCATTTCTAATGTGCTGTATAATAATAATGTACGTCATGGTTGGTTAAATAAAAATGTTGCCGATAGTTTTATTACTGATGTCTATTACACCAATTACATTCCATGGTTCAAGATGCATAAGCTAGATGTCCTGTCATTTGCCCGCAACGGGAAAACGGTAGAGATGGAACTTAGCGAAAACTCATCAATATTTCTTTCTCCCGAATTGGTTGTTGCTAAATATCAGGGAAATACTATTATCAGCAATGATGACATTACCTGTCCTGTTGATGGACAACGGATCGCATTTTATTCTAAATCTGACAAAACGTTATCCTATCCTTTACCAAAAGGTGTTGAAAAATCGTCAGTAAAAGCAGTGGCTTTGTATGCCGGTCGTCGTGTTGATGTTCCTGTTTCCATTGTTGACGGACTAATTACAGTCAAGGTACTCAAACAGGTTCCTGTAATTGTCTATTTATAAATTAGTTTAATAATCTATCGAACATGAGGAAAATACGTAAAAGCGCAACAAAAATTTATAAACTTTTCAGCATTGTTATTATTTTGTTTTTCAGCACAACTGCTTTTGCATTACAAGGTTCAGTAGGAGCACACGATCCATCATCCATTGTAAAAGACGGAAATACTTATTGGATATTTACAACAGCCGATGGAATTGGCGCAAAGTATTCTACTGATTTGGTAAAATGGACAGATGGTAAATCGCCCTATACAAAAACAATTTGGCCAAGTTGGATAACTCTTTATGCAAAAGCCTTTAGCGGTTCATTCTGGGCTCCGGAATGCATTTATATGAATGGTAAATATTATCTTTATTATGCTGCTGCCGGAAGTGGCGAGTGTTGTATTGGGTTGGTTACCAGCCCATCGTTAAATAATCCTGAATGGACAGACGAAGGTGTTGTTATCTGGTCAGTAGCTGCAAATGATAATACCAATGGAATTGATCCTGATGTTTTTTTTGATGCTGATGGAAAATTATGGCTGAGTTATGGCTCATGGTTAGGCGGTATTCGAATGGTAGAATTAGATAAAACGACAGGTAGACCATTTGATTTTATTAATCAAACAAAATATAATCCATGTAACCTTTACGATGCAGAAAATTCGCAGGTTGTGCAACATGGTGGGTATTATTACATGTTTGTGAACCGGGGTCTCTGTTGCAGAGATGCGGCCAGCACCTATTATATACAAGTGGGCCGATCGGAATATCCTAATTATGGCTATAGCGGATGGCGAACAATTTTAGGCACATCAGGTTCCTTTATTGGCCCCGGTGGTCTTGGATATTTTAATGAGGATACCACCGAATGGGCAACCTTTCATTATTATGATGGCAACCTAAATGGCTGGCCAACGCTTGCCATTGGTAAATTTGAGTGGAAGGATGGATGGCCCTCCGTTAATTTAAATTGGATTGAAAACGGTACAAACAAAATCACCAGCGTTAACAGTGGTTTAGTTTGGGACGACTGGGGTTGCACGGGTGATGTATTTGAACCTATTGTACAAGGGACATGGAACAATGAACTTTGTCAGAAATGGGATTTCACTCAACTCGATAACGGTTATTATAAAATTACCTGTGCCCTGGGCGGTTTGTCGGCCGATGCTTTGGGCTGTACTCCCGATAATGGCACAAAAATGAATTTATATTCTTATTGGGGAGGCGGTTGTCAAATTTGGGATGTAGAACGCACAAATACAGGTAATTATGTTATTTCATCGAAATTTGGAAACCGGGTAGTCGAAGTGCCCGGCGATTTCTTAACAGTTGGAAAACAATTATCGTTGTACGACTATAATGGAAACATGAATCAACTTTGGACAATTTCGACAACTTCAACAATAAATACACAAACGACAGAGATAGAAACACTTGGTGATAATATTCAAATTTTACCCAATCCAATATCGGATGGACAATTTGTTGTAAATTTGGGAAGGATGTCATATGCTGATGGATTGGTCTTAAAAATTTTTAACATTCAGGGAAAACTAATGTACAAACAAACATTTGAAAATTGTAGCGACAAGATAAATCTCAGTGTCAGTTTAAAATCCGGAGTTTATTTATTATCGATTCAAAACCCTAAAGAAACTGCAACCGAAAAGCTCTATGTCCGATAAGCATTGTATTATATTTGACGTTAAAAAATTCGTGGATATCCTAATGTTATTAAAAGTCAATTTGTTATCAGTATGCTGTCTTGAAAAGACAACAGAATGACTATGAATGACAACAATTGACGGCTACAAAAAATCAAATAGGTAAGTAAACGGACAATCAAGAAAGATTATAAACCATAAATACAATCAATCAAATGATTAATCAAATTAAAATTTACTTATTAACAGTTTTCATATTGCTGTCTGTTTTTGCAAAAGCTCAGTTGCCTGTTGAGACAGAGCAGGCCAAAACCGAACGTATGG